>JAIXSZ010000006.1 GCA_027484425.1 Sphingobacteriales bacterium
TACTTCATCCCTAATCAGCAGAATCAAAAGAATCATATGAATCGGTGGTTCAGACAAACACCAACCGGAAAATGCCTACACACCGGAAAAGTGAATAGTATTGATAATCAATGAGTTAACCCCAAAAACACATGAAAACACCGGAAACAAACCGGAAATTAATAATAAACTCAATATGACTACAGAAGACCAGTACTTCATCCCTAATCAACAGAATCAAATCAATCAGATGAATCTGTGGTTCAGACAAACACCAACCGGAAAATGCCAACACACCGGAAAAGTGAATAGTATTGATAATCAATGAGTTAACCCCAAAAACACATGAAATCACCGGAAACAAACCGGAAATTAACAATAAACCCAATATGACTACAGAAGACCAGTATATCATCCCTAATCAACAGAATCAATAGAATCAGATGAATCAATGGTTCAGATAAACACCAACCGGAAAATGCTTGCACACCGGAAAAGTGAATAGTATTGATAATCAATTAGTTACATCAAAAAACACAAAAATAACCGGCAAAAAACCGGCAAACTGGAAATGAAATATAAATTCAATATGACCACAGCGCACCAGCATATCAACCCACTTCATGTGAATCAAAAGAATCAGATGAATCAACGGTTCAGACAAACAAACCCAACCGGCAATTGCATGCAAACCGGAAAAGTGAATAGTATTGATAATCAACCACTTAATCGTCAAAACACATGAAAACACCGGAAACAAACCGGAAACACCAGAAATGAAAAATAAACCCAATATGACCACAACGCACCCATATACCGACACTAAAAAACCCACCGCAACAGGAGCTGCGATGGGTTTGATATAGAAAGAATATTACACTAAAAACTAGCTTACTAGTGTGCCTACTTTTTTGCCGCTTACTACATTGAGCAAGTTGCCAGTGGTGTTCATATCAAACACTATAATGGGTAGGTTGTTTTCCTGACAGAGGGTAAAGGCGGTCATATCCATTACTTTTAGGTTTTGGCTGATGACCTCTGCAAAAGACAGCGTATCGAAGCGGGTGGCAGTGGGGTCTTTTTCAGGGTCGGCTGTGTAGATGCCATCTACACGAGTGCCTTTGAGTATCACATCGGCATCTATCTCTACGGCACGGAGTGAGCCGGCGGTATCGGTAGTGAAATAAGGATTGCCGGTGCCTGCACCAAAAATAACCACCCTGCCCTTCTCTAGGTGGCGGATGGCTTTGCGACGGATGTAGGGCTCGGCTATCTGCTCCATTTTTATGGCACTTTGCAGGCGGGTATTTACCCCAGCCTTCTCTAGTGCTGCCTGCAGCGCCATACCGTTGATAACAGTGGCCAGCATGCCCATATAGTCGCCCTGAGCACGCTCTATGCCAGTTTCGGCTTCGTTCATACCTCGGTATATGTTGCCACCGCCTATTACTATAGCTACCTGTACACCGAGGTCTGTGATAGACTTGATCTCTGTGGCATATTGTTCGAGCATCTGAGCATCCAGGCCAAAGTTGCGGTTGCCCATCAGCGATTCGCCAGAGAGTTTTAGTAGTATGCGTTTGTATTTTGGTAGCATGTTGTATTTATTTACCCACCAGTGGGGTGTGTTTTTTTGATATGGTTAATACTGTAAAAAATATAAATAATACATAAGGCAAGTGCCCAATAGGCAATTACATAAATGGCATTTTTACCACTTTTGCTTTTACGCCCTTGTCGCGAATCATTACAAATACTTCGGTACCCTCTGCCAGATGCGGAGTAGTGAGGTAAGCCATACCTATAGCCTTGCCCATGCTAGGCGACTGTGTGCCAGAGGTAACAACGCCTATCTCTTCGCCAGCAGCATTCTGCACGGTGTAGCCATGGCGGGGTATACCTTTGTCTACCATTTCTATACCAGCTAGCTTGCGGGTAGTACCTTCGGTCTTGTGTTTTTCTATTATGGGGCGAGCAGTGAAGTCTTTGGTGAACTTAGTGATCCAACCGAGACCTGCCTCTATAGGGCTAGTGGTATCGTCTATGTCATTGCCATAAAGGCAGAAACTCTTCTCGAGACGGAGGGTATCGCGGGCAGCAAGACCTATGGGCTTTAGCCCTTGTGGACCGCCTACTCTGAAAATCTCTGACCATATTTTGTCGGCTGCGCCGTCTTGGTCTTCGAAGTAGATTTCTACCCCACCAGCACCAGTGTAACCTGTAGCGCTAACAAGTACGTTTTCTACACCTGCAAATACGCCCTTGGTGAAGGTGTAATACTTAAGGTTGGTGATGTCCATATCTGTAAGCTGCTGCATGTACTGGGTAGCGTTGGGGCCCTGTACGGCAAGGAGTGCAGTTTTTTCTGAAACGTTGTGCATCTCTACACCGTTGGTGTTGTGGCTGCTGATCCAGTTCCAGTCTTTTTCTATGTTTGATGCATTGACAACAAGCATGTATACTTTGTTGTGCTCTACACAATACACCAGCAGATCGTCTACGATACCACCTTCATTGTTGGGCAGGCAAGAGTACTGTGCTTTGCCATTGGTTAGTTTAGAGGCATCGTTAGAGGTCACTCTCTGGATGAGGTCGAGTGCATGTTCTCCTTTGAGGATAAATTCGCCCATGTGACTGACATCAAACACGCCTGCGTTGTTTCGCACACAATGGTGCTCTTCGTTGATGCCTGTGTAAGAGATAGGCATGTTGTACCCTGCAAACGGCGCCATCTTAGCACCAAGGGCAATGTGTTTGTCTGTAAATGGAGTGTTTTTCATCTTATTGGAGTATGTATTTGGCAAAAATAAACTTCTATTTTAATCTTTTTGGGTTTTTATCGGGGAATGGGGGTGATTTGGGTGGCGGAGGAGAAATTGGTGAGATAATCTGTGATAATGGAGGTAGCTGCACCTGCCCAGAACCAACAACCCAGTCACAAAAACTGACTTCGCCAATGTTTTTTGTGGCATCCCCTCCTACTTACAGGCATTAATTTATGTCTGGTAGCTGGCTAGTGGTGTATAAATGTCAATAGTTCGCTAAAATGATGGGTGTGGGTGAATTTTTGTGCCGTTATGGCATTATCTTTAGGTTGGTTTGAATTTTGCTACTATCAAATAAAATCTGACAAATGAATCAAAACGAATTCCGTAAGTATGCTATTAAGCATCACGGTATCAGCAGTCTTACTGTAGATAGTTATACGTCGTCATTGAGAGTGCCGCAGGGGTTGACCCCATACATTATAGAGGAGCGTCCGATGAACGTGGCATCGATGGATGTGTTTTCGCGCCTTATGATGGACAGGATCATATTCTTAGGCGAGCCTATTAATGACTATGTGGCGAATATAGTAACGGCACAGTTGCTGTTTTTGGAAAGTACTGACCGTGCGCGTGATATACAGATGTACCTGAACAGCCCAGGTGGTAGTGTGTATGCCGGACTAGGTATCTACGACACGATGCAAATAATAAACCCTGACGTATCAACGATATGTACAGGCATAGCTGCATCGATGGCCGCAGTGCTGATGTGTGCAGGCAGCAAGGGCAAACGTACTGCACTGAAACACAGTCGTGTGATGATACATCAGCCGCTGGGTGGTGCTGAAGGACAGGCGAGCGACATAGAAATAACTGCACGTGAGATAGGGAAGCTGAAAAAAGAGCTGTATGAAATAATAGCGCACCACTCTGGACAAAAAATGTCGAAGGTGGAAAAAGACAGCGACCGTGACTATTGGATGACCGCTGCTGAGGCCAAAGAATATGGTATGGTGGATGAGGTGCTGGAGCGCAACCCCAGGAAAACTGAGGCAGGAGAATAAAAAATGAACACAATGATGCAGGCAGCAGTGGGTGAAAAACCGCTGCTGCCTGTGTGGTTTGGGGCGAGTGTGAAATAGTTAGGGAGTATTCGCCAAGTATGGTTACTTTTGCAACATCATTTACCAATTTTTAAATACATGTTTAATTTAGTCTTATTCGGTCCTCCGGGCAGTGGCAAAGGCACACAATCTGAACAAATAGTAAAAACATACCAACTGCAGCACATAGCTACAGGCGACCTGCTGCGCGATGAAGTGAGCAGACAAACAACACTAGGTGTAGAAGCTAAGAAGTATATGGACCAGGGCATGCTGGTGCCAGATGAGGTAGTGATAGGGATGATAAGTAGTAAAATAGACGAAATGCCCGATGCGCGTGGGTTTGTGTTTGACGGTTTTCCGCGTACACGCACACAGGCAGAGGCACTAGACAAACTGCTGGAGTTTAAGAATACACAGATACACCTGGTGCTGTCGCTAGAGGTGCCAGAGGAAGACCTGATAGCCAGACTGGTGAACAGGGGCATAACATCGGGCAGGAGTGATGACAACCAAGAGGTGATAACCGCTAGGATAAAAGAATATAACCTAAAAACAGAGCCAGTGGCCCGTTACTACAACGAACACGGCAAGCTGGAACGCATAGCAGGGCACAACCCTGTGCCTGAGACTTTTAAATTACTTACAAAGCACATTAACAAGTATTTGTTACCAATAACATAGTGGAAAAAGGAAATTTTGTTGATCACATCCGCATATTCTGCCGATCTGGTAAAGGAGGCGCAGGAAGCGTGCATTTTGAAAGAAACAAGATGGATGCGATGGCTGGACCTGACGGCGGCAACGGCGGCAGGGGTGGCCATATAAAGCTAAGAGGTAATGCCCAGCTGTGGACACTGCTGCACATGCGCTATTACAAAAACGTACTGGCAAAGGACGGTGTGAACGGATATAAAAACAACAGTTCAGGACACGACGGCGCAGACATTATACTGGAAGTACCACTGGGCACAGTGGCCAGAGATATGGAAACTGGAGAGCTGGAAGCTGAAATACTGGAAGATGGGCAAGAGATGATATGGCTGAAAGGTGGTAGAGGCGGGCTAGGTAATGCCAACTTTGCTACACCAACCAACCAGACACCTGACTATGCCCAACCGGGCGAGATGGGGCTGGAAGGCTGGAAGGTGCTGGAGCTAAAGATACTGGCAGATGTAGGACTGGTGGGTTTTCCAAATGCGGGCAAATCGACGCTGCTATCTGTACTGAGTGCTGCCAAGCCTAAAATAGCCGACTATGCGTTTACGACATTGACCCCACAACTTGGTATAGTGGCGTACAGAGATAATAAGTCGTTTTGTATGGCCGACTTACCGGGAATAATAGAGGGCGCGGCTGAAGGAAAGGGGCTAGGACATAGGTTTCTGCGACACATAGAGCGTAACTCTGTGCTGCTGCTGCTGGTACCTGCTGATAGTGACGACCACCGAAAGGAGTATGAAATACTGATAAATGAGCTGAACGAGTATAATCCAGAGCTGCTGCATAAAAAAATAGTGATAGGCATAAGCAAGAGCGAAATGCTGGACGATGAGCTGAAGCAAGAGATAACAAAGGTGCTGCCAGACAATATTCCGCATGTGTTTGTGTCGTCGCTGGCGAGCCAAGGGCTGGTACAGCTGAAGGATGAATTGTGGAGGGCGCTGACAGCAACTGATCATACTCAGCGTTAAAACATATCAATATACTTCAATAGTCACTATGCATCAGCTAACACCTGCACAACTAAAACATTGGTTAGATATCGGGCACGAATTTGTGCTGATAGATGTGCGTGAACCATGGGAACATGACACTTATAACATAGGCGGGCTGCTGATACCAATGGGCGACCTAGCTGCGAGAGCTAAGGAAATACCCCGCGACACTGATGTAGTGCTGTACTGTGAAAAGGGCATAAGAAGTGTGATAGCCATACAAAGGTTGGAGGCAGCGGGCTACACCAACCTTGCCAACCTGACTGGTGGCATGAGCGCCTGGAGAGCGGCAGACAAATAGACCAAAGACAAAGAAGTAAATAACGTGATCCTAAAGATGTACCTGAAAAGGATATATTTTTAGGGGTTTCTACTATTAACATACAAGCGTTTGCAAGTGAATGGAATATTGAGCCGTAGTAATCATTTTGTAGACAGAGAAATATGCCATAATTTAGTGAAAAAAATATCATTGAAAAAGAATATCCTTGGGGTAATCTGTGCCATGGGCGCGTTACTCACCTCTACCGTATCCTATAGCCAAACAATGAGTACATATGCTGGTACTGGCACTGCCAGCTTTACAGGCGACGGCGGCGCTGCCACATTGGCAACTATGAGGCAGCCCAATGGTGTAGCTACAGATGCAGCAGGGAATGTGTATGTATGCGACAATGCTAATCAACGAATAAGAAAAATAACTACCGCAGGTATAATATCCACCATAGCAGGTACAGGAGCTGTTGGCTATTCGGCAGCACATGAAGGTGTTTTGGCAACTACTGCGTTTATAAACTTTCCCGGAGGTATAAAAGTAGATGCTGCTGGCAATATTTATTTTGCGGATCTTGGTAATAATATTATCAGGAAGATAAGTACTAGTGGCATCATAACTACTGTTGCTGGCACACCAACTGTATCTGGATATACTGGAGATGGGGGTGCTGCCACAGCAGCCAAACTTAATGCTCCGTATGATGTGGCAGTAGATGCCGCCGGTAATGTGTATATAGCCGACCAAGGTAACCAATGTATAAGAAAAGTAAATACATCTGGCGTTATTTCGACGATATGCGGTAATGGCCTAATAGGTGTAGGAGCAGCAGGCGATGGTGGGCCAGCAATATCGGCCAAGCTTAACCTTCCACACTCGATAGATGTGGATGCTGCCGGTAACCTATATATATCTGACTACGGCAATAATCGCATACGGAAAATAAATACATCGGGCACGATAAGCACGATAGTAGGAGCTGTGGGGCTGCCCTATGGCTATACTGGTGATGGCGGACCAGCTACAGCGGCGAGGATATACTACCCTGAAGGGCTAGATGTGGATAATGCAGGTAATTTGTATTTCTGCGACTGGACCAACCATGCAATAAGAAAGGTAGGTACAACAGGCATTATCAATACTATAGCTGGTACAGGTACTAGCGGTGCGAGCGGAGATGGTGGTCTGGCCACGCTGGCACGCCTAAACAGACCTACAGCAGTGGCTGTAAGAGCGAGCGATGGAGATGTGTTTATAGCAGACAATGAAAACAATAAAGTAAGGAGGATAAAAGTGGGTGATGCACCTTTTTTTACCGCCGGGCTAAGCCGCAACGTAACCGTATGCCCGGTTGAATTTACCACCCTTGACTCGGCTTTGAGGGTAGATGATCTAAATGTAGGCGAAACACTGTCTTGGAGCGGTGTGGACCTACCCTCAAACGGCACTTTAGCTGCTAGCTATAGCACGTTGTCAACAGGTAGTACGGTGACGCCAGTGGGTATTACGTATGCGCCCTTTACGGGATTTGTGGGATTGGATACATTTACTGTGAGAGTGACGGATGGCATTTACTCCGATACTATAACTATATACATCACATCTTTAGGAAATCCTGTTGCGGGTACCATAACAGGTGCAGATAGCGTATGTCCTGGGCTTTCTATAACACTAACAAACACTGCAACAGGTGGTACATGGAGCAGCAGCAATACAGCAATAGCTACTGTGTCGGCTACGGGCGTAGTGACAGGTGTGATAGCTGGTAGTGTGACGATAAGTTATTCGGTATCTAATTTTTGTGCGACAACATATGCTACACTAGCCGTGCGTGTAATAGCTACTGTACCCTGCATAAGCGCAGTTGCAGAAGCAGCCAACAGCTCAGAAAATGAAATAACAATAACACCCAACCCCAGCAAAGGCAATTTGACTGTAAAAATAGCTTCATTAATACCTGCAGAGCATGAGGTAGCCATATATGATGTAACTGGCCGCAAACTGGCAGTGTATACAGTACAGTCGGGAAGGGCTAATCAGTTGACATTTGACGGTGGACCAGGTATGTATATGATGGTGGTAAGTGGAAATGGGAAAAAACATACTGAAAAACTAATAATAGAATAGGAAAAAGAAATAAAAAATAGACTAGAGTAGAGTTTAGGAGCAACGATGTAGTGTATTTTTTAGAGGAAACGATAGATATTTTGGTTAACGTCAACTTAAGTATTGTAACCTAGAGTTAATTATCAACAAAATATACACAACCAACGGATACAATAAAGATTTTCATACTGTAAGTGTAAGAAAAAGAAAATTATTTGTAAATTGTGGTGTTATTGCCAACCATTTTAAATGAATGGGTGTCTTAAATAGTGTACAGATTGAATTGTGAAAAGTATTAACAATATTGAAATGAAGATTATGAAACATAGTATCCTCAAAAAAGCAACCCAGCTGACGGTATTTCTATCGTTTTTATTTACTGTATCCTTTGGTCAGCTAACGATTGTTGACACTGGGAACTGTCTTACCCATACGTTGCATGCTACTGTAACTGGTACAATGCCAATAGGTACCGGTATAACAGGTGATGATGTTTATTCGGGTGTATTTCCTATAGGATTTACGTTTAATTTTTATGGCACCAACTATACTGACCTTGTGGTAGGATCAAATGGTGTGCTAAACTTTAATACCACGTTAGCAGGTGGATATTGCCCATGGCCTATCACTGCTGCTCTTCTTGGAAACCCTAGTATGCGTAACGCTATTTGTGGTCCATGGTGCGACATTCTAATAAGTGCTGGTGGATCCATAACCCGAACCACAACGGGAATTGCACCTAACAGGAAGTTTGCAGTGACCTGGTGTGCTTCACGTATGTATGGATGTACTGCTGAGTGGACCACTAGCCAAATCATAATTTATGAAACAACCAATTTGGCAGAAGTGCATATAGCCCGCAAAACATCATGTGCATGGAATAGTGGACGTGCAATAGTAGGTGTACAAAACACTGCAGGAACATTGGCTACAGTGCCACCTGCACGCGACTGGACTCCTAACTGGACAGTAACGACGCCACCAGAAGCATGGCGCTTCACGCCATCGGCTGGTACTTATACTGTTTCATCAATTCCTTACGCACCGTTGCCTTATGCTACATCAGCTATATATTGGTATGACAGTACCACTGGTGCATATCTTGGTAGCGGACCCTATTTGACCGTAACACCAGGTGTACCTACTACTTATATGGCTGCGGCATTGGGATGTAATGATACTACTAAGGCCTTCATAAGAATCAATCCTACATTAGCAAGTGCCGGAGGTATTCCTAACATTAGAGCTTACACAGCTACAAACCCATCTGAGTGTGGTAAATGTGATGGATCAATTATATTGCGTGGCATTAATCCACATCAGATAGATACTGTATTCCACTCAATAAACGGTATAGCACAACCACCATATGTTGATTCTGCTGCGCTAGATAGTACTATAGTATTATCTAACCTTTGTGGAGCTGTATATGACTACATATATGTGAAGGTGGGTGATTGTCCGTCGAATCAAGTAGGTCCGATAACGCTGGTTACTCCTGTGTTGGCAGTGTCTGATACTGCATACTCGCACCCGACGATTTGTGGCAAGTATGATGGTTGGATAAAACTATTCGGTCTAACGCCATTAAAGCCATTCTCTATTGCTTATAGCAAAAATGGTGTAGCACAGCCGGCATTTACGGGCATAGTAAATGCGGACAGTACTATATTGATGCCAGGCTTGGGAGCCGGAACTTATAGCGGTATAGCAGTAACTATAGGCTTGTGCACAGCACCAGCACCTACTATAGTGTTGGTGAACCCTGCACCCTATATGCCGTCATTTACTTATGAATTAGGATTGGGTTGTAATGGTGACTCAGTGTTTGTGACTAACACAACTTCGCCTTCAGGCTTCTACAGCTATTGGAACTACGGAGATGGATCAGGTATTGACAGTACTCGTACGTGGCATGTGTACAATACTCATACTGCATCGCCAATACCCTATGTAGGCACTTACACTATAACGCTTTACTACAACACGACTCCATACAGAGACCCAGCATGCGAACTGAGCCGTTCAGAAACAGTAAATTTTGACCACCGTATAGCGTCTGTGTTCACGCCTGAGTATAACAAAATATGTTTAGGTACTGATGTTACTTTCAACAATGCATCTATCAGCGCTTACTCACCTACGTACTTCTGGGAGTTTGGTGACGGATTTAATGAAGATGGAACAGAGAACCCAACACACACCTATCAGTATGGTAGTGTATTCAATGTGAAATTGACTGTTACGGATAATATAGGTTGTAAATCAACTAGCACTAAACCTGTAGAGGTGGTATCGCTGGAGTTGACTACTAATATGCTGGATACTAACGTGTGTCTAAGAACACCAATGCCAGTGATAGCTACTGCAATATCTAAACCAGTGCAACCAATGACCTACGCATGGACACAAACACCATCGGGCAGTAATCTGGATGCTTATGACAAAGCAGCTGTAAACTTCTGGGGCATAGGTGAATACACGCTAGCAGTAACTGCAAGTACACCACCATTCCTCGGCTTCCCTAATGGCTGTGAGAAGAATGAGTATATACTTATCAAATCATATCCTCCAATAACATTTACTGACCTGACAGTAAGTCCACAGGTAAT
Source organism: Sphingobacteriales bacterium (assembly GCA_027484425.1). GTDB lineage: Bacteria > Bacteroidota > Bacteroidia > Chitinophagales > Chitinophagaceae > Nemorincola. The sequence goes on from JAIXSZ010000006.1 coordinate 10,561, forward strand.
AACTCTGGGAAGCAGTATACAGTTGAATGCTAATGGTGCTACTTACTACAAATGGAGCCCTGCTAATGGAACACTGAACAACCCTAACATCAGCAACCCAATAGCTACCCCTACCGACTCTGTAACAACCTACACTGTATATGGTATGACAAAATATGGCTGTCTAGACTCTGCACAAATCAAGGTATATGTAGATCAGGATGTGAAGGATTTTGCACCATCAGGTTTTACACCAAATGGTGATGGCAAAAATGATGTATTCCGTCTTATAGGTATGAGATTCCACAAGTTGGTGGACTTCAGAATATACAACAGATGGGGTGAAAAAGTGTTCCAAACTTCTAATGTAGAAGATGGCTGGGATGGTACGTACAAAGGAGTGCCACAAGACCTAGGAACCTATATGTACGAGATAATAGTGGCTTTGCCGAACGGTTTGAACAAATCGTACAAAGGCAATGTGACACTGATAAGATAAAGAATGAGTAAGATAGTAACAAACGAAAATCCCTCCTGATAATATTAGGAGGGATTTTTGTTTTGGGTTGGAATCTGGAAATATCCACAGAAATACGTTTAAATAGAACAATATAATTATGCCTATTACTGAATTACAGGATACGGATTATAAGTATTCGTTTGCGCCAATTGTAAACGATGAGTGTGAGATGTTGATATTGGGTTCATTGCCGGGTGACGAATCGTTGAGAAGGTGTGAGTACTATGCTAATCCCAGAAATGGTTTTTGGAAGATAATGGGTGCATTGTTTCCTCAAATCCCAAACTTGTATAAGGAGAGATGTAAGTGGCTCCTGAATAACAAAATAGCTCTGTGGGATGTACTGAATCATGGCAAAAGGATGGGAAGCCTTGACAGCAACATTACCAATGGACACCCTAACGACCTAATGGGTATGTATGCACAATACCCAAGGATAAAACATGTTTTCTTTAATGGTACCAAGGCACAAAAGGACTACGCAATATTTATAGGCTTTGATAGTCATCACAGCTTCAGTCTGCTGCCGTCGAGCAGCAGTGCTAGGGCAATGTCGTTTGAAGGGAAAGTAAAGGAATGGAAAAGGATAATAAATATATCAACAGGTAGATTATAGAAATTCAGTTAATAATTCTGGTTGGCTATGGGCTGTCTGAAATGATAAAGAAAACAGGTAGCGAATAGAATCAGTAAACCCAGAAATCGTGTTTTATGCTATCATTCCCTTTTTTCTTGTTTTTGCGCTTACGTCGATTAGGTATTTCTTCTGTAACGGCACCAGCAATATTAGTGATTCTAGAACTGAACTTGCGCGACTCGAAATATTCATACCATGAGTAGTTGACTTTACTATATTGTAGATACCCAACTTCGTAATCATTGATATAAAAGGCAATATCGGGATAATGGAGCCAGAAAAGCGGTTTTGTTACACCGTTCTGGTAGGCCGCAGGAGCTATGGCATCTATGTGTACCACCATAATACCTTTGTTGCGGTCGAATATCCAGTCTTCTTTCAGCTGATAAAACTGTACTTGTTGGGGATAGCTACAAGAGAATATCGAGGATGTGTCTTTGATGAGTATTGATAGACTGTTGAGGTATTTGCGTGCAGTTACTGACAGGCTAGCAGCATCGCACTGGATTAACGTATCTATAGCGCCAAGCGTAAGAGGGGTAGTGAAACCCGTATCTTCATTGCTGTATGCTCTTATTGTACCTGAATGGATACCGCTCAACAAGATATTTGCGAAGGAATATGTTTGACCGATGCACAGTGGTGCATTATTGCCCTCGAAAACATTTATTTCACGCCATACTCTTTTCTTCCAAAGTATATCGGTCTCGTTTATAGGTTCCCAGGGTATAGGGATAACAGATTTGACTGCGTGTGTTGCCTTTTGTGCATGAGCTTGATTATGCAAAGATGGCTGCAACAAGAGCAACAAGAAAAGACATGGAAGATTTTTCACGGTTAATGATTTATGGTGCAATACAGGCAATGCTATTGTTGTGGATGTAAATGGGAATTTACCCCTTAGTTAGTTATGTGCCACCGTACCTAAAAAGAAAAAAAGGGGAAAAATATGGAAAAATCGGGTGTTGTGTAAACTAAAAGGGGGTTTCGTTTAGTGAAAGTGGGGTTTCAGAAAGATGGGTATGGAAAGATGAAGCGAAGGATTAATTTCGTGGAGGACTATTTATGCGAATTTCCACACTAGCTATTCTGCTATTTTTTTTCTTATCTGTAACTACTGGTGCACAAACAGAGCAGAATCCCTATTGCCTGAGTGTAAACAGAAGTAATGGGCTGCCATCGGAAGAGGTGTATGACCTGATGGAAGATGACAAAGGCTATATGTGGCTAGCTACTGGTGGTGGGCTGTATAGGTATGATGGATTTTCGTTTGTGCGGTGGCAAAGTGATCAGCAAACCTCTGCAGCAGGTAGTTGTGTGCGAAAGGACAAAATGGGACGTATATGGTATGAAAACTTTGACGGATATCTGTACTATACCGAAGGTAATAGCCTGAAAGCACTGCAACAAAGACCTGCGATTGCGTTTATGCCGTTTGGTGTGACGGATAAGTACCTATATGTGGTACAAAAAGAAGGAGTGGATGTGTATGAGATAGAGACACTGAAACTAATTAAGAGCATAGGTATACCTTTTTACAAGCTGGGCCACTCTTGTAATGGAAAAGATGCGTTTTATGTATCGGCAGATGGGGCTATATATAAGATAGACAAGGGGCTAAATGTGCAAAAAGTAGTAGTAAAGGAATTGCCAGTAGGTAGTCTGCAACAGCTATTTGTGGTGCGTGATAGCCTCTATGTACTGCCCAGGCAAAGTGATGTAAATAGCATATATGTGCTAGATAATAACATGCAACTAGTGCAGAAAATACCTGTATATGCAAGTGGTGTGCACAGGGGCATAGAGCAAACAGATGGTGTCTTATGGTTGTATACCTCGCTAGGATGTAAACAAATAAGAGCCGATAACGGCAATGAACAAAAGGTGATTTTTCAGGGTAAAAGTATATCGACAATACAGCTAGACAAGAACGGAAATTACTGGTTTGCTACAACAAATGAAGGGGTGTATGTGGTGCCCGACCTTGATAATAACGTGTATAAACTGAATGGTGCTAAGGTGCGCCAAATAGTGGCTACTACTAAAGGTATATTGATAGGTACACAAACCGGAGACCTACTGCGCCTAAATGAACAAGATGGCAGCACTATAAAGCTAGGCACAGATGTGAACAGTGCTGACATATACTACCTGTATGCTGATGTTCATAACATTATTTACTCTGCTACAGGGCATACTATAGTATCGCAAAAGGCACTAAGTGGCACATCAAAAAAACTACTAAGTAGCAATAACCTAGCAGTAAAGGCTGTGGTAGTGGTAGATGATAAGTACTATGCAATGGCTACCAGCGGGATGAGCATGCTGATGCCAATACCGAATGTAGATGAAAATAAAAAAAGTCACTGGGATACTGTGCAAAGGTATTCGCGATTAACCGCTGTGAGTGGCAGTAAGATATTGCTGAATGGTATGCGAGCAAGGGCTGTAGCATATGATAGTATGCGGCAGACACTGTACTTTGGTACTAATAATGGAATAATAGCAGTGAGCCCTAACGAGACTCACACAGTGACAAACAATGGGAAGGCTATCTATGCGGCACAGTTGGTGTGGCATAGGGGCTATGTATATGTGGCTGATGCAAAGGGAAAACTGCTGCGAATAACCAGTAATGAGAAAACTGAAGAGTTGAAAAACTATGCAGAATGGGGCAGTGTGCGATTGCTGAAAGCATGCGGCAAAAGGCTGTATTACTGTGGTAGCAGGCAACTGTATGACATGACTGATCCGGATAAGGTGACCCCTGTAAAAATACCGATAGAGGCCGACCAAATAAATGACATAGCAGCAAGTGATACTGTATTGTGGCTGGCTACCAATAATGGATTGGTATCGTTTGTGGAACGGAGTAATAAACGGTTGATTTCACAGCCTGGTTTTTACATAAATACAATACTGGTAAATGAAAAAGAAATAGGGAAAAACATAGCAGCACAACTACCATTTGACGAGAATAATATAACAATAGGCTATTCAATTGTAGAGTTTGCGGCAGCACAACCGTCTGTTTTATCTTATAACATAAATGGTGGCGCGTGGAAAGAACTGCCAGGCAACACTCGCACATTACAGTTCAGATCGTTGTCGCCGGGGCGATATGAAGTAGCATTTAGGGTGAATGGCATGAGGGAAGAGGAGCGAGTGCTGTTTACTATCGCATCTCCGTTTTGGCAACAAGTTTGGTTTTATGTGTTTCTGGTAACAGTAGTACTGCTAGTGGGGCTTGTGTACTATAGTTATAGCATGAAGCGAAAAATGAAGAAAGTGGAAGAGCAGAAAGAAAAACTGCATATGGAGGAAAGACTGAGCCGATCTATGCTGTCTGCTCTGAGGTCGCAAATGAACCCCCACTTTTTCTTTAATGCGCTGAATACTGTGCAGGCGTATATATTTACGAACGAGAAATCGAAAGCAAGCGACTACTTAGCAAAACTATCTATGCTGACAAGGACTATACTGGAAATGTCGGAGGCGGAAACGGTACTGCTGAGTAGCGAAATAGAAGCACTGAATCTGTATCTAGAATTGGAACGAACAAGATTTGGTGAAGACTTCAAATATAGTGTTGTGATAGAGAATATATCGGAGCCTATGGTGCATGAAATACCCTCTATGATCATACAACCATTTGTGGAGAATGCGGTGAAACATGGATTGCTGCACAAAGAAGGTGAAAAACTGCTGCACATAAAATTTGTGAAAGAGGGTCAGGAACTTAAAGTGACGATAGACGATAATGGGATAGGAAGAGCAAGATCTGAAGCGCTGAATGAGATAAAAAATCGGAAGTATAAATCGTACTCAACCAGAGCCACTGCCGAGCGTGTGAAACTACTAAATGCAAGCACACCTGACAAAATACACGCAAACATAATAGACAAGATGAGCGCAGACGGTGTGGCGATGGGCACTATGGTACTAATAAAAATAAAACTAGCATGAGCTACAAAGCAATAATAATAGATGATGAAGAAATGGCAAGAATACTGCTGCGCGAAATGGTGACGGAGTGTGTGGAGGAGGTAGTAGTAGCTGAGCTGTGTGCCGACCTAGCAAGCGGTGTGAAAGCAATAAGAAAACATAAGCCAGATATAGTGTTTCTGGACATAGAGCTACCAGGACATAGCGGACTGGAATTGCTTGATTTTTTTAATGAAGACGAGGTGAGCTTTTCGGTGATATTTGTGACAGCATACAATAAGTATGCGATACAAGCATTTAATCTTTCGGCAGTATCGTACTTGCTAAAGCCAGTGCAACCGTCGGCACTGAAGTCGGCTATAGAACTGTTTGAGAGAAATAGAAGCAGAGCCAGTTATGCGACCTTAAAGAGTAACCTAAGTGGCAAAACGGCGCAGAAAATAGCACTGCATACGATGAATAGTATAGCATTTGAAGAGACAACTAACATACTATACTTTGAGGCAGATGGTGCCTATACCAAGGTGATACTGAGAAACGGACCGCCTGTGGTGGTAAGCAAGCCACTGAAACACTTTGAGCAAATGCTGAGTGAATGTGAGGACTTCTATAGGTGCCACAAATCATACATGGTGAATGTGCGGTACGTGACTGAATATATGAAAGCCAATGGAGGTGTGCTGGTAGTAGATAAAAAGTATGAACTATCTGTGACCCAAGATAAGCTGGAGACATTGATGAAAAGGGTGGCACAGTTTCAGTAGTATGTATATAATGAAGCAGTTAGTTATCCTTTGAAAAAGTATAAAAGAAGAATCGCACAATAAGATATAACCAGCTTTCGGAAAGCGAAAAGGGAGTTTCAGTAAAAGCCCTAAATAACAAAAGATGTATCTGTGACCTTTGGAGGGAACTTAAAATAACAGATACAATATGAAAAAGACACTTTACAAACTATTTGCAGGCTGCTTACTATCAGCAGCCATTACAGCCAGCGCAGAGGCGCAAACGATTTATACTTTTTGTGGGAGCTCAGCGGGGTTTGCAGGCGACGGCGGACCGGCTACAGCAGCAACTATACAAAACCCAGCAGCTATTAAATACAAATCTGGGGAAATATATTTTGTAGATGCAGGCAATCACCGTATCAGGAAAATATCGGGAAGCACCTACACTATAACTACATTTCTTGGTGATGGTACTTCAGGGTTTTCGGGCGACGGTGGTTCAGCTTCAACAGCACGTATCAATTCGGGTACTTTCGGAGGGGGCATAGTGTTTGACAATAGCAACAATATGTATTATGCTGACATTCTCAACCATCGTATCCGCAAAATAAACAGTTCTGGCACAATTAGTACTATAGCTGGCAGTTCTGCTGGATATTCTGGTAATGGAGGCCCTGCATCTGCTGCCATGTTAAGCTATCCAATTGGCATGGCAATTGATGCTATTGGAAACCTTTATGTGGCAGACCAAGGCAACCACAGAATTAGAAAAATAGATGTTGCTTCTGGTATCATTTCAACAATAGCTGGCACAGGCACTAACGACAATACGGGTGATGGAGGCCTCGCTACCGCTGCAGACATCAGCAATCCCCACGGCGTTGCAATAGATGATTCAGGTAATATCTACTTCAGTAAAGTTGGCGGAATAAGAAAAATTACGGCTTCAACAGGTATAGTCACCACTATTACCTCAATAGGAGCTACTGAAACACCCGCCTTTATGGAACTTGATCATGCAGGCAATTTGTTTGTTGGCACAGAAGACAATACCGGACGGCTTTACAAAGTGACACCAAGTGGCATAACTACTGTAGTAGCGGGCAACGGAAGTTCCATTGCTGCAGGGGATGGTGGGCCTGCAACAGCGGCTGCTATAGGTAATTGCGCAGGGGTTACTGTAAGTGCAACTGGCGATCTCTTAATAACTAGCAAGAACAATAACCGTATTCGTATCATTTTAGCCACCACTGCTACTATCACTGGCACACCCACCACATGTGTAGGCGGCACTACCACCTTCACAGCCTCGATACCCGATGCTGCATGGAAGAGTGGCAACACCGCTATAGCTACTGTATCGGCTACAGGTGTGGTAACAGGTGTTGCTGCTGGCACTGCTACTATTACTTATGTGGCTGGTCTCGTGTTTGGCACCAGAGTGGTTACAGTTAATGCGCCTACTGCGCCTTCTATATCTGCAAGTGGTGCTACCCTATCAGTGCCGAGTACGTTTGCTACCTATCAGTGGACGCTGGGCGGCACACCTATAGCAGGTGCTACCAACAATACACACACAGCCACCGCAAGCGGCACCTATGCCGTAAACGTGACAGATGCTGGTGGGTGCAGTGCTACCTCTCCCAACTTTTCTTTCACAACATCTGTTGGCGACATCAGCAAGGTAAACGGTATTCAACTATACCCCAACCCTGCTACCAACGGACGGTTTACTATAAATATACCTAGCAACAGCAATGAAACTGCTACTATAATAATAACCAATGCAGTAGGCGAAAAAGTGTACGAAACGGCAGCCAACACTAATGTGATGGTTCCGCTACAACTTAATGTACCAGCGGGCTTGTATATGGTGCATGCCACCACTGTTACACAGCAATACAACACTAAAGTAATGGTGAAATAGTTGATAGACTCTGCAAGCGACCCCATGTCTATGGGGTTGCAGAAAGCAGAGCAACGACTTACTATTATTTATTTACATCTTGATTGAAAAAGCAACAGTATTACTTATCACTTTGAATGCTCACTAATGGGCTGTCTGACAACCAAGACGGCTCATTAGTTACTGTTTTCTACGGATATTAGTTTTGATATAAAACAGTGTGCCGCACTTAGGGTTAGTGTTCGATATCAGCCCCTCTGACCTACTCACTTCCATTTTCAAGCACCATTCTACCCAAGTTATCACAGCTATTTCATCGCAATTTATCAACATTCAAACTATTATGAAACAAGTTCTTATATTTTTAGGATGGTTGCTACTGATAGGCACAGCCCGAGCTCAGGCACCCAACGCCATTCCATATCAGGCTGCTGCACGCAATAGCAGTGGCGCAATACTGGCAACTGCCAATATCTCTGTAAGGTTTACTATAAGAGATGCTGTAGCAACAGGTAGCATAGTGTATCGCGAGACACATAATATTACTACTTCGTCTCAAGGGCTGTTTTCAGTGAATGTAGGTCAGGGGACTGTTGTTGCAGGCTCTTTCACCCACATCAACTGGGGATCAAACCACAAGTTTATGCAAGTAGAACTGGACCCTACAGGAGGCAGCAGCTATATAGATATGGGTACTCAGCAAATGCTCAGTGTACCCTATGCCCTGTTTAGCGGAGCCACCAGACCCACAATAAGTAGTGTGGGCGATACTATGTACTTTGGTGGTGGTGTGTATTACATCATCCCAGGCATTAGTGCTGCCAATTGTGTAGTATCGGCAGGTACCATCATCAACGATACCTCCATATGTACTGGCAGCAACATTTCACTTACTAGCACAGTAGCAGGTGGAATATGGAGCACCAGCAACCCAGCTGTGGCACCTATAGTAGGCGGCAATGTTATGGTAGGTTTTGCACCTGGCACTACTACCATAGCATACACCGTAACAGAGGCTTGCGGCACCACCATGGTGACGGCCGAGGTGACTGTAAACCCCACACCATCTGCTGGTAGTATAGGTGGTGCATCTGCAGTATGTGTAGACCAAACCACTACATTAAGCGCCACTATTGCAGGTGGCACATGGACTAGCTCCAACGCAGGGGTAGCTACAGTAAGTAGTGCAGGGGTGGTTTCTGGTTTGTCGGCCGGGGTAACAACGATTAGTTATACTGTTACCAATAGTTGTGGCTCGGCCACAACCACCAAGGTAGTAACGGTGAATCCTTTGCCCTTTGCAGGAACAGTGTCAGGCATAGCCACCTTGTGTGTGGGCGACACTACTACTCTTAGTACCACTGGTACGGGTGGCACGTGGAGCAGCAGCCATGCAGTAGTAGCCACCATCAGCCCAACTGGGATGGTGACGGGCATAGCAGCAGGTACGGCAGCTATTACTTACAAAGTAGTAAACAGCTGTGGTACAAGTACAGGGATAATTATAGTGACGGTAAACCCATTGCCAACAGCAGGCACCATAACCGGAGCTGATACTGTAATGATGGGTGGCGCTACTACTCTGAGTAATACCACTACTGGAGGCACTTGGAGCAGTAGTAACACTGCTGTAGCAACGGTGGGCACCACAGGAATAGTAAATGGCATAACAGTGGGCAGTGCTACAGTAAGCTATACAGTAACCAACAGTTGTGGTACCATTGTGACCACCAAAGGTGTGAATATAAGACCACTCATAGTAGGTGATAGTTATGGTGGTGGTATAGTAGCGTATATACTTCAGCCAGGCGACCCAGGTTATGTAGCAGGTCAGTTTAGGGCTTTAATAGCTGCCCCTACAGATCAGGGTGTTATACAGTGGGGTTGTTATGGCACATTGTTAGGCAGTACTTCTCAAACACTGGGTAGTGGTGCTGCTAATACTGTTTCCGTATCTGCATCGTGCGGTGCCGGCACTGCTGCCCGTTCATGTGCAGATTTGGTGCTGGGAGGATATAGCGACTGGTACTTGCCCAGCAAAAATGAATTAGATAAGCTGCGCGCCAAAAGGGCACTGATAGGTGCTTTTGCATCGGGCAGCTACTGGAGCAGTAGTGAAAGTAGCGTGAACAATGCTTTGCTGGTCAACTTTAATACAGGCAATACGCTGAGCGTAGCAAAAAATGAAGCATTCAATGTTCGTGCTATTCGTGCTATTAGTTGTCCTGAACTGCCCAGCAGTATAACAGGCACTGCCTCGGTATGTGTTGGCAGCACTACAACATTCAGTACTGCTACCGCTGGCGGTACCTGGAGTAGCAGCGCAACTGGCATAGCTACAGTAAGTGCATCGGGTGTGGTGACAGGTATTGCGACAGGTACTGCTACCATTAGCTATACTGTTACAGAGAGTTGTGGTAGTGCATCTGCTACACGGGTAGTAACTGTAAATACAGTACCGTCGGTAGGAGCTATAACAGGCGCAGACTCAGTAGGTGAAAGTAGTTCTATAACCTTAAATAATACTGTTTCAGGTGGTATATGGACAACTAGCAACTCCGCAATAGCTAACATTAACTCAGGCGGTGTTATTACAGGCATTTCACTGGGTACTACTACAGTTAGCTACGCAGTTTCCAATACATGTGGCACAGCTATCGAAACAAAGTTAATTGTAGTACGTCCTTTGTCGGTAGGCGATAATTATGGCGGTGGGATAGTAGCTTATATATCAGAATCTGGAGATCCTGGATATGTAGCAAGTGAGACTCATGGTTTGATAGTAGCACCGAGCGACCAGAGTACAGGAATACAATGGGGTTGTTATGGTACGTTTATAGGTGGTACATCTCACGCAGTGGGCTCCGGAGCAGCCAATACTGCCATAGTATCATCAGCATGTGGTGCAGGTACTGCGGCAAGGCTATGTGCCGATTTGGTATTAAACGGTTACAGCGACTGGTACCTACCCAGCAGATTCGAGTTGCAAAAACTATACATTAATAGAGGTTATATAGGTGGATTCAGCACTAGTAACTATTGGAGTAGTAGCGAGACAATTGGCAATTACACAGTGACCTTCCACTTGAGCCTTGGCTACGCTAGCGACAACCTTAAGAACTCAACGTTCTATGTGCGTGCAGTTCGGACTTTTTGATATGCACAATATTCAAAGCTACCAAATGATAATGTCGCCTATTGATTCAGGAACTAAAAGATGAGTGACTGTAAGTAATTTCTTATAACTATGAATAACAATACCCGCCATACAGCAATGTGTGGCGGGTTGTTTTTTCAGTATGAGGAGTATTGTATTTGTAACTGTAACATACAAAGCTCCTCATAGCCCTGAACGTACAAGAGATGCGACGCAAACGACGATGATAATAGTGCTAAAGCTGGCGACCCAACTGAAACAACGAGAGGTGCAAATCACAGCCACTTCTTGCGGCGAAACCAGATGTAAATGATCAATACTACTATAACCATCATGGATATAGCAAACGGATAACCATACTGCCAGCGGAGCTCAGGCATGTGCTGGAAGTTCATGCCGTAGACCCCTACTATAAAAGTGAGGGGCATAAAAAACACTGAAAATATGGTGAGTACACGAATGGTTTCGTTGGTGCGCTGTGCTGATATATTGAAGTAGATATTGAGGAGGTGATTGGTGTTTTCGTACATAGCATCGTAGAGGCTTTTCTGCTTAATGTAGAGGTCGCGTACATCGCGGGTATATGCATTGGAAGCACCTTGTGGGTCGATGCGGTCTATGACATCGCTTGACAAAACGAGCAATCGCCTTATTACATCGAGCTTTCGCTTGAGGAAGTACATGCCCTTGAGCAGGGGTGTTTTTCGGGAGGTAAGGAATACTTGTTTTTCGAAATAATCGAGCGACTGAGCTAGTAAGAGCCCTGTTTCGTCGAAGGTGGTTAGGCCTTGCTTGACGATGATATTGAGTACATGATGAGGGTTGGTGCATCTGCCAGCCAGCACATAATCTTGGCTGATGTTTGTGAAGGGCTCCCAAGGTAGGCGGTGTATGGTGATGATAAAAGTATCGGAAATGAAAACTGCTATTTTTCCGGTAAGTTCTTGCACAGTCTCTGCCTTTACATCGGGCTGGGTGAAGCACACCCTGAGTATGATGAATGTATGATCTTTGAACGCCTCGTACTTAGGTAGGTGACCAGGCTGCATGCAGTCTGCCACAGAAGCACTATGCAGGCCATATTCAGTGGCTACTGTGTTCAGCTCTTCCTCTGTGGGGTCGGTGATATCTATCCAGTCGAAGGGAATACCATTGTGTTTGGCAGTAAGTCTGGTAATCATACTATTTCTTTTTTGCGCCCCTTGTTTTGGGCTTGCCATACTTGGCTTTCATTTTGTCTTTGTGACTGATTTTGATGTTGGTTTTTTTGTTTTTCTCCAGCTTCTCGTGAAAAGCGCCTTTCGACTCACTGACCTTGGGCAGCACTATGAGGGTTTCCTTCATGCGCACCTTGGGTTTTTCGTCTTCGGTAAGCACATCGGATATTGTGAGGTGCGCAGGTAGTGGGAGTACTGGTACTTTATAGTTCATCAGCGCCTCTATGGCATTGAGGAATTCTTTTTCGCGCTCTGTGACGAATGTAAGAGAAATACCTTTTTTATCGGCCCTACCGGTGCGGCCTATACGGTGTATGTATGCCTCGGGTTCTTCTGGTACATCAAAGTTGATGACGTGTGTCACCTCTGATATGTCTATACCTCGAGCTACGAGATCGGTAGCTATGATAAACCGGTAAGTGTTATCGCGAAAGCGATTGATGGTATTGAATCGATGATTCTGGGCTTTGTTGGAGTGTATGACACCACCACGGTCGGGGAAGTGTTCTTCTAGCTCGTGGTGTAGGTCATCTGCCATGTGTTTGGTGGCGGCAAATACGAGTACCTTGGTCATAGTTTCATCCTCTGTGAGGAGTAGTTTGAGGAGATTGACCTTGGTGTAAAAATTGGGCACTTCGTACATGCTCTGGTCTATGTTATCGAGCGGGGTGCCGGTGGGTGCTGCCTCTACCCTCTCAGGCTCTGTGAAGTGGGTATTCATCAACACTACTACCTCGTCTGTGATGGTAGCTGAGAATAACAGATTCTGCCTTTTGGGTGGTAGCCTGTCTAGCACATTGTTGATCTGGGTACGAAAGCCAAGGTTAAACATTTCGTCTACCTCATCTATGATCAGTTGTTTTATGGCTTTGAGTTTCAGAGAGCCGTTGAGAACGAGATCGAGCAGGCGGCCGGGAGTGGCTACTACTATGTCGCAGCCATTTTCTACTTCTAGTGCTTGAGGCTTCATGTTGACACCGCCGTAGACGCCTACTGTTACCACACTCATGTAAGTGGTGAGTTTGGCTATTTCTTCGGTTACCTGCTTTACGAGCTCGCGGGTGGGTACGATGATAAGGATCTGTGGGAACTTATCTTTTGAGAACTTCCATAATCTGAGACATGGCAACAGGTAGGCAAGGGTTTTGCCGGTACCTGTCTGAGCTATGCCGCATACATCGCGGCCAGAGAGAATAACAGAATAAATTTTGTGCTGAATGGTGGTGGGCTGCGTATAGCCCAAATCATCGAGCGCATTGAGCAGGGGGGTACTGAGATTTAAATCCTTAAAAGTCATTATAAAATAAGTAATAATTTGTACGAAGATAAAGCAATAAAAGCAGCAGTGAGCAAGTATTAAGCACCGACCAAATGTGCTACCTGCTGCATGAACTGCTGCCGAGGTATCATACCGGCTCCTAAGCTGTGTAAATGAGCGGTGTAGACCTGACAGTCGATAAGCTGAATGCCCTGCTGTTGTAACTGCTGCACCCAATGAATGAACGCAAACTTGCTGGCATTGCTAACGTGGCTAAACATGCTCTCGCCAAAGAAGACCCTGCCAATAAGCACGCCATATAGTCCGCCGACCAATTGCCCATCTTGCCAAGCCTCGGCAGAATGAGCATAACCGGCATGGTGTAGCTGTGTGTAAGCTGCAATGATGTCTTCTGTGATCCAAGTACCATCTTGGCCAGGGCGTGGTGTGGACTGGCATGAAGCGATGACGGCAGGAAAAGCGGTATTGGTAGTGAACTGAAACCTGCCAGAGCGCACAAGGGTTTTCATACTGCTGCTGACGCGTAACTGCGGCGGATAGAGCACAAAACGAGGGTCGGGCGACCACCAGAGTATGGGCTCGTCGTGGCTAAACCAAGGGAAGATACCCGAACGATAGGCAAGGAGCAGCCTCTCGACAGATAAATCTCCACCTACTGCCAGCAGCCCATCTTCATCGGCATGGCGGAGTGGAGGAAACCATAAATCGTTGTTGAGGAGGTGAATGCTCATTGGAGTGCAAAAATGGGGGATTTAGGTGAATGAATGAAGTGGTAGGTGGTTTTGCCGGTTTGTTTCCGGTGTTTTCATGTGTTTTGGCACTTAAGTGGTTGATTATCAATACTATTCACTTTTCCGGTGTGCAAGCATTTTCCGGTTGGTGTTTGTCTGAACCACTGATTCATATGGTTCTTTTGATTCGGTTGTTAAGGGAGGATTTACTGGCCTTCTGTAGTCATATTGGGTTTATTTTTCATTTCCAGTTTGCCGGTTTTTTGCCGGTTATTTTTGTGTTTTTTGATGTAACTCATTGATTATCAATACTATTCAATTTTTCGGTTTGTAGGCGTTTTCCGGTTGGTTTTTGTCTGAACCACTGATTCAAATGATTCTTTTGATTCTGTTGATTAGCGATGATGTACTGGTCTTCTGTAGTCATATTGAGTTTATTATTAATTTCCGGTTTGTTTCCGGTGTTTTCATGTGTTTTTGGGGTTAACTCATTGATTATCAATACTATTCACTTTTCTGGTTTGTAGGCATTTGCCGGTTGGTGTTTGTCTGAAGCAGCGATTCCAATGGTTCGTTTGATTCGGTTGATTAGGGAGGATGTACTGGTCTTCTGTAGTCATATTGGGTTTATTATTAATTTCCGGTTTCTTTCCGGTGTTTTCATGTGTTTTGACGCTTAACTCATTGATTATCAATACTATTCACTTTTCCGGTGTGTAGGCATTTTCCGGTTGGTGTTTGTCTGAACCACCGATTCATATGATTCTTTTGATTCTGCTGATTAGGGATGAAGTA
>JAIXSZ010000088.1 GCA_027484425.1 Sphingobacteriales bacterium
AATGTGGGCTGTATGGATGCGCCTGTATGAGGTTATTTATTTTCATATTGGGTTTATTGTTTATTTCTGTAGCCGTCGCTAAAAAGCTATGGCTATTGGTAAGTTTTGCCGGTTCTTTGCCGGTGTTTTCATGTGTTTTGGCACTTAAGTCGTTGATTATCAATACTATTCGTTTTCGCAGGTTTGTGGTATTTTCTGCTCTGGATTATTCTGACCGTGGGCTCTTACTTTTCTTTTTATTTCAAAAAGAAAAGTAACAAAAGAAAAGGAAATTTTTTGTCAATCGCTCCGCTGACAAAAAAATAGCTCTACGCTGTTATCCTTCGGCTTCTGGCAGCTGCCTGGTGCTGGTTTTCTGCCGGTGCAGTACTACTATCTGGCTTTTTGTCATTGGTTAGGGTTGGGGTTTATAATTTTACTTCCTGCTTTCTTCTTCGGCATCAAAAGGCACCATCAAGGGCTGGGCGTTCTTATATCTATCGGCTGGTATTTTGTAGTAACATCTGTTCATATTGGGTTTATTGTCAATTTCCGACATTGCCGGTTTATTGCCGGTGGTTTCATGTGTTTTGATAGATAAATCGTTGATTATCAATACTATTCATTTTTCCGGTTTGCAAGCAATTTCTGGTTCGGTGTTTGTCTGAACCACTGATTCACCTGATTGATTTGATTTTCAGGATGTGGGCTGTATGGATGCGCCTGTATGAGGTTATTTATTTTCATATTGGGTCTATTGTTTATTTCTGTAGCCGTCGCTAAAAAGCTATGGCTACTGGTAAGTTTTGCCGGTTCTTTGCCGGTGTTTTCATGGGTTTTGGTACTTAAGTCGTTGATTATCAATGCTATTCACTTTTCCGGTATGATGACAATTTCCGGTAGTTTTTTGTGACGAGGCGCGGCACACACTGGGGAGGATGGGGTGCTGTGGAGAGGTTTGCTGTGATGCTTTGGGAAATTATATACTGACATAATGATAGTGGGGTTTGTAAGGTAATGGATAAATAGACTACGCTCTACTGATGCAGCAAAAACTGCGCCAACTTATGCCAAAACAGGTGTGGCAATGATTAAGATATCCACAATTTGGGATGTGGATTTATTGCAAGTGAGGAGTGGGGCTGGATAAAGAAATTTCAGCTTTCTAGCCCTGATGTCGTTGAGTCCCCCGCAGAAAAAGCGGGGAGACTCAACGAGGACGGAGATATCCACAATTTTTCTTTCGCAAGCGAGACGCTTGCAGAAATTAAGACGAAGCGAGACGCTTCGACTAGGGGTAGATAGTGACGGCTTACGAGAACGATTTTTATTGGTAGTTGCAGTTGAGCCCGAAGGGACAGCAAATAACCAACAACACGCAGCATTCGTAATGATAAAATGCTAACTCCTGTCAGTTAACTCTTTGAGTCGCTTATGCATAACATCCGTTGTAAACGCGTCCCGATTTTGTTTATCCATTTTAGCAATGACTATTTGTTCTGGCTTTACTTCGCAGTATTTGCTGCCCCAATACATTATCTCCGTTATAATTGGATATAAATCAATTCCCTTTGAGGTTAGTTTGTATTTGAATTTTGACTTACTGCCTACAAAAACTTCCTTGGTAATTATCTCTGCTTTTTCTAGCGCTACTAACCTATCTGCTAATACATTGGTGGCAATTCCTTCGTCCATTTTTAATAAATCTCCGTAGGTATCCTTGCCTAAATAAACCATATCTCTAATAATTAACAGAGACCATTTATCCCCAATAATATCGAGTGATAGGGCTACTCCACAGCTCGATCTTGCCTTTTTTTTATCCTCCATAAAAAATATTATCTATTTACTTGCATTTTGCAAGTAAATGCCTTTATATTTGCACTTGTAATTAGCAAGTACAAATGTAAACAATAAAAAACAATCAGAATAAAATGGAAAAATTTATGTTTTTATTCAGGGGCGGAGACACTCACGTCCACAATGCCAAAGACTCAGACGAAGTAAGGGCATACATTCAATCATGGATTACCTGGCAACAAGATCTTGGTAAGAAGGGAATCCTGGCAGGGGGACAACCGCTTCAGAGGACTGGTAAACAGGTAAACGGAAAAAACAAAGTTGTGACAGATGGTCCGTTTGTGGAAGCGAATGAAACGGTGGGTGGGTACCTTATCGTTAATGCAACAGACATTAACGAGGCTGTAGAGATAGCAAAGGGGTGTCCGATTTTTGAAGAGGACGGAAAATTAGAAGTTCGCCCAATTCAGTTTCAGCAATTGGAAAATTAAGGTTCGACTCTGCTAAGACAGTGGTCAACAAATATTCTGCAACATTTAAGACTTAGTGAATAAAATACAAACAACTAAACAACACAAACAACTAAAATTCAATAAACATGGTAAATACTCTCAATTGGTTTGAAATCCCAGCAACAGATTTCGCAAGAGCAATAGCATTTTATGCTACAGTGTTAGATGCTCCAATACATGTAGACCCTAGCCCTCATATGCAATATGCCTATTTACCGTCTGATACACAAAAAGGCGGATTTGGTGGCGCAATAGCTAGTGGCGAAAACTTTGTTCCTGCAATGACCGGCACAACTGTTTACTTAGATGGCGGAAATGACCTTTCGGTTCCATTGGGCAGAGTAGAAAGCGCCGGTGGCAGGGTAATTCTGCCGAAAACTGGTATAGGTGGCAATAGGGGCTTTATTGCTCTTTTTCTAGACACCGAAGGAAACAAGGTAGGATTACATTCAATAGGTTAAGATAGCCTGCCCCGAAATTTGTACAATAGCTGATAGGAGTGTTATTATTGACATTTCTATCAGCTTTTTGCTATGTGCATCGGGGGGTTACGTACAATCCCCTACTGATATATCTCGGAAGGAACAACAGTAGTTTTACGCCAGTGAAAAACACTGGCACAAATATAGACACCAGTCGAAAAGACTGGCGCCAAATTTGTTTAACACTTAAACCAAATGGGGTACCATAGGACGAAGGGTTTATAAAATAGGACGATTGGGGGTGTTAATTTGCTCAGCAATAAGCCTCTTTTCTCTTGCTATTTCGGCTATTAACTCTTGCTCGGTAGGTAGGTATAAACGATATTTAGTAGCAAAAAGCTGCTCATTCCCATTCAGTATTGAGTATTTGACCACTGTCTCGTCCTTCTCGTCGCAAAGAATTATACCAATAGTAGGGTTGTCACTATCAGTTCGTTTGAGGTCGTCGAACATTCTTATGTACATGTCCATTTGCCCAGTATCCTGATGGCTAAGTTTACCAGTTTTCAAATCAATTAGTACAAAACATTTAAGAATGTAATTGTAGAAAACAAGATCGATATAAAAATGTGATGTTTCGGTGCTTATTCTAAACTGCCTGCCGATAAACGAAAACCCTTTCCCAAGTTCTAAAAGAAAATGCTGTAGATTATTGATTAATGCAGTTTCTAATTCATGTTCGGATATTTGGTAAGGTTGCTCTATGTTTAAAAACTCAAAGACATATGGGTCTTTGATGAAATCTGAGGAATTCTGTTTATCAGACATTGAACTCGGTTCTGCATTTTTATTGTTTTGAGAAGACAATATTCGTTCATAATAGTGTGAATAAATATTTCTCTCTAATACTCGTGATGACCAGTTTTGTTGCGCGCACTCTTTCAGGTAATATGACCTTGCATTTACATTTTCAACTCTCATTATTAGCCGATAATGGGTCCATGTCAATTCGCTACGCAGTGCGTAGCCTTTTTCAAGTTCGGGAAAAACAAGATAAAATTTCCTGAAATTCTTAAGATTTGCATAAGAAAATCCCTTGCCAAATTCTACAGTAAGCGACATTGAAAGTTCCTTTAAAAGCCCTTCTCCATAGGATGCTCTTTCTTTACCTTGCTGTTCTTCTTGAACTATACGTTTGCCTAAAAGCCAGTACGCTTTCACCATCGAAGCGTTTATGGCAGTGTAAGCTTGCTCTCTTGCAGAGGCAAGGATAGTTTTGACATCAGCAATAAAATTGTCACTTAAATGCATTAAAACAAAAGTAAGACAGTAAAAAGAAAACAAAGAGACAATATGGAGTGATAATGCTGAACTGTAGCATACATACTGTAGAAATGGTGAAAGAGATGGTTATGAATGAGTACGAGTGGTGGGTATTTAGGTCAGTGAAGATTCCAATATTTTCAATTTCGGTAGTGAGTGAAGGGTATTTTTGAATTAGCTTTTTGGCTTCTTTCCGAAAGTTGGTGATGGTTTCGACTTTATAACTCATTCAGAAAGTCTTTTAGTGGTACTGATTTTTTTTTGCCTTGTTTAATCAGGTTTACTTCCTCCACTGCTTCTTCTAAGTCAGATTTTATTTGCAACGCTTCCTCATATTTTTTCAACCTATTGAGTAGCTTTTCCCATTGCGCTACAGGTAACTGTACGGCTTGAGTATGCCCATTTATGTCATTTACGTATTGTAGTGCAAATTTCATCAACCAAACTTATGAAGTTTTAAGGAAGTAATATTCATTTAGCTGCAAAAGGTAAAGGCGTTCAGGAGAATGATTTTTATTGGAAGTTCAGTTGAACTGAAGGAACAACTGGTGACAACAGTCTGGAGACTGACTACCACTGTGGCGTAGTGGGAGACTACGCCAAACAATAATTATGTATATTAATTCATACTACGCTTAGCTGGGTTATTTCATTACATGATCAAAAATAGAAACATCGTCAAGTGTACTGATCCGTTTTCCAGGTACTAATCTACCTTTAACTTTTACTATACCTCCACCTTGCCCGTGTGCACGATATGCAATTTCATACCATTCAGTAGAGAGATTAACTCTAGCATTAACGATTTCACTATCTATTATTAATGCAAGAATTACCTCTCCACATCGTCGTCCGTCATCACCCTCGTTACCATTGAGGCTTTCCACAGTGCCAAAAAATGTATCAGCTGTTTCCTTACTCTGTGGTTTAAAATAATTTTTTAGTTCATCAATTTTAGGCTTGAACGAATAAGGAAACCTTACGGTTGTTTGAATTTGTGGAGCAGGGAGTTTCTGCAAATAAGCTCTACTCCAATTGAATTTTAGTTCATAAGGCAACTCCCTTTCGTCATCAAAAAGACCTATCAAAGCATCACAAAAATTGTAAGAAATTATGGGCTTTTCTGCATTTGACTGTTCTTCTAGTAGCTGGTCAAAGCTATCTTCCTCAACAGATTGCAATACTTTCAACGCTCCATTATTTATTAGCTCAAATGCTTTACGGCTAATGGGTTTCCCACTCTCAAATTCAAATAAACTAGGTGTTGGCGCTGATTCTAATTGAATTGGACATGATACTTTAAGTATAAAACTTCCTTCTTCAGTATGACGGAATCGTGTTTTTTTTAAGAGTTCAGTAGCTTCTGTTCTACCTAATCGTTTGTGATATAGCACAGGATTAATTACTGAGCTACCCGCTGCAAGAATCATTTGTTTTGTCGCCTCTATTGACTCCAAAGCTTCCTGAAAAGAAAGTGAGTTTACAATCTTATTTTCAGAATAGTATCGTAAACTAATAACATCATCATTTACCTCCCGTATTTCTTCAAAAATATGAAATATAGATTTCTTGTTTTGGTCTGCTAATTTTGATATTGAGAGCTCTGCAAGACTATTGAAATTTGGATCATTAGGCTCAATAGGAATCATTAATTGT
The DNA here is from genome assembly GCA_027484425.1 of Sphingobacteriales bacterium. GTDB lineage: Bacteria > Bacteroidota > Bacteroidia > Chitinophagales > Chitinophagaceae > Nemorincola. Next base: position 5,693 of record JAIXSZ010000088.1, read on the forward strand.
TTATAATCCATGTTAGGGCTATTAAGGACAAACAAACCCTCTTTTATGGCATCTTTAACTAGTGTCCAGCCATAACTTATAGCATAGTCTCTAATTTCTATTGAAGTTACATCTATTATTCTCATAGCTATGGTAAATTATAGTTTGGAAGACTACCTACACCTATTTGTTGACACAAAGCACTAAGGCTGTCTGGTGTTAATAAATTCGCTTTGGGCAAATAAATTGTCTGACTTACTTCATTTGCAGAAGCTACAGCACCATAAAGACAAACCCAATATGCTGCTTGTTTAAGTAACAATTCATCTTCTGTTATGTTTACCCAATCTGTAATATTGGTTGGCAAAAACAAAACAACTAATATTCTGTGTGGCTCACCAGAATTCGTCCTTAACCGGTTATATTGTTCTATTCCTCTAAATGGATAAGAAATGTGTGTTGCTGTTTCCGCTCCTCTATTTTTTGTAGCTTTTAATTGAATTCTAAGAGAAACATCACTGCGCCACGTACCAGGAATGGGAGCGAAAAAATCCACTTGTGCATCGATTCCATAGTTGTCTCCATGGCGATTCTCAACCTTGCAATTCAAACCAGCTCTGCTGGAAACCGCATGCAAATATGCGTAACTCAATTCTGATTCTATGTCATTTTCAGGTAGGGGCATAATTTAATAATTTTTTAACCTTCTTAAGTATCTATGATCAAACAGGAAACACAAACTCGTTAGTGCTTACAGTAAAAACTGGTTTCTAGAGTAAATATACTCCATTTGAAAGAATTAGCTTAAAGTGCATTAAAATGTATTACACACTCGTAAAGTATAAAAATCTAATTGTTATTTGTTTATTTGGGAATTCAAGGGAACATTATACCTTACAGGGTCTGATTGCCAATCTGAAAAAAGTCTACGACAAGCATTTATTTAAAATATTAGCGCAAACTACGCCCAGCTAGTAGCTAGTTATGTTCAATAAAATCAATAAATCCTATCCCAAAATTTGTGATTTCCACGATTGAGAATGGTTCATCGTTTATTCTAAAACTTGTATCTACTATCAACGATTTAGATGCCAAGTCTTGTAACAAAAACAGAAATTCAGCCCATTCTATCCTATAGGTTTTAGGTTGGAATATATAACTAAACTTGGCTCCTAGTTGTTCAGATTTTTGAATTTCATTTTCTAACTCTTTTACTTTGGTGTCGTATTCATACTCACTGGAAGACTCAACGTAAGAATTCGCTTGAAACTGATAATTCTCCTTGTAACGTTTAAGTATCTGTTTCCTTTCATAAACTTCGATTTTGTGATCAGAATATGTAGTCCCTAAATCGTGTAGTTTTTTTAAGATCAATATTTGATTTTCACTAATTTTTTCTATTACTTCAAGAAATGTATTAGAGAAATCTAATGCCAGTGGCGAAACAATTTGACTACCTAACAGCTCTTTATACCTATTAACTTTATCTTTGTTACTTGTAGTAGCAACTTTTTTCAGCAACGCTTCAAAAAAGTCTCCAAACTCCTCAGACTTTATATGTTCTATGTCAATTTCTGATTCCGAAAAGTTCTGAATGTAAGCACCCAATTGTTCAATAAAATTATTAATTCGGTTCTGTTTAAGACGACTTCTCGCATCAAATAACATCTCATTTATGGCGGTTCCAGCATAAGGAATCGCTCCAATTAGTCCTCTTAATGCACCAAAAGCATATTCTGAAGTGACCTCTTTTGTTTCTTCTTGCATAAATCAGCTTATCTATAATTATGTAGCCATCAAATATAATCGTAAATATCAATAATGCATATGCAGAAATAGCCAACAGTACAACCCTTGTCTTTTATAGTATAAGGTTTTTAGGACTTCGAACTAATTTGAAGGATAAAATAGGTATTTGTTAAATTGAATCCATTCTTGAAAATAAACTCGGGTAAAAAGGATGAATCAAAAAGCGATAGATATATAGAAATGCGTAAACGCAAATATTTCTCCATTTAGTACTTGAATATAAAGTGGCAACCTGCAACTTATGCCCCTCTAATTTAAGTTTGGAAGACTGAATTCGAAAAAATTACTAGCCCATCTCTGTGTAACACACACACGCCCCCCCACCCCCCAACCGTACAAGCGTGCGACGCAACCGACGATGATAGTAGCACCTAAGCTGGCTACAAAAGAAAAACACAGGGGGTGAAAAAATGTGTGAAAATGATACAAAATGTATAGCTATGCGGATGTATGCTTAACTTCACATGCTTAACTGATAACGTATGAAATACTTACCGATACCGAAAAAACTATACGAACAAAACAGACAACGGTTTGTGAAAAAAATGAAACCGAATTCGGTGGCTATATTTCCTGCTAGTCCGGTGTTTCCGAAGGGGGGCGATGGACAGTATGGCTACAAGCCTGATGCGGATGTGCTGTGGCTGAGTGGCGTGGTGCAGGAAAAAACAATAGTGGTGCTGTATCCGGACAATCCGGATAAAAACATGCGTGAGGTGCTGGTGCTGCTGCGCCCTAATGAACTGATGGAAAAATGGGTGGGTCACAAACTGCGCAAGGATGAGGCTACGGCTCTGTCGGGGATAGAAAATATACAGTGGCTAGATGGGTTTGACACGATGCTGCAGGTGATGATGAATAGTGCTGACTATGTGTATGTGAACACTAATGAGCACAACCGCCTGGACACCGAATTGCCCCGCACAGACCTGACATTTGTACACAACCTGATGCGCCAATACCCGGCGCATAGCTATGAGCGTGCTGCCAAAATAATGAAGGAGCTGCGTGCGATAAAAACTAAGGAAGAAATAGAGGTGACGAAGGAGGCGATAGCGATAACGGCTAAGGCGCTGAACAGGGTGCTGCGGTTTGTGGAGCCGGGTGTGATGGAGCATGAAATAGAAGCGGAGATAACACATGAGTTTCTGCGGAACAGGGCTACGGGCCATGCGTATGGGTGCATCATAGCATCGGGCGACAGGGCACGTACACTGCACTATGAGGAGAACAACCAAGAGTGTAAGAATGGTGAGCTGCTGCTGATGGATTTTGGGGCGGAGTATGGCAACTATAATGCTGACCTGACACGGACGATACCTGTGAATGGAAAATTCACGAAAAGACAGAAAGAGGTGTATAATGCATGCCTGGCGGTGCATAACCATGGCAAGGACATACTGAAGCCGGGTATACTGTTTCAGGAGTATGTGAAGAGCATAAATGCTGAGATGGAAAAACAACTGCTGAAGATAGGGCTGATAACGAAGGCTGATGTAAAAAATCAGGACCCTGAGAATCCTGCATTCAGGAAGTATTTTTATCATGGTGTGTCGCACCACCTGGGGCTGGTGGTGCATGATGTGGGCTCTTATACTGATGCGGTGAAGGAGGGTATGCTGTTTACGATAGAGCCGGGCATATACATAGCCGAGGAACAAATGGGGATAAGGATAGAAAACAATATATGGATAACTAAGACAGGCAATGTAGACCTGTTTAAGGGTATACCGATAACCACCGATGAGATAGAGGCTGCAATGAGCCGATAAGCTAGTGTGGTGACCGTACTGAACGGGGCGGAGTGCATGATGCGCTCCGCCCCGTTTGTTATGTAGTGTTGTGTAAAGTATGACTGCTACAGACCTACCTGCACATTATATACTTCCTTGCGCTGGGTGTTGATGGGTATGCCTAGTGCCTCGTAGATGTAGTCTTGGGCGGTGGTGCGTACGCTGAGTTTGTTGATCTTGGTGTTGGAGCCAGAGGGGTAGACACGATTGGAGAGGAACACGAAGACCACTCCACTAGCGGGATCGGCCCAGACACAGGTGCCGGTGAACCCCTGATGACCAAAGGTGAGGGCACTCCAGCGGTCGCCAGCACCACCACCATTATCGTCGGTGGGTAGTGCCTTGTCGAAGCCGAGGCCCCGGTGGCTGATCTTGCTGCCGTAGGCGGTGAACCGGTCTACGGTTTCGGGCTTGAAGTATCGCTTGCCGCCATAGGTGCCTTTGTTGATGAGCATCTGGAAGATAATGGCTACCTCGCGAGCGGTAGAGAACAGCCCTGCATGGCCACCTATGCCGCCTAGCATGGCAGCACCGGGGTCGTGAACATGCCCACGAATGACACCGGGACGGAAAGAGGTTTCGATTTCGGTAGGGGCTATGTCTTGAGAGTCTATTTTGCGGAGGGGCAGGTATAGGGTGCGCTTGAGCCCGAGGGGTTTGTAGAACTCTTCATCGGCGTATTTGTCGATGGTTTTGCCGGTGATTTGCTTGACGATGGCAGCCATGAAGTAGAAGTCGAGGTCGCTGTAGAGCATCTTGCCGGTGTTGGTGAGCTTGCTGTCGTAGATCTGCTGCCACATAGTATCGACGTAGTCGTTGCGGAGGTAAACGCCGCGTGATATCTGAGTGGTGAAACCTTCGGTGGGTGTGTTGCGAACGTACCGGAGCATGATTTTGCCGTCTTTGTCTACAATGTCTTTGTAGAAGGGTATCCAGCCCTTGAGCCCTGCCTGATGGAGGAGGAGGTCTTTGATTTTTATATCTGCCTTATTGGTGCCTACAGCCTGTGGCAGGTAGTCGGCAATGGTTTTGTCGAGGTCTAATTTGCCCTGCTCATAGAGCCTCATGGCGGATATGGTAGTGGCTAGTACCTTGGTGCAAGATGCTACATCGTAGACAGTATTAGTGTCTACCTCGCGCTGCTTGGAATAATCGAGGTAGCCAAAAGCCTTGTCGTAAAAGACATTGCCATTGCGAGCGGCGAGTATGCGGGCACCGGGGAACACCCCATCGGCTATGCAACGCGCCATAAACTGGTCGAGTCGGGAGAGTGCTGCTGGCTCCATGACACCCGCAAAAGCAGGTAGCACAGGGCGCAGGGTGCTAGAGGGCTCTTTGAGCACTGTGCGCAGCCTGAATGGTGAAGGACAAACACTGTTGCCGTCTATGCAGGCAGTGACGGGCATTTTGCCTTTGGCTTTGGCTTTTTTGAGTAGAATGTTGGCTACGGCATACTCTGTGAGGGTATCGTCTTCGTAAGCCACCATCACTGAGCCACTGCCACAGAAGTACTGCTGTGCATAGGCATTGCCCAGCACAACGACCATAACATTGGGCATACACCCCGCCTGCTGTAGGAAGGCAATAGCTTCGTCGGACAGGCCGTAGTTGCCACCGGGAGCGAAGTTGAGGTTGTGCACGGCTACTATGACTGAACTGTAGCCCGAAAGACGCTCTAGGAGGCGCTGAGCACTGTCGGCACTGGAGCCCTTGGGCAGCCAGCCAGCCTTCATGTTGTCGAACCTGTCTTCGAGGCGGGCATAGAGCGGTGTAGTGCCGGATGCATTGATGCCCACATAACCGATGAGCATGGCATCGTTGAGTTTTTTGAGTATCTGGTTGTCGTCTTTGACAAGGGTGATGGCGGCACGGGCTATGCGGCTGCGAATGCTATCGGTATTGGTATTGAGGTCGTTGACGATGTTGTAGGTGTCTATATCTTCCCAGGTATTGAGGCCCGCATCGTACTTGGCAGTGAGTATTTTTTTCACGCTAGTTTCCAGTTGTTGCTCGGGTATGAAACCACTATCGATGGCGGCACTGATGCGTAAGATAGCGGCAGGTACATCTTGCGGAAAGAGCAGCACATCGTTGCCGGCAGCGAAGGCGCGGAGGTCTGCCTCGCCGGGCTGAAAGTACTTGGTAAGGCCCTGCATATTGAGGGCATCTGTTATCACCAGCCCCTTGAAGTGAAGTCTGTCTTTGAGCAGCACAGAAATAGCATTGTAAGACAAAGTAGTGGGGACATGTGGAGTGGTGTCGAGTGCGGGCACCTCGAGGTGTGCTACCATGACAGCGCCAACTTTTTCGGCTATCATCTGCCTGAACGGATAGAGTTCTACTGAGTCGAGCTGGGCAAGGGAACGGGTGATGAGTGGGAGGTCTTTGTGCGAGTCGGTGCTGGTGTTGCCATGACCGGGAAAGTGCTTGGCGCAAGCCATAACGCCATTTTTCTGCAAGCCACGCACATAAGCCCTGCCTAGCTTAGATACCCATACTTTGTCCTCGCCGAAGGAGCGGGAGTTGATAACTGGATTGGCGGGGTCGTTGTTGACATCTACATCGGGGGCAAAGTTGATGTGCACACCTAAACGCCTACACTGAGCAGCGACGGCAGCACCCATTTTGTACACCAATCCGGTATCGCGGGTGGCACCCATCATCATTTGGCGGGGCATGGGTTTTACACTGTCGAGCCTCATACCTAGGCCCCACTCGGCATCCATGCCTATAAGGAGTGGCACCTGTGCACTGCGTTGGTACTTGTTGGTGAGGAGTGCCTGGCGGGCAGGGCCACCCTGCATGAAGATGAGCCCACCTATCTGGTGTGAATCTATGAGGCGGGTGACGAGCTCTTCGTTGTAGTTTTTGCCACCGCTATAAGCAGCCACCATAAACAACTGACCAATACGCTCCTGACGGCTGAGGGCGGTATAAACACTATCTACCCACTTGTGACGCTGGGTAGCAGTGTGGGTGGTTTTATGCATTTGTCCCTGAGCAGCAGTAGCTATGAGTAGCAGCAGTGCTGTGAAGGAACAAACAATATTGCGAAGGAATAAAGTCATTAAACAAAAATAACCTTATTCGGAAAATATACGGGGGTAAATGGTAATTAGGAGGAATAAAATATGTGGGGGTGGGAGGAGTAGGGGTGAATTAAAGGGCGATATTACAGTTTTGCTAAAAGTGGATTGTATCTGATTATTTCCTTTGCATCTTCCCAGCTATACGACTTTGTTTGACCACTTAGGTGCAGCGCATGTTCTTTATCTAAAATGCGAAGATGTTCTTCGGAGAGCGAAAAACCATCGCTATCTTCAATCTCATCTTGTAGCAATGTATATAGCGCTTTGACTTTCTTGTCATCTACACCATCTACATATGTTTTTAGTTTTTTTCTAATAGCTGAAATGGTCATAACTGGAATATTTTATTACTCAAAGATATGCATCTCTTGTGTCTCATTTGACTTACCCTTGATGTGGAAAACTATAAAAATAGTAAATCTGTAAAAACCGAATTGTTTTTGGTGCACAGCATTAGACAAAGAAATATTGAGCTATACGTTAAAACTAACTGCTTTATGAAAAGACGCTGTGTTGAGTACTTTAGAAGTATTTACAGCTTTGAAAACTAGATTCTGTAGTTACATATACCTACAGGTTACACCCTGACGTTTACTGAATTTAATTTCAACAGCTACTGGAGTTTATACTAATTTGATTGAACACGGCTTTGTAGCATTTTATCGCTACATTTTGTATATTGTGTAAGTGCTGTTTTTAATGGCATTGTATTGTTCATGTCACAACCTCACTATTATGCCACACCAACCATATATGCTAAAATGCCTGCAACTGGCACAAAAGGGTAAAGGTAATACCAACCCCAACCCTATGGTGGGTGCTGTACTGGTGCACAATGACCGTGTAATAGGAGAAGGATGGCACCACTATTATGGTATGCCGCATGCCGAGGTGAACTGCCTAGATAATGTAAGTGCTGAAGACAGGCACTTGATACCCGAAAGTACGATGTATGTGAGCCTAGAGCCGTGTGCCCACTATGGGTTGACACCGCCCTGTGCTAACAGAATAGTGGAGGAAGGCATAAAAAAAGTGGTAATAGCCAATACAGACCCATTTGCGAAGGTAAATGGCAGGGGTATGGCTATACTAGAAAGTGCTGGAGTAGCTTTGGTAAGTGGCGTAATGGAGGATGAAGGCTGGTGGATGAATAGAAGGTTTTTCTGCTACCATACCCGAAAACGCCCCTACATAATACTGAAGTGGGCACAAACCGCAGATCGATATGTGGGCAAATCAGACAGAACCAGCGTGAAGATAACAGGTGCTGAGAGTCAGCAACTATCGCATAAATGGCGCACTGAGGAGGCAGCTATAATGGTGGGCTATATGACGGCACTCAACGACAATCCGCACCTAACTGCCCGCCACTACAAAGGTAAGCAGCCACTGCGGATAGCACTAGACAGGAATAAGAACCTTCCACAAAGCCATAACGTATTTGACACAGAAGCACCTACATGGATCATCAATGAACATGACGAAACGGTGCTGGGTAATGTACACTACATTCACCTGAGATTTGACCACCTGATACCACAATTACTGGATAGACTGCACGAGGCAAAAATATTGTCGGTGATAATAGAAGGTGGCCCAGAGCTGCAAAATAGCCTAATAGCAGCCGGAATGTGGGACGAGGCACGGGTGTTTACAGGGAAGATGACACTAGGTGAAGGTGTGGCAGCACCGGTGCTGCGCAATGAAATATACGCATTCAGCCAACCATCTGGCGATGATAACCTACAAGTGTATACCAATATCAACAATGGCTATGCTTATGTGCAGGGCATGGAGCTGTAGTATATGCTACGCACACAAGTGACGCACAAAAAATGCATCACTTGGATGGGCGCTATAACTCTATACAAACGTTTTTAGCTTCAGTAAAAAAGCGGAGGGCTTCCCAGCCACCTTCTCTACCTACACCACTATTCTTAACGCCGCCGAATGGGGTACGAAGATCGCGGAGCAACCAGCAGTTGACCCATATTATGCCACTTTGTACTTTTCCCGCTACCCTATTGGCACGGCTTATGTCTTGGGTCCATATAGTAGCAGCAAGGCCATAGTCGCTGGTATTGGCTAGTTGCAGGGCTTCGTCTTCGGTTTTGAAGGATTGGATGGTGACTACTGGACCAAATATTTCTTCCATATTGGTGCGGCAATTAGCTCCTAGCCCTTCGATGACAGTGGGCTCTATGAACAATCCGTTTTGGCACCTACCAGTACCCTGCATTGCCTTACCACCTAGTAGGATTGTGCCCCCCTCCTGTTTTGCCAGCTCTATGCAGCCAAGTATTTTGTCGTAGTGCAACTGACTGACTATAGCACCTTGTTTGCTATTGTCGTCGAGCGGGTCACCGGGAATTAGTTTGGCTGCACGGGCTACAAATTCAGCTTTGAACTTTTCGTAGATACTCTCCTCTACCAGTATTCGGCTACCACATAGGCAAATCTGACCCTGATTGCTGAAGGACGACTGAATGGTGGTGCGCATCATTTTTTCCCAGTCGCAGTCGGCAAAAATGATATTTGGATTTTTGCCGCCTAGCTCCAGCGATATTTTTTTGAACATAGGAGCAGCAACAGCAGCTATATCGCGACCAGCACGGGTACTACCTGTGAATGATATTGCTTTGATGACAGGATGTGCTACTATGGCTGAGCCACAATCGGGGCCTGTGCCGTGAATGATATTGAGGACACCAGCAGGTAGACCTGCCTCTTGACAAATGACACTGAGCAGGTAAGCCGTCATGGGGGTTACTTCGCTGGGCTTGGCTATTACACAGTTACCCGCAGCTAGTGCAGGGGCTATCTTCCAAGTAAAAAGATATAGAGGGAGATTCCAGGGAGATATGCAGCCCACTATACCTACCGGCTGACGTAGTGTGTAGTTGATAGCTTTGTCTTCCATGCTATGGCTATCTGTGCTGAAGTGCATGATACCCGTAGCAAAAAAGCGGAAGTTGCTGGAGGCACGAGGTATATCTACCCTTTTGCTGAGCCATAGTGGCTTGCCATTGTCATTGGTCTCGGCAAGAGCAAGGGCATCGAGGTTATCATCTATGAGTTGTGCTATTTTGTTGAGTATTCTGAATCGCTCTTCTGTTGGGGTGACACTCCAAGCTGGGAAAGCAACTTTTGCTGCAGCCACTGCTGCATCTACATCATTTGCATCGCTGTCAGGTGTATGGCTATATACTTCACCTGTTGCTGGATTGATGTTGGGTAGGTACTTATTGCTGACGGGAGCCTGTAAGATGCCACCTATGTAATTGGCTATATGTGTTGGAGCTACAAGATTCATACTACAAAAGTAAGCAATAGGAACCATGAATGGAATGTAGCAGCTATACAGACTGAAGGATGAGCGGGCTAACTTGAATAAAAAATAAAGTCACTGAGAAATTGTAATAGCTGGGTAGAGCAGCAAATAAACCAGTGCTAAAATGGCACTGATAATGAGTAGAATATGCTTGCAAAAATATTTTTGGAGGAAATGGGTTACCTTTTTTGCAGAAAGGTATAAACCTACATAACCAACTAAAAAACAAACAAAATGAAATTAGTAAAATTGAGCGTATTCGCATTGACAATGGGTCTTTTTGTAGCATCTTGCGGTAACAGCGAGACTCCAGCTGAAACTCCAGCTGCTACTGAAACTCCAGCTGAAACTCCAGCTACTGAGCCAACTCCAGCTGCTGCTCCAGCAACTACTGATTCTGCTGCTGCTGCAACTCCAGCTGCTGCTCCTGCTGAAGCTGCACCTGCAACTAAGTAATTCTGTAAATTATCAGATACAAAAAACCATCCGTACCAACGGATGGTTTTTTTGTGCTATGTACTTTCATCCTAGAATGCAGATAACTGAGGCGCTGAGAGAAAAATATTGAGATTATAGATGGTATGGCGTGCGTAATTCTGAAATTTTGTTTAGCAAACAAACAATTGAATATCAGCAACTTAAGCATATTAATAAAAATATCTAAAAATGCTGGGTTACCTTTTTTGAAGAAGGGTATAAACATGCATAACCAACTAAAAAACAAACGTTATGAAATTAGTAAAATTGAGCGTATTCGCATTGACAATGGGTCTTTTTGTAGCATCTTGCGGTAGCGGAAGCGGCGAAGCTGCAACTGAAGCACCTGCAACTGAAACTCCAGCTGAAACTCCAGCTGCTCCAGCTGAAACTCCAGCTCCAGAAGCTGCTCCAGCTACAACTGATTCTGCTGCTGCTGCAACTCCAGCTGCTGCACCTGCTGCTGCTGCTCCAGCATCTCACTAATCTTAAATTAGGAAAAGCTAAAAATAAACCATCCGTTGAAAAACGGATGGTTATTTTTTTATACCAATCTTGTGATTGTACTTTGTTCAGATTGCAATTGTTCTGAGAACTTTTCTGAGTTACATTACTTATTCATTTCTATAGGTAGCACCATTTCCTTACCTTGCCTTATTATGGTTACTTCTGTTTTCTGTCCGGGAGTAAGTTTGCCGAGTATTTCCATGTAGCTCTGCATACCATTTATTTTGTACTCTCCTACTTTGGTGATGATGTCTCCTGCTTTTATGCCGGCTCTAATGGCAGGTTTGTTGTCGGTAACGCCATCTACTTTTACACCACCAGCATCGTAGGTATAGTCGGGCATGATGCCGAGCGACACCTTGAATCTTGCCTTGCCCATGGTAGCCTGCTTGGTAACACGGTAGCTAGGTCTTATGCGTTCTTTATCCATTTTGGTTACTACTCGGCTCACATATTTAATGACCATTTGCTCGCCGGGATAATTGATTAGTGCTGCATCGTCGGTGGGTTTGTGATAATCTTTGTGAAGACCTGTAAAGAAAAATAAAACTGGTATTCCTGCATTATAAAAACTAGTATGATCGGAAGGACCTGAACCAGCACTATCAATGACTAATTTGAAGTCATTGCCAGCCAATGCCACTGCCTCGGCCCACGAAGGTGAGGTACCTACACCACCTAGCGTAAGTGCATGTGTGCTGTCATTGAGCCTACCCACCATATCCATGTTGATCATGTAAGATATCTGGTTGCTATCGAAGCCTTGTTGTTTCACAAAGGCTTTAGAGCCATATAGCCCTAGCTCTTCACCAGAAAAATTGACAAACAGATAATTGAAATTGCGTAGTTTTTTGTCGCTGATATATTTTGCCATTTCCAGCAGAGCAGCGGTGCCACTGGCATTGTCATCGGCACCGTTGTGTATTTCATGCAATTTTTCAGCATTAGCGTGCAAACTATTGTGATCTTCGCCAAACCCGAGATGATCGTAGTGTGCACCCAGCACCACAGTCAGCGACTTGTGATTGTCTATAAATGCCGCCAGATTATTTCCACTACGCTCAGTTTTGGTAATATTTATATCCAAATAAATACTCACACCGCTTTTGCCTTTTTGAGCAATTGCTTTTTTATAAGCAGCATTTCCAATATATACAGCTGGTATATCTATGGGTTCGAACTGGGTATGTTTATTAAAAGATGGTTGGTTTTTGCTGCCGTATGCATCGAAGAAAACCACTGCAGTAGCTCCATTTTTCGCAGCATCTCTGGCTTTTTCGAATGCAGCCTTTTCCCAATCGAAATGAGGGTTGTCTGCTTCTGTTTGGTCGGCATACATGGGTATCATCCAAGCACTACCCTGCTCCATGACATCGGGCAGTATATCACTGGCTGCTTTTTTGTTGGCACTAAAAGGCATAGGAAAGCCGTCTACATCTGTATTTATGTTTATGTCATTGATAGTAATGCGAGTATCTGCATTTACCTCTTTACCATAATTGAATTTGAACGGGTGATAATAAGAACCATTATAAGGAGGGATGTGCATTTGCTGATAGCGTTTTTCAATATATTCCGCTGCTTTACGCTCCCCCTCAGTTCCAGTGCGTCTACCTTCTAGTGCGTCGCTAGATAGGTATTCTATATCTGCTTGTATCTGAGCCAGCATTTTTTTGTCGGCTTTTCGTTGCGCGTTAACGAGTACTGGCAACACCAATAATGATGTGACAAAAATGATTGAAACCCTGCTTGTGCTCATAAAACTTGTTGAATTACAAATGTACATATTATGTGTCTTCATTAATAATCAGTAGTATATACACCATGGTAGTTATGCCAACTGATTTAAAAGGAAAGCCGCTCGGGTTAGGAGCGGCGGGTTGTGAATTGTAAATATAATGAATGAATAACTGATCCGAGAGTATGCGTATGATGGTGGATTACTATTGACATATCAAGACGCTTGTTTGAGCGGAGTAGGTTCGTTTACTATCATTAGTCCGGGTGTATCTGCTGGTGCAGCTTCCTGAGCGCTGGTAGGCATTACTATCTGAATATCGGTAATATCTTTTAGTTGTGGCAGCTGCGATGGTGAATTGATACCCAAATAGTCCATGAAGTTTTTTGAAGTAGTGTAAATCAATGGCTTACCCACCATGTCTTCATTTCTGCCGGCAATAACTATCAGATCTTTTTCAAGTAGTTTTTGTATGCTGTAGTCGGCGCTCACACCACGTATGTATTCAATTTCACTTTTGGTAATGGGTTGCTTGTAAGCAATGATCGACAGTGTTTCCATAGCTGCATTAGACAGCTTTTTGATATGCTTTTCGCCATTGAGCTGCAATACAGTTTTGTGAAATGCCTTTTTAGTAAGGAACTGAAAACCACCACCTGTTTCACGAAGGTGAAATGGGTAGTAATCGACATTGTATTTTTCAGTGATAGCATCAAGACAAATAGCAATACGATCAGTTTCTATAACTGTTTCGAGTGCTTGACCCAATATTTCGGTCATCTCTATCTGAGTGAGCGGACGCTCGCTGGCAAATATAAGCGCCTCTACATGTGGCATGAGTTGTTCGATATCCATACTTTTCTACTGTTTAACTGGTTCGAAAGTAGTACACATATCATAGTCATAAAAAAGAAGTAATGCACAGTTGTGAATAACTCAGTTTGTAAAATGGGCGTAAGTAAATGTAGAGGGGACGAAAAAACTGCTGGTAATAAAATAAAGAAAATATAACAACATACAACATATGTAAAACTTTGAAGGGAGAACCGCGGTAGCAGAACAAATGAATAAATTAAGAAGGGTACTCAAATAAAGAACGAAAGAAATCATCTTACCTTAGCATCATGCCAGAAAAAAAATTGTTCCTGCTCGATGCCTTTGCGCTCATTTTTCGTGCTTACTATGCACTCATTCGCAATCCAAGAGTAACCTCTAAGGGCAAAAATACTAATGCTCAATTTGGGTTTACCAGTACATTGCTTGACCTCATTAACAAAGAGAAACCCACTCACCTTGCAGTAGTGTTTGATACTTCTGCACCCACTGAGCGACATACCGACTTTGCAGCATACAAAGCTAACCGACAAGAAACACCGGAAGACCTATTGGCGGCAGTGCCCGATATTAAGCGTATCATAAGAGGATTTAACCTACCCTGTCTGGAGCTGGACGGTTATGAGGCGGACGACATTATAGGATCGCTGGCACTGGAAGCAGCCGACCTAGGCTATACCGTATATATGGTGACACCGGACAAAGATTACGGACAAGTGGTGCGCGAAAACGTATTTATTTACAAACCTGCAACTGGTGGTGGTGATGTGGAAATAATGGGTGAAAAAGAAGTGTGTGCCAAATGGGGTATAAAACGTGTGGACCAAGTGATAGATATGCTGGGGCTGATGGGCGATGCTGTAGACAACATACCCGGCATACCTGGTGTGGGCGAAAAAACTGCGGCAAAGTTGCTAGCAGAATATGATACCATGGAAAACATACTAGAAAATGCCCACAACATAAAAGGTGCAATGGGCGAAAAAATACGCAATGGTAAGGATATGGCATTGATGTCTAAAAAACTGGCTACCATTATTACTAATGTGCCAGTACCTTTTCATGAAGAAGACTTCAGGGTGAAGGAGCGTAATGCTGAAGAACTAACCGAAGTATTCAACGAGTTGGAATTTAGGGCACTGAGCAAGCGCGTATTGGGCGACACTAATGCAGGACCTGCTGCACCTGTAAGCACCGACCTCTTTGGGAATGCGATACAGCAAAAAAAGGGCGCTACAGTAGCTGCTGATGCACCATTGCCTACGCAAACTGAAACAGAGGAAGATGCCGACATGCCTACCGGCAACTACGCTACTATAGCTGATGTACCCCATGAGTACAAGTTAGTGACTGCAACCAACGATATACAGGCTCTAGTGCAGGAGCTGGCTACCCAAAAAGAAATAGCCTTTGATACTGAAACTACTGATATAGATGCTAATATGGCTGACCTTGTGGGGTTAAGCTTCAGCTACACCAAGGGCAGCGGCTACTATGTAGCTGTGCCAGCTGACAGAGCAGGTGTGATAGCCATACTGGAACTATTCAAACCGCTGTTCAGCAACCCTGACATACTGTGGGTGGGGCAGAATATAAAGTATGATATGATACTACTGAAATGGTATGGCTTTGCCCTGAGTGGCAAAGTATATGATACCATGCTGGCTAACTATGTGATAGACCCGGATGGTAAGCGGAGTATGGATATGATGAGCATGAAGTACCTGAACTATCAACCAGTATCGATAGAAACGCTCATAGGCAAAAAAGGCAAGGGGCAATTGTCTATGCGGGATGTGGCAACAGAGCAAGTGAAAGAGTATGCGGCAGAAGATGCTGATGTGACGCTGCAACTGAAGCATGCTTTTGACCCTATGCTCACTGAACGACAAGTAGATGTAGTATTTGACAAGGTAGAAAACCCGCTGGTGCCAGTACTTGTAGACATGGAGTATGAAGGAGTGGGGCTGGATGTAGATTTTTTGAACCTGTATTCTAAAGACCTAGAAATAGACATACGGAAGGCTGAGGACAATATTTTCACACATGCAGGGGTTAAGTTTAATATAGGCTCGCCTAAGCAGCTAGGCGAAGTGCTGTTTGATGTGATGAAAATAGATGCCGGACAAAAGAAAACCAAAACCGGGCAGTATGCAACAGGAGAAGATATACTGCAAAAGCTGCGTCACAAACACCAGATAGTAGAAGATATACTAGCCTACCGCGAGTTGACGAAACTGAAAAGCACTTATGTAGATTCACTACCGGGATTGATAAACCCGCGTACTGGCAGGCTGCATACCAGCTACAACCAAGCGGTGGCTGTGACTGGCAGGCTAAGTAGTAACAACCCCAACCTGCAAAACATACCGATACGCACCGACAGAGGTAGAGAAATACGTAAAGCATTTATATCGCGCGATAGCAATCATGTACTCGTATCTGCCGACTACTCGCAGATAGAACTGCGAATAGTAGCTGCTATAAGTGTTGACGAAAACATGATAGCCGCTTTTAAAGATAATAAAGACATACATACTGCTACGGCTGCCAAGGTGTATGGGGTAGAAGAAAGTGCTGTGACTAAGGATATGCGCCGAGCCGCCAAGGCGGTCAACTTTGGTATCATTTATGGTCAGTCGGCTTTTGGGCTGGCAGAAAATATAGGGGTGAGTCGCACGGAGGCTAAAAGCATCATAGACAATTACTTTATTCAATATCCGTCTATCAAAAAGTACATGGATACTTCTGTAAACTTTGCCAAAGAACATGGCTATGTGCAAACTGTAATGGGGCGCAAAAGATGGCTAAAGGACATCTATTCTGCCAACTTTACTGTAAGAGGATATGCGGAGCGAAATGCGATAAACATGCCGATACAAGGCACAGCCGCCGACATGATAAAGCTGGCGATGATCGTAGTGCACCACGAGCTGAAAGCAAAAAAACTGGAAACTAAAATGATACTGCAGGTACATGATGAATTGGTGTTTGACGTGCCTGTACATGAAGTAGAAGTGGCAAAAGAACTGATAAAAACCTGCATGGAAAATGCTATGCCTCTACCACATGGTGTGCCCGTAAACGCAGAAGCTGGTAGTGGAAAAAACTGGCTAGAAGCGCATTAGTGAATGATGGGTGTTCAATCAAATTTATAAATGATGCCACAGGAATACTCTATAGCGGTATTGACAATAAGGTATAAACCACTAGATAAGATGACGTAGCATTGCACAAAAGCAATAACTAAAATCACGAAAAATAAACTGAAGTATGGAATACAGAAAAATGGGCAAGACAGGCCTGAAACTTAGTGTACTGTCTTATGGGTCGTGGGTTACGTTTTCTAAGCAAGTTGATGATTCAGCATCTGACAGGCTGATGGGGCTGGCATATGACAATGGTATCAACTTCTTTGACAATGCTGAAGCCTATGAAGGGGGACGCAGCGAAGAAATGATGGGGCGCGTATTAAAGCTCAAAAACTGGGACAGGACTAGTTATGTAATATCTAGCAAGGTATTTTTTGGGCTATATGGCAAGGATAATAAGCCTAATCAGCACGGACTAAGCCGCAAACACATAACCGAGGCATGCCATGCTGCATTGCGCAGGATGCAAACAGAATATCTGGACCTGTTTTACTGCCACCGCCCTGACCCTGAAACACCAATGGAGGAGATAGTATGGAGCATGAACATACTGCTGCAACAAGGCAAAATACTGTATTGGGGCACCAGCGAGTGGAGTGCGGCTGAGATAATAGAAGCTCATACTGTGGCCAAGGAGCTAGGCCTAATAGGACCTGCAGTGGAGCAGCCTCAATACAACCTCTTTGAGCGCGGTAAGATGGAGCGTGACTACCTGCCCGTCTTCCGCAACTATGGTATGGGCACCACTATATGGAGCCCACTGGCAAGTGGACTACTAACTGGAAAGTACAACAATGGCATACCAGAAGGGTCGAGAATGGCACTAGAAAACTATAGCTGGCTGAAGGACAGAATGATGCAAGACGACAAACTGGCTAGTGTGAAAAAACTGGCTGCGATTGCTGATGACCTTCATACATCGCTTGCTACACTATCGGTAGCATGGTGCATAGCCAACCCTAATGTAACTACTGCTATACTGGGTGCAACCAAGGAACAACAACTAACAGAAAACCTAAAAGCACTAGACCTGTACCCAAAACTAACTGCTGAAGTATTAGCTACTATAGATGGTGTAATGGGAACAAAACCTTAATGATGAAGAGACTACTAAACACCAGAGACTGCTATGTGATGTAGCAGCCTCTGTTGTTTTTATAAATAGTAGTAGCAATCATTCGTAGTGTCCATGACAGCTGTAAATGTATATGATATCTTTCTCAACCTTATAAATGAGTCGATGTTCGTGATTGATTCTTCGAGACCATAATCCACTCAATTTACCTTTCAATGGCTCAGGTTTACCTAGTCCTTTGAAAATGTTTCGATCAATATCAATTATAAGCTTATTTATTTTGTCGAAAACATCTTCATTTTCCTTAGCCCATTCAATATAATCACGATATGCAGAAGACTCGAACTGTATATGTTTCATTACTTAATAGACGACATAAGTTTTGATAATTGTAAAAATTCATCGCCAGTAAATGAAACTACTTTGCCATCTTCAACATTCTTTACGGCTTTTTCGACACGCTCTCTTACTTGATCAGCAGTTTCAGTACGTAACGTTTTCTTTTTTGGTGTGGAAAAACTTATCGTAATTTCTGTCGCATCAATAGCCAAAAAATACTTCCTTAACCCCTCTAAAAGAGAAGGCTTTAAGTCATCAGTTTTAATTTTTATCGACTGTTCCATAAGGAGAATTACAGGTCAAAATTACAACAAATAAGGCATCATATCGATTTCTTTATTGTCATTTACCCCCTATCTCACTATCCCCAAGCATACCGCAATTTGATACAGACCTGACAATTACTATACTCATTAGCCCCTAACTTTGCGGTTGTGATACACATAGGCACTATCAAGGGGAGAGAATTGAGCATTGCAGAGCGTTTTCTGAATGCTAGCGGACGGGTATCTGCTACGGAGCAACTAGAAGTAAGTAATTCTGTAACTGCTGAGCGTATAGATGTGATACTATCTGAAGATAATATACCCGAAGATAGAGGCATGCTGTACCTATATCCTATAGGCGATAACCAATACTGTCTGCAGCTATGTTATCTGGAGTATTCTGACACTTCTGACACACAGGCGACTGTATACACTGTGCGATACTTACCGTCATTCTTCGACCAATATCCTGCCAAAACGCTGAGTGCCAATCAACCCTTCCGATTTGATGAGACCACGGAGCAGCAATTTTCGGTATGTGCACAAGCACGGACCTTGCTAAGACAGCTGGAATCATCGAGTACTGTAACATCGGCATTTGTGCAGTCGCTGCAACGTAGCGAGGCTGCTATGCACTTGCTGAGGCGTGCATTAGAGTGTATCACTGCACCTTTTACTACTTGTCAGGTACCAGCCTGTCGTTTCCTGGCTTATGAGAGCGAAAGAGAGAAGATCGTATCTGCCATGAAAATAATAGAGGAGAACGTAGAACAGCCCCACACTATAAAAGAACTGTCGCGGAAGGTGGCTATGAATGAATGTTACTTAAAGAAAGGATTCAAGGCTATAGCTGGCAAAACCATACATGAGTATCAGCAGGAGTTGAGAATATCGCAAGCCAAAATATTGCTGAAACAAGATGGAATGACAGTAACTGATGTAGCCAATACATTGGGATACAGCAGCATATCTCACTTTAGCACTGCCTTCAAAAAAATAACGGGGATGAAGCCTTGCGAGCTTTTATCCTAGTTTTTTAGGAACTGTATATTAGTATAGAGTTTTAGCTTTTTTTCCTGAACACATTGCGGATGTAATCGCCTGCCCGATGAACTACTTCTACTTGCTCGGCGAGCGTGTCTATGAGCGTAGTATCTACGTGCTGCACGTCCTCCATTTTCACACCATGCTCCATCTGTTTGGGGTATAGTATAATGTAGCTGTTCTTTTGAAAATAAGTCGACAAATTGTAGGGCAATTTTTCCAGATAACTGTTGTAAGAGACATGCCCTCTTCGGGATGATACCATCACAAACAAATCGTCCTGTTTCAACTCGCTAGTGAAAATTAAAAAATCAGCCCAGTTTTCAAACTGTTTGTAGGCAGCAATTGCAGGCCTTGAAGACTGTTGATTGTAGCTTTGTATTTTAGCAGCAGTATCGTCTTTAGTGTAAAACACTATTGGTAGTACTGCCTCTTTAGAAATAGCGGTAATCTTGCCTAGCCAGTGTGCGAAACCAGGCTCTAGTTCGGCATTGGGAGTTACAGCAACTACTATCCTTTTCAGAGTATTGAATGGCTGTACAGACTTGTAAATAAATATTGTTTCGGATGTAGATTTTAGTATTCTGGCAGCAGTCTCACCCAAAAACTCTTTAGGATTTTTGCCACTATGCACGCCCATCAGCAGGTCAGTTATCCGTTGTTCTCGCAGAGTGTAGGTGATACCATTGCTGATGTTCATGTCATACCTTGTGAGCGGCACTAGAGTATTTTCTGTTGCTGCAGCGTGCATCATGGCTTTGTCCATCATTTTATTACCAGCAGCGTGCGATGCTCCTCCATCATTTTCATCGCTTACTATGTGCAACGCATAAACTGGGTTTTTGCTCTTAGTTGGTTTTAGCATCAGGCCAAGATCCACTAGTTCAGTAACAGTTTCGGGATAGGCAATAGATATGAGTATTTTTTCATTTAGCTGCTGTTCATCTACAGAGGTGTTTGGATCATCATTATCTTCTGACGCAGCCAAATTGCGCGAAGCTCTTTCTACTACAAATGAGCCTATGGTGCAACTGACCAGTATAAGTAGAATGGTGCCATTGAGCACATCTTCGTTGAGTAGTCGGATAGGTTCGCCGTCAGGTGTTTCGCCTATTATTATGTTGTAGCCTACCAGTATTATTGCCAGCGTAGCTGCTGCGTGTGAGGTGCTTAGCCCAAACATCATCAATCCCTCATTCTTAGAGAGTTTGAAGGCTTTTTTGGTTATCATAGCAGCTATGTACTTGGTAGATATTGCGACTGTAATAATTACCCCTGCCACTTTCAAAGCACCCCACCCTTTTACAAGCACAGACACATCTACCAACATGCCTACACTCAGCAGAAAAAAGGGAATGAATAGTGCATTACCGACAAAATCGATACGGTTCATGAGGGGCGACAAATGTGGAATAAACTTATTGAGCACAAGCCCTGCGAAGAACGCGCCAATTATTGCCTCCAGTCCAGCAGCCTCTGCTAAGAAAGCAGATAAAAACACAATAGCCAGCACAAACACATACTGCGACACGCTGTCGCTGAACCGCTTGAAAAACCAACTGATGATGTAAGGGAATACGAAAAAAACTATGCCAGCAAAAGCCAGAGAAGATACACCTAATGATATCCAGAATGCATGTGTAACCTCTCCCTTGCTCATACCAGCTATTGCAGCCAGTATTAGGAGTGCCAAAATATCAGTTATCATGGTGCCGCCAATGGTGAGCGTAACTGCCTTGTTGCGTGCCAAGCCATACCGGCTAGCTATAGGGTATGCTACCAAAGTATGCGTAGAAAACATACTGGCCAGCAACACTGAGGGTAACAAACCATACCCCAGCACATAATAGCTGGCGAGAGCACCACACACTATGGGTAGCGTAAAAGTTATGAGCCCGAAAAATGCTACTTTGCCTTTGTTTTTCTTAAACTCATTCAAATCGATTTCGAGCCCAGCCAAAAACATGATGTACAATAAACCTACTGTTCCAAACAACACAATACTACTATCTCTTTTCAGCAGATTGAGCCCATAAGGCCCTACTAAAACGCCCGCTACTATTAGACCTATGATATGTGGAATCTTTATTTTATTGAGCAGAATGGGGGCAAATAAAATGATGAACAATACCAGTGAAAAAATTATCACAGGATTGCTCAAAGGCAAATTAAAGTCCATTGCACCATTCAATATCATCATATTCTGCTAGAGGTATTTTCGAGAAAATTATTGTTTGTTTAGCTGCATATCGTACATGATGTTACAGTCGTTTCTAATTATCTCACGAGTACCCTTTAGTACACCATCTTTTACTTTCCATAGCCTTACCCTTATGGTTATCGGTACTGTGGCATGTGGGACTTCATTGCTGTTATGTTCGAGCTCCAGAATGTCGTTTTTGTATGCGCCAGAGTACACACGTATGAGGTTATTGTTGGCATAGGCACTTACCAGCACACTGCCATTTGCATATTTTATGTCCCATAATTCTACCTTAGTATCGCCCACTGCCGATGTGGTACAGTTGGTTTCGGTACAGGTCATTTTTGCTCCCCACACACCTAGATATCCCGAGTTGCAAATGAGCATACTATCATTGGCACTGGAGCTATCAAGAATAGCCTGACGAGTGCGCTGCAACTCCTCTTCTTTTAGTTGCAGTTGTTTTTCTTTAAGAAGCAACGTTTGTTCTCTTTTATCCAGTTGTTGTTCTCGTTCGGTGAGCTTACGCGCTCGTTCGCCAGAATCACACCCAAGCAAAAAGATACTGGCCAGTACATAAACTGCAGTCTTTTTCATGCCTATCAGTTTTAAGCAATCATGAAATACTAGAATAAATTTAGTGTTTTAGAAACGGGAAACACTTTATATAATGACAGAAATTGTTAAAAAATTGACAACAGAATATAACCGCCTTACTAACAAGCAAGTACGCAACACTCCTTAACTGAATATGCGATTAGTATTTACGATCTATAACATAGTTTACCAACTCTTCCATAGCATCACGAGCCTGTGATGGAGGAAAAGTACGAAGGAGGTCGAGGGCATCTTGTTTGTATTGTTTCATTTTTTCTGCTGCATACCCTATTCCCCCCGACTGCTGCACATAGTTTATTACTTCATTTACTTTGCTTCTGTCAGTACTGTTGTTTTTGACTATGTAAATCAGCTTCCGCTTTTGAGCAGCATCGGCATGCTGCAAGGCATATATAAGCGGCAGGGTCATTTTTTTCTCCTTTATGTCAATACCTGTTGGTTTGCCTATGTTGTCTTGCCCGTAATCAAACAGGTCATCTTTTATCTGAAAAGCAATACCTACCTTCTCGCCAAAGCTGCGAAACTTCTCAGCAGTTTCGTCATTACTGGTAGTAGAATAAGCACCAGAAGCACAGGCTGAAGCTAGTAGTGAAGCTGTTTTTGCCCTTATGATATCAAAGTATACTGCTTCATCAATATCAAGTTTGCGAGCTTTCTCCATCTGCATCAGTTCACCTTCGCTCATTTCCTTCACTGCTCTTGAAGTCAGTTGCAATATTTTGAAATCACCATTATCAATAGACAGCAGCAACCCTTTTGATAGCAGATAGTCGCCCACTAGTACTGCGATCTTATTCTTCCATAAAGCATTGATTGAAAAGAAATTTCTGCGCTTTACAGAATTGTCTACTACATCATCATGTACTAAGGTAGCAGTGTGTAGCAACTCTATAAGCGACGCCGCCCGATAAGAAGTCTCGTTTATTGTACCTGCAATTTTTGCTGATAAGAAAACAAACATCGGACGCATTTGTTTTCCCTTTCTCCTAATGATAAACCGCATAATTCGGTCTAGCATGGGGTTGGTACTTTTTACACTTTCCGCAAACTTCTTCTCAAACAGGGCAAGCTCAGTGCCTATTACTTTATTTACAAGTTCCATTGAAGGTTGGGCAATATTGGGTGTAAAAGTCGATATAAGAATTCTATTTATCACATATTTTTATTGATACCATCATTTCAAGGCAATAAAACCTGCAAAGAAGGGTTATTTTAGACAACGTGTTTTGTTTTTTGGGCATCAGGTCTATACCTTTGCTTAGTATATTAGTTTACGAAAATCCGTCATGTAAATTGTCGCTTATGCTCGCCAGAAAGTTTTTATTGATTACAGGAATAGCAGTGTGTATGGCAGGAGGCTTGTTAGCACAAGACAAAAAAGCTAAAAAAGGAAAGGAAAAAGAACAACCTCAATCTGAAGCAGCCGCATCAGAAACACCTAAGGACATCGCCCCTACTGGCTTGCAGTGGGCCAACCGCGACATGACCTATCATGGCAAAAACTATGACATCATGGACTCGGCATACTACCCCAAATACAGGCTGAAACAATTCAAAAGATACATGGAGCACCAAGAAGCTTTCCCGCCCAAACCGCGCAATATGTGGGAGGCAGGCATAGGCTTTGGGCTGTATAATGTAATAGGCAATGTACCCACATTGATGCTGTGGCACAAAGGTGGTGGTGGTATTAATGTGAACGTACGCAAATCGCTGGGCTATATTTTCTCAATGCGTATGCAGTACATATATGGCGTGTCTAAAAATCTGGACCGTCAGCCCACCATTGGCTACGATGGTCCTTATACTACATTCAACTATACCCCCCTGCAAATGGCTACCGCTACCAACCCTGCGGATGCCATATATAGATCTTCCCGCACAGAGGCTTCTCAGCTCAATATGGACCTGATGTTCAATGTTGGCAACATAAGTTTTCACAAGGCTCGCAATAAGATAGCCTTCTTTGGTTATGTGGGTCTGGGAGCGCTGGGCTATAAAACAAGGGTAAATGCGCTGAACGATAAGTATGAGCAATATGATTTTGGCAACATAGTGAAAGACCCTAACGGCAAAACTAAAGACATACGCAAAGAGCTGCAAAAGGGGATGGATAAGAGCTACGAAACACCCGCACAGACCAATGGGAAATCGCAGATACTGGACAAAAAAACACTCGACTTTGCACCTAGCATAGGAGCTGGAGCGCAGTTTCGCATCAATAAACAATTCAACATACAGATAGAAGACCGATACACGTTCCCTGCTGATCCTTTCCTGGATGGTACCCGCTTTGGCCCTACTCTTGGCAACACGGTGAGTACCGGCAGATCGTCAGATGCTATCAACTATTTTTCTGTAGGTATCAATTACAACATTAGTAAGAAAAAATGCGTAGAACCCCTTTACTGGATCAATCCGCTGGATCATTCTTACAACGAGTTGTCTTACCCACGCCACATGATACTGCCTAATCCAGTATTGCCTGACAAGGACGAGGATGGCATAACAGACCAGTTTGACAAATGTCCCAAAACACCAGCTGGGGTGGCAGTAGACGCTCGTGGCTGCCCCATAGACAGTGATGGTGATGGTGTGCCAGACTACAAAGACAAACAACTGATAACACCTACTGAGTGCCAGCCAGTAGATGCTGATGGTGTGGGCAACTGCCCTTGCCCCGATGGCTGTAAGGAAATAGTAAACAACAACAATAGTAACAACAACAATAACGGTAAAAACCCTTGTGGCAACATAGGTGCAGGTACGCTGCTATTCCCCGAAAAATCGAATAAAATAAACAAAGGAATGGAAATACAACTAGCTACCCTAGCTGCACAAATGCAGGCCAACCCACTATGCAAAGTAGTAATAATGGGCGGTGGCAGTGGCAGCAAGCTAAAAGAGCAAAAATCGTGGGAGCATGTAAATGCTGTGATAGAATACATGAGCGACAAAAACAGCATAGGTAGAGATAGATTCATATTCAAATATGGCGAGGCTGATGATGAAAGTATAGTTACTTATCGTCCGTCTAATGTGGATGAACCTGGCGACTCTAATGTGCCACCACCACACCCCAACATCAAATAGCATTAGAACATCTGATAGAAACAGGGCACATTTTGATAAGATGTGCCCTGTTTTTTTCAACCCTGTTGCAAGAGAGAAAAGTGATATATATAGGCCGTTTGCTCTTACTAATTTTATAGAAAGCCAACTGTTTCACCATTAATAACCGTCTATTAATAAAACAAACCTTATGAAAAACCCGGTCATTTATATCCTTCTTTTCTTTATTGCTGCTACCACGATGGGAAGCTGCCAAAAGGATACTGCCTCAAAAGCTACATCTTCTCATTTTGTACTAGCTACGGTTTCAGGGAGCGGTGGGTCATTTTCCGCTTCAGATGGCATGGTAAAGACGAATAAAAACTCTGCATCTCCATTTCCTTACGTAGAAGTAAATGGCACATCAACTTCTGGAGCACGTATCAGTGTGTGGATTTACAGCTACGTAGGTAGCATAGGTACATTCAGTATGGACGGAAGCAACTATGGCGGAACGTATAAACCTACTACTACTGCTGCAGTGATTCCATCTGCACACGGATCGCTTATTGTAACATCAGTTACCCCAAATCTGACTGGTAGTTTCAACTTTACTTGTACAGATTCAACTGTGATTGCAGGAACTTTCAACTCTACCACACCCTAACAAATGTGATATCAGCATTGAGACACCCTACAGTACCCAGGGCTTTAATGCATCCGCAATTTTGCGGTCATTGCCCAGGCGCGGCACTTTGTTTTGGCCTCCTAGTTTGCCTATCGACTTCATGTATTCTATAAAGGCATTTTTTTTCATAAGCCTTATCTTTAGGGGTTGCAATATGCCTCCACTTATCAGGTCTTCGTAATAAATGTTCTTAGCACGTAAGTGCTTATCTACAGTTAGTGCAAATGCTTCCATATCTGACGGTTGTGTTTCGAACTCCACAAACCACTCATGATAAGGCAAACCCTCTGTGACCTGTATGGCTGGCGCTATGGTAAACTCTGTGACATGCGCTCCGTATTCTTTAGCAGCATTCATAATGGCATATTCTACCTCTTCACCTATTACATGCTCGCCAAAAGCTGAGATAAAATGCTTGATGCGCCCTGTCACTACTAATCTGTAGGGATTAGTGCTTACAAACCTCACCGTATCGCCAATGCTGTAGCCCCACAAGCCAGCATCAGTATTAAGTATCAGTGCATAGTTTTCACCAGTTTTCACCTCGCCCAACGATAGGCGCGTGGGGTTTTCCTTGTGTATGTCGCTCACAGGTATAAACTCGTAAAACATTCCGGCATTGGTATTAAGCAACAGTCCCTCACCGCCTATCTGGTCTTGAAAAGCAAAAAAACCTTCTGATGCTGGAAATGTTTCTATCATATCTACATGTCCACCCAGGCTATCCAGCAGTCGGGCTTTGTATGGTTCAAAGTTTACTCCGCCGTGCACTATTACCTGCAGCTTTGGGAAAAGATCTTTTATTTTTTTGCCCTCGTTGCGTGCACTCAGCCACTCAAAGTACATCTGCATCCATGGTGGTATGCCGCTTATAAGCGTCATATTTTCAGACATGGTTTCCTTTACTATCTTATCCAGCTTCACCTCCCAGTCTTCTATACAGTTGGTTTCGTAGGTGGGCATCTGGTTGCCACGTAGGTAGCGAGGCACATAATGGTTGACGATGCCACTGAGCCTGCCTGTAGGTATGCCTCCCACACGCTCCATCTCGGGCGAGCCCGAAAGGAAAATCATTTTACCATCGGCAAACGAAGTATTGCCACTTTCTGCCATGTAGCACAGCAGTGCATTGCGTGCGCCATTGATATGGTTGGGCATCGACTCCTTCGATATTGGAATGTACTTAACGCCACTGGTGGTACCAGATGTTTTGGCAAAGTATATGGGTCTACCCTTCCACAGCACATTCTGATCACCTTTTTTTATCTTTTCAATATAGGGTATGAAAGCTTCGTAATCGCGAATGGGTACAGCCTTTTTAAAATCTTCGTAGGTTTTAACCTCACTCAGATTGTGGTCTTTCCCAAAAACTGTCATTGCTCCGTTCTTAAGCAGGTACTGTAACACTGCCTGCTGATCTGCTACTGCAGTAGCCATACCCTTGCGCACCTTAGTATAAACTATAGATGCGTAAGGACGAGCAAGTAACGATTTGATTTTCATGAGCAATTCTGTATTGGTGAGTAAAGTTAATAATTAATTTATGCGGGGTTGTATTACAAAAGTTAAAGGTTGTGCTGCACAACAATCACAAGAAATATTTAAAGTAATTATTTTGTGACTTTGGAGGATTTACAAGGCTATAAATTGGTACTGTTAAAATAGTACCTTTAAAGCTATTATCAATTGAGAGATACATAAAAATAGAGTAGTAGTTACAAACAAATTTCTGTAGTATCTAAACCCAATAGGTAAACAACAAAAAAGGAATAATAAATTTCTGTTGTTTAAAAAGAAAAAGTGCATTACCTTTGCAGAAATATTTTAGGTATATCATGTTTGCAATAGTTAACATAGCAGGACAACAATTCAAGGTTAAGCAGAATGACGAATTGTTTGTGCATCGTTTGGGCGGTAATGCCGGCGACAAAGTTGAATTTTCTGAAGTGCTTATGGTAAGCAATGAAGGTAGTATATCTGTAGGAGCTAATTCTAGAAAAGTTCAGGCAGAAATTCTCGATCATCTTAAAGGCGATAAAGTTATCGTTTTTAAGAAAAAGCGCAGAAAGGGCTACCAGAAAAAGAATGGTCATCGCCAGAGCCTGACCAAAATAAGAATAAATGAGATTGCATAACTTTAACTCGTAATAGTAATTAATATATAAATAATGGCACACAAAAAAGGGGAAGGCAGTGTACGTAACGGCCGTGACTCCCACAGTAAAAGACTAGGTGTAAAGATATTTGGCGGTCAGCCAGCTATCTCTGGAAATATCATCCTCCGTCAGCGTGGAACAGTATATCATCCAGGTACTAACGTAGGTCTAGGAAAAGACTTCACCATATTCGCACTTACCGATGGTGTTGTTGAATTTCGCAAAACCAGAAATAAAACTCTGGTATCAGTAACTGCAGCTAACTAAGAAAAATCGCCGAGGACTAACCCCCATCGGCGATTTTGCCATATAAGATTTTTGTTTAACCCTTAAATTCACAGTTATGGCAACAGCAAAGAAGGCAGTAGCAGCTAAAAAAGCGGCTCCTGCAAAAAAAGCGGCTCCTGCTCCTGCAAAGAAAGCAGCACCGGCAAAAAAAGCAGCACCAGCTCCTGAAAAGAAAGCAGCTCCTGCTAAAAAAGCAGCTCCTGCTCCTGCAAAGAAAGCGGCTCCTGCTAAAAAAGCAGCTCCTGCTCCTGCAAAGAAAGCGGCTCCTGCTAAAAAAGCAGCTCCTGCTCCTGCAAAGAAAGCAGCTCCTGCTAAAAAAGCAGCTCCTGCTCCTGCAAAGAAAGCAGCTCCTGC
>JAIXSZ010000012.1 GCA_027484425.1 Sphingobacteriales bacterium
AGTATGAAAGCTACAGATGAAATGTTTCAGTTTATAGTGACGTACTTACCCTACCAGCCCGGCGATGAAGAGATTAGTTTAGAAAGGAAATAACTATTATACAATCACGTATTTTTGCACAAGCAAATAGCTATCATATCATGCAATCTGTGTTTATAAATCCTTTTACTGATTTTGGGTTCAAAAAGGTCTTTGGCGAAGAAGCTAGTAAGCCTTTGCTTATGGATTTCCTAAATGCATTGCTACCCGCTAAAGACAAAATTGCAAATCTGTCGTTTAAAAACACGGAACAATTGGGCCAAACAGACCTTGACCGTAAAGCAATCTATGACATTTACTGCGAAAACGAAAAAGGTGAAAAATTCATTGTAGAACTACAAAAAGCCAAACAAAACTACTTCAAAGAACGAACCATTTACTATTCTACATTTCCTATCAGGGAGCAGGCAGAAAAAGGTGAATGGAACTATGACCTCAAGGCAGTGTACTGCATAGGCCTGCTCGATTTTACCTTTGATGACTACGAATCTGAACCTGAGCGAAGTAATGTACTACACGAGATAAAACTCAAAAACCAACACGGCAAAACATTCTACGATAAGCTCACTTATATTTATTTAGAAATGCCCAACTTCCGCAAAACGGAAGAAGAACTAAATACACGGCTAGATAAGTGGCTGTATTTCATCAAGCACCTCGAAGACTTCAAACAAATACCACAAATCTTCAACAATGAGGATGTCTTTATCACTGCTTTCAATAAAGCACAACTATCAAAACTTGACCATACAGAACTGGCAGGATACGAAAACAGTCTTAAAACCTATCGCGATCTTAAAGGTGTAATAGACACTGCTAGAGAAGAAGGGAGAGAAGAAGGGAGAGAAGAAGGAAAAATGGAAGCAATTATCAAGATTGCTACTGCTATGAAAAAAAATGGAATTTCTTCTGTAATAATTGCGATCACCACCGGACTAACTGAAAAAGAAATTGAACAATTATAATAACCAAACTAAAAATCGATTAAGATGAAGAAAGGAATGTTGAGTCTGGCATTATTGGCTGCCACTTTGTTATCGGGCAATACCTTTGCTCAAAAAAAATCATTACAACCTGGTGATATGGTGCCTGCTGTAAATGAAACTATGAAAAATGCAGGCGCTGGAACAGATATGGCTTATCAAAAAGTAGCAGGCAAAAATGGTCTATTAGTCATTTTCTCGTGTAACACATGTCCTTTTGTAGTGAAAAACGAAAGTACAATTTCTAAAACCCTTGAATACGCTAAATCTAACAATATTGGGGTAGCTATCATTAACTCAAATGAAGCTAAAAGAGAAGGTGATGACTCATACGATGCTATGAAAAAATATGCAAGAACACAGTCATATTCAGTACCCTACCTTGTAGACAATGACTCAAAACTAGCAGATGCTTTCGGAGCCAATCACACACCTGAAGTATTCTTGTTTGACAAAAACAACAAACTTGTGTACAAAGGTGCTATGAACGACAATCCTGGCAACCCACAAGACGCAAAGGAAATGTACATTTTCTCAGCTATAGATGCTGTAGTAGCGGGCAAGACACCCAATCCTCAAACTACCAAATCTATAGGTTGCAGTATCAAAAGAAAATAACAACTATCTTTACTGTGCGCTGCCCAACTCAATTTGGGCAGCGCATTTTCATTTGAATAACCCCATAAGGTTTTATTATATTAATGTTAAGGAATTATAAATACCGCGACTGTCTTATCATAGCTATTTCATAAATCAATGTATCTTTGAGCCCTCATGTCTGACGCACTAAAGCACGAATGCGGACTCGCCTACATCCGCTTATTAAAACCACTTTCCTACTACCACCAGCAATATGGCACAGCTTTTTACGGGCTCAACAAGCTGTATCTGCTCATGGAAAAACAACACAATCGTGGGCAGGATGGCGCCGGAATAGCCACAGTAAAACTGAATACCGAACCTGGTCATCAGTTTATGCACAGGCTCAGGGTGGCAGGAGCGCAAGCCATAGCCCAAATCTTTCAAAATATTAGCCAAGAGGTAGGTGACCTCGAAAAAATGTACCCCGAAATAATGCAGCATCCCGGCCTAATGAAGGGGTACATGCGTTTTATGGGCGAGGTTATGATGGGTCACTTGCGTTATGGTACTCAGGGTAAAAACAATGTAGAGTTTTGCCATCCATTCGTTAAACCTCATATCAATCCTACCCGCAACCTGACTATGGCGGGTAACTTTAACCTTATTAACACAGACGAACTCTTTGCCAAGCTAGGACAACACCCCAACAACACACTTAGAGAAAGTGATCTGGGTGCAATGATTGAAACAGTGCATTATCATCTATGCAAGGCAGATGATTCAAACCCAGCCTCTCTTGACATAGAGGAGATACTCAAACAAGCTACTGTACATTTTGATGGTGGCTATGTCTTCTGCGGGCTTATCGGCAATGGAGATAGTTTTGTGATGCGCGACCCAAACGGTATTCGTCCATGTTACTTTTACCAAAGCGAAGAAGTAGTTATAGCAGCGTCAGAAAGAGCAGCTATTATGACCTCCTTCAATGTACCACAGTCTGACATTCACCAACTTCAGCCCGGTCATGCACTTATAGTAAAGGCCGACGGCACTGTAAGTAACGTGGCTATCCTACCCGCTGGCAAACTTACTGCGTGCAGTTTTGAGCGCATTTACTTCAGCCGAGGTAGCGACCCCGAAATATATAGAGAGCGCATGGCACTGGGTCGCAATTTGGCTGGCACTGTGCTTAAGGCTTTAGACAATCATTTGAAGCATACTATTGTTTCTTTCATACCTAATACTGCTGAAACCGCATTCTATGGCCTCATTAAAGGTCTGGAAGACTACCTTAAAGACATTCAGATAAAGCGGATTCTAGCTAGGCCGGATATGCCTGAGGAAGAAATGCGTGCACTCATTCATCGTAGAGTGAGAATAGAAAAAATAGCTATAAAAGACGTCAAGATGCGCACCTTCATCACTGAAGACGCCTCAAGAAATGAAATGGTACAGCACGTGTATGATATTACTTATGGCACCGTAGAGCGTGGGGTTGATACATTAGTAGTTATAGATGACTCGATAGTACGCGGCACCACCCTTAAAGAAAGCATCATAAAAATGCTCAACAGACTAGGTCCCAAACGTATCATTATAGTATCATCAGCACCACAAATCCGCTACCCCGACTGTTACGGCATAGACATGAGTCGTATGGGAGATTTTATTGCTTTTCAGGCAGCAGTGGGGCTACTTTCAGACACTGGAAACGAACAAAAATTGCAGGACATTTATCAGCAGTGTAAAGAGGCTGCTGCAAATGGCACACTACACCAAGAAAACTATGTGAAAGGTGTATACGATAGCTTC
Source organism: Sphingobacteriales bacterium (assembly GCA_027484425.1). Classification (GTDB taxonomy): domain Bacteria; phylum Bacteroidota; class Bacteroidia; order Chitinophagales; family Chitinophagaceae; genus Nemorincola. Next base: position 3,417 of record JAIXSZ010000012.1, read on the forward strand.
ACAGCCGAAGAGATAAGTGCCAAAATAGCCAAGATGCTCAAACACTCAGAAGTATCTGCGGAGGTTGATGTTATCTACCAGTCTCTGGAAGGACTGTATGATGCCTGCCCTCGCAATCAGGGTGACTGGTACTTTACGGGCAACTACCCAACTCCGGGAGGTAATAGAGTAGCCAATAGAGCATTTATGAATTATATGGAAAAACAAGAAGGTAGAGGATATTAATCACCTGTTTATTACCATCTTCCCTCAATTAAAAAAAAGAGTACATCACCGTCGGAAATGTACTCTTTTTTTTATATCCAGAACTTACATTGATGTCTTACTCTACTATCAGCTTATGCATAGTTGTCACACCATCAGCTTCTACTACTTTAATCATATACAGTCCCTTTACAGCTAGCTTCAACGTTGCTTTCCCATCTGAGTTTGTATGCTCAGTTGATACAGTTTTACCTTGTACGTCTGTAACATAAACAGTACTTTCTTTTTTTCCGGTGTTTAAGTACACTACTCCGCCTTTCGCTGGATTGGGGTATATACTTTCAGAACTGTTGCTCCCTTCCAATTCCTTTACATTGACGGATGTAATGGGGCTACCTGCCGAAAACACAAAATCTCTGAAATTGCGCAACATTCTTCCTTCTACTGTCCCAGAACCATGAGCCACCACGCCTGCCGAAATATCTATTGATTTCAGTGCGTTTACATAATCAGCATTCAGTGCTATTATCAGTTTACCATCAACGGTTACTCCAGTTACAGGTACTGTAGTTTTGTAGTAGTGCTGATTACCCAAAGAATGCACCTCGAAAGTCTGATCCAATCCAGATCCAGATTTACCTTCTATGGCTGCAAATCTGTAACCAGATGCCCAACCCCAATGCATATTAGGTGTTTGCAGCTCTAATGGATGTCCTGCTGGTCTTGTAGAAGGGTCGAGATGATTATTAGCCTCGTCTACCCCTACATAAAACGATACTGCTGTCACATCACTCACATTCAGCGTACCCAGAGCATCAACTAAGGGGGTGCTAGCATTTGCCAGTATATAATGACCCGGCACAGTCTTTATTGCTCCTCCACTATGTGTAATACTAATGCCAGATATATAATATTGCAATCTGGTCACCTTAAAACTCTGCCCTAGATTGTTATTGGCTACTTCATTAAAAGCAAAATCACTAGTAGGCCCTAACTTGTGATTGATATGTAGTTCTACAGGCACCTGCGCACAAGCTGCACTACTCAATATCAACCCACCCAGCATTAGCATACCCTTAATCAAAGAGAGTCCCTTCATAAATAATTACTTTATTGTTTTGGTTAGCCCTAACTATTTTTTTGTACCGTTACAGGCAATTGCAAATATACGATTAATGCACCTGCACACCACCAACGGTGACAATTGTTAAAAACAAGAAAAATAAAAATATCGCTCTTTGTCATTTTAGTAAATGCACATATCTTTGCACATGGCAATAAAATCGAAGTTTTACGGCGAAGGGCTAACATTTGACGATGTGTTACTCATGCCCGCTTACTCAGAAGTTCTCCCACGCGAAGTAAGCATTTCTACACAACTCACCAAAGACATACGGATCAACATACCCATGGTGTCGGCTGCTATGGATACTGTTACCGAGGCTCCATTAGCCATTGCTCTGTCAAGAGAAGGAGGCATTGGTATCCTTCATAAAAACATGAGCATTGAGCGTCAGGCCGATCAGGTGCGTAAAGTAAAACGCTCTGAAAACGGGCTGATACTTGACCCTATTACCCTAAAACCAGACGCAACAGTAGGCGACGCACTGAAAATAATGAAGGAAAATCGCATTGGTGGTATTCCTATCGTCGACGACAACTTTCAGTTGGTGGGTATACTCACCAACCGCGATTTGCGGTTCGAAAAAAACAACCGTAAAAAAGTATCTGAAGTCATGACCAAAGACCGCCTGGTAACTGCACCACTGGGCACAGATATGCAAAAAGCAGAACGTATACTAGAACAATACAAAATAGAAAAACTACCTATAGTAGACAAAAAAGGGAAACTAATAGGTTTAATTACCTTTCGCGATACTTTACAGCTAAAAAGTCACCCTATGTCTTGTAAGGATAGTATGGGTAGATTAATAGCAGGAGCTGCCATAGGTATCACTGCCGATATACTAGAACGTGTAGAAGCACTCAAAAATGCAGGGGTAGATGTTATCACTCTCGATAGTGCACATGGTCATTCAAAGGGAGTAATAGAGGCAGTAAAAGCCGTAAAAAAAGCATTCAAAACACTTCCCATAATAGCAGGAAATGTGGCTACTGCCGCTGGCGCAAAAGCGCTGGCCGACGCCGGTGCCGATGCGGTAAAGGTGGGAGTAGGGCCCGGCTCTATTTGTACCACCCGCGTAGTTACAGGCGCAGGTGCACCGCAGCTTACCGCAATTATGGAAGCAGCTACTGCGCTCAAAAAAACAGGCGTACCCGTTATTGCAGATGGTGGTATCAGGTATACTGGTGATATGGTAAAAGCAATAGCCGCTGGTGCATCTTGTGTAATGGCAGGTTCTATATTTGCGGGTACAGAAGAAAGCCCGGGCGAAACCATCATATACGAAGGTCGCAAGTTCAAATCTTACCGTGGTATGGGCTCGGTAGAGGCTATGCAAGAAGGTTCTAAAGACCGTTACTTTCAGGATATGGAGGCCGACATCAAAAAACTGGTACCTGAGGGTATTGTAGGTCGTGTACCCTATAAAGGTCAATTAAGCGAGGTTGTGCAGCAGTTTGTAGGCGGGCTCAGAGCAGGTATGGGCTATTGCGGTGCTAAAGACATAGCCACCCTCCAAAACGAATCTCAATTTGTACGCATCACCCCAGCTAGTATGGCTGAGAGTCATCCGCACGATATTGTTATTACCAAAGAAGCGCCTAATTACAGTAGATAATAATCTGTTTGAATATCTTTTACTCAAAAAGCGCAAAAGCCTCAAGCTATTGCGCTTTTTGCTTATTTACCTCAGTACAATCCCCTACTCCACCACTACACGTCTTGTCCATACTGTACCATCTGTATTGCTTACCAGCACTACATACATCCCTTTTGCGGTATTGGGCATCACCACTATTCGTTTACCCTGTCCTATGGTGTTTGTTTCCGCTTGCACCGCTCGCCCCAGCATATCGTGCACCCTTATCTCATTCACCGCCGCGCCTTTCACCACCACCTCAAATCGTCCATTGCTAGGGTTAGGATACACACTTGGCTCATTGCGCTCAGTTATTTCTGGTACGCTCAGTGCAGTACACATACTATCTATGTAGTTTTTCATGTAGGAATATTGCCCACAACGACTGATGTTAGGATATCCATATATGCAATCTGGATGATTAGAACCAGAACAATTAGGATGATACCTATTGGAATACGACACCCATGCACCTCCCGTATCTGGCGAAAACAACAAACTTTTATCAAACCCAAACATCCATGATCTAAAAGCATCACCCTCAAAACCATATAAGTAGTACTTGTTATTACACTCTAGAAAACCATGATAATAACTTATCTGATTTCTAAACCATTCAGTCCAAGTTGCTCCGTTATCAGTAGAATACACCACACCCGACTCATAATAACCTACGAGCAAAACTATAGTACCATTACCCAAATGCTGCACCTGATTAATAGAGTTGTAATAATCATGGGCTAAGGTAGGATGGTAGCGAGAAGCAACATAAAAAGAAGTATCCTCTACCCAGCTCATACCCCTGTCTCTCGATCGATACAATCTGGTAGGAGAACCTATATACCGCAGCCCAACCAATGTATACCATAAATCTGGCTGCACAATATCAAAATCCCTGATGTACTCAGATGTATCTGCCGATATAAAATTTGCAAACTGTACCAACCCACCTCCTGTGTTGAAATATAAATGCCGCTTACCTGCCACAATCGTAGTATCAACTACATAGTTGTAAAACGTAGAATCGCACACATTATAGTCTCGCTGAGCATACCCTGTATTCAACAAAAAGAAAAAAAATAAAGATAGAGTAACAATCCGCCTCATAATCAACCGTTTGTGTAACTACAAATAAAAAAAATGTAAACGTCAAATATTATGCCAAACTATACATAGTAGTTCCTTTTTATAAAAATACAATGACGAAAAAATGGCATAAATTAATTTTCCATCGTAGTTTAGTAAGCCCACTTTTTCCAAAGGAGAACTCAACGAAATCAAGGCTAAGAAGTTGAACTTCTATTTTGCCTATTGGGCTTAAGTATTAAACAATTCTGTTGAGAGTTTTTTCGACTTGCGAAAAACAAAAATGCGAATAAATAAAATATTTAGCATCCACCATTGGGTTCGTCATTCGTAGCATATAGTAGACAGTTAGGTCGTTGTTCCACCCACTACTCCACCAGTACTCTTCTTGTCAGTAAAGTTCCATCTTTATTGCTAATCAGCAACACATACATCCCTTTTGCAGTAGCGGGCATCACGACCATTCGCTTACCAGCTCCTATCCAGCTTATTTCAGCCTTCACAGCGCGCCCCAGCATATCGTGCACCCTTATCTCATTCAACTCTCCCTCTTTTACCGCTACCTCAAATCTACCGTTGCTAGGGTTAGGATATACACTTGTCTCATTACTCACCTTTATTTCCTGTACGCTCAATGCCGTGCACATACTGTCTATGTAGTTTTTCATGTAGGTGTACTGACCGCAGCGATTCAAATATGGGCCAGGATATACACAATTCGGATGTGATGATCCAGAACATTTTGGATGATACAAATCTCTGAACATATCCCATGCGCCACTGGTATCAGGCGAGAACAACAAACTTTTATCAAACCCAAACATCCATGGTCTAAAAGCATCACCTTGAAAACCATATAAGTAGTACTTATTATTACACTCCAGAAAACCCTGATAATGTGTTATCAGGTTTCTGAACCATTCAGTCCAAGTTGCTCCATTATCTGTAGAATACACTAGCCCTGACTCGTAATAACCCACAAACAACACTATAGTTTCATTACCTAAATGCTGCACCTGATTAATAGACCTATAATAACTATTGGCAGATGTTGGGTGATATCTTGTGGCACCATAGAAAGAAGTATCCTGCACCCAGCTTACTCCTCTATCCCTTGATTTATACAATCTAGTGGGCGCACCTATATACCTAAGTCCTATCAGAGTATACCATAAATCAGGCTGAATAATATCAAAATCCCTAATGTACTCAGATGTATCAGATGACGTAAAATTTGCAAACTGCACCAACCCACCTCCTGTCTGGAAGTATAAATGCCGCTTACCTGCCACAATTGTGGTGTCACCAACATAATTGTAAAAGGTAGAATCACATACGTTATACTCTCGCTGTGCAATAGCAGTAGTCAGAAAAAAACAAAAAACTAAAGATAGTGTAATGATTGGCTTCATCAACAATGGCTTATGTAGTAATAAAAAACGAATTGTAGACATCAAATATTATGCCAGCAATACTTATGGCATTTAGATATCTTATCTTCCTATTACCCTAATCTAAACTACTGAAATAACACCAATCTTCCTTTAGGTGACCTATTCCAAATACTGCTATTTTTTCATTTCAGAACCCTTAATATGATTAAAATTAATATAAATAAACAATAGTAAAGTAAAAAGTAAGTACAGAAACATTAAAACTCCATAATGAATCCAATCGCTGGTATCACTGTGCCACTATTGTCGCTTAGCTGCACGGGTATGGCATTGCTCGCATCAGCACGTAGGGGTTGACCATCGGTGGTGGCAAATGCTTTATTGTCCTCTGTGCGCTTAAAGGTGAAACTGGGTGTAGAAGGCTGAATGCTAGCATATGCATTGCTTACATCAAGATACAAATCGAATGTCCACTTTTTGAAGTTCCATTTTTTGTCTATGCGTATGTCCATAGCGTTAAATGCAGCGAGGCGCAGGGTATTAAATCTTGTATAGTCGAGCACGCCTGTACCCAACGCCAGATAGTTAGCTTGTGATGTAGCCAAATCGTAGGGCGTGTAGGGTGATCCTCCCTGATACCTGAACTTCACACCTAACTCCCAGTTGCGTTTGAACTTATACCCACCTATAAAAGATATGAGCTGTCCGTTATCCCATGATGCAGGCACAAACTTGCCATTGGCATTGGTGAACTCGCTATTAAAGACAGTAACTGCTAATATAGCAAAGAAATTTTTTGTCAGTTTCTGCTGAAACTGAAACTCTACACCATAGCTTTTACCTTCACCTGTCGTAGTTATGGCTTCATTGCCCAGTACATTAAAGTCGCCACCTTTGTTGGCCAAAGAAATGCTATCTCTTACAGATACTGGGTAATAGTTATATACCTTGTAAAACCCTTCCAGAGTAAATCGGGCACCTTGCCAGCCTGGCATGTATTCAAATCCCCCCACGAGGTGGTCGCTCTGTGTGTATCGTGCTTCTTTGTTGGCAAAATTGCCTGCTGCATCTTTAAAGCCCAGTATAGTGTAAGTAGGTATTTTGAAATATCTGCCTGCTGATGCATTAAACTTTAAGTTTTCACTAATGTTATAAGATGCTGCCAGTCTGGGCGATAAGGTATTGAGTGGGTTGGCACCATCGTTGGTAAAAGTATTACCATCGCCTCTCAAACCTAGAGATACATTCAGTCGGTTGTCTAGTAGCTTACCAGCTACCTGTCCATACACACCATACTTCCAGAAGTCAATACCCGTTTGTCCGGCTACGCTCACAGCGGGTTGCACCACTACTCCATTGCTATCACGCACTTCAGTGCGTATGAGGCTGTAAAGGTCGTTATTGAATTTTACATACTGCGTCATAGCACCATAGCTGTAGCTCCATTTGTCGTAAGACTTGCTCATATTGAACCGAACTTTGTTTTCTGCTTCTGTCGATTTCACTTTCAATGTTCTGCTGGCTTCGCTGGGGTTTTGGTTATCTAGGTATTTGTCCAGCTGGTTGTTCAGCATGTTTCTACTGAACGTTAGATTCCAAAAGCCATTTTTCGCTAGTCCTTTTAGTCCGTAGCCGTTGGTATAGCTCCACTGTTTTATCAGCGGGTTAGACTGCAGTATGTACACATTCTCTGCAGTAAGGTCGTCAGGGGTGAGGAACGTAAAGTTGTCGATTGCACCCATACCGAGTGTGTAGAACGATAGTTTTTTATTGATTTTGTAGTCTATTTTGTACTGAAAGTCCCAGTAGGAAGGTTGTATAGGTAGTTGCAAAGCCTGAAACAGCAGTTGCAAATAAGACCTTCTGGCCGATGCCATAAATGTTAGTTTGTCCTTTACTATAGGTCCGTCTGTGCTGTAGGCCAATTCTGTTGCGCTCAGCCTTATGTTGTGTTGCACTTTATCTGGGTTGGCACGCCTTTGTTTGAGGTCTAGCACCCCTGACAGTGGATTATCATACTTGGCAGAAAATGCGCTGGTGTAGAGGTTTACTTCTTCTATAAAGTTGGTATTGATGATACCTGTCGGACCACCTGCCGAACCTTGCGTAGCAAAGTGGTTGATCACAGGTACTTCTATACCATCCAGATAATACACGTTTTCATTGGGGGCACCACCACGTATAATGAGGTCGTTTCTGAACCCTCCCACACTACCAGCAGTACCGCCTACCCCGGGAAATGCCTGAATGACGCGAGATACATCGAAGTTGCCTCCAGGGTTGCTTTTTATCTCCTGAGCCGACAGGGTTTGCAGCGACAGTGGTGTTTCAGCATTTTTGCTGAATGGGTTTCGACGCACTACTACTTCACCCAGTGTTTTGCCGCTTTGGTTATCTAGCTCCACATTAATGATCTGTGCATTACCCGACGATATTACCACATTAAACAACATATAGTCGTCGTAGCCCAAAGCCTGCACTTTTATGTTGTAGCTTTTGGTGGGTATGTTGGTAATGGTAAAGTTGCCAATAGTATCGGTAACATTACCTAGCGATGTACCCTCTACTATCACAGCAGCTCCTATTATGCTCTCCTGTGTTTTTTTGTCTTTTACTGTACCGGTTATTTTACCAGTAGCTTGGGCCATAGCCACCACTGGCATCAGTATTACCACACAAAGTAGTAATTTACACAACGCCCTACGCACCATTCTGTATAATACCTTCATAAAATAGTATGTTTTAGTTCTATTATGCCGCAAAATAAACACCATTATTTGAAATAACCTAATTAATTAGGATGTTTTAATACTAAATTATTTTTCCTACTTTTACAGCAAGTTTATGGATTACACATTTTTAAAACAGCTTATAGCACTTGCCGAGCAGTATGAACAAATACCAGGCAAGCAGCCTGATGTACACAATTTTGCATGTTGGTTACTATCTGGCAACACGCCTACTCCACATCAGCCCGATGACCGAATAGGCTCACAGCACCTTCAGTACGATCAGGCAGATGAAAAAATAGAAACTACCATAGCCCGAATGGTGATATATATGTATAGGTACGCACGCATGTATACCCGTCAAGCATTGGAAGGCAGCCTGTTGCAAACTGCCGACGAATTTGGTTATCTAGCTACATTACTGTCTTTTGAACACCTCAGCAAAACAGATCTCATCACCAAAAATATACACGAAAAGCCTACAGGCATGGAGATTATAAAACGCCTGCTGCGCTATGAAGTGATAGACCAGCTAGACGACCCAAATGACAAACGCGGAAAACTAGTGCGCATTAACGATAAAGGAAGGGCAGTATTATTCAGCGTCTTTGGAAAAATGGGAAAGGTATCTGACCTGATAGGAGGAGAACTCACTCTACCTGAAAAAGAACATTTGGTATACCTGCTGCGCAAGCTTGATAGTTTTCATTACCACATTTTCACTAACGACAAAGAAGCTACACTGCAGTCTATAGCACAGTAGTATACATCTATATACCGTCTATTTACTGCTACATGCCCAACCCATGCTTTTTGCTTACTTTTGAGTAAAAAATAAGCAAATGAGTCTTGCAGATAAACTATTTAATATGAAGGCTGAAAAAGCAGCCAATAACCTTAAAGCTGGTCAAGATTTTTTGGCCACCAATAAAACACGTGCTGGTGTTACGGAGTTGCCCAGTGGTTTACAATACGAAGTATTGACCGCTGCCGATGGTGCCAAACCAAAAGACTTTAATACAGTAACCTGCCACTACCATGGCACATTGATAGATGGTACTGTGTTTGATAGTTCTGTGAATCGCGGTAAACCAGCATCTTTCCCACTGAATATGGTAATAAAAGGCTGGACTGAAGGACTGCAGCTAATGGGCACTGGCAGCAAGTGGCGTTTTTTCATACCTCCACATCTCGGTTATGGCGACAGACAAGTAGGACCAAGCATTGGCCCTAACAGCACCTTGATTTTTGATGTAGAGTTGATAAGTATTAATTAAGTATCTATAAATATTGGTTCAAAACATTAACATAAATATACATGCAAAACTGGAAAGAGTACCAATCAGAAAACCAAGACCGTTTTTTGTCAGAATTATTAGACCTGCTGCGCATACCCTCAGTAAGTGCAGACAGCAAGTACAAAGGTGATGTAGCCCGCTGTGCAGAAGCAGTAAAACAACACATGCTCAATGCTGGTTGCGACTCAGCAGAGGTGTGCCCTACTGCTGGCCACCCGATAGTATATGGGGAAAAAATTATAGACCCATCGTTGCCTACTGTGCTGGTGTATGGTCACTACGACGTGCAACCAGCCGACCCACTAGAATTGTGGCATAGTGGCCCGTTTGATCCAGTGATAAAAGATGGCAAAATATATGCTCGTGGTGCCTGCGACGACAAAGGACAAATGTTCATGCACATCAAGGCGCTAGAGGTAATGACAAAAACCAATAGCCAACCCTGCAACATCAAAGTGATGATAGAAGGTGAAGAAGAAGTTGGCTCATCAAACCTCGGCAGGTTCTTGGAAGACAACAAAGAACGCCTGAAGGCAGATGTGGTACTGGTGTCTGATACCTCTATGATAAGTATGGAGCATCCGTCTATTGAAAGTGGACTGCGTGGATTGGCATATATGGAAGTGGAAGTAACTGGCCCTAACCGCGACCTGCACAGTGGTGTGTATGGCGGTGCTGTTGCCAACCCAGCTACCATACTTTGCAAAATGATAGCTTCTCTGCACGACGAAAACAACCATATAGCCATACCCGGCTTTTATGATAAAGTACAAGAGCTAACCGATGCTGAGCGCACAGCTATCAATAATGCACCCTTCGACCTAGCCGAGTATAACACCGAACTAGGTGTAAAAGCTGAGTGGGGCGAGAAAGGATATACTACCCTAGAGCGCACTGGTATACGCCCTACGCTAGAGGTAAATGGTATATTGGGTGGTTATACTGGCGAAGGCGCTAAAACGGTATTGCCATCTAAGGCTTATGCCAAAATATCTATGCGTTTGGTACCTAACCAGGTATCGCAGGAGATATCAGACCTTTTCAAGGCACACTTTGAGTCGATAGCACCTGATTATGTACAGGTAAAAGTAACCGCACACCACGGTGGCGAACCAGTCGTTACGCCTACCGACTCAACTGCTTATCAGGCAGCGGCGCGTGCCATACATACTACCTTTGGCAAAGAGCCCATTCCTACGCGCGGTGGTGGTAGCATACCTATCATAGCCCTTTTTGAGCGCACGTTGGGGCTCAAAACAGTGTTATTGGGTTTTGGACTTGATAACGACAACATACATTCGCCCAACGAAAAATATGATGTGGCCAACTACTTCAAAGGCATCGAAACAATACCCTACTTTCACAAGTACTTTGCCGAAAGTTTTGGCAAATAAATTGGCTTGAGCGCGGTATTAATTAGTACTTAATTATATCAAATTAAACCTGCACTTTTCAGTGCGGGTTTTTTCGTTTTTTGTAATCAATTAACTAAATCAAATTGATTATTTGTTGGAACAAACACGGTCAACAAATACCACAAAACAAATCGTCTGTATGTTTATTAAATACCGGACAATTATGATGCGGTTTCATCCTAATCCTAAACTAACAGTATTTTCGGATTGTCTATCCTACAACTGCATGACCCATATACATTCTATTAACAAACATACCATATAAAATTTAGTGAAACACTTGAAAAGAAACTATTAAACTCTAATTTTACAACTTTATTAAATTGTTTATCTCAACAATGTCATTTACTGGCTTGCTAACAAATAGTTTAAAATGAAGCACATTCTTTCGTTATTGATGTTCCTAGCTTTGGTGGGTAATTGCTTTGCACAAGCACCCCAAGGCATACCCTATCAAGCCGCAGCTCGCAACAGCAGCGGAGCTATACTAGCAAGTACAGCCATCTCCGTAAGGTTTACCATAAGAGATAGCGTAGCCAGCGGTGCTATCAAGTATCGAGAAACACAGAACGTAACCACCACCGCACAGGGTATGTTCAATGTAAATGTGGGGCAAGGTGCTGTTATCACCGGTACCTTTTCTGCAATAAAATGGGGAGTAAATGCCAAGTTCATGCAGGTAGAACTAGACCCAACAGGAGGTAGTAGCTACATAGACATGGGCACTCATCAATTGATGAGTGTGCCGTATGCATTAGTTTCTGGTTCGTTAAAGTTGATGGTAAGCACTTCAGGCGATACATTGTACAGCGGTGGCGGAAACTATGTTATTGTTCCTGGTATCAGTGCTGCCAATACTCCACCTACATTAGGTGCGAGTTATGGTGGAGGAAAAGTAGCTTACATATTACTACCTGGCGATCCAGGATATATAGCCGGTGAAACACATGGATTGATTGCAGCAACAAGTGACCAAAGTACTGCTACTATTTGGGGATGTAATGGTACACTAATAGGCAGCACACTATCTGCTTTAGGCAGTGGCGCTACCAATACGACCATAGTATCGGCAGCATGCGGAGCCGGTACAGCAGCACGTTTGTGTGCCGATCTGATATTAAATGGCTACAGCGACTGGTATCTACCCAGTATAGCTGAGTTGCAAAAGTTATATACTAACAGAGTGGCTATCGGTGGTTTCACTACTGGCACTTATTGGAGCAGTACAGAAGGAACTAGTACAGGTGCCTGGTATATCTTTTTTAATGATGCTAGTAGTAACCCATATAATAAGAACTATGCGGCATATGTCCGCGCAGTTCGCTCCTTTTAATTATTTAATAATCATTAAAGGACCTGAATTTAAGATTTTGCAGTATGAATATTTTATTTTTTTTAACTACTTTTACCAATCTCAACTATTTCAATTAATTGACACCTTCAATATGAACAATTTTATTAAATATGCTGCGTTATTCCTTTGTATGTTTTGTGCGAAGTCGATCAACGCACAAACCATAGAGCGCAAGGTAATAAATACCGCAGGAGGTCTGCTAGCTCCTTCAGGTGGTCCTCAATTGCACCACAACGTGGGTGAGACATTTAGTACTACTTTATCAAGTGGTGGTTATATGCTCACCCAAGGGTTTATACAGCCGTTAGTGGCTAACGTACCACCTATTACAGGTACACAAAGTGTTTGTGCCGGTGCAAGCACTCCCCTAAGCAATACTTTATCTGGTGGTACCTGGAGTAGCACCAACACTACCGTAGCTACTGTGGGCAGTACGGGTATAGTTTCAGGCTTGGTGGCAGGTACTACAACTATATCTTACACTGTGAGCGGTAGCAGTGCAACTGCTATTGTGACTGTAAATCCTTTGCCTAATGCTGGTACAATTAGTGGTACAGCCAGTGTATGCCCAGGAGGCGAAACTACATTCAGCACCACTAGTTCCATGACAGGATCTTGGAGTAGTACTAATACTGCAGTGGGTACTGTGGCAGCACTAACTGGTGCATTTATAGGTGGTTCGGTAGGTACAACCACCATTTCTTATACAGTAACAAATGGCTGTGGCACTACCGCTGCTACCATAGTTGCCACTGTAAACCCATTACCTGTTGCAGGTACAATAACTGGTACTGCTACTGTATGCGTGGGCGCTACAACAAACCTCGCTGCCAGCGGCACCAGCGGAGGTGTGTGGAGCAGCACCAATACTGCTGTAGGTACAGTAAATGCCTCGACTGGGGTAGTTGCAGGAATAGCAGTGGGTACTACTACTATTTCGTATACAGTTACCACTATTTGCGGCTCTGTCGCTGCTACTATGGTAGTATCTGTTAATCCAATAGCCACTACCGGCACCATCAGCGGCACTGCTACTGTATGCGTGGGCGCTACAACAAACCTTTCTACTAGCGGCACCAGTGGTGGTGCATGGAGCAGCTCTAACGTTGCTGCAGGCACTATTTCTACTAGTGGTATAGTAACTGGTATTGCAGCCGGTACAACTACTATTTCTTACACTATAAGTAACGAGTGTGGTACCGCATCAGCCACCCAAACAATAACGATTAATCCACTACCTAATGCTGGTACAATAACTGGTGCATCTTCAGTTAATTCTAGTGCATCTATTACATTGTCTAACACTGTTACTGGCGGCTCATGGTCTTCTTCACACCCAGCTATTGCTACAGTAGGTAGCACTGGTATTGTGTCTGGTGTTAGCCCAGGTACAACAACTATATCTTATACAGTAACAAACAGTTGTGGCAGTGCCTCTGCTACAAAAATAGTAACAGTCAATACTTTGCTTGAAACGGGCATTACAGGTACTCTTACTGTTTGTGTGGGCAGCACTACTACCCTCAGCAATGCCACCAGCGGTGGTACCTGGAGCAGTAGCAATACTTTAGTAGCGTCAGTCAATACTACAGGTGAAGTAACTGGGATCAATGCCGGTACGTCTGTAATTAGTTATGTTATATCAGGTACTGCTGTTACAGCTATTGTTACTGTCAATGCACTTCCAGTAGCAGGTACTCTTAGTGGTGCCACTACTGTGTGCGTAGGTAGCACAGCCACTGTAAATAAAACGGGAACAGGTGGTGAATGGTCGTCTTCTGCATCAGCTATAGCAACAGTAGGTACCACTGGTATAGTTAATGGATTAACTGAAGGCACTACCACTATCAGCTATACTGTAACGAATGGCTGTGGCAGTGTTGCGGCTACCAGAGTGGTTACCGTAATTGCTACTCCTGTTGCTGGTACTATATCGGGATCATCAACCGTTTGCAGTGGTAGTACGACTACCCTGAGCAGCACAGTAGCCGGTGGTACATGGAGCAGCAGCTATCCAGCTGGTGCATCCGTTAATGCAACTACTGGTTTGGTTTCTGGCGTTACGGCAGGCGCATTTACAATAAGTTATAGAATGACAACGTCATGCGGAACAGCTACTGCTACCTTCCCAATTTCCGTTATCAATGCACCAGTACTGGGTGCTATCTCTGGCGCAACTTCAGTGTGTGAAGCAGCTACTACAACACTTGCCAACACTACCAATGGTGGTAATTGGACCAGCACTAACACTGCTGCTGCCACTATCAATGCAAGCTCAGGAGCTGCTACAGGGGTTGCAGCAGGCACTACCACTATCAGCTACACTGTAACTAATGCCTGCGGTACTGCCACAGTGAGCAGAACATTAACAGTTAATCCATTACCAATAGCAGCGGTTATTTCAGGTACTACTACAGTATCGGTAGGCACTACAACTACGCTTACAGCTACCCCTTCTGGCGGATCTTGGTTGTCGGCTAGTGGCACTATAGCATCTGTCAATTCAGGAACAGGTGTGGCTACAGGTATGAATGTAGGTATTGCTACAGTAAGCTTTACCAGAACCAACAGCTGCGGCAATGTGGTAACAACAGTTGCGGTAACTGTTACAGCCGCTATCACTCCTATTACAGGTACACGAGTGGTATGTCAGGGAGCTAACACCTCCCTTGCCAATGCCACTGCAGGCGGCACATGGAGTACAGCTGACGCTGCAATAGCTATGGTAGGCACTACCGGTATCGTAGCGGGAATAGGCGCAGGTACTACAACAGTAACCTATACCTTTAGCGCTGGCGGTAATGTAACAGCAACTGTAACTGTTAATGCAGCTCCGGCAGTGTATACAGGTAGTGGATTTGTATGTACAGGTTCGCAGCTAAACTTGGGTAGTATAATACCTGGTTGCACATGGACCAGTGGTACCACTGCAAGAGCTACAGTTGGATCTACTACAGGTATTGTAACTGGAGGCGCTACGCTGGGTACAGTAAATATATCCTACACTAATGCCGCAACATGTCGCACTGTTACTCAACTTACAGTCAATGCAGCAGTAGGGGCTACAACAGGTATATCTAGCCCATGTGTGGGTAGTTCATTCACAGCACTCAATAGTACACCTGGAGGTACATGGAGCAGCAGCAATACAGCTCGCGCTACCATCGATGCATCAAGTGGGTTATTGACGGCAGTCAGTGGTGGTACAGTAACCATTAGCTATACTTTGAGTGCTGGTTGTGTAAGAACTACTACAGTAACAGTAGGCACACCACCTGCTATCACTGGTAATCCAAGTATATGTTTTGGTCAAACCAGCACATTGGTCAGCAGTGGTGGTACATGGAGCAGCAGCAATGCCTCAATAGCTTCGGTAGCTGCCAGCGGAATAGTTACTGGTGTAAGTTTGGGAAATGCAGTGATTACCTATCGCTCTACTGCAAATACGCTGTGTTTTGTAACACAACCTGTAACGGTTAATCCTATTCCTTCAACGATAGTTGCACCATCAGCGCTATGTCCTGGTCAAACAGCAACACTTACCAGCTCTCCAGCAGGTGGTACATGGACTAGCAACGTTCCTGCAAACGCAACAGTAGATCCATCAACAGGTTTGGTTACAGCAGTTATTTTCAACTACTCTACGATATCAGCTGTAAACATAAGCTACACTCTACCCACAGGTTGTGGAGGTATAGCCACCGTTACCATCAACCCATTACCATCGCCAATAAGTGGTAACAGGAATATATGTGAGGGAAGCATAACAACACTTACTAGTAGCACTGCTGGAAGCACATGGAGCAGCGCTAGCCCAGCAATAGCTACCGCGGTAGCAGGTGGTGTTGTAACAGGTGTATCAGCAGGTGTGGCTACCATCAGCTATACCAATGCATTAGGATGCGCTAATACAGCAGAGGTAACAGTAAATGCAATGCCAGGTGCCAACACAGGATCGGCTAGTTTGTGTTTGCCAACTAGTGCTACCACTACACTGAGCAACGCAGCAGGTGCAGGTACATGGAGCAGCAACAACACTACCAAAGCCACTGTAAACTTTAGCAGTGGTTTGGTTACAGGCATCAACACAGGTACAGCTAACATCACGTATACCAAAGCCGCAGGATGTATTAGTGTAACACAAGTAACTGTGACAATATGCGGTGCTCGTCCGGGCGCTACAGAAGATACAGATGGCAACAATGTATTCAGCGTGTCTCCAAACCCAACTACCGGTGCTATCAATCTTACCACCAGCATACTGGGCAAGGTAGAAATCTATACAATAGATGGCAAACTTCTAGAAAGGTACGAAGCAAAAGCAGGCACTACAAGTATCTCGTTACCTTCGGGAATCGCCAGTGGTGTGTATATGTTGCGCTTTAATGGTGCAGACGGTAGCAGTAAAACGGTGAGACTGGTGTACCAACAATAAAGTTGAGAATTCTTCAGTATATGGAGTGGGCAATAGTTTTGAACTATTGCCCACTTTTTTTACCAAGGACGTAGCTTTTGACATTAAAGCCAAAGAAGTTGTAGATATCAGATTTTTCAGAAAATCTGTACATGAAGCTGCACTATGAATGGAGCCAATATCCATCATTCAATAAGTTAAAACAAAATCATCTTTTCTTGTTTTAAGATAGATTTGTGAGTAACCAGCTTTAGTTGAAAGACATCAATTAGGCGATACAAAAGACATTTTATATATTTGCAGCCCTGTATGCGCATACGTCTTCTTAATTTATTGTATTTGTTGATGGCTGTAGTGGCTTTGCAATCGTGTGGCGGATTTGAAAAAATTCGCAAGAGCAGTGATGTGAACTACAAACTCACCAAGGCAAATGAGTACTACGATAAAAAAGATTATCAGCATGCCAATATGCTGTATAAAGAGTTGATGCCTATCATGAAGAGTACCAGAAACTACGAGGCACTTTTCTACAAATACGCATATACCTTCTATTATCTCAAAGATTACGTTGAAGCTTCCTACTACTTCAAAAACTTTACCGACTATTTCCCTACTAGCAAGGATGCAGAAGAGTGTGAATTTATGAGTGCAGTAAGTCTGTATAAATATTCACCCAAGTTTGCCCTCGACCAGACCAATACCATGAAATCATTGGAGGCATTAAAGTCTTTTGTGTACAAGTACCCAAAATCAGCAAGAGTAGTAGATGCCAATAAATACATAGACGACTCTAAAGAAAAACTGGAGCACAAACAGGCCGATGCTGCAAAACTATACTACAATATAAACCAGTTTAAAGCAGCTACTGTTACCTACAAAAGCATAATGCGCAACTACCCTGACACAAAATATGGCGACCAATATCTGTATATGATAATGAAAGCCAATTATAAATTTGCTAAGGCTAGTGTACCCGAAAAACAAGAAGAACGCTATGTCAGCGCACTCAGTGCTTACAGAGAATTGAAAGATACCTATCCTTCATCAGCCTATTTAGCTGATGCCGACAAATTACAATCAGAAACAGATAACAACTTAAAAAAAATACGCAATGAGCACAAGTAGAAAATCAATCACATCCCTCAATCCGCTTATTGAAACACGCGACGTAGTGGCGCTGAAAGAAAAAACAGGAAACCTGTACGAGTCTATTGCCGTAATATCGCGCAGGGCTAATCAAGTGTCTGTTACAATGAAGGAAGAACTTCACCGCAAGCTGGATGAATTTACTGTGCATGGCGACAACCTGGAAGAAGTTCACGAAAATAAAGAGCAGATAGAAATATCTAGGATTTATGAGCGTATGGCTAATGCTCCGCTTCAAGCCATCAACGAGTTTAACGAAGATCAGGTATACTACCGCAAAAAGTAAGTAGCACCGAAAACGATACACAACGAGAAGCCTTTTCACATGAAGAGGCTTCTCGTTGTTTTTTTAGATAAGAGGATAAGGATTTTAGCATAACGAATAATGGAATAGAGAAACCAAATTCTCGTAATTTGCAGGTAAGATGAGCAAGCCAATACCAGAGCAGGGATATATAGTGGTGCAGGGAGCACGCGTACACAACCTCAAAAATATAGATGTAAGCATACCCAAAAACAAGCTGGTGGTCATCACCGGCATCAGTGGCAGTGGCAAGTCGTCGCTGGCATTTGACACCATATTTGCCGAGGGACAACGAAGGTACATGGAGAGCTTTGCAGGCTATGCACGGCAGTTTATGGGCGATCTAGACCGCCCCGATGTGGATAAAATATCTGGGCTATCGCCAGTAATATCCATAGAGCAAAAAACCACCAACCGCAACCCTAGGTCTACTGTAGGTACAGTAACCGAGGTATATGACTTTATGCGCCTGCTCTATGCACGTGTGGCAGATGCCTACTCGTACAATACGGGCAAAAAAATGGTGAAGTTCAGCGAGGAAGAAATAGTAGACCACATCAAACAAAACTTTGCAGGTAAAAAGATCATTCTATTGGGTCCCATCATCAGGGGCAGAAAAGGACACTATCGCGAGCTGTTTGAGCAACTGCGCAAACAAGGCTATGTGAAAGTGCGAGTAGATGGCGAGATAACGGACCTGAAAGAAAAAATGCAACTAGACCGTTACAAGATACACGATATAGAACTAGTTGTAGATAGGCTTGCAGTGCAGCCTGACGGACATGTGCGGCTCAGCCAGAGCATACAGAAGAGCCTGCAAATGGGCAAAGACCTCATGTTTGTGGTAGATGCTGATACCAATGTACTGCACCAGTACAGCCGCCAACTCATGTGTATAGACACCGGTATTGCATACGAAGAACCATCGCCCAACACCTTCTCCTTCAACTCGCCCTACGGCGCATGCCCTAAGTGCAAGGGACTGGGCAAGGTATATGCCGTGAATATGCAGCAAGTACTACCCGACACCACCAAGAGTATCAATGATGGTGCTATCGCCCCGCTGGGTGTGGAGCGCGATTCGTGGTCTTACCAAATGGCTACTGCCCTTGCTAAGAAGAACAAAATACCCCTAGACAAGCCCATAAAAGACATTCCCGAAAACAAACTGAACCTCCTACTCTATGGCAATGAAGAAGGCATAACCACCTACACCGACGATGAGCCGGGCAGCTATGCAGGACAGGTGACACAGCACAACTACGAAGGCGTAGTAAACATGGTGCTGCGATGGTTTGCCGAAACCTCATCAGAGGCAGTGCGCACATGGGCAGAGAGCTTTATGATACTCAATGCCTGCCCCGAATGCAATGGCGCCAGACTGCGGAAGGAAAGCCTGTATTTTAAGGTAGATAACAGAAGCATAGCCGAACTATCAGACATGTCGCTGATGGAGCTGCAAGCATGGTTCGGAGAGATAGAAAACAGACTTAGCGACAAACAAAATGCCATAGCCAAGGATATACTCAAGGAGATTCGCGACAGGCTACACTTCCTGCTCGATGTGGGCCTGCACTACCTCACCATGGACCGTCCCACCCGTACACTAAGCGGTGGCGAAAGCCAAAGGATAAGGCTGGCTACACAGATAGGCTCACAACTCACGGGCATCACCTACATACTCGATGAGCCCAGCATAGGCCTTCACCAGCGCGACAACCAAAAGCTGATAAACGCCCTCAAAAGCCTGCGCGATAGTGGCAACTCTGTGCTGGTAGTAGAGCACGACAAAGACATCATGCTGGCATCAGACCACCTCATAGATATAGGCCCCGCAGCAGGACTGCACGGAGGCAGAATAGTCAGCGAAGGCACCCCTGCACAGGTACTAGCACAAAACACCACTACTGCCAATTATCTCAACCATAGCATCAGCATAGCGGTACCCACCGAGCGCAGAAAGGGCAATGGCAAAAGCCTGATACTAAAGGGAGCCACCGGCAACAACCTCAAGAATGTATCAATAGAGCTTCCGCTGGGCAGTTTTATATGCGTCAGTGGCGTATCGGGCAGTGGCAAAAGTACACTCATCAACGAGACCCTCTACCCCATACTCGCCAAGCACTGCTACCCCACCTTCAAGCAAGTGCCTATGCCCTACAAAAAGGTAGAAGGACTAGAGCATATAGACAAAGTCATAGAGATAGACCAAAGCCCCATAGGGCGCACCCCACGCAGCAACCCTGCCACCTATTGTGGGTTCTTCAACGAGATACGCCAACTGTTTTCGCAGGTACCAGAGGCCAAGATAAGGGGATACAATGCAGGCAGATTTTCGTTCAATGTCAAAAGTGGCAGGTGCGAGGAATGCCAAGGCGGTGGTATGCGCACCATAGAAATGAACTTTATGCCCGATGTATATGTGCTGTGCGAAAAGTGCAATGGCCGCCGCTACAACCGCGAAACACTGGAGATACGCTACAAAGGCAAGTCTATTTACGATGTGCTCAATATGACCGTAGACGAAGCAGTAGAGTTCTTTGTCAACGTATCGTTTTTGCACCGTCGGGTCAAGACCCTCCAAGATGTGGGCCTGGGTTATGTCACACTAGGGCAGAGCGCCGTCACCCTCAGCGGCGGCGAAGCCCAGCGGGTCAAGCTCGCCACCGAACTATCCAAACGTGATACCGGCCAAACCATATACATACTCGACGAGCCCACCACCGGGCTACACTTCGAGGACATAAAACACCTGCTCGCAGTCCTCAACAGGCTCGTAGACCGTGGCAATACCGTGCTCGTCATAGAGCACAACCTCGATGTGGTAAAGGTGGCAGACTATGTCATAGACATGGGCCCAGAGGGCGGCGGTGGTGGCGGCAAGCTGGTAGGTGCCGGCACCCCCGAGCATATAGCAGCCATCAAGGAGAGCCACACAGGGCTATTTCTCAAAGAGGAGCTGATGTATGGATAGGCTATAACAGCAGCACAGATCTTAGTGGCAGGAGATATAATATCGACACAGAGGATATAGGTATTTACATTATACTTCATATGTATGTCGGAAAGGCAATGACCTAAAGTGAATAGACTTTAATTATTTTTCCTATTAACGGTATCATTCGGGCAATTCAAAAGTATATTTCCATGTCTTTTTAATCCCCATAGCTGTCTTTACGTTGTACGTGTTGCTGTAAGGGAATACTATATTAACTGGTTTTGATTTAAAATTGAAAAGATAATACAATGCGACCCCAAGAGCTTGTGGTTTTGTAGATAAGGGACTCAAATAAATATTGGAGTGATTATGTATCGACTCTACAATTTCATGAATGGTTTGTGCTGTAACAAAAGGATCAAATGCAGGAGAAAATCTTGAATTAATGTATCCAATAGAATCTTGTGCATTATACATTTTTAAAATTCCCTCTTGATACATATCTGGCTGTAAAGATGGGAATCCTATTATGTAATATTTATTTTTTATTTTAGATTTGGACTGTGATACTTTAGCGATTAACTTATCATCGTATCCAGCTGTAATAATTAAAAGATCATTTTCCGTGTTAGGTAAATTAATAGATGAAGAACATCCTTCAATTAATTTAACGTCGTCAATAAAGCCAGAAAAAGTAGTCTCCTCTGCATTTTTATAATGTTGAGGTTCTGAATAAAGAAAATCAATCTTTTTTATTCCCAAGCGATACAAATAAACCGCAAAGAATATTAAATGGGGTCTGATAAATCCAGTAATATCAATACAGATTTTTGTATCCTTATTGATACTTATTTTATTAAATAATTCAATAAAAGCTTCATCTTCTTTATAAGAATTGCATTTGTAGATATTATCACCTACAAGGTCAATTAATTTGTAATGCGGAAAGTCAATCCATATTTTTTCAGTTGAAGTAATCTTATCAAAAATTGTTTTTGTTCTTACACAGTCATCATAACCTGAAAAAAAGTAATCATATCCTTGACCACAATCAACCTCACCATCATAGTAGCTGTTTTTATAAAATATTGTATAATCCATATTAAGAATTAAAAAGTGTTGGTGTGTCTAAATTTTTGTTTTTTATAAAATCTGGAGCATTAAGTTCGCACTTCCTTTTTTCAAAAATCTTTTCGAAATTAGATTGGGATTCTCTGTCGAATATAGCCTCAGCAATTTCCTTATTAAGATATAGTGTTCCTCTTTCTACAATTGGTAAATTCCATAATGGTGCTAATATTTTATTTATTTGAAAAAGTCTTTCCTTTCGCCCAGTGTTTTTTTCTAAACGCCCATCATCGTCTTCAATTAAAACAGAATGCATTTTCATGATTTCAATAACTTCAAGAGCATTTAATGATAAATCTTCAGCTTTAATGTAAAAACACGAAATAGTTGTTTCAGTTGGTTTATCACAAAATCTATTTATCATAAAATAGTCGGTAAGGTTTTTCAATGAGTCATACATCTGCTTGCCGCTTTCACCAACCACCTCTGCATCTTCATAAAACCAACGTCCTGTATCATATACCGCTAAGTATTGTGAATCAAGCGTGATACTGCCACCTTCTTCAAGAGGCTTTTCTCCCCTAATTTTCGCAAATTCAATTGTTTTTTTTAATGTCAAAATGAATGTCCGAGCGTTGCCTTGCGATAGTTCAATAAATTTGTCTATCCCTAAATACTCTGCATTTTTTATGTTATTTTCTTTACATAGCTGTGCGATAAAATCTTTCTTTCTTTTCTCCTTTATTTCTTTAAAGCTACCTTTATTGTTCTCAATGTAATTGCTGTACTCGATATTCATTAAGTCCACAATACCTCTAAACGCATCTTTTTTATCTGCTTTATACCATGCTTTATATAGATAAAATATCTTGTATTTTTGATCGAGGGGATTATCATTGGTATTTAGAATTACAGCATTTATTATTTCGTCTATAGTAGTTTCGTCAGTGAGGTCGAGAGCTAGTCTATTTTTAATTGCTTTGGAAAGTTTTGTTCTTAATTCTTTCAAATGCTTATATTCCTTTTTTCTATTTTTCTGTGCTATTTCTCCAATGATCTTCGCCTCATCACTTTTCTCGAATCGGTCTTTGAATTTTTTACTTATTTCTTCAGGTTCAACCCTAAGTCCTTTCGACTCATAGTATTTAATAAGTCTATTCTGAAACAATTTTTCCGCAAAACGTTTATAGATATCTTCATTGCTTCTAATCAGTTCGTCAAGATTTACCTCTTGAAACTCAGAGCCTTGTTTCATGTTTTCGCCAGACTTTGTTGCACGAGTTGTATACCCGTATCTTCTTGCTCCAATCCAGAACGTAACTGGTGTTTTCTTATCCCAAACAAGAGTATTAATAAACACCTTTTGCCAGTCAAACAATTTTTCATATTCATCTAATATATATATGAACTTTACATTGTTTAACTCTTCAACGCATGCTGATATTGAGGCTGGGATTCCGAATATTAAGTCACCCGGGGAAAAAAGTACCTTTACATCATCATATGTTAACTTTCTAGTGAAAGCCGCATTTAAAATTTGTTCATCAATTTTTTTCCTAAGTTCTTTCAATAGTTCAGTTACGTCATTGATAGACGAAACATTTTTTATTTCGGCAGTGTTTCGGAATATCGAAAGAATGCCCTGGACTAAATGGTTTTCAACAGCTATAGTAACGTTTAGTAAACTAAATATTTCTTTGATGGTCTGAAGTAGAACATCCGATATATAAAGCTCAAAATAATATTCAAATATTGATTCCCACTCAGCTTTATCTATACCTTTTCCATCAAACCTACTTGAATTTAATCCATGAAAAACCGAATATAATCCTACGTATTTATCTTCTCTAAGAAGTTTGCCCACGTTTTCTCTATAGCGTATTTTTTGCAAGGGATAGGAAAAATATCGAAGAATATGAGTCTTACCACAGCCTTTCCCCCCTATCACGTATTTTGGCAAGAATTCGTTCGGATTAAGTATTGATTCAATTGATATTTCTTCCTTAGTGTTGAAATTAACCCAATATTCATAAATTTCATCATCCGTAAATTCAGTCGCTTTTGTTACGCTAAATGGGTTTTCTAATTCATTTATCATAGTCAATATTTTTTGTTGTATCGTTTAAAAATGGGCTTCCAACTGTTTCTTTCAGACCAAAATATAGGTAAGGAGTTATCGGGTGTATTATGATGGAATCCAATTAGCAATTGGCAGTCTCCATGGCCTAGGGGTGGGTTAAACAATCGCAAACCGTATTTTGTTGCAGTAATTTGAGAAAATGCTTTATCAATTAAAGCATCAGGAGTATTTTTAAAATAACGCGAATTCGCAGAAAAAGTTTTAAACGTCTCATCAATAGTAAATACAGCTTCGACTCTATCGAATATCCCCAGTGTACGAACCTCACTAATTCCATGCTCCGTGCCAAACAACATTAAATAACTCACCTCTATTGTTGAATCTTCAAATTTTACGTTCTCAACCAATTGTCTAAGATATCCTTTTGCCTGTGAGCCACTACCACAGAAGTCGTCAATAAATATATATCGTCTTATCTCTTTGTTTCTAATTTCTGTTTTTAAGAAAGTGCTTTCTGTGCCATCGGAAAGTTTTTCGGTAACTTTTGTCACGCTAAATATTTCACTTGTATTTATAAAAAACTCTTTTGACAAATCTGCTTCTTGGCGGAAGTAATAAAGCATGTGAACACCACTTTCAGAAGGATTTCCAACTCCCAAAAATCTTGTCGTTAAGTGCTCCTCTTTAAATTTAGTTTGGATAAATGTATTATCAGTAGTGTTCGAGTTAGCTTTTCGTATTGCAGAAACAATAGGGTATTTATATAAATCCCTATATAAAGACAGTAATAATTGTCTGAGCTCATGATTGCCAAAATACATGAATTTCGATAGGAGGTAGAGCATATTTAGGTGTTCTTTTTGCAAAACATCTTCGTCCAAATCGCTGAAATTACCTAACCACTCTTTATCAATGCCTTCTTTCCATTTATCTTTCCAAATCGTTTGATAATATGCATATATTTTATTCGTCAGTTTGTCATATATACTGAGAGTGTCAAAATTTTTCATATAGTAGAGGTTTTTTGGAATGCCAATATCCATTCACGTGAAATAATGTCGGCTGTCTTATTTCTTTTGGTCATTAAGCCGTACGATCGTATATCGTCAATTAGTTTAAATTTTAATTTTAGCCCAATAGAAGTCAGATAATTGGTAAAATATTCTTGTGTATTGAATTCTAATTCACAAACCTTATTATTCCCAACTATCAATATCAAAAATCCTCCAGTTTTAAGGACTCTTACCATCTCATTTAATGCATCTATCATTTCAAGTATATAAGTACATATTATTTTTGCTCGTGTGGGATTAATACTGTTTACCTGCTCAATGAGTATATCCGCATCTTTAATGCCAGTTTTGCAAATCTGCAAATCCTTTTTTTTAAAATGCTCACGACCAATATTTTTTCTTTCAAGACACAGTAATTCGTTTGCTTTTGCGAGTTCAGTCCATCCAATATTCAAACTAGAAGCTCTAATATATTTTTGTGCTCCAGCGTATGGTGGTGAAGTTATAACTAGTTGTATGCTTTCTTTTGCTAATCGTTTTTTGCCATGTAAACTACATGTAAGATTTCGCGCATCATCTGATATTATTCTTGCTTTGTATTTCGAGTCTATGGAGTTGTTGACCGATTTCAGTCGAACAATGTTTTCGTTAACTATCTGATTGAATTTTTCAAATACATCAATAGTTTCGAGTTGTGAAATTCTTGAAGATATTCTGTCCCACTCTTTAGAATTTATTGGATACCTATTGGGATTGAGCTTTACTGGAACTGATATCCTCTGGTCTGCATAACTTACTTTTTTTATGCAATTCGAGAATGATATTAGCATAAATTTCCTTATATCATCATCCTCAGTTTTATTAATTGCTGTAAGTATTTTCGATAAAGACAGAATAGTTGTTTGAGGAAACCAATATTCATAGTTAACAACACTAGGGATATTGTATTTTTTATACATTTTTGCTTTTGCAACAATACTTTTTGCTGTACTCTTTAATTTCGTTAAATCCGGAGTTGATACTTTAACTTCGGATATTAATCTTGCAAGTGGATTTGCATCAGCACCATATACATTTCGATTTGCTAATAAACCTTCAAGCATTACTGTTCCACTACCGACAAAAGGATCTAAAACAAAATCTCCTTCTTTTGACAAAATGGTATTATTCAGAAATAAATAAGGAATATGAACCAATAGTTTTGCTGGATAAGCATGAATTAAATGTGTATACCTTTCGCCGGTTTTTATTTCAGGAAAAAGTTTTCTAAAACTAATTTCAATAGGATTATCGTCTATGGTATATCTTTGAATAAAATCAAGAATAATTTCATTGTTGTTTGCGATTTCTTCAGGATTCATTTTTCTCAGTTAAACAGCAATTAGGGCATTAAGTACAGGGAATGGATTAAAATGCAATTTGATATAATATATAATTAACTTGGGTCAAGTCGTTTCGATTTGCGAATAAAAATAGACAATATTTTTAGAAAATCAGCAAGAGATACGAGTAAATGGATAAATATACAGCTCAATCCATCCTCGTTGAGTCTCCCCACTTTTTCTGCAGACGACTCAACGACATCAAGGCTCTAAAGCTGAATATTCTTTCCCCAGCCCCACGCTTCACTTGCTATAAATCCACATCCCAAATTGTGGATATCTTAATTGCTACCACAACTGTTTTGGTATAAGTTGGCGCACTTTTTGCGGCATCAGTAGAGCTTAATCTATACTACGTTAACCCCATAAACCCCAATAATTATGTCACTAAATAATTTCCCCAAGCATCACAACAACCATTGCCAATACTCCACATTGTATACCGCACCCAGCCACAAAAACTACCGGAAAATACCAACACACCGGAAAAGTGAATAGTATTGATAATCAATGAGTTAACCCCAAAAACACATGAAAACAACGGAAACAAACCGGAAATTAATAATAAACCCAATATGACTACAGAAGACCAGTACTTCATCCCTAATCAGCAGAATCAAAAGAATCATATGAATCGGTGGTTCAGACAAACACCAACCGGAAAATG
>JAIXSZ010000078.1 GCA_027484425.1 Sphingobacteriales bacterium
ACAAAATTACCATTACCACTATGCATTGTGTCGCCAGTGGCACTAACACTAACCTTTATAGAACCTGCGTTCAATGCGAAGGGCACACTCATCATTTGCTGGGTACCCATATCTATGTAGGTGCTACCACCTGCGGGGTCTAGCTCCACCTGCATAAACTTGGCATTTTTAGCCCAGTTGATGCCTGCAAATGTGCCTGATAAGGGTGTGCCCTGTCCTACATTAACCGAGAACATACCATTGGCATCGGTGGTGGTGCTGTGGGTTTCGCGGTATTTTATAATACCTGTTGTTACGCTGTCCCGGATGGTAAACCTAACAGATATAGCGGTGCTTGCTAGCACTGCTCCACTACTGTTGCGGGCGGCGGCTTGGTAAGGTATGCCTTGCGGTGCTTGGGCGTGAGCCGTGGAGACTATAAATAAAAATGAGAGGAGCGTAAAGATGTGTCTCATACTATGTAAAAATGATAATAAACAGTGAGAATTAAATTGTTACAATAATGTGTGAAATTACACCATTTGTACACATTATCGATATGTTGGTGTTAACAAATAATTTCAATTTGACAAAAGACGGGGAAAGCCCCTCACTGCCCCGCCCGCACAAGAGCGCGACGCAAAGCCCGGTGCTAGAAGTACCAAAAGCTGGAAGCCTGAGACAATAAAAAGGATGAACAAGAATAGTTACCTTTGCGGCTGAAAAAACACTAAATCGTAAATAAATCTCTCTGATAATGAATAATGCCTATTTTGATTTTGCGGAACCTAAGAATGAGGCGGTGCTGAACTATGCGCCGGGTAGTGCTGAACGTAAGGCACTGCAAGCTGCACTGAAGGAAATGAAAAGCCAAGTGCGCGACATACCCATGTATATAAATGGTGAGGAAGTGCGCAGCGGCAAAGTGATGGAAATTAGACCACCGCACGAAACTGCGCATCTGTTGGGTAGTTTTCATATGTCGGACGAGCAACATGTGTATGATAGTATAGATGCGGCACTGAATGCGCGCGATAAGTGGGCGGCAATGAGCTGGGAGCACAGAGCGGCTATATTTATGAAGGCGGCTGAGCTGCTGGCGGGCAAATACAGATACAGAATGAATGCGGCTACGATGCTGGGGCAGAGCAAAAATGCGTATCAGGCAGAGATAGATAGTGCGTGTGAGCTAATAGACTTCCTGAGGTTTAATGTGTACTTCCTGAGCCAGATATACAAACAACAACCTATATCGCCACTGGGTATGAACAACCGCATGGAGTATCGTGCGCTGGAGGGTTTTGTGCTGGCGGTGACACCGTTCAACTTTACGGCTATAGGTGGCAACCTACCTGCTAGTGCGGCTATGTGTGGCAATGTGGTGGTATGGAAACCTGCTAATACGCAAGTGTACTCGGCTAGTGTGTTTATGGAAATACTGATAGAGGCAGGCTTGCCCAAGGGTGTTATCAATCTGATATATCCTCCAGGACCAGTGGTGGGCGATATATGTTTTTCGCATCCTTCGTTTGCGGGAGTGCACTTTACAGGGTCTACCGGTGTGTTTCAGAACATGTGGAAGACTATAGGCAACAATATTGCCCGCTACAAGTCTTACCCACGCATAGTGGGCGAAACAGGTGGTAAGGACTTTGTGTTTGTGCATCCGTCTGCCAATGTAGATGCTGTGGTGACTGGACTGGTAAGGGGTTCGTTTGAGTATCAGGGGCAGAAATGCTCGGCAGCATCGAGGGCTTACCTACCATCGAACCTGGCTGAGGAAATAAAGAAAAAACTAGTGGCTATGGTAGCTACGCTGAAAATGGGCCCGGTAGATGACTTTACCAACTTTGTGAATGCGGTGATAGACGAAAAGGCATGGAATAGCATAACCCGCCACATAGATAATGTAAAAAGCGGCAATGGTGATGCTACCATACTGTGTGGTGGTGGCTATGACAAAACAAAAGGATGGTATGTGGAGCCAACTGTGATAGACACTACCGACCCACAATATGTGACGATGTGTGAAGAGATCTTTGGCCCAGTGCTGACGATATATACCTATGAGGCTGACCAGTGGATACAAACACTGGATGTGCTAGACAACACATCGCCCTACGCACTGACGGGTGCAATATTTGCGCAGGACAGACATGCCATAGAGTATATGACTAAGGCACTGGTGAACAGCGCTGGCAACTTCTACATCAACGACAAACCTACGGGTGCGGTAGTGGGTCAGCAGCCATTTGGTGGGGCACGCGCATCGGGCACCAACGACAAGGCGGGCTCTATACTGAACCTGTACAGATGGCTAAGTGCAAGGACTATAAAAGAAACACATGTATCGCCTACGGATTATAAATATCCGTTTCATCAGGCAGACTAATATAGACACAGAATAACTGACAACCGGCAAATCCAGCAGATGGGTTTGCCGGTTTTGTATTTATACTAAATCAGAACAAGGTAGCCTGTACTGGGCGGATATAGGTGGCATGGTGTGCCTGTGCAGCGCCTGTGATGTAGTGCAAGGGACTCTCGGTGTAACGAGAGGCTACTGACACGGCAGTGGTGCCAGCATGAGGGCGAAATACATCGAGTGCGAGGTCGGGGTTGTTGTTGTCCTTAGATAGGTGCGACAGTAACAAATGTGTCATATGGGGTGGGCGATGTGCGGTGAATAGCTCCAGTGCCTGTACATTGGACAGGTGACCCTTGCTACCCCTTATGCGCTGGCGCAGGTGGTGCGGGTAACGACCGTTTTCGAGCATTACCTCGTCATAGTTGGCCTCGAGAAAGGCGGCATGGCACTGGGCAAAGTGCTGCTGCACCTGCTGGCAGGGCTCGCCTATGTCTGTGAACACCCCTATGCGTATGCCACCAGCATCTATCACAAAACTGTGAGGGTCTATGGCATCGTGGTACTTGGTGAAACCTGTAACGTTGAGCCCACCAATAGCTACAGGCTGCAGTGGCGCAAAGCTACGAACCAAATGTGCGGGTGGCTTGGTGCGGCTGTGCTGCAAGGTGGCAGGGGTGATGTACACCGGTATCTCGTAGCGAGCAGCTAGCACCTCGGCACCATATATATGATCGGTATGCTCGTGGGTAATGAAGATAGCCTTTACCTTATCTATCTTCAGACCCAAGCGACGCATACGTTTTTCGGTTTCGCGGCAAGATACACCCGCATCTATGAGCACTGCATCGGTATGGGTGCCTATGTAATAGCAGTTGCCATTACTACCAGAATTGATGGAGGCTATAAATACGGACATTGTGCAAAGATAGGTGTAGCATAGGTGATAAAATGACTGTAGCTGCACTAAAACACTGGCTTCCAAAAGTCGGAAATACGAATTGCTATTTTTTAGCGTTAGGTGTATGATAAAAAGCAATGGTTTACATTTGTGTCTCTATTCTACCGAGGTATGCGTTCTGCTCTGATTGTTGTGGTTGTGTTTATACTAATGCCCTGTGTGCTGCTGGCACAAAAAGTGACGCTAAGCGGCTACGTGCGCGATGGCAGCACAGGCGAGTCGCTGATAGCAGCTACGATATACATAAAAGAGGCAGCACAGGGTGCTAGTACCAACAATTATGGGTTCTACTCGGTATCTGTGCCAGCAGGTAAGTATACGGTGATATACTCTTATGTGGGCTACAGCCCACTGGCACTGGAGATGGACCTAAGCACCAGCCTGACTCACAATGCCGACCTGAGCCCCAGCACTACCATGAAGGAAGTGAAAATAACAAGCGGCAGAAAAGACGCCAACGTAAAAAATGCAGAGATGGGCACAGTGAGCCTATCAATAGGCAGAATAAAAACATTGCCAGTACTGTTTGGGGAGGTAGATATACTGAAAACCCTGCAACTGCTACCGGGTGTGCAGAGTGCGGGCGAGGGCAATTCGGGCTTCTATGTGCGGGGTGGTGGCCCAGACCAAAACCTGGTGCTGCTAGATGATGCGGTGGTGTATAACACAGGGCACTTGTTTGGTTTCTTTTCGGTGTTCAACGGCGATGCTATAAAAGATGTGACCCTGATAAAGGGCGGTGCACCTGCCAACTATGGCGGCAGGCTATCGTCGGTGGTAGATGTGTCTATGAAGGAGGGCAACCTGAAAGAGTACCATGCCGAAGGGGGCATAGGGCTGATAGCATCGAGACTGACGCTGGAAGGACCTATAAAAAAAGAGCGTGGCTCGTTTATGGTGTCGGGCAGGAGAACGTATATAGATGTGCTGGCACGCCCATTCTCTGAGCGGCTGCAAAATACGGGTTACTACTTCTATGATGCCAACCTGAAAGCCAACTACAAACTGGGCGAAAAAGACAGGCTGTACCTGAGCGGATATACTGGTGTAGATAAATTTAAGTTTCAGAACTCCAGAGGCACCTTTAAAGCAGATATACCCTGGGGCAATAACACGGCTACGCTGCGGTGGAACCACCAATTTAATGATAGACTGTTTGCGAATACTACGCTGGTATATAACGACTATAACTTTGCCTCCAACTTTAGCCAGAATAACTTTTCGGTGAAGCTGGCATCGGGGATAAGGGATTACAACGCCAAGACAGACTTTGACTACTACTCGCCCACCAACCACCACCTGAAGATGGGTGCAGTATACACCAATCATACCTTTATACCCAACCAGATATCGGGCACGGTAGATACCATAACCCTAGAGCCTGAGAATGCCTACATAAAACACGCACACGAAGCCGGCGCCTACATACTGGATGAATGGGAACCTACTAACTGGCTGAAGATAAATGCGGGTATCAGGTACTCGTGGTTTGGACAAACAGGACCGTATACGGCGTTCAAATTTGATGGGGCTGGCAATATAACTGATAGCACGAAGTATGGCAAGGGAGATATAGTAAAGACCTATGGCGGCTGGGAGCCAAGACTGAATCTGAGATTTGCGCTGAATGAAGCATCGTCTATAAAAACCAGCGTATCGCAGACCTACCAATACCTGCACCTGGTGACCAACAATGGCTCTACCCTACCCACAGATATATGGGCACCCAGCACCTACCTGATACGCCCACAAAAAGCACATCAGTTTTCGGCAGGTTACTTCCGCAATTTTTTGGACAATCAGCTAGAAGCATCGGTAGAGGTGTACTACAAGGATATGTATAACCAACTGCAATACCGCGAAGGATATACCCCCAACACCATAAGAGACCCCGAGCTAGACTATGTGATGGGCAAGGGCACAGCCTATGGTGCTGAGTTTTTTGTGAATAAAACCAAGGGAAAATTTACCGGATGGCTGGGCTACACACTAGCATGGACCTACCAAACCTTTGAGAAGTTGAATAATGGTGAGCGTTTCCCGCTGAAGTATGACCGCAGACACGATATATCGGTTGTGGGTACGTACAAGTTCAGTAATAAATGGACATTTTCCAGTGTGTTTGTGTTTGGATCGGGCAATGCTATTACCCTCCCTACTGCATACTACTTCATAGATGGTCAATTGGTGCAACTGTTTAGCAAGGTGAATGCCTACCGCATACCTAGCTATCACCGCCTAGACCTTTCTGCTACCTACACGCCACAACCCAAAAAGAAGCGTAGATGGGAAAGTAGCTGGGCTTTCTCGGTGTATAATGCCTACAACCGCAAGAACCCCTACTTCCTGTATGTAGACAACTCGGGCAACGTAGCCAATGGTATAAAAGTGGCAGTGTATCAGGTGTATATATTGCCTATTGTACCTGCTGTTACTTATAACTTTAAGTTTTAGGTTACACATCAGGTAGCACTGCTACCAATATTACAACAACACTGCACTGTTTATTTCTTTTGGCTACCAGCCACAGCACTACTAGCAGCGGGCTTTGCGTCGCGCTCTTGTACTGGCGGGGCAGTGAGAGGCTGGGCTTAGATTTCTCAAATAACACATCCTTAATAATATCGTAACATTATTTTTTTGGAATGTATACTTTCAATATAAGTGTATAATTGTCACGGCATTATAAAACTAAATATTTTCACACTTATTAATATCACAATGCATTATAACTTGATTTACAATTACTTACAAAGTTCAGCAATACTCTAAAATTACTCATTTTTTAAAGAAACAATTAATTTCAGATTTTTTTTTTTTTCATTCGTAGTGCATAAATTTGTTTTGAAATCATAATTTTAAATCACCTTTCAAAAAACCATCACAAATGTGCACATCACAGTCAGGATGCAGTAAAGATTACTCACTGCTCACCGCTAACACAGGCATTGCCACCCCTCCTACCAACACCGCACTCGACGGCACTGGCAACACTGCTACTGTCCTTACCGCAGGTGCCAATGGCACTATTGTTCGTAGTGTTATCATCAAGGCTACCGAACCTATTACCACAGGTATGGTACGACTATTTATCCGCAACAGCACAGACACAGTACTGTACAAAGAAGTACCTGTAGAGGTTACACCCGTGCTCACTAACACACCCACCCCTGCTCCAGTATTAACCATGTATGAGATCACTCTCAATGGCGATTTGAAATTAGAAAGCGGTCATACTCTAAAGGTGACTACCCAAACTTCTAACAGATTTGTTGTTATTGCCGAAGGACTCGATTGGGCATATCCTTCTACCTTGCCTAACGATTGCTGCAATTACAAACAAACGTCTGCAATAACAGGTTTAGGGATTTTAGATACCGCCAACTCAAACCTTAATGGCACAGGCACTATTGTACCTATATTCACCGCAGCCGCTGGTCCAGCATCCAATGGCTCACACATCAAAAACATTACTTTGAAGGCTCTGGGCAGCACCAGTATCAATGGCATGATTCGTCTATTCATTAGCAACGATGGTGGAACCACTTACAAGCTCATGCGCGAAATAGAAGTACCACAAACCACACAATCTGCCTACGAGCCATCTTGGAAACAAGTAGTTGCCATGGATTACAACGTTAAAGCAGGTATTATCATAGGTGCAAGTACCCATAACGCTGAAAAATTTGGTGTTACAGTCGAAGCTGAAGAATGGAGCTATCCAATATAATTCTTCTAAAGACAAAAATCACTTGTAACTACTAAAATTTATGGCTTTTTTTCAAAGCCTTTTCAGTATGAAATATGAAAAGAATCAACTAAACAGAAGTTGTGGTTGCGAAAAACAACCGACTGATATTAAATCTTCTCTGAGTAGTTCAGAAAATGATACCTCATTCACTACTTTCCAAAATTACGAAAGTCTATGTGGTCCTGAATCTAACACTATAAATTCAAGACAACCACGTTCTGCCTCACTAGCCGATGTTAATACTAAATTATCTGGACCTGATGTGGTAGTGCCACAATACAAAAATGGCGAATATTCAGTTTTGCCATACAACTATAATGATTGGCCTACCGTAGAGAATGGTATTTTAACTTTCAGAGACTATGATCATTTTGATAACTATTGTCAGTTCCTTGAAAATATGTCAGATAAATTGTTTGAAGGAGATTCTAAACAAGAATTTTATGATAAAGTTGAAGGTAATATTGGATTTATATCATTAAGAAGAATAACTGAAGAAAAATTTAACGAAGAAGCCCTAATAGGTTGGCAACGAATTGAAGACGTTCCATATAAGAATTTTATCAACAGTATGCTTTTTAAGAGTTTTTTAAACCAGAATGCTGAAGTAAAAATCGGTAATTTAATTACAAAATTTATTAACAGAACGGTTGTCATTACTGTTACTGCTTCTAATTTAAATCTGCTGTCAATGATCAGGCAATTTCCTCAAAACATTACAAAAGAAGAAGTTTTAAAAATAGAAAACCAATTCCAAAATGATTTTTATGTTGAGGATTACAATTCAACTATTGAAAATGAAACATTAAATAATTTAAACACTTTTGAATCAAATTCAATAAAAATTGATAATAAATTTTATTCTAATGATGTTTCAATTATTTCAACAGACAGTATAAATGGTATTAAAGGGACTGGGAAAGTTGAAGACACGATTATTAAAGAACATTACAATGAAATTGGAACGGGTCATTCTTTACCATACATGAGGGGTGCATCATATTTCATAGATAAAACTAAATTAAAAGTTAATGCGATCGACGAATGTGTAGAGCCATATACAGTAAAAGTAGAAAATATTAGATTGAAACTAGGAAATCCCAAAGGATCACAGAAGGCCGATGTTGGAGATGCGGTATATCGTATCTATTGGGACACTGATCCTATACCGCAAGTTATTCGGTCTTCTACAGGTATAGCATGGGTTAAACATAAATTCAATTCAGGAGGACGTAAAAAAATTACTATTAATGCTTCCACACCAGATGCATTATTGCGTTTAGCTATCTCAGCTCAAACTGAGTTAATTGTAGTTCTTGGGTGCAATAAAGGCAAATCTAAATCATCACCTTGGCATTACAAACTTAGACCTAGTGATGGAAACAGGGTAGTTAAAGGTAGACATTGGGTGGAGCAGTGGAATACATGGGGCGGAAGTGGGAGGCAGAGATCAAGTATAGGGATGGAATCATATGCGCTACATTGGGAACGTAATAACAAAAATGAATGGGCATATAGACCTTATAAAAAAGGTATATTGCGACATGAAGTTTGGATTACAAGATTTAATGGTGACGACTGCACAATAAAAGATTATTTTTTTCAATACGAACATGCTATAAAAGCAAAAGATCACCTACATAGTGAATATTTCGGTGATGGTTTTTGGGGTTGGAATGGTATTACCACTAGGCATAGATTATACACGTTAGATGATGGGCAGGCTCCAACAGAATTAACTTTTACAACACCTGCATGTTAAATTTTAATATCTAATACTATTTTACAATTAATGAAATGTGTTCTTCTGTATTTTATAGCTTTTTGCCCTTTTGTGGTTTATTGTCAAGAAATAAGCAATACTAATTTTGGCAATTCTTACAAAAAAGGGTATAACATCTTTACTTTGTCCTATTCAGGACAATATTACAAAGACAATAAAAGTGTAAGATATAACAATCCGACTTTGCATAACTCTATACTACCAGAAAACACTATTGGGCATAACTGGGCGGGACAATATGAAAGAGTTACTCGACATGGACTTGTACTAAGTCTTGGATTATCCCGTGGAGTAAGGAATTACAATATATCCGTTTACCAAGACCTATCAAACTATGACAATGAAGCTCTAAATTCACTTAAAAACGCTTTTTTTAGCGATAATACCACACTTGCTGCTAAATATTGGGGATATAGATTAATGCTTGGTTACAAAAAGCAACTTAGCACTAAAATATCAGTGACGGGTAAGGTAGGAATTGAATTTAAAACCTTTCGTAATGGATTATGGGATAATTCCGAATACAATATAGCGTATCAAACAGATGACGGGTTGACACAGAAAAGATCTGAATTTGTTAATCTTGAAAAAAAATTTGGCGATAATTTTGAAGACATTTCTAATTCTAGAATAAATACATTCGAGTTTTATTTAGGAGTAGAAAGATATATCAATATGAGGTTTTTAAAGAATATTACAATAGGGTTCGAAGCAAATAGAAATTGGTGGATGTGGCTAAATGATGGAGAAATGATTATATTCTCGAAAAAATCATTTGGAGAAAATATGTCAAAATCAGGTACATTTTACGACAGAAATATTTCTTTTGGTTTGCGCATTGGTGTTGGGATTTGGCGATAAGTAGGGGATGAACTACCGTTGTTCTAGTTGTAATTTGCAGCAGCCACACACGCATTAATTATAAGGTGATTTAATGTATTTTTGTTCGCAAGTGGAAAACACTTGCATGAGAATAGACACAAGTGAAAAAACACTTACGCTAAATGGGGCTGCACACCCTACTCCTTCACCACCTTACCCACCCACACATCATTTACACGCACCATATACAGCCCAGGTGGAAGCATATCAATAGCCACAGTATAGCTGGTAGCATGTGGCACATAGCGCATCAGCTCTTGCCCTTGCATATTGCTTATAGCCACACTACGCATACGTTCACCAGCCATTATTGTTACTTGTTTATTAGCGGGGTTAGGATACACATACACACCACCCATCACACCCACACCTCGCACACCAGTACTACTATCACTTACATAGTGCGGCGCAGATGTAGTACTGTCATAGCAACTCATATCAGTTGGAGGCAATAATGTTGCGTATATACTGTCAACATCCCAAATTTTCATGTAAGAAACTTCTGGCAATGACGTTGTAGAAAACAAACTACCACGATTATACCATTTTATTGAATAGCCAGATGTTAACCCAGTTACAGTAGCATACAAAGTTACAATGCTACCCAAAGAGGCGGTTGTGCTTCCAAGTATGTGAATCCCAGTTGAAACTGAACCATGCACAATTTTTATAGTATTACTTTCCAATAAACTAACATTACACATATTTTCTACTACACACTTTATACTATCTCCATCTAATGGTATGTATTCATAAGTACTATTCGTCTCACCAGGAACTAAAGAACCATTTTTGTACCACTTATATGTTGGATAACCATTGGATATATTTGCTTTAAACGTCACAGGGGCTCCAATGCAAATAGTATCATTGGGGTAAGCAGAAACAGTCACATACGAGGGAATAGGAGTAGTAGAATAATTGATTTTGCGAATTCTATTATTGCCAAAGTCAGACAAATAAATATTGTTACGATAATCTATATCTACATCTCTTGGAAATCTTAATTGTGAAGATATTGGGTGAGAACCATCACCACTAAACCCAATAACACCAGTACCTGCAATGGTATGAGTAAAACCAAAAGTATCAACTTTTATTATTCTATGATTTGTATTACACGCTAAGTAGATACTGCCAGTATCATCAATCTTAATGTCAAAAGGATTCATAGAGCAACTAGTAGCTGATAGCCCATCGCCTGAATAAGAACCAATAGCTAATCCAGTACCAGCTATTCTTCTTATTAACCCTGTATTTATATCTACCTTTCTTACAGAACCAACATTATCAATAAAATAGAAATTACCAATTTTATCCACAGCAACACCTAACGGATAATCCATGTTTGCATTAGTTGCAGGAATCCCATCAATGGTAGCACCGCTTATACCAGTTCCAGCGACAGTAGAGATAATACCAGAGTTGTTTACTTTGCGAATCCTTTTTTTGTCCCCCAAATACATGTTACCATATCTATCCCACGCTATCCCTCCCCCTACTGTTGATGCAGCTGTAGCAGGCCCTCCATCACCAGTGCAATCATTAATTCCATTGCCAACAATTGTGGTTATTATGCCAGTTTGTCTGTCTACTTTCCTAATTCTAGCATACACGCCTATATATAAATTACCAACACTATCTAAAGTCAAATAAGTTGGAGAATTCAACATAGCAGTGGTTGCTAGGATAGAATCTCCGTTGTATCCAGCAACACCAGTACCAGCGATAGTAGAAATAAGACCAGTAAATGCATCAACTTTAATAACTTTATGTACAGCGCTTTCGGAAATATACACATTGCCACAATTATCGATTGCAATTTTGGACGAATTCAAGAGTTGCGCATTTGTAGCTAACAATCCGTCACTTGGGCTTATTGTGCCTCCACCTGCTATTGTAGTGATAATTTGGGCATTCAATACATTAGAAGCCAACATTAAATAAAATATTAGTCTACAATATAACATTATAATGTGTATTTTGAGGCTATACAATATATACGGCACTTTCTCGTTCTTCTAGAGTTCCGAAGGATATCCGGAACTGCCAATAAAATTCCATCTCCCGAACGCATTCACTTTCCTAATGCTAAATAAATGCACTGTAAATTAAAATTACTACAAATCACCCAAAATCACAGGTCAATTAATAGCATATTTCTTTTAAAATAACAAAACCGGAAATGGGGTTTGTATAAAAAATGATAATCTCGCTAGTTCCATTTCTAGCATTTCACTAACATCAAATATTCCCTGATTTTACACCTACCCGAAATATCACCTCCATTCACCCTCTACTGCACATACACCTCACTACAAGCTATCATAGGTTTTTTGTTGTCGCGGGCACGCCATACGGGTAATGCGGTGAGGTTAGTAGCTGTTACCTTTATATACCTTGCCTTGGCTTTAGCCTCGGCAGCATAGGTTTTTATTAGTTTTTCATAGCGTTCTTCTCCCTCTGGTGTATCAAAAGCTGCAAATGGTTTGTAGTTAGTACCATCTTCCGATACCTCTACCGTTAGTTTAGGTGGCAGGAATATCCAGTGGCGAGGGTCGTCTAAGAATACGAGTTTAATGCCATTCATGTTTTTGGCAGTGCCCATATCTATAGTAGCTACCATGTCTGTGCCATAAAAGCCCAGCCAGTTGTAGCTGAAGTCAGAATATCCAGGTATACCATCTACCAGCGTACGAGGTCCTTTGGCAGGATAATCGGAGGCATACGGAAACTGAAAAGTTACTTTTGCTCCGAGAGCAGAAGTAGGCACTACACCCGCAGCAAAAATCGCATCCCACTCCGCCTGATATTGGTCGGGGGTAAGGCCACCTTCCGATAGTTCAGTTACTTTAGCCTTTTTGCAGTTGGCCACAAAGCGGGCTACTTTTTCTTTCAGGTTGGGTTTTACAACCCACTCTCCCTTGCTGTTTTTCTCAAACACCCCAAACTTCTCAATACCATAAAAACGAGCCTGTTGCAGCACTGTGTACTCCAGTGGCAGTCTGGCACGGGCCACACGTTCAGCATACACCGGCGATGTTTCTACTGCACCCTCTGCTATATCAAACACCTGACTGTACCCATCCAGATTTTCAGGATTCAGGTAGGTGTTCCATTCATTTACCGGATTGCCGTATATGTCTAGTTTGCGCTTGCTGGTAGCCATGTTGTCATGTACCTGACCTATGTACTGCAGCATGAACTTAGCTGACTTGCCATAATAATCTTGCAAAAACTGCTCCACCAGTTTTTTCACATCAGCCTTATCATCATTGAGTAGCTTAGCGGTAAGGTAGCTACGCAGCTCAGCCCACTCGCCATACGTGTCGCCACTACCCTGTGCAAACACCCCTTTTATTCCATTTTCTTTCAGGTACTGCATATTGGGTTGCAGCGTCAGCAGATTGGGGAATGGAGCCAGATAATTGGTAAACTGTGTGATGTAGTCCCACACAAAAAGGTTTTTGGTAAGTGCGCCCCACTCTTTCACATCTTTACGGAATGGTGCTGCCGATGGCTCGTCTACCAAAGATTTATCTCTGTAAGCATCTATATTGCTCAGGAACACATACACATTGCTGGCAGGTGCCAGATTGCGTGGCGCACGGTGTGTGTAGCCATACGCCAGTGTAGTGATGTACTTGTCCGGAAACTCCTTGGCTATGCGGTTTACAAACTTTATCAGCGAGCCAGCAGGTGAGCCTTGTTCATCGTCTGTAGCCTTGCACTTGTCGCAGGTGCAGTTGCCTATGTCATCGTTAGGGCTTACCGACCAGTACACCGCATCGGGGTTGGCTGTCATTCTTATTTTCAGCTCGCTGGCTGCTATCGTAAACACATCTTCATTGCTCAGGCATAGCTGTGTGGGCTGGCGTACACCCTTTACCAATGCATAATATTCGGGGTGTGTTTTGAAGTATTTATCTGCTGGCACTAGTTTGTTGTAAGAGTGCCCCCACAAGCCCCACAGGTCCTCAAACTGCTGTAGTTTGTTCCATTCCAGGTACTCAGGGTCGCGCGATGCAGGGTAAAAAGACTCTCTATACACAAACTGTGGTCTGCCGTCTTCTTTTAGGTCAGCAGGTATTTTCACAGTTTTCATTTCAGGCGTTATGGCTGGTGCATCAGCTATCTTTCGGCAGCCCAGATATTTTTCTACAAACGTGTATACACCGTATATCAGCCCCTTGCCACTACCACCACATATTAGCACATCTTTACCCTTCACCTGTATGCGGTAGGCCTCAGTGGGTAGTTTGCCCAGCACCACCTGACCTTCTTTTTTGGTATGCCCTATATATATAGCACTGGGGGTAGCGTTGTCTCCTTCTTTTATAATAGGCATTTGTTTACCCGACACACGCTTTATATAATCTTGCAGCACCTTAGCCGATTTCATCTCCAGCGGTGTAGCTTCCCTAGGTACTATGATAGAGTAGGCAGAGACACCATCGTCTACTATCACCAGTTCCTGAGCAGTGCCACTACAGGCACTAATACCCACGAGCAACAGAATAAATCCGTAAATAAATTTCATAAACTATAATTTGTTAGAACCTTCGTTGCAAGGTTACATAAATGTCGTATTGATTTCGGAAAATAGCGTCTCCCGATTTCACATTGTACCAGGTAGCATTGATAGCAAAGGTAGTAAGATAGTGAAACTCTCTTTTGTAGCCCACACCACAAGTAGTAGTCTTAAAAAAAGCTGACTGAAGTAAAAAGTAGTTCGTACTGAAATCATCGGGGGCATTACCATAACCAGCCATCGCCATGAAGTATTCAGTATGGTTGTCGCGCAGGTAATAACGTGCAGAGAAGATACCTGAGTAATAGGTGCGTTTTACCGTAGTATCTGCAAGTGTATCTACAGTAGACAATTGCTGACGATATACTTTAAGATTCAGGTAGAAGTCATTAATCTCTCTGGCTATACCAACTACTGGAGAAATAAGATTACCCTGTACGAAACCAAAATCAAGGTATCTGATACCCAACTCACCTGAATAACCTTTTTTAAAGCTTTTATTGATAGAGTAGCCTAATCTTAGTTTAGGAAATACATCATCATTCATAGAGTTGGGCGAGTAAGAAGCTACCGCATACGAATACCACTTAGGGCTATGATTGTAATAAGTCTCTGCATCAAACTGATAACCTGTACCCGTTAATCGCCCTGCATAATTGACCCTGAAGTTGAGTATGCCTTTTTTGATGATGCGGCTGTATTGTACTGTAGCAATGCTATTAATCTTGGGTTGGTTGCTGGCATCTACAATTCGAGAATGTAGGTAAAAAAGACCAATTTCATTTTTAAGCCTGCGTGCATACAACAAACTGGCATAGTCTATGTGCTTTGGGTTCAATGTCATTTTGGCTAGTGTATCTGCATTGCGCCAGGCTTCTTCATATTTTTTCTGAGCCTCATAAAACTCTGCTTTCCTGTAAAGGAAGAAAGCGTTTTGGGGATACAATAACCTACCCCTGTTCAGCAACACCATACCTGTATCATACTGCTCCATTTCATACAGCAGATTGATAGTGGTGTACAATGGTATAGTATCCTTGGGCGATACAGATAGGGCTTCGTAATATTCTGCCAGCGCACTATCATTTTTCTTGTTCAACTGATACTCTCTACCCGAGCCCAATCTTTGCTCCATGTAGGCACTGCGGTAGCGATTATTGTAAGGATAACTTCTAAACAATGGTCCAGATATATCGTATGCAGTCTGAAACTGACGAGACTCGGCATATACCAACGATTTTCGAAACAGGAAATCTTTAGAATCGGGATAATAACGCAACCCTTGATCAACATAATACAACGCAGAATCATAGTCTCTTATGGCACTTTCTATGTTGATGATATAGTTGAGGGCGTCTACATTATCGGGTTGTTTATCTAGTACATCTTTCAGCACACGTAGCGTGTTGTAATAGTCATCATATTGCATAGCTTGCCTACCTGCTGCCAACGACTGCTCTATGAGACTTGCCAGATATTGCCTGTTTTCAGGGTGCGCCTCCAGCAAGGTTTTAGATATAGCTGCTGCTTCTGAGTATTTCTGATACCCTTCCAGCACGGCTGCTTTTTTGAATAACAGATGCTCATCATTAGGATAAAACACCAATGCTTCATCAATGGTGCGTAATGCATCATCATATCGCTTTTGCAATGAATATACGCTTATCAGGTAGTTGTTGGCTGCTACGTTTGACCTATCATAAAACAATACCGACTTCAGTGCCACTATAGCACTATCATATTCCATTTCGTTCATGTACTGCTTTGCAGCAAGCGTGCGCAGCTCCAGATAGTTAGATTTGTTTACCTCATTGGGGTTGTCTTTAAACATCCTTTCGGCTATAACTGAGGCAGCTCCATATCTTTTCAGGTTTTCTAGCACGCCTAGTTTTTTCTTTAGTAATTCATAGTCGTTAGGAGAGCTTTTCAAACCAAAATCTATCCACTGTAGCGCTTCAATATGCATACCCCGACTAAACGCCATATTGATTTCATAATTGAGTGCTTCCCTGTTAGATGGTTCACGCTCTAGTATCCCGCCAAACAACAAGTAAGGGTCTGTGTTCATGTAAAACCTACCGGCAGTCATACGTATGTATGTATTCAGCCGCTGCACTTCACCATTTGTTGGGTATAGTTTTAATAGTTTTTCCACTACTTCTATCGCCTCTACATATCTCGACATAGCTTCGAGTATGCTTACCTTTTTCATCAGGTATTCGAAAGAGTTGGGGGTAGATAACAATGCCCTGTTAGTATAAGCCAGTGAACTCTCATAGTTGCCCGAACGAATGTCTAAGGCAAAAATAGCAGTCATCGCTTCTTTGTTCAGCGGGTCCTGCTCTAGTACTGACTCGTAAGCGCGTTTAGCTATCTCAATATAACCCCTGTGGGAGTATTGTCGAGCTACCGATAATTTGTAGTCAAGGTATACACTTCGTATAAATGGGTCGGCAGAAAAACGATCAAAAAGATAGTCTGAGAGCCTGTTACTTTCTATCCAGTCTCCCATTTTTATGTAGATATCCAGTTTCTTCAGCAACAAGTCGCGGTCGTTAGGGAAGTATTTCAAACCCATATCTGCATACTCCAGAGCTTGCAAATAGTTACAAGCAGCAGATTCCATGTTTACCAGATAGATGTATGCATCCCTGTACTTAGGGCTTTTTTCAATTACATAATTAAGTTCTATACGGGCACTATCTATCTTACCTGCCAGCGCGAATGCATTACCTAGCAGCAAGTGAATATCTAGGTTTTTAGGAGATATGTCTATTGCCTTATTACACAGGTTTATCGCTTTCTGATAGTGTTTTAATTCTATTTCGCGCTTAGCCTCGTTGTAGAGGTTATCCGATGATTCTATCATTTTCAGCCACTGACCATGAGCGGTTGTGCTAGCGCAAAAAATGAAAAGAATCAATATAAACCTTTGGATGAATCTCATTTAAATCTACATTTTTATAATAAATATTAACTTCCGGTAGCAGCAGGTGCAGCCTTTTTCTTGGTAGGTTGCATACCGAAACCCTGACGCTGCATATTACCCCAAACGTGTGCTCTACCCGTAATAAAGTTGAAATAACCTTTGATGGCAAAAAACATGATAAGGGGGTGGTAAATAAAGGGCTCTAAAAACGCCATGAGACACAAACCTATTGTTTCACCCCAGGTTTTATAGTACTTGAAGGTGATCTGATCCCACAATAGAGCCAGCGTGGTGATCATTACCGAATAGGTATACACAAACACTATAAGGATGATGGCAAATGGCCAGTTGATTTGCCCAGTAACAATAAGGTATATGTAAAACAAGATACCTGTAAACTCTACTATAGGCGCCAGTAGCTCATACAAAAAGTTGTATGGGAAAACTATTAGCCCCAACCTGCCATAACGAGGATTAC
This sequence comes from Sphingobacteriales bacterium, assembly GCA_027484425.1. Classification (GTDB taxonomy): domain Bacteria; phylum Bacteroidota; class Bacteroidia; order Chitinophagales; family Chitinophagaceae; genus Nemorincola. The sequence continues at coordinate 17,660 of JAIXSZ010000078.1, forward strand.
CTATTATTTTTCGGTGAATACTCATAATCTGTGCCAGACCACGACCCCAGCGAGAACGCTGACGGCCAAATACCTTTAAGCTTGTGGGCCCTTCGGTCCAACAAAGCGTAACTGGAACATATTTAACCGAGTATTTCTTCTTGTTGTCTTTCATGTAGGCACACATACGTGTGATCATGTCCATGTCCTCCCCAAAAGACTTAGAGTCATACCCACCAGCTTTTACTGCAATCTCTTTGTCGAACATACCCAAACCACCAGAAACGTTGGGTACAGAGTTGATGAGGTCCCAGCCCATCTTACCAAGCATGTATGCTCTAATATACTCCATCTCCTGAAAACGAGGAATAAGTCGACGAGGAGGGCGTACCCTAATCATCAAACCTTCATCCACATCACAAGAGTTCACCATTCGCAGCGTTGCGCCTGATGCTATTACCCTTCTATAATCCTCCTGTATATGCACATAACCGCATTCTTCACATGGCGACCCTACCTCTTTTACCTTGGTAGTTTCTTCATCCATAAAGGGTTTTACAAGACGAATCAGGGTATCTTTATCCAGAATACAATCCACATCTGTACTCACATAGTACTCATACACAGATATATTAATACCTGCATTAGAGGCATCTGCCTTACTTTTTCCATTGACCTTGTCTACAACTACTAGTTTATCGTATGCACGATTAGTAGATTTGAATATTCGCTTAATGGGTTGACAGTTAAGTCTTTCGCGAAATGCATACTCCACATGTACCAGTTCAAACTCGTCAATAAGCTTCTCCAAGGTATCATCCGTACTACCATCATTTACAATAATTACCTCAAACTTGGGATAGTTGAAGGTAAGCAACGAACGAACATTGGAGATGATGGTCACACCTTCATTAAAAGCAGGGGCAATAACAGAAATACCGGGCGCAAGAGGAGACTCAACAATGATATTAAAATCTATTGAGGCGTTCCTGCGCATGTAGCTCTGAATAGATATCAGCGACATAATGGCCAGTAATGCATATGCCATTAATAGAGAAGTACCATAAATAAACACAGCGGACTGATAGAAAGCACCGATAGTGTCCCAAAAAGTACCGCCAGCAAAAAAATTATATAAAAACCTCATCCGTGTTTCTGATTACCAGATATTATTAAGTATTGTTATGATGCTGACACAGCAGGCTGTGGTTTCTTAGGTTTATCGTCCGACTTTTTCTTAAATCCTGCTCGTTGCATGTTACCCCAGCTATGCTTACGATTGGTGAGCTGAAACCAATATCCCCTCAAAGAAAAAACTACTATCAGTGGGTGATATATTAACATCTCTACAAACACCATAGCAATAACACGTATAACATCTTTCCATGTTTTGTAATACTGAAAGGTAAGCTGATCCCATAACACAGATAATGAGGATATCATTACCGAGTAAGTGTACACGAAAATGAGCAGGATAATGGCGTATGGCCAGTTCACCAATCCAAAGTATATAAGAAATAAGTAGTAGATAATTCCAAGAAATTCCACTACTGGAGCCAACAACTCAAAAAAGAAATTGTAAGGAAATACTATAAGACCCACCCTTCCATACGCAGGATTGAACAACATTTTTTTATGGGCCAGCATCAACTGCAACAATCCACGAGCCCACCTGGTACGTTGACGCATGAAAATCTTTACAGAAGTAGGCCCTTCTGTCCAGCAAAGTGTAGTGGGTATATACCTAACTGAAGCTTTAATCTTGTTGTCATACACATACCTCGACATGCGCATACGCAACTCCATATCTTCACCAAAAGAGGCAGGGTCATAGCCGCCCGCTTTTACCGCTATTTCTTTGTCAAACATGCCCAAACCACCCGACACATTCGGCACAGCGTTGATGTAACTCCACCCCATTTTACCCATTACAAACGAACGGATATACTCCAACTCCTGAAAACGTGCCAGTAATGGTCTTGGGGCTTTAATAGCAATCAGCACACCTTCATCTACCTCGCACGAGTTGGCCATGCGCAGCGTAGCTCCCGTAGCTATCACACGCATGTTTTCTTCTTCTAGCATTGGTCTGATAAGCATCCCCAAGGTTTGTTCGTGCAAAATGCAATCCACATCCGTACACAAAAAGTACGGGAAGTTAGATACATTGATACCCACATTCGTAGCATCAGCTTTTGCCTTACCATTTTCCTTATCTACTACTATCAATTTCGCATAAGCCTCATCTCTTGATTTGTATACTCCTCTTACAGGCTTTGCAGATAACTTGATATCGTAGGCAAAATCAACCTTTACCAATGAAAACTCATTGATTACTTTCTCGAGTGTGTCATCTGTACTACCATCGTTGATGATAATTACCTCATAGTTGGGGTAATCGAAAGTCAATAACGAACGAACATTACTAATGATGGTTAGACCTTCATTGAACGCTGGAGCAATAACAGAAATACCAGGTGCCAACGGAGATCCTACAATAACTTTATAGTCGGTGTAGCTTTCCTTGCGCAGAAACAAAGCAATGTTGAGAAAAGACATGATGGCAAGCAACGCGTAAATAAGCAGCAGCGCAACCCCATAAATAAATACTGAGGTCTCGAAAAATCCGGATGCTATTTCTACAAATGTTACTCCCATTAGTACTTAATAAGCGGATTAAGGCAGTGTTTAATGATCAATTGGTTCTCCTCATAAGTCATCTCCATTAGCTCTTCTACCAGCAATCGTGAGTTTTGGGTATTGTGCTTAATGATAGCCCTAGCAGCATTCATACGAATATCAAAGTTGGAAGAAAACAAAAACTCAGATTTCAAAAACTCCAGATATTTACCAGATGCTATGTTACCCATAGCCTTCAATATTTCTAATTGACAATTGAGCGGCTGATGATTATAAATTTTCACCATCTTTTCCTCGGCTGCTTCCGCCGATAATTTACCTAAACAACTGATGGCATCGGCCCTGAAGTAGTGATCTTTGTTATTGAGCAGCTCCATTACAGCTGGTATAGCGCTTTGCTGGTCGTAGTGGGCTATAAGCTTCAGACAGAAAGAAACGACACTTTTATTGGTAGAATAACTTACCCAACGAGAGAAGTTTGGGATGGCAATGTCTTTGGTGGTGGTGATAATCTTAAACATCTCCAGCTGATCCCAAGGGAGAAGCGGCTCTGTAGCTATGTCAAAAAACTTAAAAGGTTCGTTTTTACTCAACTGAATATAGGCATTTCTGGCAGCAGCCCGCAGCGATGCATTGGTACTGTTAGTTAGTGGAAGGATAGTAACGTCGGATATGGTTATATCCATCTGGGTGAGTTCCACCACCGCTTTTATTTTCTTTTCCCATCTTACAGACTTCATTTTTGCGAAAGAGTCTTTATCTAGACCCATATCCAGGTATAATTTTCGCAACAAGTCTCCAACCTCTCCCCTAAAGTTTTTGCGATACTGAATGAGTGTATCAATCAATATCTGCCTGACAAAAGGCTTTTTATAAACTTTATTTGCAAGCGCTTCAGGATTGAATTCGATTTCCTCTGTGGGTATGTCTTTTCCTAAACTGTCGTTGAGTAGCACCTGCTCAGTAATGAGGTCCTCAATAATTGGGTTAATAAAGGCGACACGTTTTTCATGTACATAACTTTTATATCGTTTGTACATGATAGCACCATATGCAATTATGGTGGCTGCAATTGCTATTATGATAAAAGCAAGTGCTATCTCAATAAATAATGGTAGTAGGCTGAATTGCTCATAGGCCTGAAAAAGTAATTCTACCAGATCGTTCCACATCAGTTAGCGATTATTTTTTCTTGGTTACCAACTTAACATTACCACTCCTATTTGCCAACAACTTACGGATACGAATCATCAACTCTCCGGCCATAATAGGCTTTTTCAAATAGTCATCAGCACCCAACCTGAAGGCTTCAGTAATGGTTTCTTCATTCCCCACTGACGAACAAACTATAATACCCACATTCCTTTTTTCGCTGTTACTCCTTATTCGGCTCACAACTTCCAGTCCATTAGCATAGGGCATCATCAAATCAGTCATTACTATATCATACTGCTCATTGTCCAGCTTCTCAAATGCCTCTTTACCGTCTTTGGCTGTAATAACTTCATGCCCATCCTTTCTGAGGATGTTTCTGATAGCCTTTAGCATGATATCGTCATCCTCGATTACTAAAATGTTTGACATAGTTTATTGAAGGCTTTCCCCCTATTGTTATTGTTATGGTTGTTGCAACAATCTGCTAAATGAAAAATTATGCAAATGTCAGCTTTTATTATCTTAAAAGTAATGCATTCACACTACATTAACCAAATATTACTCTCAATTTTCGGTGTATTACTACTATTAGCAACCTAAAAATAATAATCACAGTGCAAACATACACACAAAAACATATAAAGCGGTTAACAATTCGTAAATGACGATTTTTTTTATCCGAAACCAGCTCAAATTACTTAGCATAAAACATTGTTTATACAAAAATAAAGCAACCTAATATAATATAATAACCAAAACCCTTTAGTAGTAAATCCACGTTGATTACTGCCAGTTTGCTGTGTAAAAGGATAGTTAAAAGCATACTGTCTGCCAAAATATACACAGCATGTAGCACAAAACACAAAATAACTGACAAAATATACGCAAAATGACGGGCTATTAGCTGTGGCATAAAATGTGTTGTAAGTCTGTAAAACCTAACGTTTTAAACACTTTAAAATTTACTTATTATGTCAAACAATGTAAACATCACCCCACTTCATGACAGGGTTATTGTGAAACCAGCTCCCGCTGAAGAAAAAACTGCAGGTGGCATCATTATCCCAGATACTGCAAAAGAAAAACCACAACGTGGTACAGTTATAGCTGCTGGACCAGGCAAAAAAGATGAGCCAATGACAGTAAAATCTGGCGACAGCATTCTGTATGGCAAATACGCCGGTACAGAAGTAAGCTTCGAAGGTGTAGACTACCTGATAATGCGCGAAAGTGATATCCTGGCAGTAATCTAGTTTCAACTTCACCACACCGCTCTTGCAGTTTGGTTTACTACTCAACAATAAAACAAAATAAAACTATATAAAATGGCAAAACAACTTTTCTTCGACATTGATGCCCGCAACAGAATGAAACGCGGCGTAGACATCCTAGCTGATGCAGTAAAAGTAACTCTGGGACCTAAAGGTCGTAACGTAGTTATAGAAAAAAAATTCGGAGCTCCTTCAGTAACAAAAGATGGTGTAACTGTTGCTAAAGAAATAGAACTGGAAGACGCTATTGAAAATTTGGGCGCACAAATGGTTAAAGAAGTAGCATCTAAAACAGCAGACATAGCTGGTGATGGTACTACTACTGCTACCGTATTGGCTCAGTCTATTATTGGCGAAGGTCTGAAAAACGTAGCTGCAGGTGCTAACCCAATGGACCTTAAGCGCGGTATTGACAAAGCTGTAGCGGCCGTAGTTAAAAACTTACAGTCTCAGTCTGAGAAAGTAGGTAACGACAACAAAAAAATTGAACAAGTTGCTTCTATATCTGCTAACAACGATAGCACTATAGGTGGTCTTATAGCTCAGGCAATGGCGAAAGTGGGCAACGAAGGCGTTATAACTGTGGAAGAAGCAAAAGGCACTGAAACTACAGTAGAAGTAGTAGAAGGTATGCAGTTCGATCGTGGTTACTTAAGCCCATATTTTGTAACCAACACTGAAAAAATGCAGGTTGAGTTGCAAAATCCTTTCATCCTTATTTACGAAAAGAAAGTAAGCACCCTGAAAGATGTATTGCCAATACTGGAAAGCGTAGTGCAAAGCGGTCGCCCATTATTGATAATAGCAGAAGATGTAGATGGCGAAGCATTGGCTACTCTGGTAGTAAACAAACTGCGTGGCTCATTGAAAATCGCTGCTGTAAAAGCTCCAGGCTTTGGCGACCGTCGTAAGGAAATGTTGCAAGACATTGCAGTACTTACAGGTGGTACAGTGATAAGCGAAGATCAAGGTTACAAACTGGAAAACGCTACTATCGCATCTCTTGGCCAGGCAGAAAGCATTACTATTGACAAAGACAATACTATTGTAGTAGGTGGCAAAGGTGTTAAAGAAAACATTGAGGCTCGCGTAAATCAAATTAAATCGCAAATAGAATCAACTACTAGCGATTATGACCGCGAGAAACTTCAAGAGCGTCTTGCTAAATTGAGCGGTGGTGTAGCTGTTCTGTACATTGGTGCTGCTACTGAAGTAGAAATGAAAGAGAAAAAAGACCGTGTAGACGATGCTCTGCATGCTACACGTGCTGCTGTAGAAGAAGGCATAGTACCAGGTGGTGGTGTGGCTTACATACGCGCTATAGAATCTTTGGACAATGTAGAAACATTGAACATAGACGAAAAAACAGGTGTTGCTATAGTGCGTCGTGCACTAGAAGAACCATTGCGTCGCATAGTAGCTAATGCTGGTTTGGAAGGTTCTATAATCGTACAAAATGTACGTCAAGGCACTGGTGATTATGGTTTTAATGCACGTACTGAAGTATATGAAAATATGCTGGCTGCTGGTGTAATAGATCCAACTAAAGTAAGCCGTGTAGCGCTAGAAAACGCAGCATCTATTGCGAGTATGTTGTTGACTACTGAGTGTGTAATAGCTGAAAAACCAGAACCTAAATCTGCATCTCCAGCGCCAGGTGGTATGCCAGGTGGAATGGGCATGGACTATTAATCTAGTCAGTTCGGTACTTGAAGTATCTGATACAGAAAACATAAATAGTAAAGCCCCGCAATTTCGGGGCTTTACTGTTTATGTTATAACATGTTGGCACGTAGGGCACAGCTATAAAACCAAATGATTACATTGCTGGCTGTAGTGCTTTAATGTGCTGGTAAGTTTTAAGAATACCTTCCTGTATACCCGTAAACTGCAACTGAGGACAATCACTCACTATCTTCTTATTATCAAGGTATATAGCAGGGTTATCACTTTGTCTTTTTTCTGTGTATACCACCTCAAACTCCTCTTGTATTATTGTTTTCATTACAGCCACTATATCATTTATCGACAAATGATCGAATGATGCTGCGTTATATATTTCACATTTACCCTGTGGTGTATATAAAGAGTGGGTCATTAACTCAGCAAGATCCTCTGCATATATATAATTGCGTATAGCCTTTCCATCGCCAAAAATGTTTATCCTGCGTTCTTCTATTATCTTTTCTATGAATGTATTGATGATACCCAATCCTTTTTTGGTTTGCTGCCCAGGTCCATAACAGTTGGCTATACGGTACACATCGAAATCCAGATTGTATTTCACCTTAAAGTAATTAAGAAAATACTCCATAGTCAACTTCACAATACCATGTGGCGAAAACGGATTCTTAAAAGAATCCTCTGTGGCTTTTTGGTCGGTAGTACCATAAATAGTACCTGCACTAGAGGTAAAAACTACTTTCTTCACCTGGCACTCAGCCATTACTTCCATAAAACCCAAAAAGGGAATGAGATTTTTTTCTACCTCAGCCACCGGATTGTCCCATGTAGAAAAAGGAATACTCTCTGTAGCCAAATAATAAACCATATCCATGCCACTAAAAAAGTGGCGTAACTGAATCTTATCTGTTAGGTCTATTTTGTTGTAATTGACATCTTTGCCCAAAACACTAACATCATTTTTGCCAAAGAGTGCAATTTTTGCACCCTCAATTTGCAATAGTTTTTTAGCCAAATGACTACCAATGAACCCATTGGAACCAACTACTGCTATATTCTTAAAAATCATACATTTAGTGTTTTTTCAATAATTACATAGGGCCTGTCTCTGACTTCATCATATATCCTCACTACATACTCTCCTATAATACCCAAACAAATTAGTATCAGCGAGCTAAAAAACGATATAAGAATGGCTAACGTGGTAAAACCTCTTACTGGCACACCATTCATTAACTTGCCTGACACAATATATACGGTATACCCGAATGCGAACAATAGCCCAAAATAACCCAAAATAGTAATAACTCGTATTGGCATTGTAGAAAAAGAGAAAATACCATCCATAGCTATTTTCAACAATTTCTTCAGTGTATACCCCGACTCTCCCTCTATCCTTGCATTACGCTCATATACAACACCTATTTGTTTGAAACCCACCCATGCCCTAATGCCTCTGAGAAAAGGATTTTTCTCATTAAACTTTAGCATATTATCCACCACACGCTTGGTCATCACACAAAAATCTCCACTATCTAGCGGAATATGGGTGTCGCTCATGCGTTTCAATATGCGATAAAAGGTATCATAACTCATTCTTTTTATGAATGATTCCTTCCGCTTTTTACGCACCCCATAGGCAACATCATACCCCTGATCCAAATAACTGAAGAAATTGGGAAGCAATGATGGCGGATCTTGCAGATCATCGTCTATTATGGCTATATAATCGCCAGTGCAATGCGACAGACCCGTCTTAACTGCGATTTGATGTCCAAAGTTTTTAGAGAGTTTTACGCCCTTAATGTAGGAATATTTCCCTGCCAACTCTTCTATTTTACCATAACTGTTGTCTCTGCTACCATCGTCTACCAACACCAATTCTAACGCCCAATTCGATATTTTTCGTTGCTCGTCTATAGCCTCAAGCAGAGCAGACATAAAGTTTGCGGAATTATAAATGGGTACGACTATAGATATTTTGTTTGCCATTCAGTTATTATTTGCTTTGATAGCCGGCGTATTATTTTTCCGCTCGTAAAAGTAAGTTCTTTACCCTGTATTGTTGACAAAGTTACAAATAGGGTTTGAAAATACATATCTACAAAACATACACGTATAAGTAATGAATCAACATAGATTTTCATTTTTTATCAGAACATCTTGATTACCATTAATTTAAAGCAATGATATGAGCTAATGCAGATAGCCACTGAGAAAATATTTTATCTTTAGCCCGCAAAACGTACAGTAAGCGACATTGACAATCCACAATAACATGAATAAAAACACAAAGCTGTTTCTAGCCATTGCCTCGTCAGTGTATATTCTTTACCATTTCATAACACTCATTTACTCTCCTATACCTTGGTTTGATGAAGTTTCACTAGCCAGTGTCACTGATTCGTATATCAAAAACGGCACCTATTATGAGACTTGCAGGATACTGGTAATACCCGATGAAAAACTGGTTTATGGACCTTTGTTCTTCATGTTGCAGGCTCTAGTTATCAAGGTATTAGGTTTCAGCATATTCAGTGTTCGCCTGAGTAGTCTTGTTTTCGGTATTATTATCTTGGGAATGATCTATAAAATATGCCAGCATTTCCGTTTCAGTACTGCTGCCACTTTTGTAGCCATAGCCATTGTAGCTTTTGAGCCCAACTTCAACCAGTTCCTTCATTCCGGCAGAATGGATTTTATGACCCTATTTTTCTTTCTGTTGTCCTACTTGGTTTATATAAAAGCTAATAATGGTGTCAATGCAAAAACCGCATTGCAGGGCTTGCTCATCGGCATTCTTTTGGCATGTGCTGCGCTCACCACACCGCGTATTATATTCGCGTTTTCGTTTTATGTTTTTGCTTTTGTATATGAAATAGTGGGTGATAAAAGCAAAACCATACTGCATACATTACTTAAATATTGCTGCATAGCTGTAGGTTTTATAGGCATTTACTCCTTATGGATTTTCTCAGCTTTTGGTTCGCTCAAGGGATATATTGACTACAATACAAATTCGCCAGTTATACAATCACACACAGGCGTGGAGTCGGCTTTCAGGCCCAGTTATTATCTGTTTGTGTTTATCTATGCCCTCATTGCACTCTTGTTATCTCTCCGAAACAAGGCATTAACCCAAAATCGTAATCTACTATTGTTTACCATTCCCATCATTATATCATTCATTTTCATAGTTACTGGTGGGCTCACTGGTCGTTATTTTGCGCTAGTCGATGCTTTTTTGGCAATTATGATAGCAGGACTTACCATGCACCTGAACAATGGCAAAGCACTAAAGTATGCTACCTACACACTCATTTTCTTTTTTGGGAGCATATTTATGGTCAAGGCAATATATGTTGCTGCTAGTGCCTCGCTTCGCAATCCTTATACTAACGAGGCTGCAATTACAAAGTATATCAAACCAAACAACGCCATTGCTGCCGATTTTCAGTATTACTACATAGCGCGCAACAAAAATTGTACCTTCCTTTCACTGGACGAAAATGGAATGATGGACAAAAAAATGGAGTATATCTACAAAAACAAGTTCAGATACTTCATAGTCAGCAACAAAAATTGGGCTGCCGATTATTATCATACCGAGGTACAGAAAAACAACTATAAACTTATAGCTACGCTAAACATGGAAAACAACGCATCGAGCTTGTTTGACCGAGTGATAAAAAAACTACCCTACCGCATCAGCGAAAGCTACTCCTGCAGAATATATGAATACACAGGTAACTAACCTCTATCCAAAGAACACCAACGACAAAAACATTAGAATAAAATGACACTCATTTTCTGGCAGGGCATCATCAGCATTCACCAACATTCTTTTCTCGAAGCTTTGGCTCAACAGCCCAATGTCGAAAAAGTGGTGCTGATAGTAGAAAATGATATTTCCACCTATCGCAAAAATATGGGATGGGGAATACCTGAATTTAAACATGTAACGGTTATTGTATCGCCAACAGCACAGCAGGTATCTGACACTATACATACCTTCAAAGATGCCATTCATATAATGGGCGGTATCAGAGTGGGGAAAATGCTGGCTACAGCAATGGATGAATGCATTAAACAAAAATGCAAATTGGGTATCATGACAGAACCCTTCAACAAGGCTGGCACCAAAGGACTACTGCGATCCCTGAAATACAAGTACTACAAGCTGCGCTATTTCAAACACATAAACTTTGTACTGGCTATAGGCGCACAAGGCGTACTACAATATTCCACCCTTGGCTTTAACCCTGAACGGTTGTACCCCTGGGCATACTTCATAACCGTACCTACCCAAACACGAACTGAAAACCCTACTGAAAATATTCGCATAATGTATGGTGGCAGACTAGAAGCTGCAAAAGGAATATACAATTTTATAGAAGAGCTTACCCAGTGCGACATGCGCAATTATTCGCTAGATGTATATGGCGAGGGTGACGATGCCGAAAAACTACAACACTTGGTAAAGCTAAAAGGACGAACTGAGAACATAAAGTTTTTTCCTTTTCTGAAGTATGAAGATCTACTTAAGGTATATGCTTCCTATGACTGGGTGGTACTACCTAGCGCTCAAAAAGATGGATGGGGAGTAGTAGTAAGCGAAGGCATGTTGAATGGCCTTAAAGCATTGTGTAGCGACATATGTGGCGTAAGCAGAGTGATACAACCTGGCAAAAACGGACTAGTATTCAATTGGACAGAGCCCCACAACTGCATCAATGCCATCATGAACATGTTGCTTAATGAAGGGTTTGCCACTCCATCACAAATACAACATTGGGCAAATAAAGGTATCAGTGCTGAGGCTGGAGCTAGTTACTTCGTGCATATTATCAACAATGTGTACAATCAAAAACCGAAACCAGATATGCCTTGGAATACACCCTGTATATAAAAACATAAAACACAATCAGTTTCAATAACTAACCAAATAGATACATTACCAATGACACTTATAGATGCTCTGTATATCAATAAAGGCGGTGGTGCTGTGCTATTGCAGTACCTGATAGAAACTATACTGGCAGGAGCACATAAAGACAAATTTTTCTTCTTGCTCGATCCTCGTTTTGATATACCAGCACAACTCACTACTAACTACAGTGTGATTCCCAACAAGGTAAGTGAGCGGGTAAAGTTTTACAAACAACACCAAAACGATTATACCAAAGTGTTTTGTTTTGCCAACACACCACCTCCTATCAAAATGAAAGTACCTGTGTATACCTATATGCACAATCAGAAACTACTGGAAGCTCCGAAATACAAATTCAAAAAAATGTTTTGGACGCAGTACATCAAGTATCTATTTATAAAACGTTATAACAGCAATACCGACTACTACATAGTACAAACACCACACATGGTAAAGGAACTTGTAGAAGTAGGGCTGAAAGACAATAAGCACTGCCTGACCCTACCTTTTTACGACAACAAAAAATACATAGGCGGCGGCAAACCATTTGCACAACGAGCTATGGATGAGTTTGTGTTCATCAGCAACCCATCGCCACAAAAAAACTACCACAATCTACTGAATGCCTGGGAATACCTGCTACAAAATGGCCATACCCCCACCCTGCATGTAACCATTGACCACACAGCACCTGCACTGCTAGAGCGCGTGCGCCTGCTCAATGAGCGAGGTACCAAAATAGTAAACCATACCTATGTAGACCCTCGGGAATTGTACTTCAACTGTGCTTACCTCATATTTCCATCTATAATGGAGAGTTTTGGGCTGCCACTCATAGAGGCTGCCGATAGTGGCATGAAAATAATAGCATCAGACCTTCCCTTTGTATATGATGTAGTCACCCCCAGCCTTACCTTTCCCCCCAACGACCCTAAAGCGATCGCCAATACCGTACTGGAAGCCATCAGCAACCCCAACCTGCACACACCCACCATTGTAACCCAAAACCAAATAAATGAACTGGTGGAATTGTTGGTGTAGGCAACCAAGGGAGAGGCTCATAATGTTCATTAAAATGAACAAAAAACATGTTTAATGTCTGTTTTTACATGCATTGTACTACTTACCCTTCACCTCCTTCATAAGCCTAAAGGTCAGTACAGACATTAAAACTGCCAGCACTACTATTGTTATCCATATCCATTGATTACCAGTTTTGGCAGCAATAGGCGGTGCCGCCGACTCAATCTTTGCAAGTTGATTGATTGCAGCGATGGGCAGCAGAGCAGGTATGCTGTCTCTGAACTGTGACAGGTCATACATGGGTGGTGTCAGGGTATCATTGCCTACATTTATCTGATAAGCCTTGTCCTTATCTAGCCATGCTACCAGTTGCTGGGCAATAGCATAGGTAGATACGTTAGTGACTACTAGAGGAGGGTCGTCATTATTAGTTATTTCCAGCAGCATATAGCCAGCTTTACATTCAGGTATATTTAGCACGGTACTAGGCTGCAACAACTCATAACTCGCCACCTGATTCAAATACCGCTCTTTATCCCTCACCTTACTACTCACATACACATTTACATTACGTTTAAAAAATCTTGGACCATTCACTGTCAGTTCCAGACGGTTCACCACATAGGGTGCGCTGTTGGTTATACTAATGTACGACCGTCCGTTACTACTATCTTTTTGCACAAGTTGTGCAGCAGGATTGGATTCGTATTCTGGCTGAGGAGTTGATGTTATAGTACTATATCGCCCCACCTTCACCACATTAAGCCTATCAGTTTTTTGGTTGTTTATCCTCAACCTGTAATACCTATAAGTGGCTTGCGGAAAATGTATACTCTGCGAATAGCTACCTGCTGTAAGTGTGTATGACCGCTGAAACAACACATAATCGTCAATAATATACCAGTTCTTACCATCGTCGCTACCACTTACTGCTGCAAAACGCTCTACAGCAGTGTTGCGCAGCACCACCCATATATCGCTCACCCCTGTTACGGTGGGGTTCTGTACATCGATTACCGTGTATTGGCGATCTGTATTACTCGATATTATCGGAAACTCTGTAAACTCAGGAGATACCGCTTTGGCTCCTGCCCTACGCACTATATAGGGCACTTGCTTACCAGTTGCACTATCTATAATCCGCACATCATACAACCCCAACCCAGCACTGGCCGCCACCTCAGCACTAACTGGCAGTGCATAAAACCCAGTCTCGCTTACAGGTGCTACACTAGCCCGCCACCTGAATGGCTGTGCAGATGCTTGCAACACACACAACCACCCACACAACAGCACCAATGCCACGCTTTTAGGGCTTATCATCTTGCTCATTTACATCGTCAAAAATAATCCTTTTCAATTTCTGGTACATAAACGATACCGTCAGTAGCAACACACCCAATAGTATAAACGCCAATATCTTACCCCCCTCTGATATGCCCGAAATGTCGTAGATAAATAACTTAACCAGCACGATTGAAAACAAACCCAGCGACGTAATTCGCAATACTTTGTTGCGGTGTTTCATACCTAGTAGCATTGTAACAAACGAGCTCAGCCCCCACAGCACCGTCAGGCCACCCTTACCATATTGCCCCCTGAGCACATCTGGCGGCAATTCCTGATTGCCCACGACCATATACAAATTCATGCCTTCCTGACTCAGCAGCAACACTGCCACCACACACAGCCCTACAGTTATGAAGTTTAGTCTTTCTTTATAAGCTGCCAAGTCACTCCTCACCATTTTCACAGTAAGCAGATACAGCACCACCAGCAGCGTACTGCTTAGCCAGTGCATATACATGTGTATGGCATTATAGTTGTCATGAAATGCTCCGTAGCGCAAATCATTGACCATTTGGGCACTAAACAAATAGTGAAGAAAACAAACCACCAGCGGCACCAATACCCAATTACCAAACGACCAATCACTCCTCCGCCTAAACCACAACAACACACCCAGCCCAAAAATCAGGGTGTTAATGCGGTGATACACATTGGGCACTGCCATACCTATTTGGGTCTTGAACACAAGATTGACCCCGAACATACAAGTAACATACAACAACACCACCGACACCAGCAATGCCGCACGCCCTGCTTGTTTGCTACTCACTGTATTCACAAACTCTTCATTGGCACTACGTTTCAACAATAGATAGTAAGCACCATAGGCTGCTATAGCTATGATATTGGTGACTAATCCTCGCACATCAAGATAAATCAACGTATGATTAGAACCCGGCATCATTGCGGCATTGCTCCAGTCCATCAGCAGACTCAGCATTGCCAAGCCACTAATGACAATAGACGAATAACGGAACACCCTGATACCTGAATACACCGACAGCCAATACAACAACACAAACTCTGCCGACCAAAACATAGTGATAGCATGGCCCTGCAACTGTATAGGGATGGTAAGCGTAACGAAGGTAAGCGTAAGCCCTATCAGCAAAAACAGTAGATTCCTGTCGGCAATGCTCTTTTTGTATACAGTATAAGCTAATCCCAGATTGAGCACACCCACACATAGGGTGAACAATCCCTGATACAAACCATGATCTATTTGGCGCACCATAGCCAGCCCAGCACCATAATAACTGAAACTAATAAATAGCAATATCAGAAAATCAAAAGGCCTGAACCGCTCACGAGTGCGTATCTGGTACAGCATATTCATGCCCATATACACCACATAAAACACCGTGCCAAACACCAACCCATCTACATACGACACTGGCTTATGGGTGCTCATCGCATTAATGAGCCACCCACCAAAAATAATCTCTGTAAAAAACAGTGAAATGATATTAATTGCCGGCCACCTCTTATACCATGCCAGCAACAGCAAGCCTATACTCAGTATAGTTAGGTACACAAACAGCACTATATAGTTGCCACTGCCCGTACTGATAAGAAATGGCGTCACAAAGCCCCCAACCGATGCTATTACTGCCAGCTCCAACCTGTCATAAAGCACTGCCAACAGCACTGCAAATGCCGTTATCACCACCATTATAATAAAAGCAGCCGTTTGCGGGAGCAGATGATACTGATGAAACGCAAAAGCAATAGTGAAGTAAAACACTGCGATACCACCACCCGCCAGTACAGAGCTGAACGACCTATAGCCACTGCGCAAGTAATGACCTAGCCCCACCAGTATGCCGCCACATGCCAGACCTATACACACCCTGCCCACTTCGTTTATCCAGTCTTGGTCTATGGCATACTTCACAAAAAACGCTATACCCAACACCAGTATCGCTATACCTATCTTATTGATCAGGTTTTCACCTATAAATTTCTCTAGGTCTGGGTTGTCTCTCGTCCATTTCTCCGACCACGACTCCGCTGGTAGCGGAGGCGGCTCTGGTGCAGTGTATTGTTCGGTTGTAGGTGGGGTTTGTTCTTTATACTCCCATGGTTGTACTTGGGGCATCTCGCTCTCTATCGCTGCCGGCGCTTCCACCACTTCCGGCGCCATCACTGGCACCTCTATTGCCGGTGGCACTTCCACCTCAGCTATTGGCTCTGGTACTACCGCCACCTCTGGCTCCTCTTGTATAGCAGTGGGTATAGGTTTTGGCTCTTCGGCATGGGTGGTGGCAGTCACACCCCGCTCAGCCAGCGTTTGTATATTTTCTCTAAGGTAGTTTATCTCCCTCCTCAGAAATTTCTGCTCCTCTCTCAGCTTTTCTATTACCCCGGTCAGCTGCTCTGTATTCTTCTTACCCTTGGCACTCAACGAATAGTTTGCCACCAATACTATCAATACCAATACGATAAGGACGGTCATATTTTGTTATTTTATCACAAGTTACAAATAATTAAACACCATCACCCTACCCCACACTCCCACTACCTATTAGCCAGCCCCTTCATTATCTTATCCCCCGCACTCGTCAGCAACCCGCACACCAACCCCGATAGTAGTGCCGCAAAGAAGCCCAGCATCAGCATTACCTGTGTCACCGTAGCACCAGACTCGGCATGTATCTTAGCAAACTTTGCCGCATCGGGCGCATGATGTGCCAGATACGCATCCTGCATCAATATATGAAACATCGTCACTATAACAGTATTTATCACCCCTATCAAAAACCCATGAGCGAAAAACTTACGCTCTGCATACCGCGCCAGCACATAGGCACACAACAGGTACACGGGTGTGCCCAGCACCGACTCATATTTTGTAGGTATATAATACACTGTCACCACCCCCATTACCACACCGGTCAGCGACAATAGTCCTATCAATTTCCAATTCATAAACAACGCTACTACTTCAAATAATTTTTGTTTACACCTCAGTTCTCCTTAGTTCATTAACTTATATACAGATCTGATTGCAGTGGCCCACCTGGTGTTACCGCATATTGTTCCAGGTCGGTGATACCCGCTGCTTTCAGCACATCCTCATCCAGATACAGATTGCCACTGCACTCACTCGCCGGCTGGCTCAGTATGTAGTAGGCACAGTCTGCCAATATCTGTGGTTTGCGGCTCCTAGCCATCAGCATATCGCCACCCAGCAGGTTTTTTACGGCTGCCGTAGCTATGGTAGTCACTGGCCACAGCGAGTTAGCCGCCACACCTTCCTTCCTAAATTCCTCTGCCCATGCCAGCGACATCATACTCATGCTATACTTGCTTATCGTGTAGCCTATATAGGGTGCTATCCACCTCGGGTCCATGTTTATGGGTGGCGACAGGGTCAGTATATGCCCGTTAGCACTTTTTTTCAGGTACGGCACGCAGTGTTTCGTCACCATAAATGTGCCTCGCACATTTATGTCGTGTACCAGGTTAAACCGTTTCATGTCCGTATCCTCCGTATTGCTCAGTGCTATTGCCGATGCATTATTCACCAGCATATCTATTCCCCCAAATATTTCCACCGCCTGCTGCACCGCATTGCGTATCTGTGCTTCATCTCTTATGTCGCACTGCACAGCCAGCCCCACACCACCTGCTTGGTTTATTTTTTCTACTGCTGTGTGTATGGTGCCACCCAGCCGCTCATCTTCTTGCACAGTTTTGCCTATCACCACTATATTGGCGCCTGCCGCTGCCAGCTTCAGGGCTACGGCCTCGCCTATGCCTCTGCTGGCACCAGTTATAAACGCTGTTTTACCGCTCATTTCCATAGGTCATACTGTTTTGTGTTCTACGAAGTTAACAAACTCACCACAACTACTACACTTTTTGCCGCCCTCCCCACCTTCTTTCAAAATCCTTCTCATTTCACCCTTGCTTACAATAACTTTGCCCTCCATACCTACTGCATACCACTGCAGTACCAACCATACAATAAGATGAAAATACTCATAGCGCAGCAAAACTACCACATAGGCAACTTCGAGGCCAACACCCAGAAAATACTGGCTGCCATAGCTCATGGCAAGGCAGTAGGTGCCGACCTCGTAGTGTGCTCAGAACTGGCTATTTGTGGCTATCCGCCGCGCGATTTTCTCGAATTCTCTGATTTCATCACCCAGGCGCACAACGCTCTACATACCATTTGTCAGGCTGCCGATACCATAGGCGTACTGGTGGGCTGCCCCGCTCCCAACCCCGACCCCAAGGGTAAAAACCTGCACAACAGCGCCTACCTGCTCTACAACCAAACCATACAAGGCGTAGCCCACAAAACCCTGCTACCCACCTACGACATATTCGATGAGTACCGCTACTTCGAGCCCGCTACCTCATGGAATGTACTCCACTTCAAAGGCAAAAAACTAGCCGTTACCATCTGCGAAGACATCTGGGACATCGTTGACGACCCGTTGTATCGGGTCTGCCCCATGGACCAACTGCTACCTCAGCAGCCCGATATCATGATCAACCTCAGCGCTTCACCGTTCGACTACCTCCATGCCGATGGCAGGCGCGACATAGTGAGCCGCAATGCCGCCCGCTATGCACTACCCCTCATCTACTGCAACACCACAGGCTCGCAAACCGAAATCGTGTTCGACGGTGGCTCGCTGGTGGCTGGCCCAGACGGCACCATTTTGCAAGAGTTGCCCTACTTCACCGAGGCGCTACACCTCATAGACTGGCTGCCCGATGGCAGCCTATCCGCTGGCACTTACGCACCCATCGCCCCCCAGCCGGTATCGCCCCTGTCGCTCAGTGCCACTACCAATGTGCACCACATACACCAGGCACTGCTGCTAGGCATCCGCGACTATTTCTCCAAAATGAACTTCACCAAGGCTATCGTTGCCTCATCTGGTGGCATAGACAGTGCCGTAGTGCTGGCACTGGCATGCGAAGCACTAGGAGCCGAAAATGTGAGCGCACTACTCCTGCCCTCTCAGTACTCTACCCCCCACTCTGTGGCAGATGCCGTGCAGCTTTCTGTCAACCTCGGCAACCACTACGACATCATACCCATCGCCCCGGTGTTCGATGCCTATAGCGCAGCCCTCCACCCCGTATTTGCAGACCTCCCCTTCAATGTAGCCGAAGAAAACCTGCAATCACGCATAAGAGGCGCTATGGTTATGGCACTAGCCAACAAATTTGGGTACATATTGCTCAATACCTCCAACAAAAGCGAACTAGCCACCGGCTACGGCACCCTGTATGGCGATATGGCTGGCGGACTAGGCGTGCTGGGCGACCTATACAAGATACAGGTGTACGCACTGGCACAATACATCAACCGCCACCAGGAGATAATACCCCAAAACATACTGCTGAAAGCCCCCAGTGCCGAGCTGCGCCCCGACCAGAAAGACAGCGACAGCCTGCCCGAATACCACATACTCGACCCCATACTATACCAATACATAGAACGCCGCCAGAGCCCCGCCCAGATACAGGCCATGGGCTACGATGCCACACTGGTGAAACGTATACTCACCCTCGTCAACAACAACGAATACAAACGAAACCAGTTTTGCCCCATCATCAGGGTCTCCCCCAAGGCATTTGGCATTGGCAGGCGCATGCCCATAGTAGGCAAATACCTGATGTAGTCCGCCACCCACACAAAGCTTATTGTTTGTTATTATTCTAGGTCACCAGCAGTGGTGCTACTAGCAACGGGCTTTGTGTCACTCCTTTGTACTGGCGGGGCAGTGGGGGGCTATTTTCATAAACTACATCTGCTTCTCACTACGCATATACGTTTATCCATACACATTTTATTTTAATATTTTTTTCTCAAGGTAGTGTAGGTTCGAGTCCTGTTCGGGCGACACTTCACAGAAGCGTTACCTAACAAGGGTTTTGTTTTTCCTACCACATTATAAAGTCGAACCGTTGATTAAGAAAATCCAAGTTTAACAGCTATTTTGCATACAAATCGTATATAAAATGACTAGCGAACAAAATGGCGGTACTTCAAAAGCCGATATCATTAAAGCAGATTGGTTCAACTGGGTAGTAAATGCAAGATATCAGAACCAATCATTTTCAATTAAGTTGTTTAAACTGGAAGACGATTTAAAGAAACAAAAAGACAGGGAATGCCATAAGATATTTCATACTCTTCTTGGAGTAAATTTTTCACTTTGGCGTGCTGCACCACTTGTTCTGGAAAGTGCTAGAGATGAAGAAGAGATTGATATTACTGGATTCCAATTCTTAGACACGCTAATTGCAGAAAATGCTATTAACTTCCCCCAAGACAAAAAAATGCGCGCTTGGTCGTCAGGGTACTATTTAAACAACGCATATTATCGCGTTGTCAGTTTAAAAGGAAAGTTGAGCGAAAGCGGGATTGATTTTTCGATACTTGAAGAATCTAATAGAAATTTGCTATTTACGGATACTCAACGCTATTGGGATGATCTTCACAAGTGTGCAGAAAACATACTGGAATACTTATCAGAATCAATCAAAAGTAAATAACGCATGAGCGCACAAACATTTTTTCATGTTTCAAGGCTAGGAAAATTGCCAGCGAAACTTAGCTTGGACGGAAAGGTTCCTGATTTTGCAGCGTTGAGAACAGACAACTATTTTAATGAAAAACAGTATCAGGAAGCTATAGACCGATTCTTGCCAAATGGCATATCGAAACAAGGGGAAAACTATTTATTCAAACCATTAGAATACTTTAAAATTAATGATAATGAGAATAGTGTAACATATTCACCTGTTATCGAGATGGTATTTGAACTTGTTAGACAATTACACTTTGCCAACCTACCTTCAAGGTATGCGTCTCTTTTTGCTTGGAAGACCATCGAAGAAGCATATGAATTCATCAAATATCATGGAGGAAATCATGATTGCATTATCTACAAAATATCTGCGTGTAACTTTTTTAAGGCAGATATGAACCTTGTAAGACTAGGATATTCCGCTGCAGCAGGGTATACGATTGCCAATAGCTATTGGAAAGGAATCGCATCGGAGAATCCAAAATGGGAATACCTGCTTTCATATCCGATACAAATAATTGACGAGGTATTATAGTTGCTGAATCGCTATTGAATATTTGTAAAAACAATTTTACAGACACTCTATAAATTTTCATCAAATTCTCAAATATCAGGTTCGACATTTCCCCCGTCAAATCTACAAATAAAAGGAACGCTTTAGCGTTCATTTTATTATTTTTACAAGTTTTCATTTGTAATCCTATACCATTTTGCGATGCTCGAGAAAATTATCTTGGAGAATTTTCGTTGTTATTCATATCATACTATTGATTTCAAACAACTGACAATAGTTGTCGGCAAAAACAACGCCGGAAAGTCTACGTTAGTTGAAGCCTTGCGACTAACAGCTATGGCAGTTTCAAGACTGAAATCATCAGGTTATAAAAATGCTCCGAATTGGTTGGAATTACCTAAGAAAAGCAAAGGTGTGGTTACAAAAACCACTTACTTTGATTTCAATAAAGAAAATGTATCTTATCTATACAACTATGGCTCGAGTAAGATTACTGCTATTTTTTCAAATAAAGCAAGTGTAACTGTTTATATCAAGCATATCGAAGATTTAGAGTATGAACCTGAATTCTTTTGCACTCTACAGGACAGTTTGGGCAATTATGTTCAGAACAAAAATGACGCTGAACGTTTAAACATGCCGGGAATGAATATTCTACCTCAGATTTCAGTTATCCAAAAAGAAGAAAAAAGGCTAGCAAGTGAGGAATATATTATGCAGAATCTTGCGACGAACCTGTCATCTTTACACTTTAGAAATCAATTATCTGTTCTTTCTGATAATCTAACAGTATTCAGAAATCTTGTAGAATCATCTTGGCCAGGTCTACAAATACAAGAACTAGATCATGGTCGGTTCAAAAATAAGAAGAATGAAGCCCTGTATTCATTGATGGTTAGAGAAGGTGGCTTCGTCACAGAAATAGCTTATATGGGGCATGGACTACAAATGTGGCTTCAGATAATGTGGTTTCTATCGAGGGTTAAGGATAATGAAATAGTAATTTTGGACGAACCAGATGTGTATATGCATCCTGATTTACAGCGTAAATTGATGCGCATTCTTAAAAGTCGCTTTTCGCAAATTGTGGTATCTACACATTCAATAGAGATAATATCTGAAGTAAATCCCGAAACAATTCTAATTATCGATAAAACAAAAGAACAATCGGTCTTTGCTTCTGAAATTCCAATGGTCCAGGGTATTCTCAATTCAATAGGAAGCATTCACAATTTACAGTTAACTAAAATTTGGGCCTCAAAAAAAATACTACTTGTAGAAGGAGAAGATATTTCCTTACTAAAAGCAATGCAAGATATTCTATATCCTGCTAGCGAGGAGCCTTTCGACACCATACCTAATTTTGATTTAAACGGGTGGGGCGGTTGGAATTATGCAATCGGTAGCAGTCGTTTGCTAAAAGAAACAGTTGACAATCAGATTAAAGTATATTGTTTATTCGACTCTGACTATCATACCGAAGATGAAATTCAAAAAAGATATTCTGATGCGTCTAGATTGAATGTTGAGCTTCACATTTGGAGAAAAAAAGAAATTGAGAACTATTTATTAATCCCAGAAGTAATTCTTAGGATTTTGCAAAAGGAAATAGGACACAATGTTTCTAGTATTCAAGAAATCACCGATAAAATTCAAGAAATCATTTCTTCTCTACAAGAGGATGCGTTGCATTCTCTCGCAAATGAATTACAAAAATGGAATCGGAAGCTTGAAGTAAAAACAGCAATATCACAAGCAAAAAAATTGTATCCTAATATTTCTGACAAAATTCCAGGAAAAGAAGCAATTTCTAAATTGAGCTATTGGACTCAGAAAAAATATAAGGTTTCTCTAAGTCCAAAGAAAATTGCTCAAAATGCTCAAAAGTCGGAGATTCCTACAGAAATTGCAGACGTAATTGGTTGTATTGAGGCAAACAATTCTTTCAGGATGCTTAGCTAACGCTAAAGACACTCGTTGTTCCAGTTGTTCCTCAGAGTCAACTGGAACTGCCAATAAAAATCGTTCTCCCGAACGCCTTTTACCATTACTCAGCAATAAAAAGTATTTTTATAAAAATATCTTAACTCACCTTGGTTGTTCCAATATGTTCGTCTTTTTTGATTCTGTTGCTGTAGCTGAACAGGTTTATTTCCGTAGTATCTTGAATACAAACTAAATACTTGTCTTGACAGGCTGCCTTACAATTGGCAGACAAATTCGAAACAATATCTTCTTCGCTAATTCGCTCATTATGTAAAAAACGATAGATGCCTTTGTCCGATGATGAATCAGCAGTTAGTTGGCGTATTTAATGAATGTTCTTCTTAAAAAGATCACCTAAAATCCTATTGCCACGATCGACCAAACATTTATCACCAAATTTTGTAAACTCCCTCCTTTGCATAGCAGTTCAAAATTAAGCAAATAACGATGTGTCCACGCGATAGGTCTAAGACGGGGGAATCTATCTTTTTGCATTATGATTTAGTTGATACAATTGTCTAGTAACTTCTTCATTTCTTCTGAACTTTTCAACCTTATTAATAATTTGTTGAACAAAATCATTAGTTCTATTTCCTGCATACCATGCTAACTGGTATTTAAACCCCTCAAAATTATTATCATAAGCACAACCAAAGCTATAATTGCCTGATTCAATTACCTTTCTCCTTGCCTCTGTAAATTGATAATCAATTCTACCAAATGCTGCAAGAATTTTAGCGTATTCTGGTTGTTTCATTAAGATGTTCATTCTATCGCTATCAAATTTCTCGAAATCTTCCAGTGTAAGGACAAAATCAAATGACCATCCTATTCCTATTGCCAAGGAATTTTTACCGAAATCAGTTAGATACCACCTCATATCATAATTGGGACTACCCCATGATTCACACACCCAACCTTCAACTGGATTATCATTAAAATATTTCATTAAGGGCGCTTTAATTTTTGAAAAAAACTTATCCCTAATGTTATCTCTATGATTTGACAACTCAAGAAAAGAGTCCCACTTATCTGGAGTATCGAATAAATTCATTGATTGAATCAGTAGTTCTTGTTGCATATCTTTCTTTTTTAAGGTGTCCAGTATTCAATATATTGGCTAATAAATTCTTTAATTCTGTAGTTACTTTCTGGCAATAGTACATAACATTCTCTAAGCCATTCAACAATATCGTGTCTTAGGTGTATCTGCTTACAGATCATCGGAACCTTATCGGGTAAGTTCAAATCATACTCCAACTCAGCAGGTTTAGTCAAAGAATTCTCACTTGGTGTTTTCCAATGTTCTGGCACCAAATACAGTAACTGGTAGTGCTCATGAGAAAGGTTGAAAATATCTTTGTTTTCTAAATTTCGATTACTGAGTGGCTTATAAATTTCCTGATACCAATAGCGATAAAGTTGATTTGGTTGGTCGTTAGCCAAATTCGATTTGTTCTCTATGATGATTACGGAGTGTGGATCAGTTCTTCGCAATAAAATATCTATGCGTGCGGTTTCAGCAGTAATACGCCAATTTTCTTTTTCCTGGTTTAAATTTTCGACTCCCAACCTTTTGAGAAATACATTTAGGAATAAACTTCTTTGACCATGTGATTCTCTCGGATTAAGAAGGTACGCCAATAGATAACTATGCATTGTTTCTCCTGGCGAAAATAATTTGATGAGATTTAATCCAGCACTTGTAAGCCTATTCGATTCTCTAATTTGATTTCTTACCCTTTCAAATTGAGGAGCTATCTCAATTGTAGTCTTCTTGAAATTTTCAAGGTAAGTTGAACAGTTTGAGGCATTTTGCTTAATTACAGTGTTTATCGCCATAGAATATTTACTGTAAGTTGTTGCTCTTAACTCTGCGTAATTATCGATCAAGTTGCCAACAAATAAAATAGAATTTGAGTCCAAAACGGTTAATTATTTTTGTGAACTTACTATACTAAAGTGATTTAAAAGAATTATTTTCCCCATTTGGGGCAAGTGTTCAAAGATAAATTTGGCGCGATAGTTTTTCACTCGTTGTTCCAGTTGTTCCTCAGGGTCAACTGGTACAACCAATAAAAATCGTTCTCCCGAACGCCTTCATTATCTAGCTGCCTGGCTAATTCGGTTACTTTTCCCCCTCGCTGTTCTACCGGCAACTCAATGATATCAGGATACTAACGCTGAAATTAACCTATCGTTTTTGGTGGTGGCTTTTACTTATCTTTGTAGTACACTTAGCGTTTTATTGTTATGATACCTCAATACACTTACGACAATAATGGCAACCCAGTTGGGGTTTTTATACCTATAAACGAATGGAATATTATTACAGAAAAGTACGCTGATATAGAAGATGTTCCCGAATGGGAGAAACAACTCATAGATCAACGCTTGGATTATATAAACAGACATCCTGACAGGCTTATCCCAATCGAAGATTTTATTCAAGAATTGAATACAGACGATGGAGTATAAATACTATATTTTACCTCCAGCACGTGAAGAATTCCGATTGGCCAGAGAATGGTATCAACAACAAAAAGTAAAAGGATTAAGTAATCGTTTTGCCCTTTCAGTTAAAGATACTATTGCTAGAATCCAATCAAATCCATTTGCTTTTGCAATTCGTTACAAAAACGTACGAATTGCCCATACCAAAACATTTCCATATGCGCTACACTTCTACCTTCACAACAACACTATAATTGTTACTTCAATTATTTTTCAAGGGCGTAATCCTTTGATTGCAAAAAACAGAATTCGATAAACCTCTCACCGCCGTTGTTGGCGTCCCCGCCAACAACCAGCACATGGTAGCACCAGACTGCGCACAAATGCATAGTCACATGCTATAAATGCACATCTCAAAATGTGGATATCTTAATCTCCACCACACCTGTTTTGGCATAAGTTGGCGCACTTTTTGCGGCATCAGTAGAGCATGTTCTATTTATTCATTACCCTATGAAACCCAATTCCTATTATGTCAGCTTACAATTTCCCAAAGTATAAAAACATACGTTGCACCCCACATTCCCAAAAGTGTGCCCCAACTTACCACATTACCAACCAGAAAATGCCTTCATACCGGAAAAGTGAATAGTATTGATAATCAACCACTTAAGTACCAAAACACATGAAAACACCGGAAACAAACCGGAAATTAACAATAAACACAATACGACTACATATAACAATAATACGCCAACACTCATACAGCACAAATCCTGTAAATCTATAAATCCAGAAATCGTGTTCCAGACAAAAACCACCGGAAAATGCCTTCATACCGGAAAAGTGAATAGTATTGATTATCAACGACTTAAGTGTCAAAACACATGAAAACACCGGAAACAAACCGGAAATTAAACATAAACTCCATATGACTACACATAACAATAATAAACAAACACTCATACAGCCCAAATTCTGTAAATCTAAAAATCCAGAAATCGTGTTCCAGACTAACCACCAACCGGAAAATGCCTTCATACCGGAAAAGTGAATAGTATTGATAATCAATGACTTAAGTGCCAAAACCCATGAAATGACCGGAAACAAACCGGAAATTAACAATAAACACAATATGACTACATATAACAATAATACGCCGACACTCATACAGCCTAAATCCGGTAAATCTAAAAATCCATTAATCATGTTCAGACTAACAACTAACCGGCAAATGCCTTCATACCGGAAAAGTGAATAGTATTGATAATCAACCACTTAAGTACCAAAACACATGAAAACACCGGAAACAAACCGGAAAACCAGAAACACCACTAACTCCGACATCACGTTACACATACCCAATTATCATTAACCATATTAGCAAAGACAACAAAACGCCTAATATGCCAAATAATACATAATTAACCCACACTTTCCGTACCACATAGCTGCTATCTCACTTTAATTAAGTTACCTTTGCGCCTCATTTTCTTATCTATAGTATTTTTAAATGGATCGCAACCAGATTATCGGATTCTCACTGTTGGCAGTTCTGCTCGTAGGGTACGTAATGTACAATCAGCACGAACAAACAGTGTACCAAGAGCAGAAACGCGCTGACAGCATAGCTTATGCCAAGGCGCACCCAAAACAGATGGTAGACAGTACCACTGCTTTTACTGCCGTAAAAAGCAATGACTCCCTCGCCGACTCTGCCACCTTGGCATTGCGTGCGCTGCAACCACCTGCTTACAACGGCACTGCTCAAACCATTACCCTCGAAAACAAAAAACTATCGCTACAGTTCTCCAGCAAGGGTGCATTCCCCATGTCTGCACAGCTAAAGGACTACAAAACTTACCGCAAACAACCGCTGTACCTGTTCAATGGTAAGAACAACCAGCTAAGCGCAATACTACCTATAGACAACGGCAAGTCTACCGCCGACCTATATTTTGTGCCTGTAGTAAAAAAGGAGTCTAATGGCGATAACACCATCGACTTTAGTGCAGACCTAGGCAATGGCAAAAAAGTGGACATTATATATACCCTCCCCGCCGATGATTACATGATGCGCTGCAATATAGTACTCACAGGCATGTCTACCCCATCGCTAGATATGAAGTGGAACACCTTTGTGCTACCCACCGAAAAAGACCTGGTGAACGAGCGAATGAGTACGCAGGTATACTACCGCAACAAAGACGCCGAGCACGATTATTTCACCGTTCAGCAAGACGAAAAATCGCTGGGCAATACCAGCAATGCTGCACATTGGCTCGGCTTTCGCAAGCAGTACTTCTCTACAGCACTCATAGCCGATGATGGTTTCACTAAAATGGACGCGAAGTTCAGCTACAAAACGGGCGACACCACATCTGTGGCACATAGCCTTGCTACTTTGCAAATCCCACTCAAACCTTTGGGAGCCACTAGTGCTGCCACACTCCGCTGGTACATAGGCCCTAACGACTACCACACCCTAGCGGCTTACAAAATAGATATGGACGAAATGGTGCCACTAGGCTTCGGTATAATGGCGTTTGTTAAGTACATCAATCGCTGGGTGATCATACCTATCTTCTATTTCTTGAGCAGCTTCGTGAGCAATTATGCCATTATCATCATGCTCATGACCTTACTAATAAGGTTGTTTTTGTCATTCTTTACCTACAAGAGCTACCTATCTAGTGCCAAAATGCGTGTGCTGAAACCAGAACTTGATGAGCTGCGCGCCAAAATAGGCGACGATCAGCAGAAGTTTGGTATGGAGCAAATGAAACTTTACCGCTCTGCCGGGGTCAATCCGCTAGGTGGTTGTTTACCCATGTTGTTTCAGTTGCCCATACTGCTATCTATTTATTATATATTCCCATCATTTATAGAGTTCCGCCAGAAAAGTTTCCTTTGGGCAGATGATCTATCTACCTACGATAGCATCTTCAATTTCGGTTTCGAAATACCCTTCTACGGCGACCATATCAGTCTGTTCACTTTGCTCATGACTGCATCAAGTTTGTTTCTTGCCCTCTATAACCGCAACATGACCCCACAAGACCCCAACAACCCTATGCTGAAATATATGCCATATATATTCCCGATTATATTGATGGGTGTGTTCAATAAAATGGCAGCAGCACTTACCTTCTACTACACATTCTCCAACCTACTCAGTATAGCACAACAGTTTATAATACAGAAGTATTTCATAGACGAAAAAGCCATACACAAGCAGCTACAAGAAAACAAAACCAAACCACCCACTCAATCAAAGTGGGCACAAAAGCTGGAAGAAATGCAGAAAATGCAAGCCGAAAAATCCAAAATAGAACCCCGTAAAAAATAATAATATAAGTAATTATAAAGCCCGTATCACAGCTATGATACGGGCTTTATAATTTAGTATAATATATTATATGTATTCAAACTACTACAGTCACTTACACACTGGCTGTAGTTTTGGGCTTCTTAAACTCACCCTTACTTTTCCTTATCCTGCACGACACCACCTTATACTCTGGGCACAGCGCCTCAGAGTCAGATACGCTACTGGTTATGTTATTCAGCATAATATCTGGGAAGTGAAAGGTACTACTTAGTATACCCGGCTTCACTTCATCTGTTATTTTAGCCTTTATATCTACCTTACCCCTCGGCGACTCCACACACACCATATCACCTTCTTGTATCAGGTGTTTGGCAGCATCTTCGGGGTTTATCAGTAGCACATCGTCAGTCAGTATAAGCACATTGTTGGTGCGGCGGGTCATGGCACCACAGTTATAGTGCTCTAGCTCTCTGTTAGTAGTAATGATATACGGATAGTCCTTTTCATTCTGCACCAGCTCCTCAGACTTCCTGTATTTGTTATGCACAAACTTACCCTTACCCCTTTTAAAGGTCTCTGTATGCAGTATATCCGTACCCTTACCTTCCTTATTTACCGGCCACTGTTTGCCATTATTGCCCAGCTCACTCCACTTCACACCCTCAAAGAAAGGCACAATCCTTGCCACCTCTTCTAGCACCCATTCAGGGTCATAATCGGGCTGCGGATAGCCCATTATATTCATCATATCTACCAGTATCTGACCGTCGCTTTTGGTGCCCTCTATGGGTGCTACAGCAGCATTTACTCGCTGTATCCTACGCTCACCATTGGTAAAGGTGCCGCTCTTCTCCAGAAACGATGATGCTGGCAATACAACAGTAGCTAGTTTGGCAGTCTCTGTCATAAACAGTTCTTGTACTACTAGCAATTCCAGCTCTCCTAGTGCCTTCACCACATGATGGGTGTTGGGGTCCGTCTGCGCCATATCTTCACCTATCACCCACAATGCCTTTAACTTGCCGTTTAGGGCCGCATCATACATCTCAGGTATTTTATATCCCGCATAGTTGGGCAACTTAGCATTGTAAAACTCTTCGTATTTTTTATGATACACCGGGTCCGACACATCAAAATAACCCGCACCCTGATACGGCTGGCACCCCATATCCGCCGATCCCTGTACGTTGTTTTGCCCACGTAGCGGGTTCACACCCACACCCGGTCTGCCCACATTACCAGTTATCATAGCCAGACTGGTGATAAGCATGATAGTAAACGTACCCTGCGAGTGCTCTGTAACACCCAGCCCATGAAACTCCATAGCATTGGGTGCGCTGGCATATGCTATAGCAGCGTCTCTAACCAACTTTTTGTCTACACCACATATACGCTCCAGCTCGTCCATATCTTGCGCTAGTATCTCTTGCTTAAACTCTTCATAGCCTTCTGTTCTGCGCTCTATAAAGTCTTTATCCTCCATACCCTCGCTAATGATGTAGTACAGCATCATGTTGAGTATAGCCATATTAGTACCTGGGCGCAGCTGCAAATGGTAGGTAGCATACTTAGCCAGTTCTGTGCGGCGCGGATCTATCACTATACTCGTTCGGCCGCTCATAGCCACCTGCTTCAATTTAGCACCCGTCACAGGGTGTCCGTCAGTGGGATTGGCACCTATCACCAGTATACAATCAGTTAGTTTCAGGTCCTTGATAGAGTTAGTAGCCGCGCCCGTACCGAATGTACGCTGCATACCTATAGCGGTAGGCGAGTGGCACACACGCGCACAACAGTCTATATTGTTGGTACCCACTACCGCACGGATAAACTTCTGCATCAGGTAGTTTTCCTCATTAGTCCCCCTGGAGGATGATATACCTGCTATGGCATCAGGGCCATGTTTCCCTTTTATTTCGGTGAGTTTGCCTGCTATATGCGCATAGGCCTCATCCCAGGTAGCCTCTACAAATACTCCATCTTTTTTGATAAGTGGGGTACGCAGTCGGTCTTTATGATTGTAAAACGAAAATGCATACCTACCCTTCAGGCATGTGTGTCCTTGATTAGTTTCAGCTTCGTAGGGTGCTTGTATCGATTTGATTTTGCCACCCTTAACTGCTACTTCTAGGTTGCAACCCACACCACAATAAGTACATACAGTACGCACTTTTTCATCTACCTGTATAGATTTAGACTCAAAAATATCAGATATCGCAGATGTAGGGCATGCTTGTGCACATGCACCACAGCTCACACAATCCGACTTTTCAAAAGTTGTTTCCAGACTTTTTATGATGTGACTATCAAACCCTCTGCCACCCATACTCAGCACAAACTGCCCCTGCACCTCATCGCACGCCCGCACACATCTGAAACAGTTGATACACTTCGAAAAATCGGAGGTCATGTAGGCATGGCTCAGGTCTTTTTTTCTATCCAGATGGTTTTTACCTTCTGGGTAGCGCACATCTCTTATTCCCACTCTTGCAGCCACACTTTGCAATTCGCAGTTGTTATTCACCTCACATGTCAGGCAGTCGAGCGGATGGTCAGTTAGTACTAGCTCAATGATGTTTTTGCGGAGTTTTTGCACCCGCTCAGACTCAGTATAGATATAAGAGTTGGGCATAACTGGAGTATGGCAGGAGGCCATAGTTTTCACAGGCCCATCTTTTACGAGTGCCACATCTACACTACACACCCTGCATGACCCAAATGGATCCAGATTGGGCGCATCGCACAAGGTAGGTATGGCATCCTTGCCATGATGCCTGCGCATGAGTGTGAGTATGGTATCTCCATCTTGTATCTCATAAGCACGGTCGTTGATATAGGCTGTTTTTGCCATTACTCTTCCCGGTTCATTACCTAGCGATCCGCCAGAATTAGCTTTGCTTTCTACAAAATACTGCTTGCTCATAGTAAGTGTATTAATAACAGTAGACCTATTTACCTCCGTTCTTACCAAATATAAGAACAGTGTAACAAATAAGCTGCACCAACATCAAATATAATAAATATCAGACAATGAAGAACGAAAAAAGAATAACTAATAAAAAGTAGAATAAGCTTAAAAAACGCTATGAGCACTAAATACTAACCAATAAAAGGTTGATAATAATAATCAGACAGATACTGTGCGCCAGAACTATTAATACTGACCAGTGCTGAGTAGCACCAGAGTGCATGCCTCCATTACCTGAATGCCTTTGCTGGCTGCTAGGTCCTCCAGTTCTTCATTTTCGGTGCCGGGGTTGAAGATGATACGCTTGGGACTGGCAGATAATATGTAATCGTAATAGGCTTTTTGATGATCGGGGTTGAGATATAGTGTAACAGTATCTATATCTGCGACAGACGGCATACCTGTTTGTATTTCCATACCCTTTACTACTCCTGCACGTTTACCTACGGGCACTACCTCATGCCCATTGGCCTGCAGGCGCAGCATAGCCATATTGCTATACCTACCCTCATTGTCGGACGCACCAAGTACTAATGTCTTTTTGCTCATATTAGCCGCAGTTAAAAACGTTCCTATAATTAGATAGACATAGCCACCATCTCTGCTATATCCAGCACTTTTACGCTGTCTTCTTTTTCTTTATTTTTTACTCCATCTGTGAGCATGGTAGTACAAAACGGACAATTAGCGGCTATGATAGTAGCACCAGTTTCCAGTGCTTGTTCTGCCCGCTCAAAGTTGACACGGTTAGTGCCTGTTTCTTCTTCTTTGAACATCTGCGCACCTCCGGCACCACAGCACATACCATTGCTGCGGCAACGCTTCATTTCCACCAGTTCGGTATCAAAAGCCTGTAACACCTCGCGGGGGGCTTCGTATATGCCATTGCCCCTACCTAGGTAGCAGCTATCGTGATAGGTGATTTTTTTGCCCTTGAAGGCACCGCCATCCTTCAGCACTATTTTGCCCTCGTTGATGAGTTGTTGCAAAAAGGTAGTATGATGTATGACCTCGTAGTCGCCACCCAGCTTAGGGTATTCGTTTTTGAACACATTAAAACAGTGCGGACAGATGGTTACCACCTTTTTAACACCGTATGCATTGATTGTATTGATGTTGTTGTAAGCCATCATCTGAAACAGAAATTCATTACCAGCTCTGCGTGCAGGGTCGCCGGTACACATTTCTTCCTTGCCCAGTATCGCAAATTTCACACCCACCTTATCTAGTATCTGCGTAAAAGCTCTGGTAATGCGTTGTGCACGCTGATCGAACGAACCAGCACAACCCACCCAAAACAACACCTCAGGTACCTCACCATTTGCGGCATATTCTGCCATGTTTTTTATAGACATAGACTCTATTTATTATTATTTACTGAAGTTCCTTTTTAGCAATACAAACTGTATAGAAAAGTAAACTTGAAACAATTCAGAATTCTTAACCGTATTAACTGTAATAGACATTTTGATCAACGACTACCCATTCACCCACGCATCCCTATCATCAGGACTGAATTTCCAGGGGGCCATGTTGTTTTCTATGTTGCCAAACATCATGTTCCACTCCCCGGGTGCACTGCTTTCTTCCATTATGAGGTTGCGGCGTAGTTGCATGATGATGTCAAGTGGATCTATAGACACTGGACAAGCCTCTACGCATGCCTGACAAGTGGTGCAGGCTCTTAGTTCCTCAGTGGTGATGTAGCCATGTAGCAGCGACTTGCCATCGTCCTTAAACTCGCCATTGAGATTGATATTTTTACCCACTTCTTCCATACGGTCGCGAGTATCCATCATTATTTTTCTAGGCGATAGTTTTTTGCCGGTCATATTAGCAGGACAAGCATCAGTACAGCGACCACACTCGGTGCAGGAGTAGGCATCGAGCAGGTTTTTCCAGCTCAGGTCTTTTATATCTTTAGCTCCGAAACTGGTAGGTGCTGCTGCCTCGGCAGGTGCCTTGTCGGGCTCCATCATGTACAGCACTTCGTTTTGAATTTCCTTCATGTTTTTGGCTTCACCCTGAGGGTTGAGCTTGGCATAATAGGCATTTGGGAATGCGAGCACAATGTGCAAGTGCTTAGAATAAGGCAAATAGTTGAGGAACAACAACACCCCTATTATGTGCAACCACCAGCAGGTGCGCTCAATGGCAACTAATGTACCTACAGACATACCTGAGAACATACCAGTAAGGCTGCCCGATATCCAAAAAGAATCAGTTTTGGTGTAATGCTCAGCACCTAGTTGCTGCAATGAGAGGTCGGCAACATTCATGATGATAAACAATGACATAAGAACCACCTCTGTAATCAATATAAGATTAGCATCGTTGCGAGGCCAACCGTTTAGCTCGGGCATATCTAGCCGCTTTACTTTCAGTATGTTTCTGCGGATGTAAAACACTACACAACCTACTAAAACTAACACTGCCAGCACCTCGAAAAACCCAACTAAAAACGCATATAAACTACCTAGCATGGGTGCAAACAAACGGTGCGCACCTGTGACACCGTCGAGCAAAATCTCGAGAATCTCAATATTAATGATGATAAAACCTGCATAAACTACCAAGTGTAACAATGCAGGGATAGGTTTTTTGAACATCTTTTTCTGTCCCAGCGCCAATAGTATCATGTTCTTCCACCGCTGCTCCTTGTTATCACTGATATCCTCATCCCTTCCCAACAGTATGTTGCGGCGCATTTCCTTTACCTTTTTGGTAAAAAAGAAAATAGCAGCTACTGCGCAGATCATAAATAATATTTGTTGTGCTATTTGCATCTGGCAAGCCAATTTTAACTCGAAAGTACTTGCTTTTGCGTCAAAAGTCAAAAAAAGCAGGTTGTTTCAATCTATACCTGTATTGTAATAGATAATTTATGAGGATAGCGGGCAATAGCCAACTATGGCGCCATGAACTTTGCGTTCATTGTTATATCAAATAATTGGTGTTTTTGTTGCCTTTATTCGTTACTTTGCCACATATTGGGTACTACAAGCATGGCGCTCCGCAATATTACCGTCTCAATTCTCCTATTACTATCGCATTTGTCGCTGCTTGCACAAACCAACGATTCGTTGCGGCATGCTGACACCACTCTGAAGCTCAGACTGAATATAGATACTCTAGATGTAGACACCAGTTTATTAGTATTGCCTTCCACTCCAAAAGCAGCTCCAACTCCACCCAGACTTAAACCGGGCGAATATGTGATACATGGTAAGGTGGTAGATGGTGGCACCGGAGAAGGTATACCATTTGCAACAGTTTTTCTACCCAGATCGCCTATTGGCACCGCAGCAGACCTAGACGGTAATTTTATCCTAAAAATGATGGGTATGCCAGTAGATACTCTATATGTCAACGCCATAGGTTACAAGACCATAAAACGCACCCTTAGCAAAACCAGATATGAATATAACTACATACTGGAAATGGAACGATCTGAAACCGCACTTAACGAATTTGTGTTTCATGCAGGTGAAGATCCTGCTATAGTGTTGGTTAAAAAGATTATTGAACGTAAACCTTTCAACAACCCCGACCGGACAGATAACTATAGCTACGAAGCTTACAACAGATTAGAAGCTGACCTACAGCGGCTATCGAAAAACCAGTTTGAGAAAATACCCTTGTTGAAAAAATACAGCTTCATATATAATAATCTGGACACTGTATCGGACACAAAACCTTATTTACCTCTTTACCTTACCGAAACTCTGTCTGACTATTACTTCCGACGCAAGCCTAAAAAGGTGAGAGAAATCATAAAGGCCAGCATGGTAAAAGGTGTGAATAATGAAAACGTGGTGAAATACCTCGGCACTTTTCACCAAAACATGAACATCTACAAAGACTACGTCCCGGTGTTTGACAAAAAATTTGTGAGCCCTATAAGCAATGAAGGCTTGCTATTTTATAAATACAAGATTAAAGACACTCAGGTAGCTTATGGACACAATGTAATACTAGTGCAGTACACACCCAAACGGCCTATTGAAAACTGCTTTACTGGCGACTTCTGGGTAGTAGATTCAGTATACGCCATCCAACGTATAAGCATGGAGATAGGGCGAGATGTAAACATAAACTGGCTAGACAAGGTGGCTTTGTATCAAGAGTTTGCGCCTGTAGATAGCTTTTGGTTTTGTGTAAAAGATAAATTTATTGCGGGCTTCTCGGCTTATAAATCGAAAAAAATGCCTGGGATGATAGGGCGAAAAACCACCACTTATCACAACATACGTATCAATAAAGACACGATAAACCAAGTACTAGATAATCCCAAAATAAAAGAAGATGTTGTAAAGCTAGACTCGGCTAAATACATGAGTGACGATTGGTGGAAGGAAAACCGCCCAGACACACTGTCAAAGAATGAAGCAGCCATCTACAAAATGGTGGATACCATCAACCAAATGCCCATAACCACTGTGTACAAAAACCTTATAACTTTTGTTTCTACTGGGGTGAAAGACTTTGGACCAATACAGTTTGGCCCCTACTTCTACCTCTATAGTTTTAACGCTGTGGAGGGCAATAGGTTCAGACTATCGCTAGGCACACCACGCAAGTTGAAGAACTTTCAGTTTACAGGTTATGTGGCGTATGGAACAAGAGACGAACGCTACAAATATGGGCTCACAGGAAAGTGGATGCTGAACCGCAACCCATGGACCTACCTGCAGTTTTATTATGCACATGACGTGAGCCAAACCACCAACTACTACGATCAAGTAGGTGCAGATAATATATTTAGTACACTGTTTAGAAAGGCAGGAGTACCTTGGAAACTGGCTTTTACTGATGACAAGCGCCTGGAATTTTATAAACAATACTTTAATGGATTGAGCCACAAACTCATACTAGAACACCGAGATTTTACCCCATTTAAACCACTGCCTAGAACTGGTATTTTCAGAGATGTAAATGGTAACCCTGCCGAAAATGTAATAAGTAGCGAAGTGGGTGTGGATCTAAGATTTGCCTACAAAGAGAAATACTTGCAAGGACAGTTTAAACGAGTGAGCGTTAAGAGCAAGTACCCCACCATTGGGCTGGCAGTAACAACAGGCATAAAGGGTGTGCTGGATGGCGCTTACAGCTATCAGAAAGCTAGATTGTCTATAACAGGATTTAGCTATATACCGCCATTTGGCAGTTTATACTACAATGTGTTTGCAGGAAAGTACTTTGGCAACCTTCCCTACCCGCTACTAGAGATACACCCAGGCAATGAGTTTTACTACTACAACCGTTACGCCTTTCAGATGATGAACAATTATGAGTTTCTGAGCGACCAATATACGGGGTTCAATTTGGAGCACAATTTCGGTGGTGGTATATTCAACCGTATTCCGCTACTTAAAAAAATGAAATTTCGTCAGTTCTGGAC
>JAIXSZ010000056.1 GCA_027484425.1 Sphingobacteriales bacterium
ACCCAACAACTGGCGCTATCAACCTCACTACGGATGTAGTAGGTAAAGTAGTGATCTACACAATAGATGGCAAGCAGCTACAGCAGTACGAAGCGAAAGCAGGTACTACAAGTATCTCAATGCCAGCGGGTCTTGCAAGTGGTGTGTACATGCTGCGCTTTAACGGTGCAGATGGTAGCAGCAAAATGGTAAGACTGGTGTACCAGCAGTAAGAGAAGTAATAGTAAAAATTCACCATGGGGGTAATGGCTTAGCGGCTGTTACCCCTACTTTTTGTGGGGGTATTTCTCGGCTTTGCTAAGGAACGGTATGTTGTAATTTTGAATTAGCATATTCAAATCCCCTAATACAAAAAAGCATACATCCCAGTAGGAAGTATGCTTTCTCAACAACTTTTGGATATATATTATGCTGTTACACTGCCATACATTTCAGCTTTCAGTGCTTTGATACGGTCATTAGTAAAATACTCATCAAATGTCATTTCACGATCTATCAGTCCACTTGGTGTTATTTCTAGGATTCTATCAGCTACAGTATTTGACAATTCATGGTCACGACTGGTAAAGAGTATCGTTCCTTTAAAGTCTTTCATACCATTGTTCAGTGCTGTGATACTTTCCAGGTCCAAGTGGTTGGTAGGTTCATCCAGCATCAGCACATTGCCTTTCAGCATCATCATTCTGCTAAGCATGCAACGCATTTTTTCACCTCCACTCAGCACACTCGATTTTTTCAAAGTCTCCTCACCTGAGAACAACATTCTTCCCAAGAATCCACGAATAAACGTTTCATCTTTTTCTTCTGAGTATTGGCGCAACCAGTCAATCAGATTGTCTTCATTATCCTTAAAATAACGAGTATTATCCGATGGCAGGTAAGTAGGTGTTACAGTAACACCCCATTTAAACATGCCATCAAATTCTTTGTCTTCTCCAGATAATATCTCGTAGAAAGCCTTGGTAGCCAATGAGTTAGAAGATAGTATCGCAACTTTCTGCCCACGCTTCAGATCAAAACTAATATCCTTAAATAGCATTTCACCATTCATAGATTTTGTCAATCCCTTCACTTCCAGTATCTGATCGCCCGCCTCACGCACCTGATTATTAAACAATATAGCAGGATACTTACGGTTAGATGGACGCATCTCGTCCAGCTTTATCTTATCCAGCGCCTTCTTACGGCTCGTTGCCTGTTTAGATTTAGATGCATTGGCAGAGAATCGCGCAATGAACTCCTTCAACTCTGCAATCTTATCTTCAGCTTTTTTGTTCTGGTCGCCACGTTGCTTCAACAACAACTGACTAGACTCATACCAGAACGAATAGTTACCAGTAAATATATTAATCTTACCGAAATCTATATCGGCTACGTGCGTACACACTGTATCCAAGAAGTGACGATCATGCGATACAACCAATACAATCTTATCATAATCTGCCAAGAAATCTTCCAACCAGTTGATTGTTTCCAGATCCAGATCATTGGTAGGTTCATCTAGCAGCAATATGTCTGGATGTCCAAACAATGCCTGAGCCAATAGCACTCGCACTTTCTGATTACCATCCAGCTCTTTCAGCAACTTATAATGATGTTCTTCCTTTATACCAAGGTTACTCAGCATAGTCGCCGCATCACTCTCAGCATTCCAGCCATCCATCTCAGCAAACAATCCTTCCAACTCTCCTGCCTTTATACCATCTTCTTCAGTAAAATCTTCCTTGGCATATATAGCATCCTTTGCCTTCATCACATCAAACAACACCGTGTTGCCACGTATCACCGTTTCCAATACAGAAATCTCATCAAACTCATAGTGATTCTGCTTCAGTACGCTCATACGCATACCCTTGGTTACGTCTACTCTACCAGTTGTAGGATCTATTTCGCCCGAAATAATCTTCATAAACGTAGACTTTCCGGCACCATTAGCTCCTATTATACCATAACAGTTGCCTTCTGTAAACTTGATGTTTACATCCTCAAACAAAATGCGCTTACCGTAGCGCAGCGATAAATTATTTACTGAAATCATGTGCTGTTGCTGTAGTTAGCTACAAAATAGTAAAGTAAAATGCACGCCAAAACGCACCCATACATAACATTTCTTCACCAACCTTATTTTAGAGGTGCAAAGGTACACATTACAAACGTATATCGTAGTTTATTGTACTGGTATTTAACAATTGTCTATAACATACCCTACCACTACTTACAGTCATACCCATGGCTTACTTTTTCACATACCTACAGGTTCTCCCCTCAGCAATATCATTTATAGCAGTTGCCATCCGCTCCACTATAGCATCAGTTCCACTTACCTCAAATATCCATTGCACATACACCTGCTGCTCCTTCGCTACAAAAGACTGATAATTATTATATGCCACCGGGTCGTCTTTCAAGGCTTCTATAAAGTCTGCCTCTCCCACCCCTTCTGGTGGTTTGCAGCCATATAGCCTTACCCTCACGGTATCTCCTGCTTCCTTCCCTATCTGTTTTCTAATCTCCGTCTTAATTGCCAGAAACAATCTACCGCCCTTCAAAGGCATCAAGCTAGCATTATTCATGGGGTAGTCGTCTATAAGCGCATTTAGCTTAGTCCACCCAAATTTCTTCCTGCTACCATTCATCACATCAGGCAGTAGGGCATAAGTCCACCCACCCTTCATTTGCATTTTTTCTAATACTATTTCGGTGTCCAATAGCAGATCATCCATTACTTTGAGATTTATAGCAGGGCAAATATAAAAAAACAACACAAGGTCACTACTCACCTTACGCTTTACAGTTCTGCCAACTTGCAAATCATAACTTTTTCTTGTCACTCTATTCTTGCCGTTTCTTGTTTAACTTTATCTCACAGACATTATACCGCTAGGTTATTAGCGCAGCGGTGTTGTTTTCTCCTTTTTTATCAATCAACAATATGAAATCAGCCTATATAGTAGCCGGACTTCGCACCGCAGTTTGCAAATCTAAGCGTGGTGCCCTACGTTTTTATCGCCCCGATGACCTAGCTGTAGACGTAATCAAGGGTCTATTGGCATCCATACCCCAGCTCGACCCCGCACTGATAGATGATGTAATAGTAGGTAATGCAGTACCCGAAGCCGAACAAGGCCTGCAAGTAGGGCGCATAATCGCCAACAGAGCTGTGGGCGAATCTGCTCCAGGTTTCACCATCAACCGTTATTGCGGCTCCGGCCTCGAAGCTATTGCCATAGCCACTGCCAAAATTCAAAGCGGCATGGCACACTGCATCATAGCTGGCGGCACCGAAAGCATGAGCCTAGTTCCTACTGCAGGCTGGCGCACCATGCCCAATTACGAATATGCCAAAGAAAATGGCGACTACTACCTTAGCATGGGCCTTACCGCCGAGCAGGTAGCACAAGACTACAACGTATCTCGCACCGACCAAGATGCCTTTGCATTGCAGTCGCACCAGCGTGCCATCAATGCCATACAGCAGGGCTACTTCAAAGACGGCATCATACCCATTACTGTAAAAGAAGTTTACCTCAACGACAACAACAAACGCACCGAACGCAGCCTAACAATAGACACCGACGAAGGCCCAAGGGCAGACACATCGGCAGAGGCTCTGGCTAAACTCCCAGCTGTTTTTGCCGAGGGTGGTAGTGTCACTGCTGGCAACTCTTCCCAAACTTCCGATGGTGCTGCGTTTACTATCGTGATGAGCGACGAACTAGCTAACAAACTTAATATCAATCCATTAGGTAGACTAGTATCATGTGCTAGTGCAGGTGTAGATCCAAGAGTCATGGGCATTGGCCCCATCAAAGCCGTACCCAAAGTACTGCAACAAGCAGGCATGACCCTCAGCGACATTGACCTCATAGAGCTCAACGAAGCCTTTGCCTCTCAGTCGCTGGCAGTCATTCGTACCCTCGGCTTAGACCCCGCCATCGTCAACATCAATGGTGGTGCCATAGCCCTCGGTCACCCATTAGGCTGCACGGGTGCCAAACTCACCATACAGATACTCCACGACCTCAAACGCCTTCAAAAGAAATATGGCATCGTCACCGCCTGCATAGGCGGCGGCCAAGGTATAGCCGGCATTATAGAGCGTTTCTAACGTCAATCCAAACCCAAAACAACTAACAATATTTATAAATGACCAACAATCATCAATACAACCAATACACCTCCATACTCCAAAAAGCCGCCGACCTCAACAACGCCTCAGCCGTCCTCGGCTGGGACCAAGAAGTATACATGCCCGCAGGTGGTGCACACTTCAGGGGCAGACAGCTCGCTACCCTCGCCACTATGGCGCACGAGCTGCTTACCAGCCCCGAGCTAGAGACACTACTCACCACCCTGCTTGCCGATGACACCCTCACCCCTACCCAGCGTGCCAACGTCACCCGCAGCCACGAAGACTACACCAAAAACAAAAAACTACCCTCAGCCTTTGTAGAGCAGCTATCCACCCAAACCAGCGAATGTTTCAATGCTTGGATAGACGCACGAGACAAAAACGATTTCTCAGTCTTTGCACCCTCGCTCACCAAGATGATAGCCCTCAAACGCCAGCAGGCAGACCTCTACGGCTACAGCGAACACCCCTACGATGCCCTGCTAGATGAGTACGAACCCGGTGCCACTGTCGCCATGCTCGATCGTATCTTCGATGGTGTAAAGGCGCAGCTACCACCCATACTCGCCAGCATACAGCAGGCACCTCAGGTCGACGATCTGTTTTTTCACCGCCACTACCCCAAAGCCCAGCAATGGGATTTTTCGGTAGATGTGCTCAAGGCTATGGGCTACGAACTCCACACCGGTAGGCAAGACTATTCCGTACACCCATTCACCACCTCATTTTCACCACAAGATGTCCGCATTACCACCCGGGTCGACGAGCACAACTATGCCTCGCTACTCTGGAGCACCATACACGAGGGCGGCCATGCACTCTACGAGCAAGGCCTACCCGCTACCGAGTATGGCCTACCACTAGGCGCAGCAGCATCGCTAGGCATACACGAGTCGCAGTCGCGCCTCTGGGAAAACTGTGTGGGCAGAGGGCCACACTTCTGGCAGCAGTTCTACCACACCCTACAGTCTTACTTTCCGCAGCAGTTGGCAGATGTCTCTGCTCACGATTTCTTCAAAGCCTGCAACAAGGTCATTCCATCCCTCATTCGCACCGAGGCCGATGAACTCACCTACCACTTTCACGTGCTCATCCGTTACGAGATCGAAAAAGCCCTTATAGATGGCTCGCTAGAAGTGCACGACCTACCTACCCGTTGGAACGAGCTATACCAGCACTACCTCGGCATCACCCCGCCCGACCACCGCACCGGTGTGCTGCAAGACGTGCATTGGAGTCATGGCAGCCTCGGCTACTTCCCTACCTACACACTGGGCAGCTTCTATGCCGCACAGTTTTATGCTCAGGCAGTCACCGACATACCCGGGCTCGAGGACCAGATAGCTGCTGGCAACTTCCAGCACCTGCTCACCTGGCTGCGCACACACATTCATGCACATGGCCGCAGATATGTATCAGAGGAGCTCTGCGAGCTGGTCACTGGCAAGAAACTCGATACCCAGTGTTTCATCACCTACATCACCCACAAGTATCAGCAAGTC
This sequence comes from Sphingobacteriales bacterium, assembly GCA_027484425.1. Classification (GTDB taxonomy): domain Bacteria; phylum Bacteroidota; class Bacteroidia; order Chitinophagales; family Chitinophagaceae; genus Nemorincola. Next base: position 5,635 of record JAIXSZ010000056.1, read on the forward strand.
TATGGCATTACCCTATAGCTATCAACAACAGACGTAAGCCTTCGTATTTTGTTTTTTTGCCATTTAGATTTCTGATTTCCATTGCCCATTTCTTCATTATTTTGCGTCCATGTACACTACAGCCCAACAAAAACAACTCTTCGATCAGGCAAAACACCTGCTTAGCACACACGATACTTCTGCTCAGGCTATACCCCTCCTCAGAGAAGTCATCAACTATGCCGACTGGAAATACTATATCCAAAGCGAATCTGTCCTCTCAGATGCCGAGTACGATGGGCTGTACAAGCAACTCCGGCTGGCAGAAGACCAGCACCCGCACCTCATCACGCCCTCATCACCCACACAGCGGGTAGCCCATGGGCTCAGCGAGCGTTTCCCTGCCGTTAGTCACCTCGTGCCCATGCTCAGCCTCGACAATACTTACAATGCCGACGACCTCACCGACTGGGACCGCAAGTGCCGCGAACTGGCGCAGACCGATACCATCACCTATTGTGTAGAACCCAAGTACGATGGCGCCAGCATATCTATTGTCTACGATGCCGACCAGCTCACCCGTGGTGCCACCCGTGGCGACGGCGTTATGGGCGAAGACATCACCATCAATACCCGACAGATAAAGTCCATCCCACTCGCCGCACCCCTCAGCACCTATGGCATCAGCCAGCTCGAGGTCAGGGGCGAGGTAGTCATACACAAGCAGTTTTTCGAGGACTACAATAGGCAGCGCATTGCCGATGGACTGGCACCACTCGCCAATCCCCGCAACGCTGCCTCTGGCACCCTACGCATCCTCGACCCCTCCGAGATCCGCAAGCGTGGGCTCAATGCCATTCTCTATAGCATTAGCCACTACACCCTCGCACCCGATGCCCCACGCCCACAGGCACTCAGCACCCATTACGATTCGTTGCAGTGGCTCTACCAGCTCGGCTTCCCCGCTCCTGCACAGCAAATGAAGATCTTCACCCATATAGACGAGGTCATACAATACTGTGCCGACTTCGAAGCCCAGCGCGATTCCCTGCCCTATGAGGTCGACGGACTGGTGATAAAAGTAAACGACTACGCCCTCCAAGACAAAATGGGCATGACCTCGCACCACCCACGCTGGGCAGTGGCATACAAGTTCAAGGCTCGCCAGGCTACCAGCATCCTCCGCCGCGTCGATTTTCAGGTGGGCCGTGTAGGTGCCGTTACCCCCGTTGCCAAGATCGACCCTGTGCATATAGGTGGTGTCACCGTCAGCTCCGTATCCCTGTTCAATGAAGATGTGATCCGCGAAAAAGACCTCCGCATCGGCGACACAGTTATCGTAGAGCGCGCCGGCGACGTCATACCCTACATCGTTCGTTCCCTGCCCGATCTCCGCACCGGCACAGAGCTACCCATTGTCTTCCCTACCCACTGCCCTGCCTGTAGCAGCGCCCTCGAAAAAGTACAAGACGAAGCCGCTTGGCGCTGCATCAACATTAGCTGTCCGGTGCAGGTCGTAGAGCGCATCATACACTTTGCCAGCAAAGACGCCATGGATATCCGCAGCATGGGCAATGCCAATGTGCAAAAGTTTCACGACATGGGCCTCCTGCCCGATATACCCGGCATGTACCACATCCCTTGGCAGCAGGTAAAAGGTATGGATGGTTTTGGCGAAAAATCCATCACCAACCTCATGCAGGCTATAGAGCAGTCTAAGACACAGCCACTCCACCGCCTCATATATGGGCTGGGCATAAGGCACGTAGGCGAAACCACCGCCAAAACCCTCGCCTCAGCCGTAGCACACATCACCGATTTTTACAACTGGGACACCGAAAAACTAACCACCCTGCCCGATATAGGCCCCAAGGTAGCCACCGCAGTAGCCGACTTCTTTGCCCGCCCCCAAAACAGGCAGATGATAGACAAGCTCGATGCCGCCGGTGTCAACCTCATCAACGACCACCGCAGCCAGCCCACCACCGACGGAGCCCTTGCCGGTAAAACATTCCTATTCACCGGCACCCTCAGCCAGTTTAAGCGCTCCGATGCCGAGCAACTCGTAGAAGCCCGTGGCGGCACCCTGCTCAGTGGCGTCAGCTCCAAGCTCCACTACCTCGTAGTAGGCACCGATGCCGGCTCCAAACTCGAAAAAGCCAAAAAACTCGGTACAGTTAATATATTGACTGAGCAAGAATTTGTGGCATTGACGGGTATGATATCGGCCGAATAGGTACTAAAAACTAAAAACCAAATAACGCCTATCTACTAAATACTAACGACTATATACTTAAATAACGACTATCTACTATATACTAACAACTATCTACTATTCGGTAGCCATCTGAGTAGCTACTTTCAGCGGGCTTTGTGTCACACTCTTGTACGGGCGGGGCAGTGAGGAGCTTTACCCACCAAACCCACGCCGCCCATAAGCAGATAATGAGTAAACTCCCCTCCTTTTTTTAAGGAGGGGACGCCACAAAAACATTGGCGAAGCCAGTTTTTGTGGCTGGGGTGGTAAACATGTGGGCGGTTGCGCTACACCGAAAATAAAACATCAACATAAATTAGGGGTTATTTTGAACCCCGTGCCTAGCACATCTACATTATTGCTCCCTTCCTTTTTAGAAAACGACACTTCCTCTTATATTTATTTGATTCATACAGAAAAAAAGAAGCGAACCCTAGAGCAGTTTTATTTTCAATATTGTCTCTCGAATTTACATCTATCCCATTTTTTATGAGTACTCTCATTACCCTTACCGTGCTAAATATCGTTGCTATCATTAAAGGAGTATAACCCTTTATCTGGTATTGGGGATTAACATCATATTCAAACAATAATTTTATTACCTTGACATTATTGTTTTCGCAAGCAATAAAGAGGGCATTATCATCGTATGTATCAAACAAATTTGGATCAGCATGATGTGTTAATAAAAATTTGACAGCTTTACGGTTTCCCTTTCGTGCGGCAATCATCAACGCTGTTGTTCCTTCTTTGTTTTGTTCATTAATGTTGTTTTTAATCAACAATAATCTCATCCCTTTTACATCATCGTTATATGCAGCTACCATTAAAGGGCTCCAGTTTGATTTATCGGAGTCCCATTTTGCCTTTATGCCAAATACACAATTACTAGTAAGCAAATACAAGAATACCAATGCTACTGCCTTCATCTTTTTCCCAACTTTCTCCATCGTTTAATTACTATCAAGCATATATTTTTTTAATCACTTTAGTTTACACCTAAAAAAGTAAAGAATAGGTTATCACATTCAAAATAATGTAACGTTATTACCAAAATGCTTTTCATTTTGCCTACCCTATCTATTTTATTCTCTCTCTAAACTTAGTGTCTAATACTATTTTGAAAACATCACTTTGTTCTATTTCATGAATAGAGAATTTATATTTTAGGGAATCTGTGTGCATAACTAGGTTTTCTTTCTTAATCATATCATAAAGTGTTTGCAAATCTTCATAATACCCGCAACTACTATTAAGGTCGTTTTGTTGTATCAAAAAAGATACAATAAACTTGTTCCTATCCTTCCTAATAGTATCTGCATGTAGTTTTATAATTTGTTCCTTTTTTTTAAAATAGAATTCAGTTTTACCAACTTTTATGTCGTTGAGAATTGTCGTGTCGAATATTGTTGAGTAGATTTTGACATAAAAGCTGCAATCAAAACAACGTTTATTTATATCAAAATCATCATAAAACAAAACCATTGAATCATACGTAATACTTTTATTGTCTTCTACATTGTTAGCTACCTGTTGACTACAAGATGCAAGTGAAAATCCAATAATTAAAATACCACATGCTATTATTTTTAATTTTTGCTGAATATGTTGCATTTTCATTCATTTAAAATGTATTTACTCTCGTTGTTCTGAACGCCTTCACTTTTTTGCAGCTAAATGAATGCTTGATAAGCATATACTTGTTAATATCACTCCCAGCTAACAGTAGTATAAATATGTACATTTAATACAGGCAATAGAACATATGTATATTACACTCCTAAGGCACACCCATTAACAAGTATCAACTAATGAAAATTCAATACGTATTTCTAATTATGCTGTTGTCAAGTTGTCACAATGCTATAGAATCTAATTCACTGATTAAAGATAGTTATTCCTTGAGGTACAGCAAAGAACAACTGTATAGGAAACTGGACACCATATCAACTGTAAATGCTAGTGCAGAAAAAATGAACATACTTACCGCTTTTTTAAAAGAATGGCATGTTACAGTTCCACCAAATTCAGATAGTTTCATTAATCAGAACGATACAATTAAAGCAGTTTACAGTGTCTTTAATTCAATTTTCAATACCGATAGCCTCTTCAAGCTGGGTGATTGGGAAATTAAGAACACGAATAAAATGAAATTTCAGTACGTTGTTCTGCCTAATAAAATTATATATTCAGTCTCAAACAAAGACTCAATAAATTTAAATACCACTTTTCGGGTTGGTAAAAATATCACCGACTTTAGACCGTATCTAACTAATATTGACACTTCAAAAATTTTGTATTTACTACCAGAATATCACTATGCAATAGAAAACTTTTTAGGCATAGATACGCAGTCAGCTCAACGAAATTTCAATACCGACCCTATGCCGTCAAATGGTCCGATGTTTGAGCGTGCTGCATTGTTTAAACCATATATCCAAATAGCACATGCTCATACTTTAGGTTTTTGGATACTGGAAACATTTCCTATCATTGAACACATAATGTTCAATAAAAACCTCACACAAGCCAAGGTAACCTATAGAGTAAGATATGAAGGCGGCCAAGCCCTACTTTCCAAATCTGGTAATTCTTGGGTCATTAAGAAAGCAGAAACTACTTTGATAGAATAACTCGTTGTTAGGGATGCCCCCTTTTGGCGCAAGTCTTTTCGACTTGTGTCTTACTTTCGGCAAGTCTTTTCGACTTGCGAACGAAATATAATATACCCCTCTGGTCAGTATTGCCCACTCCGTCCTCATTTCTGCAACCGTCACACTTGCAAAGGCCATTTTTTGTATTTTGTCACGACTATAGAATTTGATGTACAGTGACAAGACCCTTCGGAACAACAGGACAAGCGAGACCTAAACCTGAGGAATGTAAAAGAGGAGATTAGACAATAACAAAACGAAATTTTATATGAAAAACACAAGTATACTTCTGATCATACTAACACTTTTTATTGTAACAAGTTGCTCAAATAATAAACTTGAAGAAAAAGGTTTTCCTTTGAGCAATTCTCAGTCGGCAGACAATGGAACAATTAAAAAAGAGGATGGAATAAGTAAAGATTCCGTAGTTTTTGATACGCAACCAAGCAGTGTATTGATGACAGGTATTTCAAATGTGAGACTAACCACAATCTATAAAGTAAATTTCTCCAAAAAAGATGGAAGTTCTTTTATAGGCTCAAACAGTTTTTTATATAACGATGCAGAATATGGACAAGGAAATAATTGGAACGGAAATATAATTCCAGGTTTAGAAGGTGTTTATGGATATAATCTTGTGAATATTTCTTGTTACGACTCAAAAAGTAAAACAAAGAAAGAACTTTTTGACAAGCCAGTTTTAATAAAAACGCTTTACTACCCGGCATTTTCAAAAGATACCCTGAACAGCAAAGTTGTAGCTAGAGACTACTTGTTAGTTTCAGTTTATAATGACGACACAAACAATGATGGATTCATAAACCAAAAAGATTTGAGGCGATTTTTTTTATTCAACAGCAATGGGGAAAAACAAAATGAACTTGTTCCTGAAAATTATTCTGTATTTAAATCAGAATATGATTCTGAAAACGATTTAATGTATGTTTTTGCGCGTCTTGATAAAAATGCAAATGGGCAAATAGACAACAATGAGCCAATTAGTATCTTTTGGGTAGACTTAAAAGACCCAACAAAAACAGGAAAACAATACTGACAACCCTCATTGTGCCAGAATATTCCGAAGGGCATCCGGCACTAATAATATAAATCGTTCTCCCGAACGCCTTCACTTTTTTGCAGCTAAATAAATGTACTATCAGCATCTATTCGCTAACGGTCCTTTTTTGCTACAGCCAGTCTCATTTTTTCAACAGCAAGGTTTGTACTCATCTATAAATTTCACATACCCTACTGTTATCTTATTTTGATCTTGCGTATCTTTGAAAAAACCATAGTTGATGACACTAACAAAACTATATAAAGTAACCGATAATCAACTAATTATTACTTTACCTATTGGGTTTAAAGACAAGCAAGTTTTGGTTACTATTGACGACAAACCTTCACTTAATGACGACAAAATATCAATGATGAAATTAGCCGCAAAAGACCCACTATATCTTTCAGATTTGCAAGAAGTAAATGATGATTTTGAAGGTATAGAACAAGATACCCTATGAGTTTCAAAAGATGGAGTATTTATCGTGCGTCCCTTGATCCTGTTATAGGATCAGAGCAAGGAAAGTCAAGACCAGTTGTTATCATTAGTGATGATAATATAAATGACTTACTGAGTATTGTAAATGTTTTACCTATTACCACAAGAAAAGATGGAAGATTAATCTACCCTAATGAAACATTTATAGAACCAGAAAACTCTGGTTTACCTAAAGAATCAATAGTACTGTGTTACCAAATCAGAACTCTTGACAAAAAGAGGCTATCTACACCTTTAGGTGAAATCAAAAGTGAAGAGAAGAAAAAAGAAATATTAAATGCTTTATGTTTTCAGTTAGGAATTGATAATCACATGGAGCGGCATTTGTAACGCCCTATAAGAAAAGCCTCACCCCACCCTTTCCACCACAAATCGTTTTCCATTCAGCTCAAAGGTAGCACCCGCCTTTTGCCCCATCAGCAAGCCACCTATCGGCGATGCCGCAGATATGGCATAATACCGCACCCCATCTACCTGTAGCAGCCCAGCACCTATAGCTATATAGTAGTTACCATTATTGGTGTAGGCTATCGTACCCGGCACCACAGTAGCACTTTTCTGGCTAGGCAGTATATGCTCCATGGTGTTTTTTAGTTTGTGCAGTTCATTTAGTCGGGTCAGGTTCAGGTCTATTTCCTGTTGCATCACCTCCCTACCCGTTTCGTATTTGTCACCCGCACTGCTTTTGGTTTCATTGCTCGCAGCCTCTTGCGCCTCAGCTATGTTTTTCTTTATGTCCGCCTCCTTAGCCCTCAGGTAGTCAGCACACAGCAAGTACAGTTGTTCCCTTAATTCAGTCATCATTATAGTTTGCAATAGCCAAGGTATAGTACATAAACCTATCATATTGTTAAAACCCCACCACACAGCTACCCAGATCCCCCACCTCAAAGATTGTGGATATCTTCTTCACTGCCACACCCACATTGGCGCACTATTTGTGGCTGTATAGCGCTGCTAGGTGTGCCACACTTCCAAAGTGTAAAACACCCAACCGCAAAAACCACCAGAAAACGAACAAAAACCGGAAAAACGAATAGTATTGATAATCAACGACTTACACCCAAAAACACATGAAAACACCGGCAAAACACCGGCAAAACAAGAAATGAACAATAAACTAAATATGACAACATATTGCCACAAAACACCAGCCGATAGATATAAGAACGCCCAGCCCTTGATGGTGCCTTTTGATGCCGAAGAAGAAAGCTCAGCAGACAAATTTTAAACCCAAAACCCTAGCCAATGACAAAAAGACCAATAGTAGTACTGCCCCGGCAGAAAACCAGCACCACGCAGCCGCCAGTAGCCGAAGGATAACAGCGTAGAGCTACTTTTTTGTCAGCGGAGCGATTGACAAAAAATTTCCTTTTCTTTTGTTACTTTTCTTTTTGAAATAAAAAGAAAAGTAAGAGCCCACGGTCAGAATAACACCGAGCAGAAAACACCTACATACCGGAAAAATGAATAGTATTGATAATCAATAACTTAAGTGGCAAAACACATGAAAATACCGGAAACAAACCGGAAATTAAAACAAACCAAATATGACAACAAAACTACAGCACCTAATCAACCCACATCCTGTAAATCTAAAAATCCTGTAAATCCTGATTCAGACAAAAACACCCTATATACCGGAAAAATGAATAGCATTGATAATCAACCACTTAAGTGGCTAAACACATGAAAACACCGGCAAATAACCGGCAAAACAAGAAATAATTAATAAACCCAATATGACCCCAAAACTACTGCTCCCAGCCAACCCTCATCCTATAAATCCTCAAATCCTTCAATCGTGTTCAAAGAGAAACACCCAACCAGAAAACACCTACATACCGGAAAAATGAATAGCATTGATAATCAACCACTTAAGTGGCAAAACACATGAAAACACCGGCAAATAACCGGCAATTCTTACAACCACAATTAGTAGATTTCCCTTTCTGTTTCATTTATAGTAAGTTTGTTGATACAATCATATATCATGCAACTTATTACCAAAACCATATACAGCGCCATACTGGCATCATGTTTGTTTGGCACACAACTCACAGCACAGAAAAAGAACTTTACTATCACAGAAGCCACCAATGGCATGGGCACCACCCTAGCCCCCAAAGGCATCAAACAAGCCTCATGGCAACCCGGCACAGCATGTTTGTGGCAGGTCATCAAGCAGTCAGGCACAGATGTTTGGCAAGTCACCGACTTCAACCGCTCAGTAGCTACCGGCACCTACACCATACCCGTCGGCGATCTACCAGTCAAAGTATCAGGCCTACCCGCCATCAAGTGGCTCGACAACAACAAAGCCTACTTCACGTCTGGCAACGATGTAGTCACCGGCACATTGCTCGACAATGAAAAATGGGTATGGACAATCGCCGCCTCCCTACCCGAAGGTGCCAGCAACATCACCGTCGACAAAAGCGATAATATAGCTTACACCGTCGATAACAACCTGTACTTACAGCAAGCCACCACCAGAAGAAAAGTAGCTGTCACCAACGAAAGTGACAAAAATATAATATGTGGAAAAGCCGTTCACCGCGATGAGTTCGGTATAGATAGAGGTATCTTCTTTTCTCCATCTGGCAATTATTTAGCATATTACCGCATGGACCAGACAATGGTCAAAGATTATCCGGTCATCAACTGGGGTACTACCCCCGCCACCGTCAACATCATCAAGTACCCCATGGCAGGTGGCACATCGCACGAGGTCACATTGTGTGTATACGACATTGCCAAAGGCACCACTACTACCATGCTCACAGGCACCCAAAACAAAGACCAATACCTCACAGCCGTTACCTGGAGCCCTAACGAAGCATTTATATACATAGCCCTCCTCAACCGCAACCAGAATCACCTATGGCTCAATAAGTACAATGCCACTAATGGCCAACTATCCAAAACCCTGTTCGAAGAAACAAATTCTAAATACGTCCACCCTGCCCACCCGCTCACCTTCATACCCGGCCGCAACAATGACTTTGTATGGCACAGCGAGCGCAGCGGCTACAATCACCTATACCTCTACACATCCGATGGCAAACTAATACGTCAGCTCACCAGTGGCAACTGGGTAGTCAACGACATAGCCGGCATCAACCCAGACAGTAGAGAGCTCATCATCACCACCGCCAAAGAATCGCCCATGGAGAAACATATTTACACCGTAAATATCGACAATGGCACCCTTAAGCGTATAGACAAAGATCCGGGCATGCACACCCCTATGTGTAGCAGCAATGGCAAGTATATACTAGATGTATACTCCTCCTCCGACATCCCCAAAAACACCTACGTTTACGCTACAGACGGCAGCATACACAGATCATTACTCAAAGCCGAAAACACCCTCACAGACTACAACAGACCCGAAATCAAAAACATTACCCTCACTGCCAACGATGGCATCACCCCACTTTACGGCAAGCTGATCCTCCCCACCAACTTCGATAAATCTAAAAAATACCCCACCATTGTATACCTCTACAATGGTCCTAATGTGCAGTTACTACACAATTCCTTCCCCGAAAGTGGCAACCTTTGGTATGAATACATGGCACAGCGTGGCTATGTGGTTTTTACCATGGATGGCAGAGGCAGCTGGAATCGTGGCAGGAAATTTGAGCAAGCCACCTTCCGTAAGCTGGGCGACGTGGAAATCGAAGATCAGATAACAGGTGTCAACTACCTCAAATCACTACCCTATGTAGATGCCAAACGTATGGGTGTACATGGCTGGAGTTATGGCGGCTTTATGACTACTTCATTGATGCTCAAACATCCCGATGTGTTTAAGTGCGCAGTAGCCGGCGGCCCGGTTATGGACTGGAAGTTATACGAAATCATGTACACCGAGCGCTACATGGATACCCCCGACGACAACCCAAAAGGCTACGCCAATGCCAACCTGCTGGATAAAGTAAAGAACCTAAAAGGCAAACTGCTACTCATTCACGGCACCGATGACGATGTGGTAGTATGGCAGCACAGCCTCAATTTCGTTAAAAAGTGTGTAGACGAAGGCGTTCAGGTCGATTACTTTGCCTACCCAGGCCATGCCCACAATGTGCGTGGCAAAGACAGAGTGCACCTCATGCAAAAAATCACAGACTATTTCGATATGTATCTCAATCCTTAAATACATATCTTACAGATAGACTCAGTTTTTTAAGTACATCACAGTTAGGGCAGTACTTCTGCTTATCTTTGCAAGCTAATGATACGTATAGGAAAAATAGTAGCCACACACGGTCTCGCTGGTGCTGTAATAATGACGCATGTGGCAGGCAATGGTAATTGGCTTAAAAAAGGACATACCCTCATGGTAGAGATGCAAAAGGGCAGTTTTATACCATTTTTTGTAGCACAGTGCAAGGCCGCCACCCCAGCAGAGTACCACCTCAATCTTGAAGACTTAGATACACAACTAGAAGCTAAACGATTGGTTACCAAGCACGTATATGTCGATGAATCGCTGCTAGCAGGTCTTGCACGTCAGTCGCCACTACTATGGATCGGCTTTACCGTAAACGACGCTCACTACGGCAACATAGGAGAAATAAAGGATGTAATGCAAACCGGAGCACAGTGGATAGGTAAAGTAATGTACAATAATAATGAAGCACTCATACCGTTGGTTGATGCCACCATTACTGCCATAGACATCAAGGCTCGCATACTCAAAACCACATTGCCAGAAGGTTTGTTGGAGTTATACCAATAACCGCATTGCTAACGTTATTGTTTTACCCCAGCTACACACAACCGATACTTATAAAATGAGAATAGACATTATTACCGTACTGCCAGAACTACTAGTTAGCCCATTCAGTCATTCCATGATGAAAAGGGCTAAAGACCGTGGACTGTTAGAAATTCATACTCACAACCTCCGCGATCACACCCCCTACAAGCAGGGTCAGGTCGACGATTATCAGTTTGGAGGTGGAGCAGGTATGGTAATGATGCCCGAACCACTAGCCATACTCATAGACAAACTAAAGGCGGAGCGCACCTACGATGAAATCATATATATGACTCCCGACGGTACACTCTTCGACCAAAAAACGGCTAATACACTATCACTCAGAGAGAATGTGATCATAATTTGTGGTCACTACAAGGGTATAGACGACCGAATAAGGCAACTATACGTGACCATGGAAATATCTATAGGCGACTATGTACTAAGCGGTGGCGAGCTAGCTGCCGCAGTAGTGGTAGATGCTGTTGGTAGACTACTACCTGGCGTGCTCAACGACGAAACATCCGCCCTTTTCGACTCCTTTCAGGACGGATTGCTGGCACCACCCGTATACACCCGCCCAGCCGACTTTAGAGGCATAACCATACCAGATATTCTACTTTGCGGCGACCCCAAAAAAGTAGACGAATGGAGGTATGAGCAATCTATTATTCGGACCAAGGAGCGCAGACCAGGCCTACTTAATGATTAATGTCAAAACCATTAACCCTGATACCAAAATGAAAAAGCTGTTACTCCCTTTAATACTAATGATAATTGCAGTCAGTGCCTGCAAAAAAAAGTCCGACCCACTACCTACCACTATTACTATGGTAGTAAACAATGACACCCTCTGGACATCTACAAGAGTTACTACTGACAATAAGAATACTGGCACTGTCTATATCAAGGGTACATCACCCGACGGCAACGAAACGCTGGATTTGGCAATATCTGGCTTTGCCAACAAAAAAAATACCTTTGTAGTAGACTACAGAGGTACCGGTGGCAACATCAACGGAAATACTGGTATGTACCGCAAAGGCAGCGAAGCCATAATGGCCAGAGCTGGTAGAATAATAGTTACAGAAGTAACAGATAAACTTATTACTGGCACCTACGACTTGTACTATCTACAAACAAACTTTAAAGGTTCATTTGTAGCACCTTTACAATAATACATTACCGTATATCTGTATCTAGCACTTTGGTGCCCATTAGGTAGCCCTCTAGTTTATCACCTATAGCTACCGGCCCCACACCAGCAGGCGTACCCGTAAATATGAGATCGCCTATATTGAAAGTAAAGAACCTAGAAGCATATGCAATAATACTATTCACTGAGAATATCAGATCTTTAGTATCACCATTTTGCACTACTTCACCGTTCTTCTCCAGCCTGAATTGTAAGTTTGTCATATCTGTATCTTCAGTCACCTTAGCGAAATCACCTACCACTGCCGACCCATCAAATGCCTTAGCAATCTCCCATGGCAAACCCTTTTTTTGCTGTTCTCTCTGCACATCTCTGGCAGTGTAGTCTATACCCAACGTTATAGCATCATAATACTTATGAGCAAATTTCTCTTGTATAAACTTACCATTACTACTAATGCGCACTACCAGTTCACACTCATAGTGCAAATCTTTAGTAAACTCAGGATAATACAAAGGTTTACCGGGTAGCAAAATGGCCGTTTTAGGCTTCATAAAAAGTACTGGCTCAGTGGGCAAGTCATTTTTTAGTTCTTTGGCATGATCAGCGTAATTTCGCCCTACACAGATAATTTTCATACTTTGGCAGTTTTATTATGAGCCGTGTAAAAATAGTATTTCCTGATTACAAACCATTACATATTGCCGCTATTCAGGTGCGTATTGGCGACATCAATTATGGCAATCATGTGGGTAATGATGCCATACTTTCTATCATACATGAGGCCAGAATGCAAATGCTGGCTACCCACAACTTCACAGAGATGAACGCTGGAGGCAATAGCATGATAATGGCCGATGTAATGATAGCTTACAAAGGCGAATCATTTTATGGAGACATGCTGCAGGTAGCTGTTTATGCTGAAGAAGTTAGCACTTCTACTTTTAGCCTATTGTACCGAATTACCACGCTAAGAAATGGTATGGAAAAAGAAATAGCTCATGCCAAAACTGGTATGGTTTGTTTTGATTATTCCACCAAGCGCATAGCAACGATGACTGGTGCTCTCAAATCTTTCCTAAATACCCCACTCTAATCCACCTATGGACATTCATAAGTTTAGTACCATCGCCGCTTCCGGACTTGGGGACTTCAGAGATAGGGGTAGTAAGTTTTTTGCCTACTCTTATCCTATTAATTCTGTACAGGATGTAAAAGACCGCGTGAGCGCCCTCAAAAAAGAACACCCTAAAGCTGTGCACCATTGCTATGCCTACAGAATAGGCACCGATGGCACCCAATACCGTACTAATGATGATGGAGAGCCTGCAGGCAGTGCTGGCAAACCTATATTAGGACAAATAGACAGTATAGGGATAACCAATGTTTTAGTGGTAGTGGTGAGGTACTTTGGCGGCTCATTGCTGGGGGTGCCAGGGCTGATCAATGCATATAAAACAGCTACTGCCCTATCACTAGACGCACTTCCTAAAACTGAAAAATGGATAGAGCAACGATACATGATATCATTTGACTACCCTGTGATGGGAGAGGTGCTGTATTTGCTAAAACAATCCGAAGCAACTCTATATAAACAAGATTTACAATTATTTTGTGAGATTGACGCAGGTATACCAATACCTATGTGTAATACCTGCATACAAAAGTTAAATGAAATACGAGGAGTAACCCTGAAGGCTATTCAGTAGTATTTGCTTCTACACGCTGCACAGCATCTTTTCTGAATAGTATGTATCCACCTCCTACTACATCTGTATCTCTTTTGTATAAAGGGTGAACGTCTGGGACATTAGAAGATGCAATAAAATAATAGTCGTAAGTGGTGTCTTTTATTACTTCAGAATGATGTTCATCTATTGGGAAAAAGTTGTCTTTATAGTGCTTAGAGATATTGTATTTGAATGATGGCAAATGAGACCAGTCTACCCAAATTTTCACTTTTTTACCTTTATTAATGGGATCGTTTGTTATGTGTTTTAATACAGCCATATCGTCGGCACAATACCACCATAGACGTGTGTGGTGTGTGTTGAATTCTGATTTATAAAAATTGTCGACGGCAGGCAGTAGTAACACCCACATCACTGAAGCAGCAATTATAGCTTTGTTTATGCTGATATGATACACCCAATATAAAAAATGCAACACAAACAAGATCACAAAGAAGATTGCGGCCCTATCTATGAGATAGTTTATGCCAAATAAATTAAATTGCAATACTACAGATACTACAGGAGTAGCAAGAAGCAAGTAAAATGTAATACCAATTCTTAAGGATTCAGATGATTCCCCACCTTTTTTTAATATTCTTAAATATGCTGCTAACCAGTATATCCCAGCAACCCAAAACACTACAACAATAGCATAGATCAGAAAGTTTATAGTGTTTGGGTCTCTTGAGTTGAGCAATATACCATCTTTGATAAGTGATGTAACAGTGTCTGCTACAAAACCAGCATTACCCAAATATGCCAATTCTCCATTGCCCAATACATTAGTTAGAGGCACGATAATTAGAGCAGCTAGTAGTGTGCTACCGAGAATCAATGCTAGAGCTTCCTTTAGAAATGTACTTTTTCCGGTCTGGCTAAGATGAAAAAGTAATCTATAAGCTAATACTACATTTATCAGCGTAACAAAAAAGTTGATACAAGAAAAGTTGCTGTAAACAGCTAAAATAGCTACCAACAATGAGTATAGGAGATACTTGATATGGTGCCGAGTAATATAGGCATGTAGGTAATATATGCTAGTAATGGTAAAAGCAATAGCCAATGCATAACCGCGACTAAGCCCCCAAAACTCAAAATTGAGTGGGCAGGCAGTGTTAACTAACACAAAAGCAGGAATAACTAACCACCATTTCTGGAACAAACGCTCAACAAGCTTGTAAGAAACAAACAAAAAAAGCGCCTGTGCGAGCAGGCTATCCAATCGCAAGAAGAATAGATTCTCGGTAAATGTTTCAACAAAAAACTTGCGTAGTAGCGAATGAAAGATATGATTATTTGCACTTGCAAACTCATTCTTCATTAGATCCATGTATCCATCAGTAATACGGTAACCAGTTTCGTCGTGAGTGATACTAATGCAGAGAATACGATATATGTTCAGCGTTATTAGCGTTAGGCTAATAGCCAAGGCAAAACATCGTTGTAACAAAAGTTTTTTTGTTTGTGACGGGGATACAATCATGACTTCAAAAATAATAAAGGCATGTAGATAAAGCTATCGATTTTTTTAAGTCGGCAAATATTAAATTTTACTACTAATTGATAATTCTTCTAAGCAAATCTCGAAATAGACAAACCCACTGCAGTAAATATTTAAAGTTCAACTTTTGAGACACTACGGAGTAAATACAAACAATGTACAGTATACTGTCGTACAAATTGCCCAACACAATTTGATGATCACATATATATTCGACAAAATACTAGGTTTGGACATTACACAAAAAACGGGACTGAACAACTTTAATGTTCAGTCCCATTTTGACAAATTATATGGTATCTAGTTCAACATATCTTTCATACCGAATGCAGTAAGGAAATTGACATATTCTTCTTTTACCTTGGCGTTTGCACTTTCTATAAATTGTCCAGTCATGCCATCTACCACGGTGCGTATTGGTCTATGACCTTTAGGTGTTGCTATAAGTTTCAAAATAGCGTCTGGAATCATTTGGGGGTCTGGTTTCATAGTTTCAAACATTTGTCCCATTCCTTGTCCTATTTGCGCTGGCACATTGGCAAGTGCTCCGTATCCTGGTGCAACAGTAGCTGCATCAGAACCATACACCGATTTGCCGAAAATTTCTGTTGGGAATGCACCGGGTTGAATTAGTACAACATCTACGCCAAGTGGTCTAACTTCATAATGCAACCCTTCTGTAAGACCTTCTACAGCGAATTTTGTGCTGTTATACACTGTCATAAATGGAGCAGAGAAACGACCTAATCCGCTAGATGTGTTAATTATTAATCCCTCTCCTTGTGCTCTCATATGTGGTAGGGCAGCTTTTATTACTCTCCAAGTTCCTTTTACATTAACATCAAACATGTTTTCGAAATCGCTTTCGGAATATGCTTCTGCCAGACCACCACCAAAGTAACCAGCATTATTAACCACTACATCTATCCTTTGCTCTTTGGCTACAATGCTATTTACAACCTCAGTTACTTGGGTTCCATTCGTTACGTCTAGCTCTACTACATTGATGTTTTCGATGCCAGATAGTTCTTTCGCTTTGTTAGCATTTCTTCCGTTAATGTCACGCATTGTAGCATAGACAGTGTAACCATTTGCTGCACAGCTTTTTGCTGTAAGGTAACCGAAGCCACTATTTGTGCCGGTCACTAGTACTATTTTTTTCATTTTTTTGTGTGTTTTAAATTGTTACACAAAGTTACTATCATTAGTTACATAATGTAACTATTAATGCAGTTTTAACAATAAAATATTGTTACTTTGTGGTAACTAATGAGGTGAAGAATGAACAAAGGCAATTGCAAATGTCCGTTGACACAAGCCTTAGGGGTAATAGGTGGTAAATGGAAACCGCTTATCATTTACCAATTGGAAAAATCCAAAAAGAGGTTTGGTGAGATTGATACAAATATTCCTGGAATTTCTCGTAAGGTGCTCACATCGCAATTGAATGAACTAGTAGAAGATAAACTAGTAGAAAGAACAGCATATGCAGAAACACCACCCAGAGTTGAATATTCGCTGACCGAAAAGGGTAAAGAATTGATACCAATTTTGAGGTCTATTGCTAAATGGGGTAACTATCTAGTACAACAGGCAGGCTAAGAAATAATTAATTAAAGGCAGATGGTTTACAATGCAATGATTTCTTACTGGTCATTTCACGAAAGATTGAATTAAAATCTAACACGGTATCAATATCTATCCTAAACTGCAGTTCTGAATGTACTACCTAAGCAACCAATACGATTTGTAGGTTGTAGTAGTTATATTTGCACCATTATGAAAAAGGAAATTGTAGTAAGCGGCATACGCTCTACGGGATATCTGCATTTGGGCAATTATTTTGGCGCCATACAGAACTATGTAAAGATGCAAGATGCACACGAATGTTATTTTTTTGTGGCAGACTATCACTCACTTACCACTCACCCAGACCCAAAAGACCTAAAAAAGAATGTATACAGAGTAGTGGCAGAAAACATAGCAAGTGGTCTGGATCCAGAAAAAGTTGCACTATACGCACAAAGTGACTTGCCAGAAATACCAGAGCTATACCTGATGCTGAACATGCTTGCATACATGGGGGAACTGGAAAAAGTGCCGACCTTCAAAGATAAAGTACGATTGCAGCCTGATAATGTAAACGCAGGATTGCTAACCTACCCAGTATTGATGGCTGCAGACATACTAATACACAGAGCCGTAAAAGTACCAGTAGGTAAGGACCAAGAACAACATCTGGAAATGGCTAGAAACTTTGCGAACAGATTTAATGGCAGGTATGGTACAGATTTCTTCCCAGAGCCTCAAGTATACCGATTCAACAATGACACTGTGAAAATAATGAGTCTGGATGGTAACGGAAAAATGAGCAAAAGCGAAAATGTAAATGCAACTATATACCTGAGCGATGATGACGACACAATAAGAAAGAAGATAATGAAAGCGAAAACAGATCAGGGCCCAACTGTGCCCAACGCAGAAATGCCTGATTATATATCAAATCTTTTTTTGCTATTGCAATTGACGGCATCACCAGATGTCACTGCACACTACATTAGCGCCTACAACAACTGCAACATAAGATATGGTGACATGAAAAAACAATTGGCAGAAGATATGGCTACTTTCGTGAAACCTATCAGAGAACATGCAGCTGCATTGCAGCAGGATGAGCAAACCATAAAAAGAATATTGAAAGATGGTGCCGAGAAAGCTAGAATAAGTAGCCGTGCCACAATTGAAGAAGCTCGCAAACTGATAGGAATCAATTATTATCAGTAAAAGCTAGAAAATACATGAAAACCAAAAGTCAGTTTCATAACAGCAAAATGCTGTATCTGAAACTGACTTTTTAGTGTGTTTAATATTCTATTTTTCTCCCTATTTACAGGATAGTTGCTTTTACATCTGTAAGTATATCCAATGTTTCTTCTTTGCTATTACCTTCAGCATAGACTCTGAGCAATGGTTCTGTGCCAGAAGCACGCAACATTACCCAACCACCATTATCAAGGTGATATTTTATGCCGTCAATAGATTCTGTTCTATTGAATCCATATTTACCAAAACGTGTATAACCACCAGCAGCAGCTTTTGCTATTATGGCATTTTTCTTGTCATTGTCTATATGCAAATCATGACGATCATACACGAACGTGCCAACGATATCATAGATCTCTTGGCATAATTCCTTCAATGTTCTACCCGATTTAGTCATGAATTCATACAAAACTAGACCATCGTAAATACCATCACGTTCAGGTATGTGTCCTTTCACTGCAATACCCCCACTCTCTTCACCACCTACAAGTACATCGTCGTGTACCATGATTTCGCTGATGTATTTGAAACCTATCTGGGTTACCTCAACAGGTATACCATAATGCTCGCACAGTTTTTTTACACGGTCGGTAACAGAGAAAGCTATAACCACCTTGCCATTCATGCCCTGATATTTGTGTAAATAGTTGACAAGCAGAAGAAGGATGTTATGAGCATCAACAAAGTTGCCATCTTCATCGTACAGACCAATACGGTCTGCGTCGCCATCTGTTGCCAAACCAATTTTAATTTCGGGGGATGTAGCAACCGTTGTAGCTAACTCTTGTAGATTTTTATGGAGAGGTTCTGGTGCTTGACCTTTAAAACCTGGATTGTCTTCGCAATGAATGAGCACTGCGTCAGGCAACAATCGGCGAATAACATTCTGACCAGCACCATACATTGCATCGTAAGCTAGTTTAAATGGCGATTTTGCGAGCGCTTCAAAATCAAACTTTTCTTTAAGGTATTCAACGTATAAGTCTTCTAAGGCAATATATTGTAGCAAACCAGCATCTTGCCAATGCTGCATAGCATACTCAGGCATTTCCACCTCATCAGGAATTAATGCTTCTACAGCAGCTATGACTTTGGGGCTAGAGGGTCCACCATGAGCACCCTTAAGTTTATAGCCATTATAAGTAGGAGGATTGTGTGAAGCAGTTATTACTACACCTTGGTGCGCATTCAACTTTAATACACCTAACGATATCATTGGAGTACTGATAAAACCATCAGCCAATAATACCTTTACACCATTGGCGCATAAAACTCCGGCAGCCGTCTCTGCAAACAACTTGCCACCAAAACGACAATCATGACCAACCACTACCGATGGGTTTTGATGGTTTGCATGTAGCCAATCGGCCAGTGCCTTGCTTACACGCGCTACATTATAAACCGTAAATTCTTTAGCGATTATAGCTCGCCAGCCATCTGTACCAAACTTGATTTTTTCTGTTATCATACTATATAGAAATGAGTTATCGCTAAATATTAAGGAACACAAAAGTATAAAACGTTTTTTACGGATAAGCTATATAATTTTACATACTGAAACGATAGACATGCAGACGAAACTAAAATCAATTGACCCGGCAACAGGAAAATTATTGGCACAATACGATCAACATACTGACAAAAATATAGAGTCGGCTCTTAGCCAATCAGTAGATACATTTGAAGTTTGGAGGAAAATGAGTTTTGCTAAAAGAGCAGCAATCCTCAAAAAGATAGCAAAAGAAATAAGAAAAGAAAAAAACAACCTTATTGCATTGGCAGCCTCAGAAATGGGTAAACCTGTGCTGCAAGGTCAATATGAAGTTGAGAAATGTGCATCAACACTGGAGTTTTATGCTGAAAGGGGTGCAGAATTTCTCAAAGATGAACTAGTGAAAACTGACGCGATTAAGAGTTACGTGTCTTTTCAACCATTAGGGACGGTGTTAGCAGTAATGCCTTGGAATTTTCCATACTGGCAGGTTTTCAGAGCGTTTGCGCCAACCGCAATGGCGGGTAATGTTATGATACTAAAACATGCATCTAACGTAAGTGGGTGCGCGTTGGCTATAGAAAAACTCATTGTCAAAGCTGGCGCACCCGTTGGTTTGTTGCAAACGCTACTCATAAGTGCCGACCGAGTAGAAGGGCTAATTGACGATAGTAGGATAGCTGCAGTAACACTGACCGGAAGCACTGCTGCTGGCAGAAAAGTAGCTGAGGCGGCAGGTAGAAACCTAAAAAAAGCCGTGCTGGAGCTAGGTGGAAGTGACCCCTATGTTATACTGGCAGATGCTGATATGGACAAAGCGGTAGAGATAGCCCTTAGGGGAAGACTAGTAAATACTGGGCAAAGTTGCATAGCTGCCAAACGATTTGTGGTGGATAAGAAGGTAAGGAAGGAGTTTGAAAAGAGATTTACCGAGGAAATGAAAAAAGTAACCTACGGCAACCCAATGGATGAAAACAATAGGATGGGCCCGATGGCAAGAGTTGACCTGAGAGACGAACTGCACAAACAAGTATTAGAAAGCATAGCAAAAGGAGCTAAACTGCTATGTGGTGGATTTATACCAGATATGGATGGTGCTTTTTACCCAGCAACAGTTCTTACCAACGTAAAAAAAGGTATGCCAGCCTATGACGAAGAACTTTTTGGACCAGTAGCCGCCATTATAGAAGTAAAAAATGATGAGGAAGCTTTAAAAATTGCTAATGATACTATCTACGGATTGGGTGGTGGAATTATTTCTAAAAACAGAAAACTTGCTGAACGTTTGGCAAAAGACGAACTACAGGCTGGTAATTGTTACGTGAACGACTTTGTGCATTCGGACCCATTTTTACCCTTTGGTGGTATTAAACAAAGTGGTTATGGAAGAGAGCTCGGTACATTTGGAATTAGAGAGTTTGTGAACGTTAAAAGTGTGTACATCAAGTAAATCAAAGTGGCAATTAAGAATGACAAAAATGAATAATTGACTGATATTTGTGTGTTTAGTCAGGTTTTTCATGTACGTTTGCTATTGCCAATATCTTAAATAGAAGATGCAGTTAGCTAATAGATTACAGTCATTCTCAGAACCGCAGACAATAAAAATGGCCAAATTAGGCCGGGAACTGAAAGCCAAGGGTATAAATATCATTGACCTAAGCCTTGGAGAACCAGACTTCAAAACTCCAGAACACATTTGTAACGCAGCAATAGCCGCTATGAACGAAGGATACACCAAGTATACTCCGGTAGCAGGTATGCCCGACCTTCTGGAAGCAATAAGTATCAAGCTGAAAAGAGATAACAACCTTGATTATTCACCAAGTGAGATAATTGTTTCATCTGGTGCTAAACAGTCTTTGGTGAATGCTATACTATGTTTGGTTGACCCAGGTGATGAGGTATTGATACCTACTCCATTCTGGGTAACCTATGCCGCACAGGTGCAACTAGCTGGTGGAATAGTAAAATATCTGAATTGCTTTATTGATACTGATTTCAAACTCAGACCAGAACAGCTAGAGGAGGCGATAAGCCCTAATACTAAGCTATTTATTTTTTCATCTCCGTGCAACCCTACTGGTAGTGTTTATACACGTGAAGAACTTGCAGCACTGGTAGAGGTGTTTAAAAGACACCCACAAGTAACCATCATAAGCGATGAGATTTATGAATACATCAACTTCATTGGTGGTCATGAAAGTATAGGTCAGTTTGAAGAAATAAAAGACCGCGTTGTGATCATCAATGGTATGTCGAAAGGATTTGCAATGACTGGTTGGAGATTAGGTTATATGGCAGGTCCTAAACATCTGGTACAAGCATGCGATAAATTGCAGGCACAGTTCACCTCTGGTGCCAACTCCATTACTCAGAGAGCATCGATAGTAGCATTGCTTAGCGACCTGAAGCCTACACATGATATGGTAGCTGCTTACAAGGAAAGAAGAGACTTTGTAATTGACGCTTTGCAAAATATGCCAGGTGTGAAATCTAACAGCCCTGGTGGTGCATTTTATGCTTTCCCCCACATCAAGCCGTTCTTTGGAAAAAGCTACGGTGAATATACCATAAACAATGATGTAGATATGAGTATGTATTTGCTGAATGAAGGCCATGTGTCTACTGTGGCGGGAAGTGCTTTTGGTAATCCAAATTGTATTCGCTTGTCATTTGCCACATCAATGGACAACCTGAAAGAGGCAATGACTAGAATAGCTGCTGCGCTAGCAAAACTATCTTAATATCAAACAAAACAACCGATTTATTAAGAGTGCCAGATGAAAATCCGGCACTCTTTTTTTATTGAAATCGTGTAGAAGGTCAAATACATATTTGAATACTCTATAAACTAGTTGTTGTTCAATAAGTCACAGTGTATAATAATTAGTTTTTTTATCATCCACTGCAATAGCTTAATTTTCCCATTTAATAGGCGCCGATAAGATTTTGATGAAGAAGATATTTCTAATTGTTTTCGTATTTATTGTTTTGTGTGTTCCTGCATTTGCGCAGGTTTATAACCTATCAGGCGTTGTAAATGATAAAAAAGACAACTCCCCCATTGTAGGTATAAGTATCACTGTATCTAAAACAGATGACAAAGGAGCGAAAACAGGAACAATTACCGACCTAAATGGCAATTTTATAGTAACTGGATTGACAAATGGTTCCTACTTAGTAGAACTGGAGTACGTAGGTTATAGAAAACTAAAAAGGAGTATAACTATTTCCAACGAATCAATATCAATGGGAACACTGAATTTAGAAACTGAGGCGAAACAACTCAATGAAGTAAAGGTAGCTGGCAAACAAATACGAGCTGAACAGAAAGGAGACACCAGCCAGTTTAGGGCAGATGCCTACAAAACTAATCCTGACGCTACCACAGAAGATTTGGTGACCAAAATGCCTGGTGTGACTTCTGATAACACTGGATTGAAAGTAAATGGTGAAAATGTGCAGCAAATATTAGTGGATGGGAAACCATTTTTTGGGAACGACCCTTCGGTTGCCCTAAAGAATATGCCAGCGGAAGTGATAGATAAAATTCAAATATTCGATAGACTAAGCGATCAATCTGGTTTTACGGGGTTTGATGACGGTAATGCTCAAAAAACTATGAATATCATTACTAAGCGGAACAAAAGCGAGGGTGTATTTGGTAAAGTGTATGCTGGATATGGTACAGACGAAAGATATCTGGCTGGTGGCAATCTCAATTTTTTCAAGGGTAACAGACGCATTTCTGTGCTAGGATTGTCAAACAATATCAATCAACAGAATTTTAGTGCTGAAGATATATTGGGGGCTACTGGAGGCGCACAAGGTGGCGGTAGAGGTGGCAGAAGAGGTGGCGGAGGCAATGGTGGCAATAATAATTTTATGGTAGGTCAGCAAGGAGGCATAGCAGCTACCAATGCACTAGGATTGAACTATAGCGACAATTGGGGCAAAAAAATAAAAGTAAGTGGCAGTTATTTCTTTAATAACACTGATAACACAAACAATTCTGGCATTACCAGAAACTACTTCAATAATCCTGATAGTGTTGTGTTATATACAGATGACAATACGTCAAAAACACTCAATACAAATCATAGGTTTAATGCGAGGATCGAGTATACAATAGACTCTTCTAACTCTATTACATTTACTCCATCATTAAGTTTGCAAGAAAACAACTCATCTACCATTGGCATAGCCAATAACAGTGCAGGCGATGTACTACAAAGCCTTACCAACAACAAAACAAGTGCTTATAACAACGGATACAACTCAACAGGAAATTTGCTCTATCAGCATAAATTCAAAAAAGCACGCAGAACAATATCATTAAACTTAAGTGGCGGGTTGAATGAAAAAGTAGGAAATGGCACTAACTATTCTACAAATGAGTTTTATAATATTGATACTCTGATTGACAGAAGAGACCAACGATATGAATTGTATAGTAACGGTAGTAACCTATCAGCCAATTTATCTTACACAGAGCCGATTGGGAAATTGGGCCAGTTAATGTTGTCCTATAACCCATCAATTAGCAATAATGTCTCTGACAAGGATACGCGCTCGTTAAACACTATCACCAACGAGTACAGCGAAAAAGATACACTCTTCTCCAATAATTACAATAACAGCTACAATACACAAAGAGCAGGTATCAGCTACAGGATCAACAACAAAAATTCGAATTTCAATATCGGCACTAATGTGCAACAAGCTACCTTGACTGGGGTGCAGGTTTTCCCAAAAAATTTCAATACAGAGAGATTATTCAATAATGTTTTACCAAACTTGTTTTATAACCATAAGTATGACGATGGTAGGAACTTAAGAATAATGTATCGTACCAGCACAGATGTACCTTCATTAACCCAACTTCAAAATGTGATAGACATATCTAACCCTATCTTATTGAGAACAGGAAACGTATCATTAAACCAAACATTTGAACAAAGATTGATAGTGCGTTATGGACTTACAAAATCACAGTCAGGTAGAAATTTCTTTCTGAATATGTTCGTTAGTAACACCAATGACTACATAGCAACTGCTACTTACATACCCACTCGAGATTCTATGTTTTCAGACCCAGTCACCAATACCTCTATATTGATTAACAGAGGTAGTCAATTATCGCAACCCGTAAATCTTGATGGATATTGGAACACCAGACTTTTTGCTACTTATGGTCTTCCGGTTGGATTTATTAAGAGTAATGTAAACTTTATTGGCGGGCTAAATTATGTGCGTACCCCTGGTATCATCAATACATTGCTGAACTACTCTGACAATTACGTGCCGTCTTTAGGAATGGTAGTGAGTAGTAATGTCAGTGAAAACATAGACTTCACACTTTCATACACCAGTTATTACAATGTTGTGAACAATAGTATTCAACGCAGTGCAAACAATAACTTTTACAACCACAATGCGTCGTTAAGATTCACTTGGATATTTCTGAAAAATTTTGTTCTCAACACAAATATTACCAACAATTACTATACTGCATTTAGCGGCACTGGAACCCAAAACTATTACTTGTGGGGAGCGTTTCTTGGTTACAAGTTTATGAAAAAAACTATGGAAGCACGCATAAGTGTATATGATGTTTTGAATCAGAATACCAGCATAAACAGGTCTGTTACTGAAACATATATTGAAAACACCAACACGCAGGTACTAAAACAGTACTTCATGTTTCAGCTTACCTACAACATACGCAAATTCAAAGGGTTTCCCCCACCCGAGCCAGAGAAACTGGATAATAATCAAATGCAAATACCTGGATTACCTGATTACAGGAAATAGCTGACTATCTTTGCCCAAATAAAAAAATGGCGCGAATTATAGCTTTAGACATCGGGAAAAAACGAACAGGCATTGCTGTCACAGATCCATTGCAGATAATAGCTACTGCGCTCAACACTGTGGAAACAAGTGAGCTAATAGGCTACCTGAAAAAGTATATTGCTGCTGAACCAGTTGAGAAAATAATAGTAGGCTATCCTTTAAATATGGACGAAACACCCACAGATGCCACCCCTATTGTAGACAAGTTTATATCAAAGTTCAAAAATGTATTCCCGAATATGCCTGTAGAAAAAACTGATGAGCGAATGACATCGCGCATAGCATCGCAGCAAATATCAGGCATGGGGCTAAAAAAGAAAACCCGAGAACAAAAAGAACTGATCGATGCTGTAAGTGCAGTGATGATGCTACAGGAAGTACTGGAAAACAAAATCATTTAAAATAGATTTTAAAATACTTAAAACGGCAACTATTTATAATTTTACATTGTTGTTCCACTTCAAATAGACATTTTGATACTGTACCAGATATTTTTGTGGCTTTTCAGATTGGGCGTCGGCATCAATTCCCTGTATACCCATAAATCTAAATTATGGATAGCTGGTAGAAAAAACTGGCGACTCCAGGTAGCTCAAAAACTAGCTGCAAACGAAAAAAGAATATGGATTCATTGTTCCTCATTAGGAGAGTTTGAGCAAGGACGACCATTGATAGAGTCGATAAAGAAAAAATACCCTGATTACAAAATAGTACTTACGTTTTTTTCACCTTCGGGATACGAACATTGTAAAAACTATACTACAGCCGATTACATTTTCTATCTACCATTGGATGGCAAAAATGCTGCGAAAGACTTTGTGGCATTAATAAATCCCTCGCTGGTGTTGTTTGTGAAATATGAGTTTTGGCATTTTTATTTATCTGAAGTTAGTAGTAGAAATATCCCTTTGTTGTTGGTTTCTGCAGCTTTCCGCGATTCCCAAGCATTTTTTAAATGGCATGGTGGTTTTTTCAGGAATATGCTAGGCTACTTCACACAAATACATGTGCAGGACGATAAGTCTGCAAAGCTGCTTGACGGAATAGGGCTGAAGGAAAATGTCTTTGTGACTGGCGATACCAGGTATGATAGGGTAACTGAGATAGCTACAAAACTGAGGTCATTACCAGAAATAGAACGATTTAAAGCAAACAATAAGATCATAATAGCAGGAAGCACATGGGCGACCGATGAACAAATCCTACATAACTTCTTGCCATCATTGCCCATAGGTTGGAAAATGATCATAGCGCCTCACGAAATTGACTCAACCCATATCAATCAACTGGTAACATTGTTTGGCATTGACGCTGTTTTGTACTCAAGTTTTGTTGACAACAAAAACACAGGCGCAAAAGTGTTAGTTGTAGACAATATTGGTATGCTTTCTAGCTTGTATGCTTATGGCCATGTAGCCTATGTGGGTGGTGGATTTCTGAAAGGAGGCATTCACAACACTTTAGAGCCAGCTATTTTTGGATTGCCAATTGTTTTTGGACCTGTTTATAAAAAATTCACTGAAGCAGTATCAATGGTTGCTGAAGAAGTAGCATTTGCTGCAAATAATGAAACAGAGGCAATAACAATTCTTAATAGTTTGGTCAATGATGAGCCAATGAGACATGTGATACAGCAGAAACTGAAGCATTTTATGGCTAGTAATACTGGTGCAGCAGACAGAATACTTGCTAACGTTGAGAAGAATAGATGGCTTTCTCAATAATATACTCAGTAACGACTGTTATAACAATAGTTTATGCTACCCTATTATTATCTTTGCAGTCTTAAAATAATAATCTCATGCCCGGAACAGAACTATTCGGAAACGAAGAACGTAAGGAAATAAATGACGTACTGGAAACAGGTATTCTGTTTCGCTATAACCACGACCAGCAGCGTAATGGCATATGGAAAGCTAAGGACTTTGAAGCTGAAGTGTGTAAAATAACTGGTGCTAAATATGCACATGCTATGTCTAGTGGGTCTACGGCTATAGCTACTGCTCTTGCAGCTTCGGGCATAGGCACGGGCGACGAGGTTATAGTACCCCCATTTACCTACATTGCTACTGTAGAAGCAGTATTGTTTGTAGGCGCTATACCAGTTTTTGCAGAAATAGACGAAACACTTTGTTTAAGTGCAGCTGGCATCAAAAATGCAATCACCCCCAATACAAAAGCTATATGCTTAGTGCACATGTGCGGTGGCATGGCAGATATGGACGGCATAATGGCCGTAGTAAAAGAACACAACCTGATATTGGTAGAAGATGCTGGTCAAGCATTTGCTGCTAGTTACAAGGGTACTGCAACAGGTTTGTTTGGTACCGCTGGTAGTTATTCGTTCGACTTTTTTAAGATAGCAACTGCTGGTGAAGGTGGAGTGCTGGTGACTAATGATGAAGCTGTTTACAAGCTAGCAGATTCTTACAGCGATCATGGTCATGACCATGTTGGTAGCAACCGTGGCATGGAACAGCATCCTATATTGGGCTTCAACTACCGTATTAGCGAACTACATGCTGCTGTGGGTGTAGCTCAGACGCGTAAAGTGCCACACATACGCGAGGTGAACCGCAAACACAAACAAATGATGGTAGACATACTCTCGCAAACCGAAGGGATATCTTTTGCGCATTTATGCGACCCTGCAGGCGACTCTGCTACTTTCCTAAATATACTGATGCCCGATACTGAAACCGCTGCACGTACGGTAGCAGAAATGAATAAAGCTGGCATTGGAGGTTTCAACTACTGGTATACTAACATGTACCATTTCATCAACCAATGGGATCATATCAAACACCTGAGGACAGCTTCAAAACTGCCAGTACAGGTTTTAGGCCATTCACAGGATTATACCAATCTTCATTTGCCCAAATCGCAGGAAGTAATAGGCAGACTCATTTCGTTTGGAGTACGATGCACATGGACAGAGGAAGAAGTAGCAACCCTGGCTGGCAGAATAGCTACATGTGCCAAAGCCGCCATGAGTGTGGAGCAAGCGACGGCATAAATTTAAAAAAATATTAAGGCATTATAATCATCCATTGCATGCACAAGAATTTCAAGAATATAGATAAAGTAGTTTTCGGCAGAGGGAGTTTTTCGATGCTGGAAAGCATACTGGAAGATAAACGCAATGAAAACGATCACTTCTTTCTGTATGTGGTAGACAACTACTTTAAAGGTAAAGATCTGGAACAGCGACTACCTGCTAAAAGTAATGACGTAGTGAGGTTTATAGATGTGGACCCACACGAACCTACGACTGACCAAATAGACAACCTTAGAGATGAGGTGCTGAAAAATCATGGATTACCGGCAGGTGTAGTGGGTATAGGTGGTGGCAGCATAATGGATATCGCAAAGGCGGTATCACTTATGTTTACAAATGAAGGTTCATCAACGTTATACCAAGGTCTGAACCTAATCAAAAAGCCAGGAATATATCACTTGGGCATACCTACAATATCTGGCACTGGTGCAGAGGTGTCTATGACAGCAGTACTGACAGGGCCAGAGAAAAAATTAGGACTCAAATGCGATTGGACAGTTTTCAACCAAGTGATACTTGATGCTGAACTAACTAGTACTGTGCCTGTAGACAAATGGCTGTATACCGGTATGGATACTTATATTCATTGTATAGAATCTGAACAGGGCACACTTAATAATGCATACAGCCACGCTTATGCTGAGCAGGCACTAAAACTGTGTCGTGAAATTTATTTGGGCGAAAATGCTGGTCAATCACCCGAAAATGATGACAAACTTATGGTAGCCAGCATGATGGGTGGTCTCAGCCTTACTTACTCAGAGGTGGGTGTGTGCCATGCGCTATCTTACGGCCTGTCAAAAATACTAGGCGAAAAACATTGTTATGCCAATTGCCTAGCATTTCAGCATCTGGAGGACTATTATGGTGAAGGCGTAAGTGAACTAAAACAAATGCTCACCCGTCACAATGTAACATTACCCACTGGGCTGAGTAGAAGCTGGAGCAACGAACAAATAACAGCGATGGCTCATGTAGCCTACAATTTGCCACACATGTGGAACCATGCAATAGGTGCCGACTGGAAAGAAAAAATAACTATTGAGACTATAGAAGCATTGTACAGAAGAATGTAAAATGCTATTGTCATCAATACTCTAATTAGAAAAATAAAAAAATCATACAATGAGCGTAAAAAAAGTAAATGTCGGCAATATAGTATGTGGTGCAGATGAGTTGTTTCTCATATCTGGTCCTTGTGTGATAGAGGACGAAATTATCATGATGAAAACTGCCGAAAAACTGAAAGAAGTAAGTGAGCGGCTGAATATTCCTATCATTTACAAATCTTCGTTTCTGAAAGACAATCGGAGTAGCCTAAGTTATTATGATGGGCCTGGACTGGATAAAGGCTTGAAAATACTGGCTAAAGTAAAAGAGCAATTTGGCTTCACTTTACTTACAGACATTCATTACCCCGACCATGCAGCCCCTACTGCTGAAGTGTGTGATGTATTGCAGATACCTGCATACCTATGCATGCAGTCTGGTCTGATGGTTGCAGCCGCAAAAACTGGCAAAGTAGTGAACATAAAACACGGGCAGTTTTTGGCACCAGACAATATGAAACACCCAGTTGCAAAGTGTGTAGCAGCCGGCAATAATAATATAATACTTACAGAGCGTGGATACACTATGGGCTACAACGACCTGGTGGTAGACCCTCGTAGTTTTTATCATCTGAACCAGATTGGGTATCCAGTAGTATTTGATATCACCCACGCAATACGTAAATATGGCATTCCTAGTGCCGATGCAAAAGGCGGTGCTAGAGAGTTCCTGCCCGTCCTTAGCAGATCTGGTGTGGCTGCTGGTGTAGATGGTATATTTATAGAAACTCACCCCGACCCTGAAAAAGCACTTTGTGATGCAGCTAGCCAGCTTAGTGTATATGCATTGGAGGAGTTCTTGAAACCACTGATAGAATTACACGCTATAGAAGTAAAATACAGAAACTAAATTCCTATAATCAAAAACCCTACAAGAGTTCTTTATACATTTAATAATTATTTAAAAATTCTTGCAAAACATCTCTATGAAAAAATTATTAGTAGTAGCCTCGTTGTTTTTAGCCACTCAAACTCAGGCTCAGAAGAAAACAACCTATTTCGAAAATGGGAAGAAGTCATTTGAAGGAGATTTCTCATTTGGTTTATTGAATCAAAGCGTTCGGGATTTTTACAATTTTGATACAGCGTCAGATACCAGAAGGGCAAATAGTTTGAACATGTCTTCTAGAGGTATGGACCGAGAAGCCCAACCTCAGAAGATTTATAATGGAAAATGCACGTTTTACTATGACAACGGGAAAGTGTCTTACAGTGGTGAATACAGGCAAGGCATAAAAACCGGTTTATTCATTTACAACTATTATGATGGTAATAAAGAAGCAGAACTGAATTTTGAGAATGGAATGGCCGATGGTAAATGGCAAGCCTGGCATAAAAACGGAAAAACAAGATTCGAGCAACAATATGTAGCTATTTCTGAAGCAGAGATAGATACCATGCTAGCTAAAAAAATGAGAGCCACTACCCCGCTAGCTGGATACTCATTGATGCAAACTCGAGGCAACATTCGAAATTTTGGCAATGATTCATTGCGTAAATTGCCAAATGGAGTTTTCAGCAAATTTATAGAGCTGGAAAACTCATTTTTCAAAAACTCACATTGGAATGGCGAGTTCACTTCCTATTATGAAAATGGCAAAAAATGTACCGAAATGCGCTATGCAAATGACGTGCGCACCGGTACATGGAAATATTGGAGTGCCGATGGTGAATTGTACGTGTCTTTAACTTTTACCGATGGTAAAATCACAGATGCAGTCAACAAGTTGCCAGCAGATATGCAACAAAACACACCAATGAGACCAGTAGATCGCCAACTACCAGGCTTCAAGGACAGACTAAATGATTCTACAAGAGGTAAATTGAGTGCTAACTCAGCAGCCAGACCTGACCAGCAGCCAACACCTGGTGTAGATGCAAGAAAACACATAGATGAGAACCTAAAATATCCTGAAGCAGCTCTTGCCAATAAAGTAATGGGCCCTGTACTTGTAAAGTTTACTGTGAATGAAGATGGCACAACAGCCGATCATGAAGTAGTAAAAGGGCTGGGATATGGCTGTGACGAAGAAGCTATAAGGGTGATAAAAAGTATGCCAGCATGGAAACCTGCAATGAAGGACGGCAAACCAACAAAAGGTTCTGCAAGTCTCCCAGTGTTTTTCAGACCGGCACCACCCAAAAAATAGCTTGTAGTCTGTGTAAATAAATACAAACATGCAGACAGTATGAGTTATAGCGGTCCAGATTTGCGAACAGTAAACGTTACTAGATATATCACCCCACTTAGGGAGGGTGGCTCTATGCCCGCTATCGCTGCTGCTGACGATGACTTCATGTATGTGCTTAAGTTCAGAGGTGCAGGTCAGGGAAGAAAAGCATTGATAGCAGAGCTCATAGGAGGCGAAATAGCTCGTGCTTTAGGTTTGCGCATGCCTGAAATAGTATTTGCAACACTCGACGAGGCATTTGGGCGCACCGAACCCGATGAAGAAATACAAGACTTACTAAAGGCGAGCGTGGGTCTAAACCTAGCTATTCACTACTTATCCGGTGCCATTACATTCGACCCAACAGTAACTAAGGTAGATGCCATAGAAGCATCAAAAATTGTTTGGCTAGATTGTTTGTTGATGAATGTAGACCGAACTTGTCGTAATACAAATATGTTGCTGTGGAACAAAGAATTGTGGCTAATAGATCACGGTGCCTCTCTCTACTTTCATCACTTATGGCAAAACTGGGCTGAAAAAGCATCGTTGCCTTTTTCGCATATAAAGGACCATGTATTGTTGCCACAAGCATCTGAACTTTCTTCGATAGATAAAGATTTTTCTGTAATCTTAACAAACGAACTAATTCTTAAGATTGT
Organism: Sphingobacteriales bacterium; assembly: GCA_027484425.1. Classification (GTDB taxonomy): domain Bacteria; phylum Bacteroidota; class Bacteroidia; order Chitinophagales; family Chitinophagaceae; genus Nemorincola. The sequence goes on from JAIXSZ010000056.1 coordinate 38,415, forward strand.
GATGCTCATACCAGATGATTGGTTATCAGACGATTCGCCATTCGCATCTGTAGAAGAGCACCGACAAGCATACTATCAGTTTCTCACTACAAGAGTAGCGCATTCTCCAACCTTTGTAAAAGCTGCACAAGATGCCAGAACTGCACTTATTTGAGTATGCCGTGCTTCGCATTGTACCTAGGGTGGAACGTGAAGAATTTCTCAATGTCGGGGTTGTGTTGTATTGTAGGCAAGGGCGTTTTCTGAAAGTAAAATACTTACTAGATGCCAACAAAATAACCGCATTTGCGCCTCAACTAGACTTAGCCGAGATCACTGCATATCTCCATGCTTTTGATCGTATCTGTCAGGCAAAACCAGATAGTGGGCCTATTGGCAAACTACCTGTAGCTGAGCGTTTCCGCTGGCTTACCGCTACGCGTAGTACTGTCGTACAGTCCTCGAAGGTACACCCTGGATTGTGTAATACGCCCGACGATACGCTGGAAAAAATCTATACGCAAATGGTGCTTTAGGATTCTACTGCCAATACACAACATTAATTTTCATTGCAAAAAACAATGCAATGTTGACCATAATTCAATTGATTGTCAACATTGCATTATATTAGAACCAAACTCAAAAGTAGTTTACTATATCTTCTAACTGTATTGCTCTTTTACCTGTGCTTCTACTACCGCTAGCGATATCATATTAACTATTTGTCGTACGGTGCTTCCCAACTGCAACACATAAACTGGCTTGCGCAAACCCAGCAATATTGGGCCTACAGCCTCAGCACCACCTACTTCTTGCAACAAATGATAGGCAATATTGCCTGCTGCCAGATTGGGGAAAATCAACACATTGGGCGATTCATTAACCAGATCAGAAAAAGGATAATTTTCTTTTAATAGATCTTTATTGAATGCCACACCTGCCTGAACTTCTCCGTCTATAACTAGATCTGGATTGTCATATTTTATTCGGGCTACTGCATTACGAACAATAGTTGCCTCTGCCGATGGACTACTACCAAAATTGGAATACGAAAGCATAGCAATTCTCGGTTTGATATTGAAGCTGCTAACCATGTCTGCTGTAAGCATAGTAATATCTATCAGCTCATCTTCAGATGGAAAGAAGTTGAGTGTAGTGTCTGCAAAAAACAGAGGACCTTTTTTCGTTAGCATTATATACATGCCCGCTACACGTTTCACACCTTCTTCCATGCCTATTATTTCCAGTGCAGGTTTTATAGTATCAGGGTATTTGCGTGTGAGACCAGATAACATAGCATCAGCATCGCCATTGTGCACCATCATACACCCAAAATAGGTACGCTCTCTCATTGTTTTTTTGGCCTCATAGAGATTAACACCTCTCCGCTGACGCATACCAAAGTACAGTTCACCATACTCATTGCGCATATCTTCGGCGTCCTCACCCTTCGGGTCTATGATTTTCACACCATCCAAATGCAATCCATACTGCTCTATCATCGCGGCTATCTTCTCTTTATTACCTAGCAGTATAGGTATGGCAATACCCTCATCGTTCGCAATTTGTGCGGCTTTTAATACTTTAATGTTTTCAGCCTCGGTAAACACTACCCTCTTTGGATTCTGTTTTGCTTTGTTGTTGATGTATTTAAGCAGATTGTCGTAAGATCCTGAGCGACGATACAATTCCATTTCATATTCTGTCCAGTCAGCTATTGGTCTACGAGCTACACCACTTTCCATTGCTGCTCTAGCAACTGCTGTAGATACGCTTACAAGCAAGCGTGGATCCATTGGCTTAGGAATGATATAGGTAGGGCTAAACACTAAATGATTATTGTTGTAGGCCACATTTACAATATCTGGCACAGGCTCTTTAGCTAGTGCTGCCAAAGCATACACTGCCGCCAATTTCATTTCTTCGTTTATAGTACTTGCCCTCACATCTAGAGCACCTCTAAAAATGTAAGGAAAGCCCAATACATTGTTTACTTGGTTGGGGTAGTCGCTTCTGCCGGTAGCCATTATCACGTCGGGACGAGCTTCGAGAGCGTCATCATAAGTGATTTCAGGATTAGGGTTAGCCAGTGCAAAAACTATGGGTTTTTCTGCCATTCCCTTCACCATGTCTTTAGAAACTATATTACCCTTCGATAGTCCAATGAATACATCTGCCCCCACCATAGCCTCAGCAAGGCTTATAGCTTCCATGTTTTGGGCAAATGGACGTTTATTATCATCTAGATCATTACGGCCAGCTACAATAAGTCCTTTAGTATCATACATGAACATATTTTCTTGTAACACACCCAACTTCTGATATATTTTGCAACAAGAAATTGCTGATGCGCCTGCACCGCTGATAACCATCTTTATTTTGTTGATGGGTTTTTCCACTAACTCCAGCGCATTAAGCAATGCAGCACCAGATATGATAGCGGTACCATGCTGGTCATCGTGCATGATAGGGATACTCAGCTCTTCCTTAAGTCTTCGCTCGATCTCAAAACACTCAGGAGCTTTAATGTCTTCTAGGTTTATTCCACCAAAAGTAGGCTCCAATGCCTTCACCACTTTTACAAATTCATCTATTTCTTTTACATTCAATTCTATGTCAAACACATCTATGTCAGCATAAATCTTGAACAACAACCCTTTTCCCTCCATTACTGGTTTAGACGCTTCTGGACCTATATCCCCCAAACCCAATACAGCAGTACCGTTACTTATCACAGCTACCAGATTCCCTTTGGCTGTGTACTTATATACGTCATCAGGATTGGCATGTATTTCCATACATGGATCAGCCACACCTGGCGAATATGCTAATGCAAGATCTCTTTGTGTTTTTGTTTCCTTGGTAGGTACTACTTCTATTTTTCCAGGCCTACCTTTAGCGTGATACTCAAGTGCGTCTTCCTTTCTTATTAGCTGTGCCATCAAATAACTATTTATGTCGTCCAAATTACACAATAGGCACCACATTTGGTATCTAAAAAAGAATATAAAAAATCATCAAAAACCATTGACAATAGTCCGCGTTCAACAAACATTTTACATTATGTCTATTTTCCCAATTTAACATCAATAACATTGCTTTAGATACAAGTCATATTTCATGTAGGTCGGTTGTTTATCTTATATTTACACCTTCAATACGGTTAAAACTATGAAGGCTAAAAAAATATGGTTGATAATAATTGTTCTGGCAATTGTAGCTACAGTGTTGGTTGTTATTTCCAAAACTACAGGAAACAAAGGAACCAAGGTGGCCATAGAAAAAGTATCAAGACACACTATAACAGAAACAGTATCGGCTAGTGGCAAAATTTACCCTGAAACGGAGGTAAAAATTGCACCTGAGGTGAGTGGCGAGATTACTATGCTAAATGTAGAAGAAGGTGATAGTGTGCACAAAGGTGATGTATTAGTAAAAATTAATGCTGCGATATACAGTTCATTGGTTAATCAAGCTTCTGCATCAGTAGAACAAACAAAAGCTAGTGCCAATAACACGCGCGAAATGATGGCTCAAGCAGAATCGCAATACAGATTGGCATCAAAGACACACGAGAGAAACAAAAAGCTATTTGAACAAAAGGTAATATCCCAACTAGAATTTGAACAAGGAGAAGCTTCTTATCTTTCGGCCAAAGCAGCACTTGATGCTGCAAAAGCTTCCACTTCGGGTGGTGGATACGTAGTACAAGGTGCACTAGCGAGTTTATCACAAGCACGCGAAAACCTTCAGCGTACTACTATCATAGCTCCCACCGATGGTATCATATCTCAGCTAAGCGTAAAAAAAGGAGAACGAGTAGTAGGAACAGCACAAATGGCAGGTACACAGATGCTTACAATAGCAGATATGAGCCGAATAGAAGTAAGAGTAGACGTAAGTGAAACCGATATTTCAAAGGTGAAAATAGGTGATACTTGTATCATTGACGCAGATGCTTATCGCAATAGGAAGTTTAAAGGATTAGTATCAAAAGTAGCAGTAAGTAGCACTACTGGTAGTATAGCTTCTGCTGGCAACAGTACAGATCAGGTTACCAACTATACGGTTCACATTTTGATTCTGCCATCTACCTATGCCGATATTGCTGAAAAACTAGGCAAGGGCAAATTCCCATTCAAACCCGGCATGTCAGCATCAGTGGAAATTCTAACCAACAAACAAGAAAATATCTTATCGGTTCCAGTTAACGCTGTTACTACTCGCGACTGGCCTGATAGTATGAAAAACAAAGAAGAACTTGCCAGTATTACCAATGAAATAAGACAAGTAGTTTTTGTTTATAATCAGTCAGATAAAACTGTACTCATTAGAGATGTAAAAACTGGTCTACAAGACAATAAATTTCTGGAAATTACTAGCGGCATTACCGAAAATGACGAAATTGTTGTAGCCCCTTACGGTGCTATAGCACGATTACTCTCCGATAAATCAAAGGTAGAAGTAGTAGACAAAAAGATTCTGTTCGAATCGAAAAATAAAGAGAAGGAATAGCAGAGACCTATTTGCCAGTGTGGTACTACCAGTAATCACCCTACAAATACATTAGAAAGAACATCAAAATGATCTGATTTTATTTATCATAAAACATACGAAAAACACTATGAGAAAAATACTTTGTACTATCGCCTTACTTTCTACCTTTTCTGCTTTTGCTCAACCTGCTGGCTATTATGATCCTGCAATAGGTCTTAATGGTCAGTCTCTAAGAGCTGCACTTAGTGGTATTATAAGACCACATACCGAACTATCGTACACACCAGGTCTGTGGAATGCCTACTACACTACTGATAAAAAACCTAATGGCAAGGTTTGGGACATGTACTCTGACCGACCAGGCGGCGCGCCCGCTTATGAGTATACATTGGGTGCCGACCAATGTGGTAGCGTGAGTCCGTCTACTGAAAACAACTGTTATAACAGAGAGCATACATGGCCTCAAAGTAAGTTTTCGAGCGAGCCTCCTATGCAAACTGATCTGTTTATTGTCTATCCGTCAGACTATTTTGTAAACTTCTCTAGGGGCGACAAACCTTACGGTAAAGTAGGCACTGCTACACAAACATTTACTAATGGCGGCAAGATAGGCAATAACGTATACCCAGGTGCACCTTCCGCTTCATGCTATGAGCCTATCGATTCGTTCAAGGGCGATTTGGCCCGCACTTATTTTTATGTGTCTACTTGCTACAGAAATGATAGTATGAAATTCATCACATGGGAAATAGCAACATTGGCAAGTTTGAAAAACTGGTCAGCACAAATGTTATTGGAATGGCATCATTTAGACCCTGTTAGCAAAAAAGAAATCGATAGGAATAATGCTGTTTATGCACTTCAAGGTAACAGGAATCCATTTATTGACAGACCTCTTTATGCAGATTGTATTTGGGGTACTGGCGATTGTAGTGCTACTTCTGTTGCAGGTACCGACGAGGAACCTGAAGTAACTATTTATCCTAATCCCGTTTCTGATTATTTGACTGTAACTACTTCAGATAAAACTGAAGAGCAAATCATTAGCATAAGCGACATTACAGGAAGGATAGTTTACAACAATAGTTTTTACAAGACAACTAATGTTAGCACCTCAGATTTTACAACAGGTTTATACTTGCTAAATATAAAAACTGTGAACGCTAATTATACCTTTAAAGTATCCATAACGCATTAATATAATTCAATCCACTTATCGCAATAAAAATTAAAGGAGCTAAATCAGCTCCTTTAATTTTTGTATCACTATATCCACTTCTTCTTTAGTATTGTGCTTACTAAATGAAAACCGAATAGGTACTACCTCTGTTGAATTACCTTCATTTATTGCTTTTATCACATGACTTACTGAGTTCGCACCGCTGGTACAAGCACTACCTCCACTTACACATATACCCGCCATATCTAGGTTAAACAAAAGCATTTCTGCCATTTCAGATAATGGGAACGAAACATTTAATACTGTATACAAGCTGTCGCCAAAAGTATCTCCATTAAAAGTTATATCCTTAAAGTTATCTCGAAGTTGTTCGGCCATATATAACTTTAATCCTCGCACATGCTCACTATCTTTTTCATAGCCAACACTAGCAATATCTAATGCTTTTGCAAAACCTACTATACCATACAGATTTTCAGTGCCAGCCCTTAAGTTTCTTTCCTGCGACCCTCCATTCAAGTAGGGTTTTATGGTCACGTCATGATTTACGTACAAGATACCCACTCCCTTAGGCCCATGAAATTTATGTGCAGCTCCATTAATAAAATGTACATGCATATTCTTAAGGTCTATAGGGTAATGCCCTACTGTTTGCACAGTATCACTATGAAATATTGCGTCATATTTCTTACATATTTCACCTACTGCTTTAATATCTAGCAAGTTGCCAATTTCATTATTGGCATGCATTAAGGTTACAATTGTGCGCTCCTTGCTGGTCGCTATTAGTTCTTCAAGATGATTAAGGTCTATGTGACCTTTGTCAGTAAGCTTTACAAAGCTTAAACGAGCTTGACCTGAATGTGCCAGATATTCTACAGTATGTAGCGTAGCATGATGCTCGATTGGGGATGTTATAATATGCCCACATCCCAAATCTCTAATAGCTGCATTTATAGCAGTGTTTGTGCTTTCTGTACCTCCTGAAGTAAAGAATATTTCACCAGGTGTAACATTAAGAGTTTTTGCTACAGACTTTCTAGCATTCTCTATAGCCATTTTTGTTTCACGACCATATGAATAAACCGAAGAGGGATTACCAAATTTTTCGGTCAAATATGGCATCATTGCCTGCAATACTTCTGGATCTAGAGAGGTAGTTGCAGCATTGTCGAAATAAATACGGCTCATTAATTTTAGTAATTTGGAGTGCAAAAATAACCGAATAAATCAGTTTTGCTGCTAAATGATAATAATTGGCACATAAAATCAGAACCCTCTCATCTTCCAAACACCATACATGGCCTCTTTGATGATGTTGCCCGACATTTTTGACACACCTTCTTTACGGTCACGAAAGGTGATTGGCACTTCTCCTATTTTGAAACCTAATTTCCAAGCTCTGTATTTCATTTCTATCTGAAATGCATAACCTACAAAATGCACATTATCTAGTGGGATAGTACTGAGTACTTTGCGACTATAACACACAAAACCAGCGGTTGGGTCTTCTACAGGCATCCATGTTATCATTTTGGTATAAAGAGCCCCACCCTTCGATATGAATATTCTGTCCCAAGGCCAGTTTACTACTTTACCGCCCTTGGTATATCTAGACCCTACTACCATATCTGAGCCTTTCTGACAGGCATCGTACAATCTGCTCAAGTCTTCAGGATCATGAGAAAAATCTGCATCCATCTCAAAAATAAATTCGTAGTCTCTTTCAAGAGCCCATTTAAATCCAGCTATGTATGCAGTGCCCAATCCAAGTTTCCCTTTACGCTCTAGGATGAATAAACGATTTGTAAATTCGTTTTGTAGTTGCTTCACTATTGCAGCGGTACCGTCGGGCGAACCATCATCTACAATCAATACATGATATTGCCCAGACAATGACATCACCTTGCGAATGATATTTTCAATATTCTCCTTCTCGTTATAGGTCGGTATAATAACTAACTTCTTCAATCAAGCGTTCAGATTAGATGGCAAAATAATGATTTAGTTACTAATTAGGTCTAAAATAAATGCTAAACTTTTAAACCAGATTTTTTCAACTTCATTCTATTCAGAATTTCAGATATTTTCTGCTTCGTATGCAATGCAAAATCAGCTTGCATCATCCAATCGTAGTATTGTGGTTCTGCATTGAAAATATCTTCTACTCTCCTCCCCTTGTGTTTTCCAAAATTAAAAACAGGATGCCCATCTTTTATAACAATCCTGCGGGCATAGTCTACATATTCATCAGTATGGGTAAACTGGTGCAACGCTGCCACATCAGTACCTATTGTTTCATACCTATTCAGTTGTGCTTCTAGCACTTCTATTGTAGCATCTATATCAGCTTCAGCACTATGAGCATTGGTCAATTCTTTCTTACAATAAAAACTATAAGCTGCACTCAGTGTGCGTGCTTCCATTTTAAAGAATATCTGTTGCACATCTATCATGTGTCGCTCAGTAAAATCTACATTGATACCAACCCTAAGAAACTCTTCTGCTAGCAATGGCAAATCAAACTTGCTGGAATTATACCCACCTAAGTCACATCCCTTCATCCAGTCATATAGTTGGTGGGCAATATGTTTGAAAGTTGGACAGTTTTTTACATCTTCATCAGAAATACCATGAATAGCTGTAACCTCTGGAGGTATCGGTATTCCTGGGTTTATTCGCTTTACGTATTTATCTCTCTTTCCTTCTGGTAATATTTTCACAAACGCCAGTTCCACTATACGGTCCTTCACATTATCTGTACCAGTGGTTTCAAGATCAAAAAATACTATGGGTCGCTTCAGTGCTAGTGCTGGCATGATTAGTGTATATTCTTTTGCGAACTTACGTTATTCCAATCAATTCCATCGTATGTACCTGAACTCATTAGCAACAAAAAAACAGGTTGCACAGCGGTACTTATCTTTTCAGTCACAAGTTTTTCCAACTGATTGCGATTGTCACATACTATAAGGTCTTCCTTTTTAAAGTATTGTTTTACTGTATCAGTAGAAATAGCAGGTAATCCTTTCAATTGAAGTGCATGATGACTGAAGAAAACAATTGCATCATCAGCACTATTCATGCTACCAGTATACTCTGTCAAAAACTTTTCATTCAAACTACTATAGGTATGCAACTCAAAGACTGCCACAAGGCGATGTTCAGGATAGGCCTCTCTCACCGCATTTAGAGTCGCTTTTAACTTACTGGGGGCATGCGCAAAATCGCGGTATACCAGCAACCCCGGCTCTTCCTTTACCTTTTCTAATCTACGGGCTGCACCCGTAAAACTTGCGATTGCGGTATAGCACGCCTGCTCTGTTACCCCCAATTCCATGCATACATCAATAGCCGCTTGCATATTCAGCAAGTTGTGTCTGCCAAATACCGATACACTTACTGGCCCATTTGCGGTATCCATTACCGGGTAGCCATTTTGGTAATGAAAAGGTGGTGTTTGGTAAGGCATTGCGGCAACTTCTTTACCCGCAGTAGTTATTACTCTACATACTTCATCATCTTCACTGTTGTAAAATACCTTAGTACCTTTTTCCATTCCTTGCAGATACTGTTCAAACTGATTAAAGTATATCTCGTAAGTGGGAAACACATTGATATGATCCCAAGCTATACCGCTCAAAACACTAATATGTGGGTGGTAGAAAAATATTTTGGGTCTCTTCTCCTCTGCCGACGCGGGATATTCGTCACCCTCTAACACTATAATTGGAGCATCGGATAGCTTCACTGATTGATCGAAACCAGCTACACGTGCCCCTACCAGATAATCAAAATCTATGCCTTCATGTTTAAGTATATGCATTATCATGGAGGTTATTGTGGTTTTACCATGACTACCCGCTACTACTACCCTTTTCTTATTTTTACTCACTTCATATACATACTCGGGAAACGAGAAAACAGGAATACCCGCATTTTTTGCAGCAATAAGTTCAGGATTATCTGCCTTAGCATGCATTCCCAGCACTACTGCATCTAACTGATTAGTTATTTTCTCAGGAAACCAACCATAACTGCTCGGTAATAAACCTTCGTTTTCAAGATTACTTTTAGCTGGATCTGTTATATCATCATCACTTCCAGTAATGGTATATCCTTTACGGTGAAGAGCCAAAGCCAATTGATGCATAATAGCACCACCAATAGCAATAAAATGTATGTTCTGCATGTTTTGTTTTTGTCTTTTTATGTATCTTCGTACAAAGTTAATCGAGCTTTTTACTATTCATAATCTAATTAATCATGCAGTTTTTAACTCAAGTAAAACGTTTTGTGCCGCTAATAGCTGTTGTAGCGCTTGTTATGTTTGCGTCATGTGGTACTAAGAAATACGGATGCCCAGGGCATATGTTTACACCTCCTACATTGTTAAAGTAACTAGTAATTTTAGTTTTATTACTAAAAATGCTGTTGCTTCCAAAATTACTGAATTAAAAGAGTATGCTAAACCGTACTCTTTTTTCGTGTTGATTAACTAAACTTTCTTTTGAAAGTTTAACCCTCTACTTCTACACTGAGCAAGCATCACATTCATTATTCCTTGCCCATGGCAGCCATCTTCATAGAGGTAGCCGTCTCGTTACCCAAATAATTGTCTATTGTACGTTCTACCAAATATATGAGCGGAGTTAGTACTAGCGCCATTGTAAATTTATAAGAATAGTTCACCAAACAAATGGCTATCACTCGCTGATAACTCCAGTCTTTCCCAATTTTAAATGCAATAAAAAGAACTATAAAACTGTCTACCAGTTGCGACACAACAGTAGAACCTGTAGCTCTTAACCATACTTTTTTATCTCCTGTTTGCTTTTTTATTTTATGAAACACCCATACATCAACAAACTGACTTACCAAAAAGGCTGCAATACTGCCTGCTATTATCCATAGCCCTTGTCCAAAAACCCCATCAAATGCTGCTTGCATATCTGGAACACCATTGGCTTTCTGGCTACCCGTCCAAAATGAGGTATCTGGTGGAATGCTAATTGAGACATAAAACATGAGAAAAGCGTAGCATATCAAACCAACAGCAATATAAGAAATACGCCGCACAGCTTTAGGTCCATAATACTCGTTTACAATATCTGTTACTATAAACTCCAGTGGCCAAAGTAATACACCACAAGTAAGTGTAAAGGTCAGACCAGACTCTCCCAACAACGAAAATGGCTTTGGTGTTAGCCCAAATACACGCTCCAACGAAAACAATTTACCCCCTATGCACTCAGCTATTAGTGCATTGGCTACAAAAAAAGAAGCTATTATTAAGAAAAGTTTTGTGGGCTTGTCATTTAGAATTTTTTGTATCATACAATATCTGCAAACATTATCAATATAGTTTAGAATAAAGCCACATCAAACACAATATACTCGCCTAGTACCCTGGGTACTGTTTAAGCTTTGGTTTTCATGCTTATACCTACAGTATAAGCCCTCCATTTGTCAATTACAGCTGCCATATCATCAGGTAGTTCAGAATTGAAATGTGCCGTTTCTTTCGTGTCAGGATGTACAAAACCCAATTCTTTTGCATGCAATGCATGCCTTTGAAGTACACTAAAGCAATTATCTATAAACTGTTTATACTTACTAAAAACAGTTCCTTTTACTATTCTATCGCCACCATACGTCATATCATTAAACAACGGGTGTCCAATATATTTCATATGAACCCTTATCTGATGTGTTCTACCTGTCTCAAGTCTGAGCTCTACTAATGTAACGTAGTTAAATCGCTCTAATACCTTATAGTGAGTAGTGGCATCCTTGCCATAGTCCCCGTCAGGAAAAGCGTCCATTATTTTTCTGAATCTGAGATTCCTACCAATGTTTGCATGAATAGTACCTTCATCCTCTGGTAAATCACCCCAAACCAATGCAATATAACGCCTGTATACAGTATGTTTTTTGAACTGAGCAGCAAGGTGCTGCATAGCTTGTTCTGTCTTACCTATCACCACCAACCCTGTAGTATCTTTGTCTATTCTATGTACAAGCCCTACCCTATGTAAATTACTAATCTCAACATTTCCTTGCTGCAAATAATAAGATAACCCATTTATTAGAGTGCCACTATAATTGCCACAACCGGGATGAACCACCATACCTGCTGGTTTGTTAATAATCATCAGGCTATCATCTTCGTAAGTAATGTTAAGTGGAATATTCTCAGGTACAATCTCCTGACTTTCGGGCCTTCGAGTTTCAAATACAACGATTACGTCATTAGGTTTTACCTTATAGTTGGCTTTTATAACTTCATCGTTTACTAATATAAAACCTTCATCAATGGCTTGCTGCACTTTATTACGTGTAGCTCCTTCCAACCTGTGCATCATAAATTTGTCAATGCGCAGTGGTTCTTGTCGTTTTTCTATTACTATTCGTAACCTTACTACTGGCTCATCACCTGACTCGTTACTATCCAATTCGGGGTCTTCTTCATCCCAAATGTCCTCAATATCATTTTCATTAGACATCCTGCAAAGATATAGTGTAATAACCTTTTTAGCTGCACGAGTATTTCTTGAAAAATTATTTATATTGCGTATTATTAAATACAGCTATTCACGATAATTGCTTAGACTTTTTCAATCTCCCTGATGAAAAAAATTAGAATTTACCCACCCATTCAGCTAAAAAAACCTAAAGCAGGCCATTTGCTTATTGCCGAGCCATTGCTTAATGATGATCATTTTACCAGAGCAGTGATACTACTGTGTGAACACAGTAACGAAGGATCTGTTGGTTTTATATTGAACCAACCATCAGATTTCGAATTGCAAGACTTATTAAAAGACATCACAGGAAAAGCTCATGTCGTTTTTAAAGGAGGTCCTGTGCAAAACAACACGCTACACATGTTGCATAGGATTCCAAATATCCTTGGTGCTGGACTAAAAATCGCTAATGGTATATACTGGGGTGGTTCCTTTGATGAAATTGGAGATAATGAATCAATTGGGGTTAAAGGTAGAAATGATCTACGTTTGTTTCTTGGTTACTCTGGTTGGGCACCTGGACAACTCGAAAATGAAGTAAAGGAAGGAACTTGGCTGATAGCTACCGCCACTGACGAAATAGTTTTCGATACAAAACATGAAGATGTATGGAAAAAATCGATCAGTTTACTTGGTGAAAAATATTCATACCTAGCACACATACCAACAGACCCCCAACTAAACTAGCTGAGGGTCTGTATTTCTTGAGTTTATATTTTTACTTAATGTATCCTAGTATTTTCAGCATACTCTGAGGAGTCTGCTCGCGAGCATACAACCAATCTTCTAGATTTCCTTCTTTATCATACTCTACAACAATATGTTTGGGTGATGGTATCATACAGTGTTTAATACCACCATATCCAGCCAACTGATCTTGATAAGCACCAGTGTGGAAGAAACCAATATAAAGAGGTTCTGTAGTTTTTTCTTTGTCCAGTTTAGGGAGAAACACAGCATTTATGTGTTCCTCAGATGTATAAAAATCATGGCTATCGCAGGTCAGTCCACCCAAGTGTACTTCCTGATATTCTTTGTCCCATTTATTAATCGGTAACATCAAGAACTTTTCACCAATACCCCATGTGTCAGGTAGTGTAGTAATGAAAGAACTATCTATCATATACCAAATTTCTCTGTCGTTCTGCATCTTCTCATCCAGAACGCTGTACACTACAGCACCAGCTTCACCTACTGTAAAAGAGCCGAACTCAGTATAAATGTCTGGTACAGGAACTTTATTCTTTTTGCAAACAGTTTTAATAGTAGACACTATCTCATTAACCATATAGTTATAGTCATAATCGAAATTCAGTGAGTGTTTGATAGGCAATCCTCCACCAATATTCAGCCCTTCTAATTCTGGACAAACTTTTTTCAGTTGGCAATAAAGATTCAATACCTTATTCAGTTCACTCCAATAATACACATCGTCTTTTATGCCTTTGTTCATAAAGAAATGTAGCATTTTGAGTCTGAACTTGTCATTACCTTTTACCTTGTCCACATAAAACTCAAGCACATCTCTACTTCTAATGCCCAACCTAGAAGTATAAAAATCGAAAGTAGGCTCTTCTTCAGCAGCTATTCTAATTCCAATATTTACTGGCTCTTTGGCACGTATAGACTTTTTGTAATCCTCGAATTCGTTTTTGTTGTCAATAATAGGTATTACGTTTTTAAAACCTTCATTGATCAATCTTGAAATATTACGGGTATACTGCTTGGTTTTAAAACCATTACAGATAATAAAAATATCTTTGGTAATCTTTTTCTTCTTATAAAGCTGCCATATGATGTCGATGTCATAAGCAAAAGAAGTTTCAAGATTCACACCATGCTTAAGAGTTTCCTCAACAATAAATGAAAAATGAGAACTCTTCGTACAATAGCAATACATGTAATTTCCCTCATACTTATTCTTTCTGATCGCATCAGCAAACATTTTTTTTGCCTTATTGATCTGCATGCCAATTTTTGGCAGAAAAGTTAGTTTGAAGGGAGTACCATATTTATCAATTAACGATTTGATATCAACCCCATTGAACACAAGGTTTTCATTGTCGTTTACATCAAAACCCTCTTGAGGAAAATGGAAAGTCTGGTGTACGAGGTCAGTATATGTATTGTTCATTTATTATCAACTAGATAATGGTTGTGAGCAGAAAGTCTTTATTACCCTACAAAAATAACTATTTGGAAGTATCAAAACAGATTTTTTTAGAAAATAATACTGGAATGATAAAATCCATTTTTTCGTTAGTCTAATTCACATTCAATCAGTACTACAACAAAAAAAGCCTGCGTATATAACGTAGGCTTTTTTTATTCTGTGATCCGGATTGGATTCGAACCAATGACCCCCAGCTTAGAAGGCTGATGCTCTATCCAGCTGAGCTACCGGACCAGCTGCTGGAATTTTTTTATGAGGTGCAAAGGTAGTAAAAAAATCTTATCATTCTAAGGGAACCTCACCGTCTTGCAAAATTTTTATACTCACTATATCATGCTGATAATTCCATAGTCCGTTTTCCCAAATGAATCCATCATATTGACCACTAGGTACATAAGTATACTTACGTGCTGGATCGTTTGACACAGATGTTAGTTTATCAAAAATAATCAGCTGTTTTTCTGCATCCCAGTTCATGGATGCCGCAACACTTTTTTTATACTCCAACACAAACCTGTTAATGCGTTTTTTAGGGTCAGATGTAGATACTACACCAAAAATCGAAGCACCAAATGTTACCCCTCGCCCATCGAAATACATAGGATCTAATACCTTGCGGTTGCTCAGCGCATGACCATTATTAAGACCAAATAGTGTGTAAACTATTTGACCATCTACCCGCTGCGACATAATTCGATAGTACAGCGCTCCAAACCATCTGCCACCTGTGAAAATACTGTCCTCCAAACCCTTGTCGACCTGAGCGCTACAATCATTCAAGCCGATGAGCTTTAATTGTGGCTGAGGCATTTGTATAGCTCCATAATAACGTTTTGGAATATTACCGGGCTCTACTGCCCAATTAAATATTCGAAATGCATTATCATCGGCATATATAATGTTAATCAGTTTACTTAGGGTATCGAATTTATAGAGGTACGAGTTGTTTATCTTAAGTGTACGTACCAATTGGCGGGCGAAACGTTCTGAATACATTATTCTAGTGTCAGGAATAAATGCTTCATACATCGAATCCGCAGTTACGACAAGAGAATCCTCCATTTTCTTGAACTTCTCCATGTCCTGCGGCGCTATTTCTTGTGAAAATGCAGAATTTGCACACATCAACAATGAAAACGATAATGCAAGTGTAGAAACGGTTCGATTCATTTATTTTATAATTTTATTGACAGCCTCAAACGTAAGTGTTCTTTTGTTAAAAATAAGTTGATAATACTATTACATAGATGGATTATCTATAACAAATTTACGCTCTGTAACCTGTACGGTCTCCTTTGTCATTTCCAGATATAATATTCACTAGTAACGTAAGTATTAATGCACCAGCAGTTGCGCAAATAATAATATTGATAAGCGGAGAACTCGTAAAAGATAGTAAACTCTTGAATAATATCTTACCTAGCCATCCACCTAAAATACCCAAAACTATAGTAGCTAGTGTACCATACCCTCTGCCTGGTGTGAGTACTTGAGCCAGAAAACCTGCTATTCCACCTATAACAATGGTAATCAACAAACCATTAAAATCTTGAAGTTCGTGAGCTAGTGAAAAAAGAAGAATTTGCATATGGAAATTTTTTGTTGATAAAAGTAAAAAAGGAAAGGATAGAAACAAACCCTAAATTTACAAAAAACGAAGTATTAACATTATTGGCATTGTATGTTACAATGTCTATTTTCAGTAATTGTCAATTTATAAGCCCAACTTATTAAATGCAATCACATATAGGAACTTCCTATTTTCCTAGTCGATTAATGAAAATCGTCACTTTTTATCCACGTTCATTTTTGTAAAGCTTGTTTATTAAATTATATTCTCATTATTTTATGCATTGTCTTAATTTTCTTATAAGTTTGTAATCCCCTTCTCAATATACAATGAGTTATGATTCGAAAAGAATATCAAGTAGAGAGCACAAACGCAGCAATCACAAACGCAGCTCTTCGCGACAATAGTGTAAAAGAAGAAATATTAAAAGTACTAGATATAGCTTTTAAACAAGGTGCTATTGTAGAATTGAAAATTCTAGAAGGTGTAGATTTGGTGAACGATGGAAAAAGATTCAGTAAAATACGAATGGATATTGTTTCCAA
This sequence comes from Sphingobacteriales bacterium, assembly GCA_027484425.1. Classification (GTDB taxonomy): domain Bacteria; phylum Bacteroidota; class Bacteroidia; order Chitinophagales; family Chitinophagaceae; genus Nemorincola. Next base: position 54,886 of record JAIXSZ010000056.1, read on the forward strand.
CACTGACTTCGATAAATACGAACTTTAACCTTGTCAACTAGTTGTACTCAACCCAGATCTTATCTGCTTCTTTTTTCCTGATGCTTAAATAGTATCCTGCAATGTTTATTGCCATCGGGTCACCCATAGGGGCTATCATCTCTACCCACACCGGCTCGCCTGGTACACAACCCATCTCCATTAGCGTGAGCTGAAACTCACTTTCATCGTGACTTTTAATAACTGCTTTGGTGCCCGCTGGCAGTTCTGATAGTCGCACTATTTGTTCATCCTTCACATTCATCACCACAAATGTACACCCATACCTATAGATGTGTGCTAATCCGAAACTAATTTTTACAGACTATTGTACTAATTTACACTTCTTTCTTAATTCCCTGTATGAGTTATATCGACTGGATAGTGCTGATTGGTACACTTGCAGCCATGATAGGTTATGGTATGCATAAGGGTAAAGGACAAACTGGCGCAAGTTCTTACCTGCTTGCCGATAGGCAAATGCCATGGTATGTTGTCCTGCTCGGTGTAATGGCTACTCAAGCCAGTGCCATTACTTTCTTATCTGCACCAGGATTGGCTTATACAGATGGCATGCGCTTTCTTCAAAACTATTTTGGACTGCCATTAGCAATGGTTGTCATTTGTGTGACTTTTATTCCAGTTTTCAGCAGACTCAAGGTATATACTGCGTATGAATATCTCGAACAACGATTCGACCGCCGCACCAGACTCCTGACTTCATTTCTATTTTTGCTGTCCAGAGGATTATCTACTGGTGTAAGTATATATGCACCTGCCATAATACTATCTTCAGTTCTGGGTTGGAATATATACATTACTAACGTTTTCATGGGTGGTTTACTCATGCTTTATACTTATTCTGGTGGCGCAAAGGCAGTAGCCCATACCCAAAAACTACAGTTTATTATCATATTGGGGGCTATGGCGCTAGCTGGATATCTGGTAGTGCACCGTTTACCTGATGGCATTGGTATGAGCGACGCACTATACATTGCTGGCAAATCAGGTAGGCTAAATGTGATAACTACTGACTTTAGCTGGCACGATAAGTATAATATCTGGAGCGGACTAATAGGTGGATTTTTTCTTTCACTATCTTATTTTGGTACAGACAATAGTCAGGTGGCCAGGTATATCAATGCACGCGACACAAAGCAAAGCCGTATGGGTTTATTGCTCAATGGGCTTGTAAAAATACCTATGCAGTTTTTCATACTACTTATTGGTGCGCTAGTTTTCGTTTTCTACAGTTTCCAGTCTGCCCCACTCTACTTCAATACTACTGCCTTTAATGCATATGCCCATCACGAACCCCAAAATGCTAGTGCCACTTCCTCCCTTCACCAACAACTTCACCAACAACAACAATTACAGGCTGTTGCCATTACCCAGCAACGTAAAGAAAATAAATCATCTGAGTTGGCAAATACGATTTACAGCTTTAAGGAAACTCAATATCAAATCCAACAATTGCGTGATAGTGTGGCTCGGCATATAGCACGCAAGCACTATGCACCTGATACCAGCGACACTAATTATATTTTCCTATATTTCGTCAAAAACTCATTACCCATTGGTATAGTGGGTCTGCTATTTGCTGTTATTATTTTAGCATCTTGGGGGTCTATCTCTGCTGCATTAAACTCTCTAGCAGCTTCTTCGCTAATAGATATTCATTTGCTTAATGTACGTAAAGACGAAAAAACCGAACTAAGGCTGGGCCGGTTACATACGCTTGCGTGGGGTGTCTTTTGTATTGGGGTAGCTATGTTTGCAGCACGCATGGGCTCATTAATAGAAGCTGTCAATATATTAGGCTCACTATTTTATGGCACCATTTTAGGGATATTTTTAGTAGCATTTTATATGAAGTCTGTATCCGGCAAAACTGTTTTTGTTGCCGCTATAATCACAGAGATAGTGATAGTAGGCATTTACATCGCTGATATAGTGTCGTTTTTGTGGCTCAATGTAATCGGCGCTCTTCTGCTCATGCTTATTTGTTTCATAGCACATTTCAGAAAAATTGTTTCTACTTCCCTACAGCATAACTAATGAATACCTTTGCTTTATTCCTCCAACCGAAACACTGGATACCTCATATACTCCTGCTCAAAATAGATAGAGTTCCTGTAAACAAAGTCTAGCTGAGCATGTCCATTTTTGGCAAATTCAGCGTCGTTTTTTCGCTTTTCTTCTAGTTTCTTTTTTAACTCTGGATCTTTCTTCAAAATATCAGCTGCCAAATCTTCAAATACATAAGAACTAAAATATTCCTTTTGTTGCAGTATCCCATCAAAAAAGTTCCATGCCAGGAAACCATCTGGTCCATTAGGTTCTAGTGTCTCTACTAGATATCGTTTAGTATGCTGTGCCAGCCATATTATGTAGTCTCCTTGGGTTACTCTTACTTTTGTCTTGTACGGTGTCACTTTTATGTTTTTGTGCAGGTAGTGACGTTCATAGGGCTTGGAAGTAGTTTCATAATCGTCTATGTGGTAAGCAGTTACTTCCATTGAGCTGTCATAGTTGATACGCTGCATACGCACTCCACTGGCCCTCAGGCATATTATTACATTTGTCCATGCCTTGGGTATTATGTATGCTTTAGGGGCATTCACAGTTTTTGTGGGCAGGTAGTGGTTATAAAATGGTACCGTTTTGGTAAATGGTTTTTTGCGGTCGTAAAATAGTCTTGGTTGTCCGCTTACTTCACTTGGTTTATAGCCTGCTTCGTATCCCTTGTATACAATGCTATCGCATTGTGTAGTGTCTACTGTCCAGTCTATTGCAAATTTCTTCTGTGCAAGTATGTTTTTTCTATCATTTGCTCTGGCAGATTTTATGGCTGCTATGTTATCGCTTCCAGCTTTAATAATGGTTTGCATCAATGTGTAGGTCGCTTTTACTCTGTCTGCAAAAGGCTTCAGCATATGTGTCTCGGGCACATAAGCCATCGTCTGAAACAAGGCTGCATAACCACTCAAGAACCTTGGTGACTCATAAAATTCCTGCCAACCTTTATCTGGTGTAGCACCAAAATGGTTTACGTAAGGCGCCAAATCATACCCTCTTGCTTTCATCTCCTTGTATATAAGTGGCGTTAGGGTATTATACATATAGGCGCCACATTCACCGCCTAGCTTGTCGTGCTGTGTGGCTAGCAATGTCATTATATGCTGATAGTCGGCTCCATTACTTACATGATTGTCAATAAGTATGTCAGGGTTCATTCTTGCTATCAGATCACACATGCCTATTGTTTCTGCAGCATCACACTTCACAAAATCTCTGTTCAAGTCTAGGTTTCTGGCGTTTCCTCTAAAACCATAACTCTCAGGTCCATTTTGATTTACCCTACTTGTATTATTACGGTTCAGTGCCCCTCCTATATTAAACACTGGCACTACCACCAGCAGCACATTGTCAGGTATTTGTATCTTACCTATGGCGGCATCGCGCAGCAACATCATACTAGCATCTACCCCATCTGGTTCACCTGCATGTATTGCATTATTAACCAGTATCACTAATTTCCCACCAGTTCTTATTTCGTCCTTATCAAAGTTGCCATCATTTGTATAGGCCACATAGCGCAGCGGATAGCCATTATCTGCTGGCCCCATATCGCCTATGCTAATAGTAGTGTAAGAAGTTTTAAGCCGCTTGAAAAAATCATTCACTTCATCGTACGTCGCTGTTTGTTTACCCTTACTTCTCTCAAATGGAGTAATAAACGTTGTATCAGTCGCAGCGGCTAGGACATTAAAGCCCAGAATTGCTAGATATATACTAAGTGCTATTTTTTTCATTTGGTTGTAAATATAGCAAGCTTACACCAAACTAATTTTGTGCTGTAATATGAAGATATAAAATGAAAAAAGTAAGAGGCATGCCACTCAGACTTTCTATCTGTACATCCAAACTGTTGCCAAGACGGGTAAATACCCAAGAGAAAATTACTCAATAATCAGTTTACCATAGTATCTGTTGCCATTTTCCGAAACTATAGAGTAAATATATACACCAGAAGCTACCAAGGAGGGAAAAATCCGTAAGGGTTCTCTATTGTTCATCATGCTGTTATGCATCAGCTTACCCTGCACATCATAAATGCTTACTCTAGCTCTGTCCACACCCTGCAGCGTTACAAAAGAGGCTGAAGACTGCACAGGATTGGGATATAACTGAACATCAGTGTATGCTGTAATTGTATGCTCCACACCTGCAAGAACTGGCAAGCATAGGTACGTAGCATAAGCAGGATTATGATATATATCGGTATCTCCTGCCGAAAAGCAAAGTGTATTAATACCACAATCACAAGTAGGTTGCGTCATAGGATTGGCTAGCAAACCTCCTAACCCAGTATTACCTATCCCTTCCACCCAAGCACCTAAAGTCCAACGACTAGTAGCTGTCAGTTGACGAAAATTGATTCTTTTGCGAGCTATACTTCCAATCGTAACTGTGTCTATGCTATGAACAATACCTATAGGCATTTCAGTACTTCCCCACGTTTTGAGAGTGTCGCCTAAAACCATCGAAAAATCGTAAACTTTACGTTCGGCACCTAGTGTTACATCATAATAGTATATACGGTGTGCGCTATCCTCTCTCATTCCACCTATTAAGATAGGTATGGAAGGAAACTGAGCACTATACAATTTTTTATAGCTATTCCCTATTGCTGACAGAACTTCATTACGCTGTTCCATTACTTGCCATACATGAGGTGCTTCACCTTGACCTCTGCGCTCTGTCCAGATGGCAGCGCCTGTTGGGAATGAAATTTGAGCAATTGAGCAAAAGGACGATAAAAGTGTTAAGACGAAAAGAATAGCGTTTTTAATCATTGTTATATTATGATAGAGTGAAGTGAAAAATTTTCTGTTGTATCAGCTATTGCGGCTCAAATATAAAATAATATCCAATATTGAATAAAGAACAAAGCACAAACAGCATAAAACTGTCTGTGCTTTGTTAAGTAAAAATGTTGCTTTTACCCTAGGTTAGCCAAACTTTCTTCGAGAGTTTTGATTTTAGCGAGGGCGTCGTTTTTCTTTTTTTGTTCGCTTTCTATTACATCTGGTTTGGCATTTGCCATAAACCGTTCATTGCCCAGCTTTTTATCTACCGATATCAGGAAACCTTGCAGGTAAGCTATTTCTTTTACCATTTCGGCTTTCTGGGCTTCGGTATCTATGGTAGCTGCTGCTGCTTCAATATACAGTTTGTCGGTGCCCACTACTATAGATATGGCTCCGGGTATAGCTTCGCCTGTGAAGTTTGTTTGCTCAGCATTTACCTGCCTGCTCAGTATGGCCAGTACCTGTGTGTAATATGCCTCTTCAGATGTTTGTATCCACAGTTTTATGGTATCCTTAGGTTTCAGTCGGTTTTTGTTGCGGGTATCGCGGATGGCGGTAATCAGCTCCTGCAGCTGTGTACCACCCATTAGCAACGTCACATCAGGTGTACTGTAAGCAGGCATTTGCAATACCATAAGGTCATCACCAGTTGCTCTTGTGCGCAAAAGATGATAAATCTCCTCTGTAATAAACGGCAAAAACGGATGGAGAAGTTGTAGCAAACGCTCGTAAACGGTTACAGTATGCTGATAAACGGCAGTAGCTATGGGTTGTTCCATGCCAGGTTTTACCCACTCTAGGTACCACGAGCAGAAATCGTTCCAGATCAGTGAATAAATGGTTTTCAGCGCCTCGCTAAGTCTGAATTCCTTCATCAGTTCTTCTACCTCAGCCGATACCTGCCCTAGGCGTGCGTCTATCCACTGCATAGCAAAGTTTACATCTGTTGTGGTTACATCATCGGCACATCTTGTTTCCCAGCCTTTTACCAGCTTCATGGCATTCCACAACTTGTTGCAGAAGAAGCTACCCTGCTCTAGTTGGCTTTCATCAAACAGTAAATCGTTACCGGCTGGAGAAGATATCATAACGCTAAAGCGCACTGCATCAGCACCATTCTTCTCTATTAGTTCTAATAAGTCGGGCGAGTTACCGAGCGACTTACTCATTTTACGTCCTTGTTTATCACGCACTATACCAGTATAGTATACCTTCTCAAATGGTTTCTGACCCAGAAACTCATAACCTGCCATAGCCATACGTGCCACCCAGAAAAAGATGATTTCAGGAGCGGTAACTAATGTGCTTGTAGGATAGTAGTATTGCAGATCTCTATTATCTGGCTGTTTGTTCCACCCAAAAACCTCCATCGGCCACAACCAGCTACTAAACCAAGTGTCTAGCACATCATCGTCTTGTCTCAGGTCTGGTTTGGCTGCTGCTAGTTCAGGCTTGGCTGCTTTATATTTTTCAGTAGCTTCTGCCTCATTGTTGGCTACATACAGCGTCCCGTCTGCATCGTACCAAGCAGGTATGCGTTGTCCCCACCACAACTGACGACTGATACACCAATCTTTGATGTTTGCCATCCAGTGGCGGTAGGTATTCTTGAACTTGGCGGGGTGAAAGCTAATGTCATCATTCATCACTGCTTCTAGCGCAGGTTGCGACAAGTCTTGCATGTTGCACCACCATTGCATGCTGAGGCGTGGCTCTATCACTACGTCAGTACGCTCACTGAAGCCTACCTGATTGCTATATTCTTCTTCTTTTACCAGATTGCCAGCTATACGGAGGTCTTCGGCTATTTGTTTTCTTACTACAAATCTATCTAGTCCTACATACAACTGAGCAGCATCGCTCATAGTACCGTCTTCATTAAGGGTATCTATCACCTGAAGGTTATGTTTCAGACCCAGATTGTAGTCATTGATATCATGCGCTGGTGTAACTTTGAGTGCGCCGGTACCAAATTCTTTGTCAATATATTCATCGAATATGATAGGTATCCGCCTATTGATAAGAGGCACAAAACAGTACTTTCCTTTTAGGTGTGCATACCGTTCGTCCTCCGGATGAACGCATACTGCAGTGTCACCCAGTATTGTTTCAGGGCGAACAGTCGCAATAGTTATATACTCATCTCCTTCTATGTCCAGCTTGTATCGAACATAGTAGAGCTTAGAGTTGGTTTGTTTGTGGTTTACTTCTTCGTCGCTTAAGGCAGTTTTAGCCTTAGGGTCCCAATTGATCATTTTTACGCCACGGTAAATGAGCCCTTTTTCATAAAGCTCTACGAATACCCTTATAACTGCGGCATAATAATCCTCGTCCATTGTAAAAGTAGTACGAGACCAATCCAATGAGCAACCTAGTTTTTCTAACTGCTTTAAGATGATACCACCATATTTCTCTTTCCATTCCCAAGCGTATTTGAGAAACTCATCGCGTGGCATTTTCTTTTTGTCTATGCCCATATCACGGAGCATATTTACCACTTTGGCTTCCGTAGCTATAGATGCATGATCGGTACCAGGCACCCAGCATGTATTAAAGCCCATCATTTTGGCACGACGAATAAGGATATCCTGTACGCTATTGTTGAGCGCATGACCCATATGCAACACTCCAGTTACATTAGGCGGAGGCATAACTATGGTATACGGAGGGCGATCGTCGGGTGTGCTGGTAAAATAACCTGCGGAGTTCCAATGGTTGTACCACTTTATTTCCGCTTCTGTATGCTGAAAATTCTTACTGAGTTCCATAAAATATAAAACGTCAAATGTCAATGACGAAATTTGAAGATTGAAAATTGATAATAATTGTCAAAAGTAATGACTGTGGTGGTAATTGATGTAGGTGTAATGCAAATAATGCCTGATGGTAATAAAAAGAGCAGTATACCTGCAAACAAGTATGCTGCTCAAATATGTTAATAGCAATAAAGCACTAATTGCGTAGGCTATTGCTTTGCCACCTTGACGACAGATACTACTACACCATCGGCTCCAGTGACTTTAAGTATGTACAACCCTGTACACAAATCCGAAAGACTTAAAGTAACGGTGGTTGAGTTTACAACAGTAACCATTGCATTAACAACTCTACCCGTGATATCTGTAATTGTAATGTTGTCATCCAACGCCAATCCAGTAACACTTAAGTTATCATTGGTCGGATTAGGATACACAGATACAACATCACGTACCACATCATTTACACTCACGGGTGTGTATGTTTTGCGAATACGTTGGTTATTGGCGTCAGCAATATATAAATCTCCGTTAGCAGCTACTGCAACACCAAATGGTGTATGTAGGTTGCAACCATTCACTGCACCCATATCACCACCAAAACCTGGTGTACCATTACCTACAACTGTTGTGATGATACCAGACGTATCTACTTTTCTAATTACGTCATTGTCAGCATCTGCTATGAAAAGATTGCCCAATGTATCAACAGCTATCCCAGCCGGACGATTAAGTAATGCGGCATTTGCAGGTCCACCATCACCAGTATGTCCAAAAGTACTAGCTATACCAGCATAAGTAGAAATAACCCCTGATGGGTTTACTTTTCTAATCACATTGTTTTTAATATCAGATATATAAACATTGCCCTTTCTGTCGGCTGCTACAGCATACGGTGAATCTAAACGCGCCAATATCGCAAAGTCGCCATCGCCCGAATAGCCAGCTGTGTCATTTCCAGCAAACTTAGTGATGATACCTGCGGCACTCACCTTACGAATAATGTGATGCTTGGCATCAGCAAAATACAGGTTATTGGCAGTGTCAAAGGTCATTCCATAAGGGCTACCAATCTTCGCTGCAGATGCAGGACCACCATCACCTGTGTTGCCATACATACCTATGCCTACTACAGTAGAAATGATGCCTAGTGAATTTACCTTACGTATCACATTCCAGCTTGCATCAGATATAAATAACTCATTATTTCTATTTACAGCTATACCATAAGGATAGATCTCCGCCGATGTTGCTACAGAACCGTCTCCCGTAAAACCAGTACCACCGTTACCCGCAATTGTAACTATATTGCCCGATGCATTTATCTTACGTATTCTGTGATTCAGAAAATCAAGAATGTATATATTATTAGTTTTATCAAGGATAACAGACTGAGGGTTGTGCAATTGAGCACCTGTAGAAACAAAACCATCGCCACTGAAACCACCTACACCTGTACCAGATATAGTATTGATATGAGGAACCTGAGCATGAGCTTGAGCAGCAAATAGAAATGAGGTTAGCAGTAATGGTAATGATAATTTCATACGTATTGTTTGGTCAAATATAATGTAATTTTTCTTTCCCACTATCTGTTTTAGAGGGTTAGTTTTTGATAGTTAGTAGTAGGGTGAAAAACAATTATCAGAATGTTCTATTTAGATCCCTTTGGCACAAAAAATCCATCTAGAAATCTGTTGCCATTCTTATTCATGTTATAGGCCCAACCCTGAAAACGAATCATATCATAGTCGGCATAAAAAATTCTAAGAGTATACGCTGTAGATACATATACACTATCCATGTAGTTGAAATAAAGCTTTGTGTTATCGCGCGATACCCACCACATGAATGTCAATGTATCTTTATCGGTAGAATCACATTTGTTGGGATAATAATAATATCCAGTGCTATCTTTCCTGAAAACCAACTCACGAGCTACTCTGCAATCCTGATTAATATCGTATGCCGGAACAATATATTCATCCATCTGCCAAGGAGTGCTGATAAAAACCTCTCTTGGATCGGGCTGTTCTTTTTCTTTCCATTGCAGCTTGTTGCAGCTCGCAAAAAATAGCAACCCAGCAAAAGCCCAAAAAAGCAAATTTTTCATCGTAATATATTTCGTTTGTAAAGATAAATAATACAATTCAATTTGCCATGATACTGCCGTTATTTAAGCAAACAATAACCTGTTTTGACGGTTTAAGCTGGTTCTTTGGGTTCATCTGTTGTTAATTTCATGTTTCTTAGAGCGGGAGCCGTAAACCAAGTAACCGCTACAACCACTAAAGTCATCACACCACCAAATACCACCGCTGGCACAGTGCCCATCAATCTAGCAGTAAGCCCACTCTCCATCGCCCCAAGTTCATTAGAGGAGCTAATAAACATAGTATTTACTGCCGCTACCCTGCCCCGCATTTTATCTGGCGTATGTAGTTGCAGCACCGTTCCTCTTATTACAACACTCACCGCATCAAACATCCCCCCTGCAAACAACATTATTAAAGCCACCAAAAATCCTGCGGAAACATCGAAACCTCCAATGGAAAATAAAGAATGAGTACCAAAATAACCACAATAGCCAAAAACAACTGTAGTCAGGCCAAATCCCACTATACTCCATGCCAACTTTGCCCCCGGGTGACGGTGTAATGGAACCAGTGACATAATAAAAAGTGCAATAATGGTGCCAATACCAGGAGCAGCTCTCAACCATCCATACCCCACTTCGCCTACCTTTAATATGTCGTCAGCATAAACAGGCAGTAAAGCCACTGCACCACCAAACAATACCGCAAACATATCTAACGAAAGAGCTGCCAGAATAATTTGAGTACTAAAAACAAACCTTAATCCTTCTTTCAAACTTTTGATTGCAGGCTCCTTTGATGTGTTCAATATCGCTTGCTTGGGTATACGCAATACAGCAAACAGGGTAATCATTTCTACAATAGCCACAGTAAGTAAGCTCCACTCAAAACCTGAAAACGCCAACAAAAAGCCCCCTGCCAGCGGACCAAATACGGCCCCGGCTTGCCACGATGTGCTGCTCCAGGTCGTAGCATTGGGGTAAAGACTACGAGGCACCAACAATCCCATAAGTGCAAAAGATGAAGGACTAAAAAATGCCCTCAACGCACCACCTACAAAAATACCAGCATACAACAACCATACTATGGCTTTAACAGAGAACTGTAAGCGTGTATAGGGCAACGCCAACCCAACAAAAAATAAGGACAACAAAAAATAGGCTACAGTACACCACAATATGAGAGTTCGTTTCTCTCGCTGATCTACAAAATGTCCAGAAAACAAAGAAAACCCAATAGCTGGTATCACTTCACATAATCCTATAATACCTAACGATAATTTGTCGTGAGTGAGCTGATAAACATAGTAACTTACTATAGCCGATTGCATATTCAGCGCCATAATAATGGAGAAACGCAGCAATAAATAATTCCTGAAGAGTGGATACTCCAGTGCCTTATTTTTAGAAAAAAACGCCGATGAAATAGACAATAATTCGATATTAGGATGTGCAAATTTATCCTAAGCACATGGATAAAAGTCAACTATCAACAAAAAGTTACACACACTAGACTAAGGTAAAATTATAAACAAGCTTTGCATATACGATGAACATTCTAACGTAAATCACTAATAGGCATCGTAAAAAACTGTGAGCAACAGATATTTAATCCCGAAGTTATTTTACTGCCTCTGGCAATATAAACTCCATTAAATTTGCTGTAGCAATGAGCACCATCAAACAAATAACTGGCACGAGTATTATACAGGCTTTTCAGGAGCTCAGAGCCAATAAATTACGCACATTTTTGTCCTTACTGGGTATCACCATCGGGATATTTTGCATCATATCGGTACTTACCGTACTGGATAGTCTCAAAAACTACATACAAAAAGACATGGCTACCTTAGGCAGCGATGTAGTCTATGTTGGCAGGTGGCCATGGATGGATGATGGTGGCGAATACAAATGGTGGGAATACTTCAGACGACCAAGCATGACGCCAGCAGAGGTAAAGGCAGTGCAATCGCAAGTACCCGATGTCTCTGTTGCCACACTATGCTTAAGCACAAACCGCATGACTGTCAAATATGACGACATGGAGCTGAGCAGTATCGTGGGTTATGCTGTGCTACCAGAGTTCGATAAAGTACAAAACATAGATGTTGCCAAAGGCAGATACCTCAGCACCTCCGAATTAGATGGGGGAAACAATGTAGTGGTCTTAGGATATGCAGTTTATCGCAATATTTTTCCCGGTAGTATTGATCCCCTTGGCAAAAAAGTAACCTTCATGGGTAGAAAGTTTACTGTCGTAGGTGTGATGAAATTTGCCGGTCAGAACATGGCTGGCTTCGACTACGACAATTCTGTAATATTTCCTTACTATGCTGCCACATCGCTTATTGATGTAAACTCACTGGATCATGACCCATTTTTGGCAATAAAAGCAGCTAAAGGCAAAAACATAGACGATGTGAAGTACGAAGTAGAGGGAGTACTCCGTAAAATAAGAAAAGTCAGACCCGGTCAAGCCAACAATTTCGCACTGAATCAACTAAGTCAAGTATCAGAACGTTTAAACGATATTTTCGCTACTATAGATATTGTAGGTTGGTTCATAGGTGGTCTTTCGCTATTGGTAGGTGCTTTCGGAATCGCCAATATTATGTTTGTAACCGTAAAAGAACGCACTAAAATAATTGGTCTTAAAAAAGCAATCGGTGCCAAAAGACAGTCAATTCTTATGGAATTTTTGCTGGAAGCAGTGGTTCTTTCGCTTATTGGTGGTGTAGTAGGTGTCTTTATCGTTATACTTATCAGCTTTCTACTTACATTTCTATTCGAATTCGAGGTTGTACTTTCATTTTTCAACTTCTTTATCGGTATATTTGTTTCTATAATTGTGGGTATTCTAGCAGGTATAATACCAGCAATAAGTGCGTCTAGGTTAGACCCAGTAGTGGCCATAAGATCAAACTAGTTTTACAATGACAAAAAAACGAGTACTCATCCTTGATAAAGAGCGTATAGCCTTCAAAATGCGCAGAATGGCTTACGAAATATGGGAGCGTAATAGCGATGAGAAAGAAATAGTACTGATAGGCATAGAGGGTAGCGGAAACGTCGTGGCAAAAAATCTCGCCGCGATATTGGGGGAAATCAGCCCCTTAAAGATTAACCACATCACGTTTACCATCAACAAAAAGAGCCCAATGGATTATGTCTTAGATTTCGATACCAATCTAAATGACAAATTTATAGTGCTGGTAGATGATGTAGCCAACTCAGGCAAAACATTGATGTATGCATTGCATGGCTTGTTGTCATACAATCTCAAAAAAGCTATGGTAGCCGTACTGGTCGATCGTAAACATAAATCATTCCCCATCGCTTGCGATATTGTGGGGCACACCGTAGCTACTACACTGCAAGACCATATAGAAGTAGTAACAGGTGCCAACAAGGTCAAAGCTGTATACCTCGAGTAGTACCACATTCCTTGTTGACCTGCACCAAATTTTTTACCTTTGGATATGGACGAATACATTTCTTTTGAGCAAATACCGTTTGGTAGCGACAATTTTGCCGACAACCCCGAACCCAGATGCCCCTGTGTACTCCTCTTAGACACATCGGGCTCTATGGCTGGTATGCCCATAACACAGCTCAATGAGGGTGTTCGAACATTCAGACAGGAATTACTGAGCGACCCATTGGCTACCAAGCGTGTCGAAGTTGCAGTGGTAAGTTTTGGACCAGTCAATATCGTTTCCGATTTCCATACAGTACCCAACTTCCATCCTCAAGAACTGGAAACTACCGGCGACACTCCCCTCGGCGATGCTATACTAACAGGCATTGACATGGTAAATCGCCGCAAAAAAGAATACAAAGAAAATGGAATAGCCTATTACAAACCCTGGATAATACTTATCACAGATGGTGCACCTACCGACGAATGGGCCGCCGCAGCTGCCGCAGTCCAAAAAGGTGAAGCCAATAAGTCTTTTGCCTTTTTTGCTATAGGGGTTGAAAGTGCTAACATGGACATCCTCCGCCAGATATCCACTCGTAGCCCATTAAAACTTAAAGGATTAATGTTCAGAGAATTTTTCATTTGGTTGTCTGCCTCTATGAAAATGGTCTCTGCCAAAAATCCCGGTACCACCATCAATCTATTACCACCTAGCGGCTGGTCTGAGCTATGACATGGAAAGCCATCGGACAATCTATAACCGGAACCTCACATGCAGCTACAACATCAGGTTGCGAGGACACACTCTATTATGAATGCATCACTACACCCGATTCTGATTCTGTGCTTATCGTCACAGTATCCGATGGTGCTGGCAGTGCGCTATACGGAGGCGATGGTGCAAAAATCGTAACAACCGAGGCCAATAAATACATCACGCTATTGCTGCAAGAGAATAGCAGCATAACTGTGACCGACATATATGCTATGGCAGAGCAAATTTATGATGTACTAGCCAACGCCGCTACAAACAATGATGTTGCAATAGAAGAATATTCCTGCACTATGGTGGGCGCTGTTGTTTCAAGCAAATATGCGCTATTTTATCAAATAGGCGATGGGGCTATAATACGCTCAAATGACGCTGGTGCACTTTCTACTGTTTGGTGGCCTCACAACGGCGAATACTTAAATACTACCGCCTTTGTGACAGACAATGTATCAATGCCAGATCTGCAAGTAGTTCTTCTAAACGAAGAAATCAACGAATTAGCGCTATTTACAGACGGACTCCAGATGCTTACACTCAGTATGGACACTCTAACCGTTCATCAACCATTTTTCACTGGTTTGTTTCATCACCTGCGTTTGGCAGATACTCCCGAAAAAATAGCTACACTCAATACGATGCTAGCACAGTACCTCGATAGCCCTGCCATAAATTCCAGAACCGACGATGACAAAACCTTATTCCTAGCTACAAGATTACCTGCATGACTTTTACCGGACTACATAACGAATCATACATCACAGGCCGCGAGCTAGGGCGAGGTGGTGAAGGATGCGTATATGAACTCCAAAGTCATCGCGATTTGGTACTCAAACTATACACCGATCCCCTATCTGCTACCAAACAAGCCAAACTAGAGCAAATGATAGCTATTCGCACAGATGCACTAGCTAGTTATGCCGCACTACCTGCCGATCTCGTAAAAAACGCAAATGGAATGGTTTGTGGTTTTGTAATGAAAAAGCTCACTGCCTATGTGCCATTGCACCATGTATTTAGCCCCATGGATCGCAAAAAAATGTTTCCCGACAAAGGCTATAATTTTCTTGTTCATGTCGCACGCAATCTCGCCACTGCTTTCCACCAGTTACATCAGGCTGGTATCGTTGTCGGCGATGTCAATGAAGGCAACATACTCATTAGCTCATCGGGATTAGCCGCATTTATCGATTGCGATTCTTTTCAGATACCCAACGGCAACACCTACTTTTTTTGCGAGGTAGGCGTGCCCCGCTACACCCCACCCGAACTCCTTCGACTCCAATCCTTTGAGCGGGTAGTTCGCACCACCAACACCGACAATTTTTCCCTGGCTATACTGTTGTTTCAGTTGTTGTTTCTCGGCCGCCATCCTTATGCTGGTAAGCATAGAGGTGCTGCCGATATCGATGAAGAAACCGCTATAAAACAGCACCAGTTTGCTTACTCTTTACAAAACCCCAAAAAGAAATTAAGCCCTCCACCCGATAGTTTCGATATCAACGCCTTACCCGAAGAGGTAATTGCACTTTTTCATAGAGCTTTCGAATCTACCGATAGACCCACACCTGCAGACTGGATAACAGCATTGGGAACCATGCTCACCAACATCGTTACGTGCCCCATATCCAAGCTGCACACTTATCCCGCTACCCTCACCGAATGTCCTTGGTGCCAGTTTCGCAAAAACAGAGGTATCATGTACTTTCTCGATGATTCCTATCTCCAGGCCAACAATATGCTGCTGAACATCGAGCAGTTTATCAATGGCTTCAAACCCGAAACTATTTCGGTAAAGAAGATATCTCCCGGACCTTCCAAAACAAAGTTAACCCCCACCCCGCCTGGCACCTTACTCGCAAAGGCCAATGCTAGGCGCAGATGGGTAAGTTTGTATCTGTTTGTCATAGGAGTAGTCATAGCTATTTTTTACCCCATTGTCTCGGTTTTATTTTTTGCGGCCGCCACTTGGGTATATAAAAAATCGGGCTGGGTAAAATTACTGGCTGCCGAACTCAAAAACCGGGTCAATCACCATTTTTCGTTGCACAATCGCCTTACTGCGCTCATCAAAAATTACGAACAACCCAACGACGTAGCGCAGTACAACGAGGTATTGCACAAGATGCAGCAACTGATACACAATTTCAGACGGCTACCAGATATGCTCGAACAAAAGAAAAAAGCTGCGGAAGAAACCCTCTACAACCTACAGTTAGACGAATTCTTACGCCAGTTTCACATCAACGATTACACAATACCCTCCATCGGCAAAGTAAAAAAAACCGCACTGATCGACAATGGAATACGCAATGCCGCCCACATTTCCCGTCTAGCCACTACCAAAGTACCCGGCATAGGACCAGCTAACGAAGCCATTCTGCACAATTGGCGCAGACAAATGTCGGCAGGGTTTGTATACATCCCCGACAATTACCAGTTGAGTATCGCAATGCAAAAGGTAAACGATGAAGTACAACAACTAAAGTACCAGCTAGAGCAGCACATACGAAAAGAATACCAAAACCTAAGCTTCCTAAAAACCAACATCAACAACAAAAACCGTCTATTGGAAATTCAGATTCAGGAGCTAACCATGCAAGTACGCCAAGCAGAAGTGGACGTAGATGCTTTCAAAAAATTTGCGGCATAGGTTATCAATACTACCCCTGAATCATTTAGTATATATTCCAACTGACAGACTGCAAAAAACTTATTACTATTCCAACACTCAGCAAACCAAAAACATATCTAAAATGAATGACAAAGAGCAAAAGTTCTCATTTACTGAAGATAATATCCTACTACAAATAACGCTAAGTATACCCGAACCAGTTATTCAATCAACAAACAATGTATTTCACGATTTGATGAGCTGTGTAATTGAACAACAGATTCATTACCGAAGTACTAAAAAGGTGTTTGAAAAAATGCTCGACAACTCAAAAATCAAACTACTTAGTAAAGATAATTTTCATATTTTCGAGCAAAATTCTTTTACAAATGCCTCCATTTCCCAAAACAAGTGTGAAACTATTGCCAGCATACTGCAGTTTTGGGATACTAAAAATATTGATTGGCATAAACTAACCGATGAAGAAATACGAGCAGAACTCTCAAACATTAAAGGTATTGGCAAGTGGACAATAGACATGATTTTGTTGTACACCTTACGTCGTCCCAATGTATTTCCGTTCGATGACTACCATCTAAAACTCATAATGAGTAGCCTGTATGGCCTAGACCCAAAAGTAAAATTGAAAGCAAATATGATAGAAATTTCAGAAAAATGGGGAGATCAGAAGTCGCTAGCTGTGTTGTACCTCTTGGCTTGGAAGGATTCAAAAAGAAAGTTGTAGTCTGGCTGCTAAAAATATAGTTTCTCTGCTCGAAACGCCTGGCTTCGTCCTTACTTACGCAAGCGTCTTTCTTGCGAAATAATCAATTAACTATTTTACATTCATTAATTGTCAAAATAGAAAATCCACAACCCAAAAGAATTTATTCAAGTCACATTTCATTGTCAATGCCTATACAGAAAACTAATACCATAAAATAATAAATAACTACAACATGAATCCAGAAGTAAATTGGTTTTTTGAAAAGTCAACAAAATGGCAAGAAGCCTACCAAGAGTTAAGAGAAATTGCACTTTCTTTTGATTTGACAGAAGAGTTAAAATGGGGTTGCCCTTGCTACACAATCGGCAAAAGCAATATTTTTCTAATACACGGTTTTAAAGACTATTGTGCTTTGTTATTTATGCAAGGTGCTTTACTTAAAGACACAAACAATATTCTAATCCAACAAACGGAAAATGTGCAGTCGGCAAGGCAAATTCGTTTTACCAATGTTGAAGAAATTCTGAAAAGTAAATCAATTATAGTAGCCTATATCCAACAAGCTATAGAACTTGACAAAGCAGGACTTAAAGTAGAATTAAAAAAGACTACCGAATTTACAATGCCCGACGAATTTCAATTAGCATTAATCGAAATGTCCGACCTGAAAATAGCATTCGAGAAATTAACACCAGGACGTCAAAGGGGTTATTTGTTATATTTTTCTTCTGCCAAACAATCAAAGACAAGAAAAGAAAGAATTGAAAAGTATATTCCAAAAATACTAGACGGAAAAGGGTTAGACGATTAACAGCGAAAAATAACACCTCACGGTTATTCCAGTCGTTCTTACGAGTCAACTGGGACAACCAATAAAAATACACTAGTTAAATATTCCTATATTATTCAACATGAATCTTACATCAAAACCAGTATTGGGCAACTAAATCTATACCTTCCCATTTACTTCATATCTTTAAGTCCATGTAAAAATTTAAAAACTATCATTCCAATGTGGAAATACATCACCCAACAAATCAACATAAAGACAGCAGTATTCATAATTACTATGAGCATAATGTCTAGCTCATGTGTTGCACAGAAGGAATTATCTTCCCCAGATCAGATAGCGGCAAGCTTTTTTAAGAGTTATGAGCAACATGGTTTCGATGCGGCAATTGAGAATATCTCTTTGTATACCGAGGCCGAAATGAGAAATTCTATGCCTTCGTTGAGGGACACGCTGTCCAAAATAATTGATCTTGTTGGTAAATCCTTTTTGGGTTCAGAGGTTCTGTTCAAAAAAGATGTCTCTGCTAGTTTAAGCTATCATAGCTATATTATCAAGTATCCATTGGCACCGTTACGGCTTACTTTTATCTTTTACAAACCAAGCGACAAATGGAGGGTTATAAATTTCTCTTTAGATGGAGACATGACCAGTGAAATGCAACAACTCGGTAGAATATACTATTTGAAATAGCACATGAAAACCAGATGTACTACTTATATAAATAAGGTTTGGGTTTATTGAACACTTTTTTTACCACATAAATCCTGTCTCACACAACGTTTTTGTTTAGAAATCAAGACCAACAACGGCTGAAAATTGTGCTAGGTTGATGTTCATTGCTTATAGCGCAACAATAAAAAGTTTATGTTCAGAGTATTTTTATTAACGACATTCATATTTACATTATTAATTAATGGTGTCGCGATGTGCCAGAATACCCACAGTCAAATTGTGGAAGATATTTGTATGAATATCTTAATGCGCAACAGTTACGACTCCATCCAGTTAAACGTAAAAGGTCTTGGGGTATCCCCTATCGACCAAAGTGTAGTTGTTTTTACCCCTGATAGTCTAAGAAAATCAATTCTTGATTTTAGGCTTCTTGAAAAAAAAAATCAAACAGCAATATTACTTAATAAACATTTCCCGATATTTCCTCTTTCAGATACTCTTCACATAGTAGATTCGCTTGGTTCATTTGAAAAAGGCATAAAACAATTTAATGGTCATAGTTTCTTATTTGAGTCAAAAAAATCGAGTTTATCAAATACAAATACTATATACCTAAATCACGTTAGGTTTCGCAACAATACTATTGCTTTAAATTTCACATTTCCTAGCGATATCAATTTAGTTTACACGGTATCCTTCACTTTGATTAATAAATCAGTGATTTTTTTTAGCTCTGACTTAATTGAAATACCCAGTTTAAATTAACGTCATTGTTCCAGTTGTTCCGAAGGGCCTGTTTTCTGTAGCAACAGCTGTAGAACAACGACTCAGAAATAAATAAACAAAAATGAAAACATTAAAAATATTCAGAAGTTGCATTCTTGGGTTTTTAGCTGTAACAGTTACTTTTTCAGAAAAGTATTCTACTATTGCTTTTGCAGGGATGATTTTGACTATACCATTGTTTTATTTTTTATTAAAGTTCATTTACCGAAATAGTCCACGAGTTGGTGGGGTTGTAACAGACAATTACGAAACTCGTTACGGGAGGGATATTGTAATTCAATTTGAATTCAATAATATTACATATGATGTAACCAAAACATATGATTTAGATAACGCACCAATTGTTGGCACGCATTTGCCATTAGTCATAGACAAACAAAACGTACATAACAGCGAAGTAGAAATAAATACAAACAAAGAAACACTCATGCTATCAGTATTATTTTTAATTGTGTTGATTACTTACATTTTAACTAGATGCGTGTAATAACCTCAGACTTTTCGATGCGTCACAAACTTGACGTCAGTCTTTTCGACTGGTGTCTACATCTGTGCCAGTGTTTTCTCGTTAATATATATTGAAATGTAAGTATTTAAAAAGCAGCTCTGGATAATGAAATATAATAGAAGGATGAAAAACTACATACGTAAACGGAATAACAATGGGAACTCAACAACAGTTAAATGCATTCAATAAAATTTGTATTGTGTTTTTGTTTTGCCTTTTGTCATTTAATGCAAAGGCACAGTTCTCTTTTAAATATGATAGTTCAATAAGTGTACTATATTTATTTGAAAAAAATGGTGATACTGTAAAATGTTTAGATACTATGCTTTTTTTAAGTTCGTATAGATATTCCTTTCATCTAAGAGAAAGACAGATTCTGTATTCATGGTTTGAGTACGACTTATTGTATCCAAATGCTCAATATGCTCTTACTTCATGTCTAATCAACGACAGTGGAAAATTCGCTAAATCCTCGCACACCTACATACCATTAAGGAAATTCCCAATATTCAAAGAGAAAAAAATGAAAATAACCTTAAATCAATCAGGCATTTGCTTAAATTTTGAAAAAGGCAGTATACCTATTGTAGTGTTGGCATATTCCAATTTAGAAATGAATAGTAGTAAGTTTAATAAAGTACTAAAGAGAATTGCAAGAATGTTGCAAGAATAACATTCCGCAGTTGTTGGTTTTGTTTTATGACAAAATACGGCAGAAAATGTACTTTTATGAATCACCTTTAGCCGATTATGTCAGGAATAAGAAAGCTCTTAACACCATTAAAGCTGGCTACAGCCTACCTATTGTTTATAATAGTTTACCTGATTGGATGCAGTATAAATGATCCAAGTGTAGTTGGTTGGTCATATCTTTTTGGGATGGCATTATTTTTCTCAGATCTTCCGAACGGACGTGCAAATGGTAGTGGCAGTAAAAAGGAGTCAAATCAAAATGCAGACTAATTTTTATGAAATTTCTAGCTATCGTTTTTAACATTTTTGTACTGTTAATACTAGGAGTATTCCAGTTTTTGATGATTGGCTTTTCCATCGCTCCTGAACCTCATCCCGGAAATGCGCAGACCAGCCAAATAAATTTTGATTCGAATATCTTGTTCAAGCTGTTTCTTGAGTGGATTTTGGGGCTTGGGGTGCTGTTATTTGTAAATAAGGCTGTATTCAAAAGCAGAACGGCATTCCAGATTCTTGGGATAGAATTTGTATGTATCATTCTGATGTATTTATACCTAACGTTATAAAAAAGACGCAAAGGAATATCCAGTTTGCTGTAGGTTGTACCTACAGGTTGCACGGTAGCCAGTATCCGACTGGCATAAATACATAATAGCTATTGAGCAGTTTTATGCACCAGCCCCAAAGGGGCGCAATATCATAGCGGTGGGCAAAGCCCATCGTAAATCACAAGTTTATAACCTAGCCCCAACGGGGCGGAATATCTCAAATCAGCAGGTATTGCCCACCGATAACTATCACTGTTACTAAGACAAGAACCAATCATCCCTGCCCTTCCTGTAATCATATAATCGTGTTCAGACTAAAAAAACACATTAAACTTCTGAAAATAAAACCACTTATCCACAATTTTCACACCCAAAAACCTTAGTACAAATCCTCTACAACACAAGCCCACAGCACCATACAGCCCACGAAAGGAAATAAATACAAATTTCACCTCATTTGTTGGTCTCAAATACCCATCTCAACTTTGTGATACTAAAAATCCTACTACCATGACCCTAACAGACCAAAAGAAACAAGCCCTTGAGCTTTATGTCAACCAATCCTTTACCCAGCAGCAAGTAGCCGATGCTATTGGAGTTTGTATCCGCACCTTCCGCAACTGGGTCAAGCAACACGCCTGGGATCGCCTGCGTCTGGCTACCCACCAAGCCCCAGCATTAATAGCCGACAATTTCAGCAGCCAGCTCGTAGAGCTACAAAACAACATCGCCGCTCGCGAACCCGGCAAACGCATACCTACCATGCAAGAAATGGAGATCATGCGAAAGCTAACCGTATGTATAGCCAACACCAAAAAGACGGTATCATTACCCCAGGTCACACAAATGATGCGCATGTTTCGCGCTTTCGTTTTCGACAACCGTTCAAAACCCTACGCCCAAGGCGTAGCCGACCTTATCGATGGCTTCATCGAGGCGCGCTCGCGTTTCGGTTACGCCCCCTTCGAACTCGAATTTGGCGTTGAAAAAATCCAGCACATCGACCCACTCTACAGTCCCTATGTCGATACCATAGCCAAAGAAACCACCGAACCCGTAATCCCAAGATTTTACGAACCACCAAACACTACTCCACCAGCACCCAGCAAACGAACGCACGTCATTGATACCAGCACCTGGACCGACGAAATGCTCCTAGCTATCAACGAAGAACTCAGCAACCACGAAGCCATCAAAAACATGCCACCCGAACAACAAAAAACCTATGCCGAATTGTCCCAAATCCTAAAGCCAGTCATGGATAGTAGATTGCCAAAAACCAACGACCCAACTCGCAAAGAACAGGAAGCTACCAGCAACCAACCAGACAACCTCGAAAGCATGCTCACACGTATCAGAAAAGCATTCCTCCAAAATCACCCCCTTCAGCCAGATTACGAAAAACCCAAAACGACCAGCAATAAAGCATCTTTACCGGAAAATGAAACCTCATTGATAATCAACGACTTAAGTGCCAAAACACATGAAAACACCGGCAACAAAGCGGCAATTTATGAAAACCTCATGCACACCCCACAACCCATAAACACAAAATCAAATATCACAACTCCCTACCCCGTAAACCAACCTGAAACCACTAGCAAAACAGCACCATTAACGGAAAATGAAACCTCATTGATAATCAACGACTTAGGTGTCAAAACACATGAAAACAACCTATCAGTAGCCGTAGCTTTTAGCGAAGGATACGGCAACGAACCGGCAAAACCCATCGACCCATTGTTTGTAGGTTACCCCACCTCCAGTACACCCCCCGACCCTACCGTGCCCTATACTTATTACAATGGCAGAATGCTCCTCACCAAGTACCCCGATGGTAGCATCCGTTACGACTATGGTGGTGGTCGCCCCGCCGTCACCATCAAAAAAGGTGGCCCCGCCATCCTCGAGCGCCGTGTTTTCTACATCTAGTGTCTTGAAATAGATAGCATTGATAATCAATTATTTATAAACCATACCGCATGTAAAAAGCTACAACAAACCGGCAAATCATACACAATATTTTATACTATAGCTCGTCGCAAATCACTGCTCTTAGCTGTTTATAATACCTTTGCGCCCTTATGAAAGCAATATATACAATACTGCTATTGATAGTGTCCAATGTTTTTATGACGTTTGCCTGGTATGGTCACCTTAAATTTAAAGACATATCTTGGCTTAAAACACCGGGATTGTTTTCAGTCATTCTTATAAGCTGGGCAATGGCATTTTTCGAGTATGTGTTTCAGGTACCTGCCAACAAAATTGGATTTAAAGAAAATGGAGGGCCTTTTTCTTTAGTCGAGCTTAAAACTATTCAAGAAGCCATCACACTCACTATTTTTATGATATTTTCTGCGGTGGTCTTCAAGCAAAAATTTGAGTGGAATCATGTTGTTGGCTTTCTTCTTATTGTGTTAGCCGTTTATGTAATATTCAAAAAGTGGTAAATTGTACCGTTAATAGTACCTTGCTTGCATAAAAACTATATAAAAGTTAAAATACTTTTTCTGTTCGCTTATCGGGTGCAAATAAGTTAAATTTGCCCGAAGCTTTCTTATACAATATATTATACATGAGTTTTATCATCCCAAAAGGAATCCTTGCTATTGCCTTATCGGTTTTTGTCGCTAGCGCATCTTCCCTTACACATGATTTGTATGCACAGCAAAGTGCCGACAAAATAATAAGTGTCATAGGTAGAAACCGCATCATACTCCAGTCCGAACTGGAAGTACAAGCTGCTCAAGCCGAAATGCAAGACCCTAATTTCGACAAGGATGATAAATGTATGCTGTTGCAACAAATGATATTGCAGAAGATGTTAATGGAGCAAGCCGATAGAGATTCTGTTAATGTTACCGACGAAGATGTAGAAGGCCAGCTAGATAATAGGTTACGTTACTTTACCTCGTTATATGGTTCTAAAGAAAAGCTAGAGCAGGTATCCGGAAAAACCATTTACCAACTGAAAGAGGAATACAGAGATGTGATAAAAGATCAGATGCTCGCCGAAAAAGTACAAAACCAGATTCTCGAAAACACAAAAATTACGCCTGCCGAGGTAGATGCTTTCTACAAAAAAATACCTGTAGACAGCCTACCCTTTTTCCCAGCCACAGTTGAGGTAGGTCAGATAGTAGTTGATCCTCCAGTAAGTCAGGAAATGGACGACTATGCCCACCAAACCATTGAAGGATACAGAAAAGACATCATAGAAGGCAAAAGGAGTTTCGAAACCGTAGCAGGGTTATACAGCGAAGACCCCGGTAGCAGAGATAATGGTGGCAGATATGATGGCATTACCAGAAATGGTGGCTGGGCACCAGAATTCTTGGCTGCGGCGTTCAAACTACAAAATGGAGAGATATCGCCAATCGTTAAAACCAAATTCGGTTACCACATCATCCAGATGATCAGCCGCAGAGGCGATGAGGCCGACCTAAGACACATACTTATCAAACCCACAGTTACCAGCTCCGATTTCAATAAGGCAACAGCCAAATTAGATAGTATCAGAAAACTATTGGTTTCAGGTAGAATGACATTTCAGGAAGCAGTAGGCAAATTCTCAACCGATGAAGCCGCCAAAAGAACTGGTGGTATGATTAATGACCCCTCTACCGGCAATACAGATCTAGACATCACCAAATTAGATCCCGTTATGGTGTTATTGCTCGATACGCTCCAAAACGGTGGTTTTTCTGCTCCACACATCTTTGTAAATGAGCAGCGCGAAAAGTCATGTAGAATAGTGTATATGCGGTCCAGAACTACCCCTCACAAAGCCAACTTAAAAGAAGATTACGGCCGCATACAGGAAGTAGCCCTAGCTCAGAAAAAACAAAACAAAATTCAAAGCTGGGTTACTGCCAAGGTGCCTACCTTCTACCTATGGATCACCCCCGAATACCGCAAATGTGACAACATGAAGGATTGGGTTACAGAAATAGAAAAACCATAATTTAACAACCTCAATTTTAAGTGGCTCATAGATAATTATTTATTAATCATCTTCCACGCATTACCCATATTATCTATAATATCAGTAGCTACCATCGCTTCCTGACTATGAGTTGCGGCCGCCATATCTCCTGCCAATCCATGCAGATACACGCCCAGCACAGACGCATTATAGGCACTGTATCCTTGCGCCAGCAGCCCTGTTATTATGCCTGTTAGTACATCACCTGCCCCACCTGTTGCCATGCCAGCATTACCGGTAGTATTGTATCTACATTCACCTTCTGGGCTTATCACAGCTGTGTGCTTACCCTTCAATACTATGCATATATTATAGCGCATAGCCTGTATCCGGGCATTATCCACCTGCACCATACTGTTGGTATTACTCCCAAACAGTCGTGCAAATTCCTTAGGATGGGGGGTTAGTATTGTTCCCTTTCGCAGTTTGGATAACAACTCCGGATGAGCCGCTATTATATTAAGCGCATCAGCATCAAGTACCATAGGTTTATTGCATTGGTCCAGCACATGTGTCAGGGCGGCTATTGCCGCAGCATCAGTGCCCATTCCTGGCCCTATACCCAGCGCATCAGCATCCTCCCAATACAATATACTTTCCAGCGTTTTAGAGCCACTGGTGTGGCACATAGCTTCAGGTACAGCTGTTTGTAGTATGTTGTAGCCACTCTCAGGTAGTGCCACAGTCACCAGCCCTACCCCCGATCGCAAAGCAGCCTTGGAACAGAGCACCATAGCCCCCATCTTACCATACTGCCCACCGGCTATATAAGCCTTCCCAAAGGTGCCCTTATGCCCAAACGAGGGACGCTTTTTGTATAAAGTTTTGATGTATTCAGCATCAGTTGAGTAATAGTGTGCCTGTGTTTTTTCAATGAAGCTCTTACTCAGCCCAATGTCTACTATATGCACATTACCAGTATATACACTACTCTCAGGGTGCATATATACCCTTTTATAAAACTGAAAACTCAGTGTATCATGCACTTTAAGTATAGTTTCATTGGCCACTGGCGGGGTGTCACACTGCAATCCACTGGGTATGTCTATCGCTATTTTTCTATTGGGCAATTCATTTACTTGCTCTATAAAGTCTGCTATCCAGCCCACCACAGGCCTGTTTACACCAGTACCCAGTATAGCATCTATCACCACTATATGAGCGGGAATACCAGTTATAAAAGTGCCCGGCTGTAGCACCTGCACCAGTTCTGGGTCTATCTGTTGTAGCCGTTCCAAATTGATGGCACAGTCAGCCGATAGCGTTGTTGACGATTGAAGCACAAAAGCTTTTACACCCACCTTTCGTTGATGCAGCAATCTGGCTATTGCTAGCCCATCACCACCATTATTACCAGGCCCACATAGCACCACAAAAAGGTGCTCAGTAGGTAAGTTTTCCTTTATCCAAGTGGCACTGCGGAGCGCAGCACGCTCCATCAGGTCTACCGACGTTATACCCTCTGTTTTGATGGTGTGTTCATCACAGGTCCTAATTTGTGTTACAGAGAATATTTTCATTTAATGGTCTATTTTACCTACTGATAACTACCTTCTTCACTGGCAATGCGACATTACCATTCATCAATCTGAGGTTATACATACCACTAGGCAGCATAGTCACATCTACAGTTGTGGTAGATTTGTTCATACCAAAAGTCAGTACTTTTCTGCCCATAAGGTCATAAATACTGCCCACCATCGGCACAGTACCTACCGGTACATTAGTACTTACGTACAGACTATTTCCCACCGGATTTGGATACGTGTGTAGCGCATATGCTGTTCCACCCGATTGATCTATTACCGAAACCGTGCTATCCTGCACAGACCTCACTTCTATATCGTCCACCCAGAAACCTTCATAGTTATTCGCCTCATCGCTTACCATCTCAAATTTCAACAGTATCTTCTCTCCCAGATAATCAGCTAGATTCATGTCCTCTTTTAACCAATAAGGTTGCTGCGCATCGTATACTGGCTCGTTATATAGCTGATATATCGTACCCGGTTTGGTGAAGTTGCCACAAAGCGGCGTCCATAATCCCGACCCTTCCACCGATGCTTGTACCGAAACATAGTCATACTTAGACTCTATACCCCAGCGCGCAAAAAACCTCAACCACGCTTCTGTAGCATAGGTAAGATCTATGGGGTTGCGGAGGGTTATCGAGAATATACCATCATCTAGATAATTGCTACAACTAGCACTGCTTTTTAACGCAGCCGGCGCCGATACATAACTAGCAGTACACGCATTCCATCCATCATTAACCCAATCAGCTAGTGTGTTTGTTCCAGGAGTTGTAATGTTGTATTGTTTGCCATAAAAGAAGCTTACAGTATCAGTGTAGTCATACAATCCATTATTTACCTTAAGCACATATTTTATCTCCTGACCATTAGGAGTAGCAGCCGCTATGGTATAGGCAAATGAATCTGCTACCTGTTGCAAATGCGCCAAAGAACTATAAGTTTTGGTAGTGGCAGGCACTGTAAGCCAGCTATCCAGCGCTTGAATACTTACTGTATAAGTCGCAGTATCTGGTATCCCCAAGCGCTGCAAGTTGTAATTCAGATAGCCACTAGTAGCCACTAGTATCTTGTCCTCCATATTGGTAATACGAGCATATGGCAGTAGTAGCGATGCTGTATTCACATTGGCTGCAAGGTTGTTTATGCAGTCTTGTTCTATGTTCGATGCTGGTGTGTAAAACCCAAATTCATCCGACCCCACTTCTGGTGTAAACGCAAAAATCTTATCTTTTGCCACAGTATCGCCATACATCCAGTCATCTGAGCCACCGTTTGATACATAACTTAGTGTTTGGTCACACGTGCCATATCTATAGTTGTTTTCCGCTGTTATAAACGCTCCATACGATGAAAACGTAGTAGAATCTTCGGTAAGCAATGAGTACACATGACCCCAAGGGTAAATAAGCGCATTATTGTAAGTATGATAATTCAGGTTTAGTTTAAAGTTGTGGTTTTCAGCAAACCACTTCATTGCCTGTGTTTCGGGCTCAGAAAATGCAGCAGTACCCCTGTAAGTCTGTGATGAAGTAACCGGACTCGACCCAAAATCATCGAAACCCCATGTAAGGCCATAGTTACGATTCAAATCTACCCCAAATGTGCCATCAAGATTATCGCGCATATTCTTCCGCCACAATCCACCGCCAGCAGGGTCGGTTGTTATGTTACGTATATACCCATCAGGGTTTAGGCAAGGTATAAAATACAATTCTGTATTGTCCACTATAGCTTTGATATGTGGGTCAGTGGCATAGTTTTCCAGCAAATACCATAGGTAAAAGATGTTTGCTGACAAACTACCCGGCTCCCGTGCATGATGCACTGACGTTGTAAGCATCTGTGGTTTTAATGGCTGATCTACAGTAGGATTATTAGATATTCGTACCCAGTATATGGGCCTACCCTCTATAGTTTGGTAAGTACCTACAGGTTGTTTTGCACTTATCAGCGACGGATATAGTAGTCGCATAGAATCTAGTATATCCAGCATTTCTGTGTAGGTAAAATAACCAGCATAGCTACCCAAATGAAAGTGAGATGGTGTTGTTGCTATTGGCGGCACATGACATCCAGCAGCAGTTGTTTTTGCAGCAGTTTGGCTGTTTTGATCCCTGTAATGTTTACTCACGTCAGGAATTAGTATATCAATCTTAAAACCAGCTTTTCGTGCCAAATCAATCTCAGACTGAGAGAAATCTGAAATGAAAAAGGTATTTTTCTTATGTTCACCATGGTCTACCGCCAACCCTAGTGCTGAGATACCAGCTATAGTATGTTGGTTATCCAGATTTATTTTAGCACGTGAAAAAAGTTCTTTTTTTTGCGCAGTTGCAGATAATACCAGCACTGACAGGGAAAGGACTAAAAAAACAAATCGCATAGCGTATAATTATTAACTAAAATTACGGAATACTGATTAAAAAAAGCAAAATGATAAAATTGGGAGAATGAGTGAATTATTGCTTTTTAATCAGGGAAAACTATCGTAAATTAGTGTAATAGGCAATACTTATAAAGTACAATTACAGCAACACAAATATCATCTGAAAACTTATGGACATTAAATCGACTACCCCACTAGGCGTGTATGATAAATCGGAAGAAGAAGAGAAGAAAATTATACTGAGAGAGTATCGCGCACTTCTGCGCGCACTCAAACAAGATATCAAAAAGGGAGATAAGTCTTTACTCAGGCATGCCTTTGAGATGGCGGTAGAGGCTCACAAGAACACGAGAAGGAAATCGGGAGAACCTTACATTTTGCACCCACTGGCAGTAGCACGTATAGTGGTAGAAGAAATAGGATTGGGTGTAACTTCTGCCATATGCGCACTCCTGCATGATACTGTCGAAGACACCGAAATAACACTGGAAGACATAGCCAGAGAATTTAATAACAATGTGTCAAAAATAATAGATGGTCTTACCAAAATTTCTAATGTTGTAGACATCAGAGGAAATAGCACTGTACAGGCAGAAAACTTCAGAAAGATACTACTAACGCTCGCAGAAGACCCTAGGGTAATATTGATAAAGCTAGCTGACAGGCTGCATAATATGCGTACCCTCGATAGTATGAATAGGGAGAAGCAGCTAAAAATAGCCTCTGAAACTACCTATATATACTCTCCATTGGCTCACAGACTCGGTTTGTATGAAATAAAGTCAGAAATGGAAGATCTGGCACTCAAGTTTACACAACCAGATATATATACAGACATCACACGTGGACTTAAAGAGACTAAAAGAGAACGCACCCGATACATTAACGAATTTATCAAGCCACTTAAAGAAGAGATATCCCATTTAGGTTTTGATTTTGAGATATATGGCCGACCCAAAGCAATACACTCAATATGGAACAAAATGCGAAATAAGCATGTGACATTTGAAGAGGTATATGATATATTCGCAATAAGGATTATTCTAAAATCGCCACCGGAAAGAGAAAAAGAAGACTGCTGGAAAGTATACTCCATCATAACAAACTTTTATCACCCAAATCCGGAAAGGCTAAGAGATTGGATAAGTGTACCCAAGGGTAACGGGTATGAAGCATTACATACTACCGTGATGGGGCCTGGAGGTAGGTGGGTAGAGGTGCAAATACGTACGGCTCGCATGAATGAAATAGCAGAAAAAGGACTAGCAGCACATTGGAAATACAAAGAAGGCGCTCCTACTGCACAAGAAAGTAAGCTTGATAGCTTTTTGGAACATTTACGTGAAGTATTGGCTAGTCCCAATACTGACACAGTAGACTTTATTCAGGATTTCAAATTAGACTTGTTTACCGAAGAAATATATGTTTATACCCCTAAAGGTGATATGAGGGTGCTACCAATGGGAGCCACCGCACTAGACTTTGCATTTGATATACATTCACAGTTGGGAACTCGGTGCATAGGTGCAAAGGTGAATCATAGATTGGTGCCACTGAGTCATAAAATAAATAGTGGTGACCAAATAGAGGTAATCACCTCTTCTAAGCAACACCCTTCTGAAGATTGGTTGCAGTTTGTGGTGACTGCAAAAGCAAAATCGGGTGTAAAAGCTTACCTAAAAGAAGACAAACGTAAAACGGCTGAATCAGGCAAAAACATGCTGAAGCGTAGGCTGGAGAAAATGAACACTACCCTATCGCAGCACAACATTAATGAACTAGTACAACACTATAAAAAGTCATCGCCACTAGACTTATTTTATGCTATAGCTGTAAGTAATGTTGACCTTAGTGATTTGAAAAACTTTACCCTTTATGGCGACAAATTGCAGCATCAATCAAAAGAAATAAAAAATGATACTAAAGAACTTGTTGACGAAGATGCACTAAAAGTAAAACATGGAAAAGGAGTAGAACTAGTGATATTCGGCGAGCGCTCAGACAAAGTATTATACAAACTGGCACAATGTTGTCAGCCGATACCAGGAGATGATGTTTTTGGTTTTGTAACATCGGGTGAGGGTTTAAAAATTCACCGCACTGATTGTCCCAATGCTGCAAAGCTACTTGCCAACTACGGTCATAGAATAGTGAAAACAAAGTGGGCTAAAAACAAAGAAATATCTTTCCTCACAGGAGTACGCATTACGGGAATGGATGATGTGGGTGTGATACAGAAAATAACCAATATCATTTCAGGTGAGCTAAAATTGAATATGCGCTCATTGAGCATAGACTCAAAAGATGGAATATTTGAAGGCACGATAATGGTATTTGTGCACGACAGAGAGGAGCTCAATATGTTTTGCAACAAATTGGGCGCATTGGATGGAATAACAAAAATAGAGCGTGTAGATAGCCCAGAAGGATAACCGTTTGTATTCTATATGAGTTTATCAATGGCTGAGGCCAAATCATGGTCTTTAGCGGTTATTTTATTTCCAGCATCATGAGTACTCAGCCATATTTCTACTGTGTTCCATGTATTGGTCCATGTAGGGTGATGGTCTGCTTTTTCTGCCAATAATGCTACCCTAGTCATAAATGAAAAAGCCTCGCTAAAATCAGAAAATACTAATTTTCTGTACAATTTATCGTTAATCTCTTGCCACATATCCAATTGGTTTGGTGTAAATTAAAACCTTCTATATCATACTAAAAAGGCTGCCTATTTGATACATGCATCACGATAGGCAGCCTTAATAATTAAGAAAAACATCAATTATTTTTCGACAGCAACATGGAAAACTACCTTTTGCTCACCCACCTGAACTGACACCAAATAAACACCTGATGCGATGTTTGATGGTAAAACAACTGGCATATTCAATTCACTTGAAGGAGTTAAAGTTGCACCCGAAAACACTGTTTGTCCGAGCATGTTGACAACAGAAACTCTTATTGGATCAGAAACAATTGAAGAGAGCTGACCAGTAATAGCAAACCTTCCATTATTAGGATTGGGTGATAGTACCAATTTGTTACCGTCATTCATAGTTTGCTCTATACCAGTGGTAATATTCACACTAAATCCTGCACTTGTGGTAGTACGAGGACTAGCACACAGTAAACTACTTGTAACCATACAAGTTACTATTTGCCCATTTGATAATGAACTGGTTGTGTAGGTCATATTAGTGGCACCAGTTATTGGAACGCCACTTACAAACCACTGATAGGTAGGAGATGGACCGGCATTAGGTGCCACTGCGATAAAAGTAAGTGGAACACCAGTTGGCGCACCAGTAGCACTAGCCGATACAGAAACAGTGTTGACCGTTGGGGATTGCACTCTCATAGTAAATGGTGCACTTGTGGCTACTGTGCTAGTAACACAAGGATAATTACTTGTCATTCGGCATATTATAATATCACCATTTAGCGGCCAAGTAAGATACATTGGACCAGTAGCAACGTTTATACCATTCTCTGTCCATAAATACTCTGGCGCACTTCCGCCCCACATTGGAACTGCAGAATAGGTAACCATATCACCAGTACAAACAGTATCATTAGGGCTGGCCATTATACTGACAGATGGGGTAACTGTAGGATTCACAACCATTGTTATGGCACTTGTGGCCGTGGCAGGTATAGCACACAGCTCGCTACTAGTTAATTGCACACTGACCATATCTCCATTTGCTGGTATATAGGAATAGGTATTCGTTGTACCAGCAACAGGCGAACCATTTACAAACCATTGATAAGCAGGCGTTGCTCCTCCATTTACTGGCGCAGCTGTAAATGTTACTGGTGTAGTTGTAGCGCAGATAGTAAGACCACCTGAAGAGGTAATGCTAACAGAAGGGGTAACGATTGCTGCTGCACTAACGGTAATCGTAACGGGACTAGAAGTGGCAGTACACCCAAATGAGCTTGTCACAATTACTTGATAACTGCCAGCGGTAGGCGTAACATAGGTGCCAGTCGTAGCACCTGCGATATTCACCCCAGCCAATTGCCACTGATATGTGTGACCAGAAGTTGGGCTTGCCGTCAGTGTAGCACTGACGCCAGTACATATCGCTACAGTACCTGAAGGTGAGATCGACGCAGCAGGAATAGGATTGATAGTAACTATCCGAACTGCATTGCTAATACATCCAAGTCCGTTGGTGTAAGAATAGCTAATACTAGCAGTTCCAGCTGAAATACTTGACACTAGCCCTGCCGCGTTTACAGTTGCAATAGCAGGATTACCAGTGCTCCATGCGCCGCCAGGCATAGCATTAGCTAGTGTAGTGGTAAAACCAGTACATACACTTGCAGTACCAGTAATAGCCGGTAATGAAGTAGGAGCATTCACTGTCATAGTGTATAATGCATTGGCACTTCCACAACCATTAGTTACTGTGTAGGTTATGGTAACAGTTCCAGCCGAAACCCCAGTGACAACCCCTGATGCTGAAACTGTAGCTGTTGCTGCTGAAGAGCTACTCCATACACCTCCTATGCTGGCACTAGACAAAGAAGTTGTTTGCCCGATACAAACAGCAGATGACCCAGTAATAGGTGCAGCATAAGCAGAATCCAATGTAACTGTTATTGGCAAAGATGTACTATCACACAAACTTTGATTGACGATAACGGTATAATTTCCTCCTGTGGTAGCTGTATAGCTCGTTGAGGTAGCACCTACGATATTTACTCCATTTCTTTGCCATTGGTATCCTAAACCTGCCCCGGTAGGAGATGCGTTCATCAACACATCACTTCCGACACAAAAAGTAGTAGGCCCAGTAGGAGTAATAGATGCGGCAGGTATGTTGCACAATGGACCATCAACTAACATATACCTACCAAAACCAGTAAATGTTCCTCTAAAGCCAACATAGTTTCCAGCCATTATGAGCGTGGGGGTAACTAACACTGAATTTGTAGAATTGAGTGTTGCGTCGGAACCAGAAATAGTTTTAAGCAACATAAATGACGATGGAGGCAAGCCTGCTAATTCAGCAGTTGTCATGTACATAGTTACTTCATAGGTGGTAATGTTACCATTTATGGTTGGAGTAATTGATATTTCCTTTAACGATCTGTTGATAGGAGAGAATGTAGCTGCTGTAACACCGTTGCCTTGTTGAGACACACTAGCAGTAACACAACCCAGGTTATTATCCATACCTTGAATGCCTGCTATAACCTGTGTATCAGCCGGACTATAGAAGTAAACTTCGTCACCGGTTTTTACATTTATTACTCGAGTGCTGGCAGCTGTAGTCTCAATAGCTGATGGTGCTACTATTTGTTTGAATCTAATAATTGGCCTCACAACAGATCTGTTGCCTGTACTAAAACCTAGAGAACAACCAGTACCTGTTCCTGTGTTTGTAGTGTTGTAATCTCCAATTATGAATTCGCCCTGCTGCACACCAGATACGACATCATTGGCACCAAATGTAGCAGCATTCATACCATAACAAAACTGAACAACTACATTACTAACACCGTCCCAGGTAAACGTACCAGTATTAAAATTAATTGAGTCCATACCAACATAGGTAGTAAAATTGCCAGTATAAACTTGGGTAAGACCAGCTGTTACAAAAGCAGCATACAAATCGGGTACTGCTGTGTTAGCCAAGCTAACTGTAAAACCTACAAACGGTGCAGTAGAACCTTTAGAAATCACATTTAACGACAACTGACTGATGGGTACTCGTGGCACCACTCCAGCAGCTTGCAATTCGCTGGCATACAATAAGTATTGCATCCTAGACCTACGCTGTCTGCCTGCAAATGGCGAAGTGAAATCGCACGGCACTGGAGTCCCTACATTGGTAGTAGGATATACTACCCTGCCAGTATATGGTATGCTATCGTTGTTATCAATGAACACGGTCAAAGAATCATTGAACGGAGAAACTACTGCGCCACTTCCCATTGGGGTAACAGTAAACGCTAGATCTAGGCGTTTGTCGTCATTTACATCTCCATCATCAAATATTGTCATTGTTACAAATCTGGTAGATGTATCTCCGACAGGAAAAGTTACTGAAGATGCACTCAAAGTGTAGTCGATACCAGCAACAGCAGTGGAAGAACCAACCACAACAAGATTAGCCACTGGGCTTCCTCCTGCAATAACCGGACCATTTGGTTTCAAACCAATGTTTATTGTTTTTGTAGCAGGACAAGCAACTCCGGGCACTACTTCATTTACTCTAATTGTAGTTCTGGTAAACGCTATTTGCGGTGCACATGGTACGTAGTTGGGTCCAACTCCTACTGCATACCAAGCGCTTGTTACACTCTGAGCTTCTGGTGAGCATGGTCCAAACAGAGTATTTGCCACATTGATAGAAGCAGTTCTACAGTCCATGTAGGTGGCTGTTGTAGACAAAACCAACTCTGTTTCGTACAATATTGTTGCTGAGTTTGTCCATCCCAAAGCATTTACTATGTAGCTATTACCTAGGTCATTAGTACCTGTGCCTCCATTTACAAGCAAGTAATACCAGTAGTTCATTAACCCACTATTACGGTGCACTCCACAATAATCATTACCACCTGATGGGGTGCAACCTACCACATTGAACCAGTTAGTACCACCATATGTGTCTGGCTGACCTTGTAAAAGCGGTGCATTCATACTGCGCAGAGGCTCTGTTCCTATTTCTTCACCTATGTCCCACGCAGCTTTAGGCATAGCGTCTGATTCATATGGATTTGCCCAATGCTCAATAGTAGCAGCCCAGCAATCACTGAATGCTTCATTTAATGCACCCGCTTCACTTTCATATACAAGGTCACATGTTGCCTGACATACTCCATGTCCCACCTCATGGGCTGTGACGTCAAGGCTAGTAAGTGGAGAAAAACCACCAGCAGCAATACCCGAACCGTCGCCATAGGTCATTGATACTCCGTTCCAAAATGCATTATTGTAATTTGTGCTATAATGTACATACTGAAACAGAGTGCTATTTAAACCATCCCAACTAAGGCGACCATGCTGAGACTGAAAGTAATCATATACTACCTCACCACCCCAGTGTGCATCTAGTGCAACATTGTCAATTGGGGCGCTTGGCCAGGTATTGGTAACACTTGTGAACTGACTAGCTGTGCCATAATTAGTACCATTATTCATATTGCGCGTGTACACCCCATTTCCTCTTGTAGAGTCATACAATCTGTATGTGCCGCCGACAAAACTTGTTTGGAATGGAACTATACCACTATAGCGCGAAGCACCAGATGCCGATGTGTGTTTTATTAATTGATTTACAAACAAAACGTGACCGTCGGTAGCATCGATATACACATCTTGCCTACTCATTGGTTCGTCGGCATATATATCGAAAGAATATGCAAGGTGTAGTTTTCTATCATTTGTACCAGACCTTTTATCTTCTACCCATACTAGTTTGCCTTTGGGTAAATAGGTAGTATCGTTTTTGTTATACTCTGATTTTATATGGGCTTCCTCGATAGGATTTTGCCATTTATATTTTGTTGCACCTACAAAAGCAAGTGCCTTTGAAAATGCAGTAGATTCGTTTAGTAATGGAGAAGAAGATAAATCAGAGGTAGGTTTGAAAAAATTGCCTGTGATGAAGCTAATCTTTTCATCTTTAGCAGTTACTGTGTAACCTCCATGAGCCACTTTCAGTCCTTTGTAATACTGCACATACCTTCGCACAGTAGTATTACTTTTCGTTTTGGTTTCATTTTTGAATGCCAATTGTAACTTATCGCCAGATACAATTCCCAAATAATTGTTGAATAGTTCTTGCTCTTGTCCTAACTTCCAAGAAGCTGATGGGCCAAATGACATAGACTTAAGAGAATTGTCTATACTATTTCTCTCTTCGCTCAGGACTACTTGCTCAGTATTTCGCTGTTGGGCATACACTGCTTCAGTTGATATCAAAGCCGATAAAGAGAACGCAACTACAGCAATACGATTTGTAAAACTCATCATATAAAATATTTTACTTGCTTTCTGTGTTTAAATATTTTAGAAAATACTTTTTCGTGACATAATACCCCAACCAAGACAAAGGCAAATGGAGTAATACAGATAATACAGATAAGAATACTGGGTTACCATCCAGTTTAGTTATCGTAAAAACCTCACCCAAACTAATAACGAGACCAACAATAAAAGCTGGAATCGAGGACGGTTTTGAGTAAACGAGTGTAGATATTACTCCTGCCAAAGTTGACACAAGAGCAATATTTAATAACATCAAAAAATAAAAACTGGAAGATACTTGACTGAAAAACAAGATTGAAGATTCCCTGCCAGACATACCGAAACTAGTAGGCATAGGGTACATTGCATGAATCCCTCTCTCTCCTAACACCTGCAAAATCATGCCAGACATCACACCCGCTACAACAGGCAAAATTAACTTTGGTATACTCATGGTCGTATAGCTAAGTAAAGTTAACAACTTTTAATGAGAAAAGCCAATCGATATATAAATATATACCCTACGCCGTCAAAGTATTCAATAAATAATACTGCATTAAAATTCGACCGACAAAGGCAGAGACATAATTCCAGCAACAAAACTTTGTGAGGTAATAAAACAGCCATTTATGATGTTATCACGAATCTGAAAACCAATTAGAAAAACACAAGAAGGATTTGTTGATTGAGGCATTTTATCTTTTCAGGTAAAGATTGATAATGCTATTGCGAATCTGCATGCAAGAAGCAGACGCGTGAGATAGATCTCGTTATGCATGAGACCTTAAAAGTTCATCTTTTACCTATTTTGTCTGTTGCGCCAATAAAATCGAATTAATTATAAAATACATGCTAGTGAAGTTGACTAGTAACTGCATTTTGTGTTACAAAAAATGTGATGTTTTCTTAAAAATAAAATCTGGAATAAGGAAAACGACGATTCTAGCAATTATATTTGTTGCACCGTCTTATGCTGTTGAGATATACTATAAACACATTCTTTCTTTTTTTTCTGACTATCAAAGGCATAGCTCAGACCAGCAAACCACTCTCTGGTTTCTGTATAGAAACCAATGCAATGAGTGGTAAAGTGATAAAACATACAGAAAGATTCAAGCTACCTGTACCTGACCAATCAACAGCGGTTGATATAAATCTACAATGGAAGACATTCGGTAAAAAGCAATGGCACCAACGGAGGCGTTACCCTGTAATAGGGATTGCATTTGCTTACACGAATTATGGTATGGATTCGCTGTATGGCAGGTGTTACAGTATTTACCCTAACATTGAAATACCCATCATTACCGGCAACAAACTACAATGGACTGTGAGAATAGGTGATGGCGCTGGCTATGTAACCCGCAAATATCAGCGACGTTCCCCTATCGACACACTAAACAATGCTATAGGTAGCCACCTGAACGATTATGCTTCGTTTCTTACAGATGTGCGTTACCATGTGAACGACCATTGGGATTTACAAGCAGGTCTGAATTTCTCACATATCTCCAATGCTTCATTTCATCAACCCAATCTGGGTATTAATATGTGGGGTGGGCATGTGGGTATCAAGTATTACCCTGTCACCTCTTCACCACAACGAATTACTCATGATTTACCTCATCTGTCCAATCGATGGCTGGCACAATTCAGGCTAACTATGGGTTATAATCAGTCGAACGCACCACTAGGTCCATCCTATCCTATCTACCTAGCGACAGTACTTGCAAGCAAAAGGTGGATAGGCAAAAACAAGATGTTTTTCGGGCTCGACTATTCCTATCATCAGCAGATCTATGCTTTTTTGCGGAACAACTCTTTTGTGGAACCAGGCACTGAATACAAAAACTCCTACAAAACCGCCGTACTAGCTGGAAATGAATTCTTGTTAGGTAGGTTAGGTGTAGTGCTGCAAGCTGGTTATTACCTGCGACAAGCCTTTCAAACACAAGGAAAAGTATATCAGAAAATAGGTGGCAACTATTACATCACCCAGCGCGAACATGGACCTATAAAAGAAGCCTACCTATGTGCGTTTCTAAAAACTCACTTATCTACCGCGGAGCTAGCTGAATTTGGTTTTGGGATGAGTTTTTGATTTTTAGTAGGTCTATTTCTCATTGTAGTGGTTTTGCCCACTTTATTTTCTTTCCCAAATATCCGTTCATGATGACAAAACATATAGTCGTAACTATTACCCCTACAATACTACCCATGTAAACATCTGCAAAAAAGTGCGCTGCCAGATACAGTCGTGAGTACGCTACCGACAATGCTAAAACAAAAAAAACAACTGCCCAAGGGCGATGTGAGGGATATAGCAATAATGATAAAAAGCAAAAAAAGCTAAATGCGCCCTCCGTATGACCCGATGGGAAACTATGGTGGTACAATGATGGCCAATGGGGTAATTTATGTATCCATAAGGCATCAGAAAAGTACTTTAGTGGTCGTGGCTCATCAAACCAAGCTTTCATTCCCTGTTGTGTTAGCATAGGAACTACATTGCAAACTATAGCAACAATTAGATACCACCAATTTCGATACGAAGGAATAATTAGTAACAATAGTAAGACAGGCACCACTACCTCTGCTTGCCCAAAATGAGTAATGCGATACATTAAAGCATCTAGAAAACGAGTGTGACGCGAATTGACGAAAAAGAATAGAAACTCCTTACTATAATTGTTGATTAAAAAAGCACCAACAATGAGCCAAACCAAAAATGGATAGACAAAAAATGGGTTAAATATGTGACGCTTATTGCTGCCCACTCTGTTTTTGATTTTCTATGTTTTGTTTTTTGTTTAATCGGTCAGTTACTGCCCGATACATTTTTTTGTACCAGTCTGCGGTAAAAACCCTTGAATCATTTCTAGCA
This sequence comes from Sphingobacteriales bacterium, assembly GCA_027484425.1. Lineage (GTDB taxonomy): Bacteria > Bacteroidota > Bacteroidia > Chitinophagales > Chitinophagaceae > Nemorincola. Next base: position 94,937 of record JAIXSZ010000056.1, read on the forward strand.
GCTTTTATTAGCACAAAAGCAACAGGCAACAGTGCAATTGATGACATCCACATTCCTAACCAAGGGGCTACTGACTCAGCTTTGGCTAATTTTTCACCAGATATATTAAGTATGTGAAATGCGACAAAAAAAGCAACAGCAATAACCAGCGGCATGCCCAAACCACCTTTTCTGATAATAGCACCTAATGGAGCACCAATTAAAAACAAAAGTAAACAAGCAAATGAAAGTGTAAATTTCCGATGCAATTCTATCTCGTATCTCAAATAGTTTTCAGTCTGTAGTTTGTAGTCAAGCGCTGTAACATCCATCAGCGATTTAAAGTTCCTAACATTGTTTATAACAGCTTGCAGTACTGGTTTTCTCAAAGAATCAGCTATTAATTCCACAAAACTGCTGTCATAATCTCTGGTGTTGTATCCTTTTTCAGCAAGTGCAATTTTCATTCTATCGCCTTCCTTGCTTTGGGTTTCTAGTATGAGGTAGGGTGCCAAGTAGGAATTAATGTTAGCAGCACTGTGTTGCTGATTCTTCTTCAAACTATCAATATTTTCCACAAGTTGAGCCACATTCATCATTTGGTTGGCATTCTTAAAACCGTCTTCGTTGCTGCGGGTAAACTTAAACCCTGACAAATCAAACACTTTATCCCACTCATCAAAGTGCATTCTTATTTGGGTAAAATTATGCGCACCGTTTTCATAACCTTCATGATACTGCCAACCGTCTTTTAACCGGAATATCAACCTTTGCTTGTCTGGTGTAGCTATCATTTCACCTTCTTTGGCCATAACCAGCTTGTTGTTGCCTACCATATCGCTATGGTCATAGATCATCACATCTCTTATTACCCTACCATCTTTATCCTTGCTACCTACCCTAATTGAGTATCCTTGTATGTCATTATTAAACTGATCTGCTCGTATATTTAGGGTAGGCTTAGAGTTGCGCACATCATAGAGTAGTGAGAGTGCTTTCAGATTGGCTACAGGAATAACATTATTGGCAAACACAAATGCCAAACCAGATACAAAAAGAATGAAAATAAACAATGGCTGCATAAACCGGAGCAGGGATATACCTGAGGATTTGATGGCAACGAGCTCGAAATTTTCACCCATGTTGCCAAATGTCATTATAGAAGACAGCAATACAGCCAAGGGTAATGCTAAGGGTACTAAAGTTGTAGATATATATACTAGAAGCTGAAGTAACAAAAGGGCTCCTACACCTTTACCTATCATTTCATCCATATACAGCCAAAAGAACTGCATCATTAGCACAAACAGTGATACAAAAAATGTAACAATGAAAGGCCCGATAAAACTTCGTACCAGCAATATGTCGAGCTTCTTAATCAATTAGGCGTTGTTTGTAGTTGCAAACGTACATAAAACATAAGCTATTTAATCTAACGGCTGGTAGCATTAACTTTTCATTCGAAAAAAACAATCCGTATCGTTGATACGGATTGAGGGTTTGAAAAACTATAAAAAACATCACCCATTACCGCAGCGAAGACTGCAATAGATTATTAAATGATGTAGAATTACATTATGCTCCTATTCTGTGCTTGAGGTCATGTACTTGTGAGCTCCAAAGTCTTTCCTGATCTTTTACATCAGCCTTGTCTGCGAAGTCAGTGATTCTGAGTATTGTTTCATTTGTTACAGGACTTTGCTCAATGCTGAATTCAAAGAACTCATCATTAGAATAGTGATCCCAGCGATAACGAACAAATTCGTTTTCAACATGCTCCAAAAGCTGGGCGGTATCAGTACTGCCGTTCCAGGAAAAATAGTAATTACTATCTCTTTGGTCAACTTTATCTGCAAACCACTCTTGCAAGCCTACGGGCGTAAACAAAAACTCGTATAAAATGTTGGGTGAGCAACGTATCGGAAACTCCACAGAGTACATTATTTTCTTTTTACTCATCGTTGTGCTGTTCTCTAGTTATTAGTTGGGTGCAATAATAAAAAAATGCAACTACAATCAAAATTTATTTCGTGTTTGTTTTAGATATTTTATTACACCATCTAGATCATATAAGGTTTTGTTGTTAAGGCAATCATAATTTTTTTTGGGTTGGATTGATAAGACCCTTAGTTTTGTAAGTATAATGTCAACTTTCATTGATGCTATTAGTTGTGAGTTAATTTTTTCAAACCACTCAATTCATTGCCTATGTCTATGCGTCAGCTAAAGATCACGAAATCAATTACGAATCGTGAGAGCCAATCTCTAGAAAAATATCTTCAGGAAATCGGTAAAGTTGATTTGATCACGCCAGAAGAAGAAGTACAACTCGCCATCAGGATAAAGCAGGGCGACCAGTATGCACTTGAAAAACTTACCAAAGCGAATCTTAGGTTCGTAGTATCGGTAGCCAAACAATATCAGAATCAGGGGCTGTCGTTAAGCGATCTAATAAACGAGGGTAATTTGGGGCTTATTAAAGCTGCTCAACGTTTTGATGAAACCAGAGGTTTCAAATTCATTTCTTATGCAGTTTGGTGGATTCGCCAGTCTATATTGCAAGCACTTGCTGAGCAATCGCGTATTGTGCGTCTACCGCTTAACAAAGTAGGTCTATCTAATAAAATCAGTAAAGCTTATTCACAACTTGAACAAGAGTTTGAACGTGAGCCATCTACTGAGGAACTTGCAGAACTGCTGGAGATAGGCACTGAAGAGGTAGAGACAACATTAGGTGTAGCAGCGAGGCACGTATCTGTAGATGCGCCCTTTGTAGACAGCGAGGATAATACGCTTCTAGATGTACTGGAAAATCCAAACTCTGATTCAGCTGATTCGGAGTTATATCATGGTGAGTCATTGAGATGCGAAATTGAACGTTCGCTAAGTACACTTACAGATCGTCAGCGCGATGTTATAAAACTATACTTTGGTATAGGTGTGGCTAACCCAATGAGTTTGGAAGACATAGGTGAAAAGTTTTCACTTACTCGCGAACGTGTTCGCCAGATAAAGGACAAAGCAATAACAAAATTGCGCACAGCTAGTCGGTGTCAATTACTGAAAACATACTTAGGCAATTAATATTCGTTACCTATTGTAATCAGAGGGGCAAAGATTAACTTTCTTTGCCCCTTTTTAATGTTTGTTACACAACAGTTGATCAACAGGAGCAATAAACAGATCCCACACAAACTCAGTTGTAAGCGTACAGCAGGAATTAACAATAAACGAACAATGCCAATACATTGATAATCAATGTATTGGCATTGTTACTTGATTCATTATTCAATAACTAATTCTCCATTTTAACAGTATTCACTATGCTTCTTTTTCCTGATGCAGTTATAGCTATACTTTTAAATATTATAGTGTTTCTTTCAGGGACAGTAAAGTCTACTGGTGCAGTATACACCATGTCGTTTTCGGTAGGTTCGTGCCCGTCAATGGTATAGTATATCTTGGCACCTGTGACTGGAGGGAGTAATTCTATCCTGAATTTATTGCCCTTTAGCACACTGTCTCCTGCGCCTAAAGGTACTGGTACTCTATAATTGTAGCCAGCCTGATCTAGAAGGAGCAGATGGCGGGGTATGCGTTGTTCAGAAAAGTTTTTATAATCTTTTTTGTCTTTTGGGGTCCATGCAGTTTCGCTTAACGATAGCATTCTTGGTAGTAACATATATTCTGCTTTACCTGTTGTAGCTATATATTCGGTCCATAAGTTTGCTTGTACACCTATCACCCTTTTCTGTTGCGCTTCATTTAGCACAGAAGGTATGGGGTCGTAATTATATGCCTTCTCTAATGGTGCGAAACCACCGATGCTTAATGGCTCTTGGCTAGATTTACTTTGTGTGTGGTCGAAATAAAGACCGCCACTACCTGGGGTCATTATCACATCGTGCCCTAATTGCGCAGCAGCTATTCCACCTTTTTCACCCCTCCAGCTCATTACGGTAGCATTCGGAGCCAATCCACCTTCTAGTATTTCATCCCAACCTATTATCTGCCTGCCTTGATTGTTTACAAATTTTTCGATTTTGCCAATAAAATAACTCTGCAAACCCTCCTCATTTTTTAGCTTTTGTTCTGCAATCAACTCTCTACAAAACTGTGATTTTTTCCATGATACTTTATTGCACTCATCGCCACCTATATGTATATACTTACTCGGAAACAACTCCATAACCTCCCTCAGTATGTCATAAAGGGCATTAAATGTCTGCTCAGTAGGGCAAAATGCGTCGTCGTAAACGCCCCAGGTTTCACCTACTTTGTAGGTTTTGGCTGCATCGCAGCTCCACTCAGGGTATGCGGCAAGTGCTGCCAATGAGTGACCAGGAAGCTCTATCTCTGGAATCACATTGATATATCTGGCAGTAGCATAGTCTACAATTTCTGATACTTCTTGCTGAGTATAGAAGCCACCATGAGGTGTATTGTCATATAGGTCGGCAACACTTGTAGGTCCTGCGGCACGACCAATCTTTGTTTGTGCTCTTTTGCTACCTACTTCTGTCAGCTTAGGGTATTTTTTTATTTCTATTCGCCATCCTTGGTCATCAGTGAGGTGCCAATGAAAATTATTGAGTTTATACATAGCCATCACGTCTATGTATTTTTTGACAAAAGCTACATCAAAAAAGTGCCTAGACACATCCAAATGCATACCCCTGTATGAAAACCTAGGGTAGTCTTTTATAGTTCCGCATGGTATGGTAGCATCTCCAATACTTCCTTTTTCCATTAGCTGAATTAGGGTCTGTATACCATAAAACATACCTGCGCCCCTACCCTTTAGCTCGATATTATTTTCGGTAATCTTCAATTCGTACCCTTCAGGAGGTAAATCGCCCTTGAAATTGAGAGATAACATAATAGTCTTATTCGTATTTACCTTTTTCTTGTCGAGACTACTCATATCTGTAACGCTCAATGCAAGATTGGATTTACGAAGATATTCTGCAAAAAAACGCATTGCTTTATGATTGGGCGAGTCTACCATTACTATCGTTTCTGAGGTAAACTTAAACACTCCTTTTCCTTTATCTACCGATACTGGCGCAGGTATAATGCCCATGTTAGGGTCGGATTTCTGAGCAAAAGCACTTGCTGGAAACGCCAACATCAATGCAACTATTATTCTTTTCATACTTTAGTATTAATAATTTATCCTAAGAAAATGGACACGTTAATCAGCCCAATAGCTATTGCAAGGTAGATAAAAACTATCTCTTACACATACACCCAGCAGCTAAATATCTATTCTGTATTATTCTATTCACCTCTGTATTTCGGTGTATTCTGTACCGGTATTCCATCCCTCTAAACATATCTGCATATTCGATACATCTTCGCACTTCACTGTCAGCTCTTTAGTACTCATAGGCATTACAGATACATAATTTGTGCTAGTGTGTAATGGCAATATTCGTTTATGGGTATTTTTGTCTACGACATATACCCTATTGAAGAAGGCAATACCATTCTTAGTGTCATTAGTAATTGTTACGGCGATTTGTCCATTAGTATCAGCTTTCGCGGTTACCTGCACTTTCACTGGCTTTAATTCTTTTAACCACGCATAGCTTTCATTTTTATCTCGCAACCAATACAAGTTGTCATCCACCACATTTGTTTTAGTTGCATCTACCACTTGCAGACTCATAAAACAGCCTTTTTCACCTATTCCAGCTGCTTTCAATTCCTCGTCGTTAAAGCATTTATATTCGATACATTGATCCTTCATCAACAATGATAGCCTGTTTTCGAAGCTCAGCTTCACACTTCCGGTAACATCATATACAGTACAGCGCACCCAGGCATCATCTATTTCTTCGGAACTGGTGTTGGATATTAGTACACATCGCTTTCCGTAATGCCTATACATGATATGCACTGGTTTGGCACCTGCCTGCAGTCCGTATAGCCCAGCATTTGGGTCCAGATATACATCATACATTTGCCCCAGCATAGCGGTCCATGGGTTTTGGGTTTTCCAAACTAAGACACCAGTGTACCATTCCCACATTTTAGACACTACACCTTCCATCAGTGCTCTGTATTGATTGTAATTCACCAATTGCGCCTTTCTACAAAAATCAGCTACATCCTTTGGCGCACCGTAAACCATCACAGCCGAATCGTAACTGCTGTACTTGTGATACTCCCACACCGAATCTGCTACCCATTTTCTGCGGACAGTGTCATAGTAGGGCATTACCCTATTTTCTTTGGGTATAAAACGCTCCAGTGATACCACATCACCTACGCCCACGGATCCCACTTCTGAATTAAACGCGTAAGACCTATGCTCCCAAAAATATCTATCCTTCTGTATTGTATATGGGCCATCATGCGCCTTCAGTGACATACTATCATGATTGGAGTATTCAAAAAAATACCGGGTCCCATCCAAAGCTGGCAATAGTGAATCTTTGAGGACTTTTAATATATCAGCTGGAGGACGAATCTCATTTCCTCCACACCAAATAGCTAGCGATGCATGGTTGCGCAACATGGATATTTGGTCTGCTGCCGTTGCTAACCATAATTCATGATCCAAGGGATACAATCTTCTGGTAGTAGTATCATCCTTTTTAAAGGCATCGTACCACCTACCGTTACAGTCAGCTGTTATCCAGAAGTCCTGCATGACTAGCAGTCCATATTTGTCACATGCATCATAAAACTCTGGTCTTTCCGTTAGCCCACCACCCCACACACGTATCATGTTTAGGTTCATCTCCTTGTGGTACCGCACTTCAGCTTCATAACGTTCGTTGGTGCATCGCATAATAGCATCACTCGCTATCCAGTTAGCCCCCTTCACTAGTAATCGCGCTCCATTTACATACAGCTCTCTACTCTGTGTCTGCATATTCCATGCAGTAGTAATCTCTCTTACACCTACATTTATATGCTCCTCGTCCTGCAGACCAGCGCTATCAGCTACAAACTGCACTTTCAGTTCATATAGGTATTGGTGGCCATAACCATTAGGCCACCATAGTTTGGGATTATTGAGCGTACATACAGGCAACGTTTTTTGCACCCTTTCACCGCTAGCTAGTTTTAGTCTTTCTTCTATATGATGCCCATCTATTTCATATACTAGTTTACCTGCAATAGTTTTATTACCAGCATTATAGGCACATGCACTTACAGAAATAGTTGCTGGTTGTTGTGTATCACTGTTGCTGCGCTTGCCAGGCACATGAGTCACCACATGCACATCATATACATCTATATTGCCCGTTTTTTCTACAATTACTTTGTCCCATATTCCGGTGTTGCGGTCGTGTATAGGCTGTATCCAGTCCCAGCCAGCAACATATTGGTTGGTTACATTTTTGGCTATCACGCCATCACCACCCTGCCCACCGTTAGGGTTACCTACATGGTCTGGCGGATAGACCTTGACAGCCAGTCTGTTTTTGCCATCTTTAGCTAGGTATTTGGTTATATCATACTTATGTCGCAGATACATGCCCATAGCAGTATCGCTACTCACCTGCATTCCATTCATGTACACTATTGCCTTGTAGTTGATACCCCTTAGCTGCAGCCACACCCTACTGCCCGATCTTGGCACTTCTTTGAAATCTACCGCGTACCAGTAAGTATAATAAGCACTACCTGAATCATATATATCAGGTATCAGCTTGTTATTCATACCATAAAACGGATCTGGTATCTTTTTGTTGAGCAGCAGTTGGGTAAGCACAGTGCCCGGAACTGTGGCAGGCATCCACTTTGCGAGTGGGTAATTAGGTTTCGACAGCACTTTGCCGTCCTTGGGTACGCCTGTTGCTTTAGCACAATACCAACCCTTATTTAGCTCATACTGCACCTGTGCCTGCAAGGCTCCTGCAAAGCATACCGTTAGCACACACAACAAAAACCTGATTACATTTCTTTTCAAAAACTACGGTTTATGCCACAAAGTAGGAAAATACACCTAGAGATTGTACTACTATAACCTATAACAACTTGTTATTGGAGTTTATGCCTCAAACAATTGTAGCTTATTCAGGTTTCGGTATAGTCCGTCCTCTATAGCTATCAGTTCCTGATGGGTACCTGCTTCTTTTATCTTGCCATCTTCCACCACCAGTATCTGGTCGGCACTTCTGATGGTTGATAAACGGTGCGCTATCACAAACGAAGTTCGGTTCTTCATCAGGTTCTGCAGTGCATCTTGCACCAGCGACTCCGACTCTGAGTCTAGCGAACTAGTAGCCTCATCTAGCAGCAATATTACCGGATTCTTCAGTATGGCTCTGGCTATCGCTATGCGCTGCCTTTGCCCGCCCGACAGTTTTATGCCTCTCTCCCCTACCAAAGTCTGGTATCCCTCTGGAAACTTAGATATAAACTCGTCTGCATTGGCTTGTCTGGCAGCATTTTTTACTTCTTCGGCGGTAGCATCTGGCTTACCATAGGCAATGTTCTCAAATATCGTTCCGCCAAACAGCAAGATATCCTGTGGCACCAGTGCCAATTGTCTTCTCAGTTGCGATAGCGGTATATCTGTAGCAGGTTTTCCATCAAATAATATACTGCCCTTATCTGGCTCATAAAACCGCAGCAACAACGACACTATGGTACTCTTACCTGCACCACTCGGGCCCACTATGGCTATCTGTTGTCCTCTTTGAGCATGTAAGCTTAAGTCCTTGATTACTGTAATTTCCTTTCTAGATGGATAACTAAAAGCTACATTTTTCAGCTCCACATCTCCTTTCAGTTTGTAGGCATCTTGCACCATTACCGCCGTGTCCGATACTATTTCTATCTCCTCCTTCAGCAATTCGCGCACCCTAGCAGTAGCACCCAGTGTCTTTTGCAACTGGCTAAACAACTCTGCAAAACCAGCCATTGTACCACCCAAAAACGCGGTGTACACAACAAATGCTGTCAAATCTCCAAACGACAGCTGTTTCGCTTGCATAAGTCCTGCACCATACCACACCACCAGCACTATAGCCCCAAACACACTAAACAACATAAAAGACACAAACAGTCCTCTGAACCTGCCATTTTTAATAGCAGTGTCCACTACTTCTTTTATATTTTTTTGATACCTGCCCAGTTCATACCACTCATTAGAGAATGCTTTCACATTACTGATACCCTGTAGAGTTTCCTGCACGACAGTGTTCGATTCTGCCAACTGATCCTGTGCCTTCCTCGACATTTTACGGATATACCGCCCAAATATTAATGCAATAACTACCACTACTGGCACAACAGATAGCATTAGTGCTGTCATTTTAGGGCTAATAAGTAAAATGAGTATTATACCCCCTATCATTGTCAATACTCCTCGTAGCAGTTCTGCTAACAGACCGGTAACAGCATCTTGTATTTGGCTCACATCTGCTGTTATCCTGCTCGATAGTTCTCCCACTCTGCTCTGCGCAAAGAAGTTCATCGGCATCATTATCATTCGCTTATATATATCCTGACGCATGTCTGCCACGGCATGTTCGCCCACATACGTAAACAAGTAGATGCGCATAAACGAAAATATCATTTGAAACGCCAATACCAGTATCATGGTCACTGCTATGACACCTGGCGAAAAAGATGTTGCACCTAAACTATCCAGATTGAGTGCGTTGATGATACTAGCCATCATTGGGGGCAGTGGCAATCCTTCTCCAGCGCCACTTAGGCTACCGTGTGCACTATCAATTAGTTTTTTCAGCAAAAACGGGAATACCATTATGGTGCCCGTAGACAGAGTGATAAAAAATAATCCTGTTATAAATTTTGTCCTGTAGGGGCGTAGATATTTAAATATCATGGTTGCTTCCTTCAGTGACTCCTTCGTTATCTTAGCTTTTGGCGATTCTTCGCCAATTGTTTCTTTCCTTCGGGCCATTTAGTTGTATTGTTGCTATATATTCAGCAAAAACGCAAAGTTACACCACTACTTTGGCCACTTAGCATGTTTTCGGTGAGCTATTGTCTTTTCTCGGTAAAATCATGATGCATACGTTTGAACACAACATCCCTAAACACTAACCCCAAATATTATTCCATACACTCACCAAAGATTGTCATTACTATATTACGTCTTAATATTAGCGATGTGTTGCATCTCTTTTAATCTTGCTCAATTATGATAAAATCACTCACCTATTCGACCTTTTTCATTGCTCTTGCCTTCATCAGCCACGATGCTACATCCCAAATTATCATCACCTTCGCTGGTGTGGGGCATGGTGGCTACACCGGCGATGGTGGTCCTGCTTCGGCAGCAGCGCTCAATGGTCCTTCTTATCTCACCACTGATACCGCTGGCAATATTTACTTCAGTGATTTTAATAGCAATGTTGTTCGCAGGGTCAATACTAGTGGCACTATCACTACCATTGCTGGTACGGGCACTTCTGGCTACACAGGCGATGGCGGTCCGGCAACTGCTGCCACATTCAATTTCGTAAGGGGAATAGCACTCGACAAATGGGGAAATCTATTCATTGCCGACCAAAACAACCACGTCATTCGCCGGATAGACAACGCTGGCACTATCACCACCTTTGCTGGCAATAGCACCAATGGTTACAGCGGCGATGCTGGTCCTGCTACTGCCGCACAACTTTCTTATCCTCAGCGCATAGCCACCGATACCGCTGGCAATATATTTATTACAGATTTCTACCACGTTATCCGCAAGATAAACCCCTCGGGCATCATCACTACTATTGCGGGCACACCTGGCATAGGTGGCTATAGTGGCGATGGCGGCCCAGCATCGGCAGCCGCTTTTCACTCGCCTGACGGTATGTGTACAGACCTCACAGGCAATCTCTACATTGCCGATGGCCGAAATCATGTTATTCGCAAAATAGACACTGCTGGTATAGTCACTACCATAGCCGGCAGCAACGTATCGGGTTACACCGGCGATGGCGGCACAGCCACGGCAGCCAACCTCAACCGCCCATCGTCAGTAGCCATAGACACCACAGGGGCATTGTATATTGCCGACTCGTGGAATCATGTTATCAGAAAAATAGCCGCCTCTGGCATCATTAATACCGTTGTAGGTACAGGTACATCTGGGTACAGTGGTGACTATGGTCTTGCCGATACTGCCAAAATCTCCTTCCCCTCCAGTATTATTTTCGACCGTACCAATCGTCTTTATATCGGCGAGGCTGCTTATGTTATTCGCCGTGTGCAGCCTGGCACACCCACCACCTATGTTACATCTATATCACCCACCACTTCATTTACTCTATTCCCAAATCCTGTCAATCAGTCACTTACATTATCCTTACCGCTCCACCACCCAGCACCTGCTATTGTATATATTACAGATGTTTCTGGTCGTCAGTATATCGCCACACCCATTCCTATCGGCACCACCACCCACACCATCAGCTTACATCAGTTGCCCATAGGCACCTACACCGCCACTTATACTAGCGGCACCCTATCTACTCAGCAAGTATTTACCGTTGTTAGGTAGGCACTGTACTATAATCCTGTTCTGATAATTTTTGTTTTGGGGGCATTGCTGCTTCTGGCTACAAAGCGCCCTATTTAATATCTCACTGCCGCCCCCTAATAAAAATCACAACAACACTTTAACACCAAAGTGTTGGACACTACTATGCATAAAAAAACGAAATTGCACCCTGTACTTTCACTCCATTTATCATGCCCACGCAAGACGATCTACCCATAACACATACAGACAAAACCTTTACCAATGTCAACTATGCAGGTGAAACACTACAAAACCGGGAGTTTAACAATTGCCGCTTTCTAAATTGCGACTTCACCAAAAGTATACTTAGCCACAACGATTTTGTAGATTGTCACTTTACTCAGTGCAACTTTTCATTGTGCATTGTAGTAGGAACAGGATTTAAAGATGCAAAATTCGTACAATCGAAAGTGATGGGTGTTGACTTCACCAAATGCAACAAATTTTTGTTTTCATTTCATTTCCAAGATTGCACACTCGATTATTCAGTGTTTTATGGCACCAAACTCCGCAAAACCCCGTTTATTAACTGTTCACTTAAAGAAGTAGATTTTGAAACCGCCGACCTAACAGCAGCACAATTTCAGCAGTGCGATATGACCGGCACCCGCTTTTTACAATCTATACTTGAAAAAGCTGATTTTCGTACAGCACTCAACTTCAATCTAGACCCAGATAACAACAAACTGAAAAAAGCCCGTTTTTCAGCCCTTAACCTGTCAGGTCTCCTTTCAAAATACAATCTGGATATCGATTACAACGAATAAAATTAATATATTGAACTGCGTCGGGTATATGGATACTATTTATGTCGTGCATTTTTGCAATAATTGAATGTGATGTCAATTGTACCTTCCATCTTTATTAAATCAGCATCAATATCTAATAAATGACACTTGGGAAGTTCCTGGACCAAAAAAACGAAAACAAAAAACCGCCTCCTTTGAAAGTATAAACAATCGAAAGAGGCGGTATTCAAATGTAAGTAAAACCAACAATATCTTATGAACTACAAGTAATGCAACCTTCTTCCATGCTACAAGTAGGACCTGCGTATTCTGTAGTTATATCGTCTATGTCATTGTTTTCTGTAATTGCTGTCGCAGATGGCAAAACAGGTTCAATTTCTTTACTGCCTTGTTTTTCTACTGTAAATTGAACGGCTTGTGCTGCTGCTTGCGTACGTAAATAATACATACCCGTTTTGAGTCCTTTCTTCCAAGCGTAGAAGTGCATGGAAGTAAGTTTCGACATGGTAGGACTATCTACAAACAAATTGAGCGATTGCGACTGGCAGATATACGCACCTCTATCGGCAGCCATATCTATCAAGTTGCGTTGCTTGATTTCCCAAACGGTTTTGTACAGTTCTTTTATGTTAGCTGGTATTTCGTCTATGTGTTGAATAGAACCATTAGCAGCAATTATCCTGTTTTTGATACTATTGTTCCACAAGCCCAATTCAGCCAAATCTTTCAATAAATGTTTGTTAACTATAATAAACTCCCCACTCAATACTCGGCGAGTATAAATATTAGATGTATATGGTTCAAAACACTCATTGTTGCCCAATATCTGAGAAGTAGAAGCAGTAGGCATAGGAGCAACTAGTAACGAGTTGCGAACACCATGGGTCATTACTTCGCTACGCAGTGCATCCCAATCATGCCTATCAGACGGCTGGGTATTCCATAAGTCGAATTGAAACTGACCTTTAGACAAAGGAGAGCCGTGGAAAGTTTGGTAAGGACCTTGCTCAATAGCAAGATCTTTACTGGCAGTCATTGCTGCAAAGTATATCGTCTCGAAGATATTTTTGTTGAGCAATTTAGCCATATCACTTTCGAATGGCAAACGCATAAGGATGAAAACATCAGCAAGACCTTGTACACCCAAACCTATAGGACGATGACGAAGATTAGAGTTACGTGCTTCCTCAACTGGATAGTAATTATTATCTATTATTTTATTGAGATTGCGTGTTATGTGATAAGTTATTTCGTATAGTTTTTCGAAATTAAACTTACCATCTTGGATGTATCTAGGCAAAGCAATTGAAGCTAGATTACACACAGCAACTTCATCAGGGCTGGTGTATTCTATAATTTCAGTGCAAAGGTTACTGCTTTTGATGGTACCCAGATTTTGTTGGTTGCTCTTACCATTAGCAGCATCTTTATAGAGCAAATATGGCGTACCAGTTTCGATCTGAGCTTCTAGCACTGCAAACCAAAGTTCTTGAGCCTTAATAGTTTTTCTGGCTCTTCCTTCCGCTTCGTATCTTGTATAAAGCTCTTCGAAAGCAGCACCATGACATTCAGACAAACCTGGCGCTTCGTTAGGACAAAACAAACTCCAAGTGCTGTTTTCCTCTACTCGCTTCATAAACAGGTCAGGAATCCAGAGTGCATTAAACAAATCTCTAGCTCTCAATTCTTCCTTACCATGGTTTTTGCGAATATCCAAGAATTCGAAAACATCGGCATGCCATGGCTCTAGATAAATTGCAAATGCGCCTTTGCGTTTGCCACCACCCTGATCGACATAGCGGGCGGTATCATTAAATACGCGGAGCATCGGCAGCAAACCATTACTGGTGCCGTTAGTGCCACCGATATAACTACCTGTAGCACGAACGTTATGTATAGCCAAACCTATACCACCTGCACTTTGTGATATTTTTGCAGTTTGTTTCAATGTGTCATAAATACCTTCTATGCTATCATCTTTCATAGTAAGGAGAAAGCATGAAGACATTTGTGGTTTAGGTGTACCTGCATTAAAAAGAGTAGGAGTGGCATGAGTGTACCAACGCTCGCTCATAAAATTGTAGGTTTCCAGCACACTTTTGATATCGTGTTTGTGAATACCTACCGCAACACGCATATACATATGCTGAGGACGCTCTACTACTTTTCCATTCAGGCGAAGTAAGTATGACTTTTCCAAAGTTTTGAAACCAAAATAATCGAAACCAAAATCTCGGTCGTAGATGATTGAGCTATCCAGCAATTCAGCATTTGCTTCAATAATTTCCATGACATCATCTGCCAGCAATGGCATTTTTCTGCCATTTTTTGCATCAGTACAATCGTATAGTTTTCTCATTGTTTCAGAGAACGACTTGATTGTGTTTTTATGCAAGTTGCTGATTGCTATCCTACTAGCCAGCAAAGCATAATCTGGATGTTTGATAGTAAGTGATGCAGCAGTTTCTGCAGCAAGGTTATCCAACTCGGATGTCGCTACACCGTCATAGATACCTTCGATTACTTTTTTGGCTACGTCTATTACATTCACAGATTTGTGAAGGCTGTAGGAGAGTTTTTCGATACGTGCAGTTATCTTGTCAAACTTTACGCTTTCTCTCTTTCCATTTCTTTTTACTACTTGCATACTACTAAAATATTATAGAGGTTGATATTTGTGGTTTAGTTTTTTCCTGCTTCTGATAATTTTTGCGACATGTTTGCCACTAAAAATCTTCATCAAGCGAGAAACTTTGTGAGGCCGAACCAGCCACTACACCCGCTTTCTGGTAATCGCCTACCCTTTTTTCAAAGAAATTTGTTTTTCCTTGTAATGATATCATTTCCATGAAATCGAAAGGATTAGTTGTATTGTAGATTTTAGCATAACCTAATTCTTCAATCCATCTGTCAGCAACGAATTCTATATATTGTTGCATCAATTTCGCATTCATGCCTATAAGGTCGACTGGTATTGCTTCGCTTACAAACTGTTTTTCAATAGCTACGGCATCACAAATAATATCATATACCTGCTGCTGAGACAATTTGTTTTGGAGCATACTGTACAGAAGGCAAGCGAATTCGCAATGCATACCTTCATCTCTGCTAATAAGCTCATTACTGAAGGTCAAACCTGGCATTAGCCCTCTTTTTTTGAGCCAAAAAATGGAGCAGAAGCTACCGCTAAAAAATATACCTTCTACTGCTGCAAATGCTACTAATCGCTCAGCAAACGTTCCATTTTCTATCCATCGAAGTGCCCATTCGGCTTTTTTGTTTACACCAGGCACGGTTTCAATAGCGTGAAACAATCTGTTCTTTTCCTTGGGGTCTTTGATATAGGTGTCTATGAGCAACGCATAAGTTTCGGAGTGGATATTCTCCATCATTATTTGAAAACCATAGAAACAACGAGCTTCGGGCAATTGCACTTCGCTCATAAAATTCACCGCTAGGTTTTCGTTTACAATACCATCACTTGCTGCAAAGAATGCCAAAACATGCGAAATGAAATGACGTTCACCATCATTTAAAGCATCCCAATGTTTCTGGTCGTCACTCAAATCTATCTCCTCTGCTGTCCAAAAACTCGCTTCGTGTTTTTTATACATCTCCCATATCCGTGGATAGTTAATGGGAAGTATCACAAAACGGTCTTTATTCTCTCTGAGTAATAACTCTTCCTGCATAATCGTTGTTTATAAAAGTTTTATTTTAGACTAATTCAGGTGAGGGGCAATACTTACTGAACAGAAACCAATTTTATTTTAGAATGACCACTCACTTATCTCTTTCACTTCACTTTCTACTAAGACCTTTCTTTAACTGCTTTATACTAGGTAATCTTTCGACCAGAATTTCTTCTATTAACTTTAGTTGATTGCTATGTGTTAAAACAAAAGTACCGTCTTTAGCATTGGTCAAAACAAAATGATTTGCACACCCTGTGGAAAACCTAGAGCAAATGTGAATGAATGAAAAAGCAACAATAAGATAACAACAGACATCCTTGTTTTAGAATATTTGTGGGTTCAACCATGCACTTCTAAAACCCTTATCTGGTGGTCTTATTACAAAATTTACCCACTATAATTTATCTCGAAAAGATAAGTGATATGGTAAATCAACAAAAAATAGATTGTGGAAAAACTTTTTTCACCTGCTCCGACTCTAAAAATGAAGTAAACTAAACCTAATATATTATATCTTGGTAGTCTCAATAAAACCGATCGAAATCAACCACTAATTTTAGTAGAAAATCAACTTAAAAAAATGGGTAAAAAAGATGAAAGAATAGACGCTTACATTGCGAATTCTGCGCCATTTGCACAACCTATTTTGTCACATTTACGCGCATTGATACATGATGTTTGCCCTGAAGTAGTGGAAACTTGGAAATGGAGTTTTCCGAATTTCGATTACAAGGGTAATTCTTTTGTGAGTCTGGCAAGTTTCAAGAAACATTGCGCATTGAGATTTTGGAGAGCATCCTTGATGGAGGATCCGGATAACATTTTTAACATTAGTGAAAACGGCGCCCTAGGCAGTCTGAACAAAATATGTGCATTAACAGATTTACCTGACGATAGTGTGTTGATAAAATACCTCAAAGCCGCCGTAAAGCTGAGTGAAGAAGGTAAAAAAGCGCCCAAAACAAGTAAGTCAAAAACAGCAGAACCAATTAAAACTCCTGATGATCTTGCAATTGCCCTAACTGCAAATGAAGCTGCAAGCAAGCTTTATAACAATTTTAGCAACTCGCACAAAAAGGAATATGTGGTGTGGATAGAAGAAGCTAAAACATTAGCCACCAGAAACAAAAGAATAGCACAAGCTGTAGAAATGATCGCTGAAAACAAAAGCCGCAATTGGAAATACAAGTAATGACAGTTTGATATAAGTTATCTGGTGTTTTACTTCAAGTGTAAATTCTTACACAGGGTACGATACTACTATATTGTATTACTTTTGCGGTGCTAAAAAATGAACATATTGAACGACAGGTATAGCCAGCGGGGCGTATCCGCACAAAAGGAAGATGTACATAAGGCAGTAGCAAAACTAGATAAAGGACTGTATCCTAACGCTTTTTGCAAAATATATCCCGACTATTGGGGTAATGACCCTGAATATTGCAACCTTATGCATGCAGATGGGGCTGGCACAAAATCGATACTAGCATACCTATATTGGAAAGAAACTGGAGACATGAGTGTGTGGCAAGGTATAGCAATAGATAGTATAGTGATGAACATAGATGATATGCTATGTGTGGGTGCAACTGGTCCATTTACCTACTCATCTACTATAGGTAGAAATAAACATCTGATACCCGGAGAGGTAATATCAGAGATAATAAATGGTACTCAGGCATATTTTGACAAACTAAGCGGTTTTGGCATTGATGTAAGGTTTATGGGCGGCGAAACAGCCGACGTAGGAGATGTAGTGCGCACTGTGATTGTAGATGGCACTATGGCATGCCGGATGAGAAGAGACAAACTGGTGACCACCGAAAAGATGAAACCAGGAGATGTAGTAGTATCTCTTGCTAGTTATGGACAAGCCACCTACGAAACAGAGTATAATAGTGGAATGGGCAGCAATGGCCTGACGAGTGCCCGTCACGAAATGCTCCACAAAAAATATGGCACCCAATATCCTGAAAGCGTAGACCCGAATTTGCCAGAGGATGTGGTATATAACGGCAAACATGAACTGACTGACGCCACTAGTACCCCGCTGAATATAGGCAAAATGATACTTTCACCCACCCGCACGTATTCGCCAGTGATACTGAAAGTTCTCGATCAGCATTTTGATAAAATACATGGCATTATTCATTGTAGTGGAGGTGGACAAAGTAAATGTTTACATTATCTTCCGTCGGCTATGCGGGTTGTGAAAAATAATTTATTACCTGTGCCACCGTTATTTAAGATGATTCAGGAATCGGCGGGCACTGACTGGCGAGAAATGTATCAGGTATTTAATATGGGACAAAGGTTGGAAATATTTACTGACGAAACCACTGCTCGTGAAATTGTGAATATTTCAGAGAGTTTTGGGATACAGGCGCAGATTTCTGGTTATGTAGAAATATCAGAAACAAAAGAAGTAGTGATACAGTCAGAATACGGTAGTTTTTTGTACAAATAAAATAATTTCTACCATCTTGCGTTTATTCTCTGTAACACAAAACAGTATTGAATTAGAAATTAGGCTTATCTTTACTTTGTCATTTACTCAACCTTATTAAACACAAACGCCAAAATCAAAAAAAAATGAAAAAGCTTCTGATTACAGCATTATCGATTATGTTACTCAGTAACGTAAATGCACAAGAAAACTCTGATGATGACGGACCAATGAACGAGCGTATTTCGCTAGATGGCTCTCCTATGCCCAGAAATAAAATGTTTAACAACACTCGTTGGAATAGCCTTACAACAATTGCCTTATCTCCATTTCAGTATTCAGAAAATGGTGTGGGTGTTGGTTTGAGTTATGAGCGTGCTTTGGACGTAGATGGCTATATATCTGCCTACGTTCCTTTTATTGCTACGTTTAACATGGAAGAAAATAATGACAGGTATTATTACAACAATCAAAACAGAAATAATATCATGTTCTATGCCATGC
Organism: Sphingobacteriales bacterium; assembly: GCA_027484425.1. GTDB lineage: Bacteria > Bacteroidota > Bacteroidia > Chitinophagales > Chitinophagaceae > Nemorincola. The sequence goes on from JAIXSZ010000056.1 coordinate 113,819, forward strand.
CAGGTATTAAATTTTACCCAACAGGCATGGGCAGGGTTAAATATGCAGTTGGTCCATCAGCTGTTATCGGCGTAGGACAGAAAACAATGGATGACTATTATTATGACCCATATTATGGTTACAGTACATCGAGAAATGGTACATACGATAGAGTATTGTTTGGTATGATGATCAATAACTCATTGAACATTTACGCTACCAAACGTGTGTATGTTGGAGCGGAGATGGGTTTTGGTTTCACCTACATGGATATTATTAACAACGTGAATCGCGGTGTAACTTTCCTTACTCAGGGAAGTTTCAAGATTGGATACTCGTTCTAAACTGACATAAAATCCGATTATATTTTTCTATGCCCTGCTATTAGCGGGGCATAGTTTTTTAGATATAGTTATCAAAATAATCTAGCTCCAAATCGAATTATATCTCTTACATTTGTTTTACACTTTAGGGGTGCCATTTACCGATTGGCTGAGATCATACCCTTGTACGTGATCAGGATAATGCCTGCGAACGAAAAAAGTAAACATAGCTAGTATACTTCTCAGCTACCTGCGTAAATCCCTCTGCCTACAGGTAGAATTATGGAAATAATCATCAACGATAAGACTCTTTCATTGCCCGAAGGTGCATCTGTGGCTTTTGCCCTCTCTGTTGCCAACATTATGGCTCAAAGAGGCGTAGCAGTAGCAGTTAATAGCTCTGTAATATCCAGTGCCGAATGGGAATTGCACATTCTAAAAGAAAATGATAAAATAATGGTCATAAAAGCCACACAAGGTGGTTAATGTGAAAGTATGGTTCACCCGCAAATTAAAATATAATAAACTAAACATAATAACATGAAAAAAGACACAACACCACAAGCTGGAGTAATAACTACAGGTGTATACTCGGGATCGAAGAAAATATATGTACCAGGCACACTACACAACATACGTGTAGCTATGCGTGAAATAGAAGTAAGTCCTACTAAAACCAAATCTTTTGGGGTGGAGGAAATAATACCTAATCCCTCGGTAACTGTATATGATACCAGCGGCCCCTACACAGACCCTGAAATATCGATAGATGTAACGAAGGGTATACCAAGACTGCGCGAACAATGGATAAAAGACAGAAATGATGTAGAAGAATTATCTTCATTTACATCTGAGTATAGCAATGAAAGACTTAAGGATAGCAAGCTGGAAGCCTTGAGATTTGAGCATATCAGAAAACCATATCGTGCAAAGGAAGGTAGTAATGTATCGCAAATGCATTATGCTAAAAAAGGCATTATCACTCCCGAAATGGAATACATAGCTATAAGGGAAAATCAACGGATAGATGAGTTGATGAACGACAGTGAATTGTGGCATCAGCACAAGGGTAATAGCTTTGGTGCTAACACACCTGTGAAACTGATCACACCGGAATTTGTGAGAAGTGAAGTAGCTGCTGGACGTGCTATAATACCCGCCAACATCAACCACCCTGAAAGCGAGCCTATGATTATTGGTAGGAACTTTCTGGTGAAAATAAATACTAACATCGGCAACTCGGCTGTGACATCAAGTATTGACGAAGAAGTAGAAAAAGCAGTATGGAGTTGTAGGTGGGGAGGTGATACAATAATGGATTTATCAACCGGAAAAAACATACACGAAACACGTGAGTGGATCATAAGAAATTGTCCGGTGCCAGTAGGTACTGTGCCAATATATCAGGCATTGGAAAAAGTAAATGGAAAAGCTGAAGACTTGACCTGGGAAATCTTCAGAGATACCCTTATAGAACAGGCAGAACAAGGTGTAGATTACTTTACTATTCATGCAGGAGTGCTGTTGCGCTACGTACCATTGACTGCAAAACGCGTGACTGGAATAGTGTCGCGCGGAGGAAGTATAATGGCAAAATGGTGTTTAGCGCACCACAAAGAGAATTTTCTTTACACACACTTTGAAGATATATGTGAGATAATGAAAGCTTATGATGTAAGCTTCTCTTTAGGCGATGGTTTGAGACCAGGCTGCATAGCTGATGCTAATGATGCTGCACAGTTTGGCGAACTGGAAACACTTGGCGAATTAACCAAAATAGCCTGGAAACATGATATACAGGTGATGATAGAAGGGCCAGGCCACGTTCCCATGCATCTGATAAAAGAAAACATGGAGAAACAACTGGAGTGTTGTAGCGAGGCGCCATTCTATACATTGGGGCCACTTACCACAGATATTGCTCCGGGTTATGACCACATTACATCGGCAATAGGTGCTGCTATGATAGGCTGGTATGGCACTGCAATGCTGTGCTATGTAACGCCTAAGGAACACTTGGGTCTACCAGATAAAAAAGATGTAAAAGATGGCGTTATAGCCTATAAAATAGCAGCTCATGCTGCTGACCTGGCAAAAGGGCACCCAGGAGCACAACATAGAGATAATGCACTAAGCAAAGCTCGTTTCGAGTTCAGGTGGGAAGATCAATTTAACCTATCACTAGACCCCGAAACTGCGCGTTCTTATCATGACGAAACGTTACCTGCTGACGGGGCTAAAGTAGCTCACTTCTGCTCGATGTGTGGTCCGCACTTCTGCTCCATGAAAATCACTCAAGATATTCGGGACTATGCTAAAGAAGAAGAACTGCAAATGGCAATGGCTGAGAAGTCGAAAGAATTTGTAGAAGCCGGTGGGGAGATATATAGTTAGATTATAACTTGAAAGTGAATTTATAAATTAAAAGTATGCAGTACTAAAAGTCTATGTCTGATATCGCACCCAATACTACTATTACCACTGTTCTCTCTGTAGCAGGCTTTGACCCATCGGGCGGGGCTGGTTTGCTAGCTGATATCAAGACATTTGAGGCTAATGGTGTGTATGGTATGGGTGTGGTAACGGCGCTTACTTTTCAGAACGATAAAGAATTTGATGGGGTAAAATGGATACCTGTAGATGATATAATCCAACAGATATCTGTTTTACTGCGTCGTTGTAGCATCAAATACATTAAAATTGGGCTTATTGAAAGTTACGAGGTGTTACTGAAAATTATTGAATTCTTGAAAGAACAGATAGTTAATCCAGTAATAGTTTTTGACCCCATTATCAAGGCTAGTGCTGGTTTTAAGTTTCATAATAATGCTAACCAGTTTGTAAGCTTGTTGCAACACGTTTATTGTATTACCCCAAACATACCAGAAGCGGAATGGATATTGCAATCGAGTGACTTAAACGATCAACTGGAACAACTTAGTGAGCAAGTAAACATATACCTAAAAGGCGGACATAGTGATAATGAAACTGTAACCGACTTGCTGTATACAGCAGACCATACCTATGCATTTGCGAATGAACGACTACCCTATGGCACCAAACATGGGAGTGGTTGTGTGTTATCGGCATCGCTTACAGCACAACTCGCAATGGGCCACGACCTGCCCACAGCTGCAGAAAATGCAAATGCATATACCTATCGTTTCTTGGGCAGCAGTACTACACTATTGGGCACACATCAATCTTATGCATCATGAAATCGATAAGCAAACTACACTTTATAACTACGAATGCTGCTGCTGCTGAGCTTGCGTGCAAAGGCGGGGTAAACTGGGTGCAACTTCGGCTGAAAAACGTAACGTACGAACAGTACAAGCAAGAAGCGTTAAAGGCAAAAGAGGTATGTACAAGGTACAACGCAGCACTGATAATAAACGACAATGTACAATTAGCTGCCGATGTTGGAGCTGATGGTGTGCATATTGGTAGTACCGATATGACACCTACAGAAGCTAGAGCACTTCTTGGAGAAAATTTCATTATAGGCTGCACTGCTAATACCCTTGACGACGTTGTGAGGTTATCTGCATTGCCTGTTAACTATATTGGATTAGGACCATTCAGATACACAACCACTAAACAGAACCTCAGCCCTGTGCTGGGTTGGGAAGGATATGATAGCATCATGAAACAGCTAACAAATACTCATACCCAACACCCTCCTATTGTAGGTATAGGTGGCATTATCCTACATGATGTACCATCGTTAATGGGAACTGGCATACACGGTATTGCAATATCTGGTGCCATAAGCAATGCAAGTGATGTGAGTGGTAAAGCGACTGATTTCATCAATATAATTGAAAATAAAAATATAGAGCGCTCTTCGCCTAGTGGTACAACCAGAAGTGCTAGTGTAATATCAGAAGGAGTAATCGAAGTTGTTGCCAATGGGATTGTTGAAATAATTTCATCAGCGTCAATCGATTAATAATTTTAAAACAAGTATAATATTAATACTCAATGAACGATACACTAATAATAGCCAGTAAATCTTTTAGTTCACGCCTTTTTACTGGCACTGGCAAGTTTGGCAATCATCAGTTGATGGAAGAAGCATTGCTGGCTTCAGCGTCTGAGCTAGTAACTGTGGCACTGAAACGAGTAAGTATAGATGGTGAAGATGATGATATTCTGCGTCATCTCAATCATAGCCACATTAATTTACTACCTAATACCTCTGGAGTACGAAACGCTAAAGAAGCAATTTTTGCAGCCCACCTTGCTCGCGAAGCCATGCAGACCAACTGGCTAAAGCTGGAGATACATCCCGACCCAAAATACTTGATGCCCGACCCTATAGAAACCCTGAAAGCAGCTGAACAACTGGTGAAAGACGGTTTTGTGGTATTGCCCTATATCCATGCCGATCCTGTACTATGCAAGCGACTAGAGGAAGTAGGTGTAGCGGCTGTAATGCCACTAGGCGCCCCTATAGGTAGTAATATGGGACTGAAAACACTAGAATTTTTGCAAATAATAATAGAGCAAAGTAAAGTGCCTGTAATAGTAGATGCAGGCATAGGTGCACCTAGCCATGCAGCAGCAGCCATGGAGCTGGGCGCTGATGCAGTACTTGTAAATACGGCTATTGCTGTTGCAGGAGATCCGGTAATGATAGCAAATGCATTCAGGATGGCTGTAATAGCAGGCAGAATAGCTTTCAATGCCAAACTACCAAGCGTAAAACAGCATGCAGAAAGCAGCAGTCCGTTAACTGATTTTTTGAACGTGTAAACAACAACATTTACTGTACATTAATAAATAAGGGGGCCATAGCCCCCTTATTTATTAAAAAATATAAATATTCTAGTTAATCACTGCATTATAAGACTGATTTTTGGTCATTGGTAAACTCAAACTGTTGAAAGACCAGAAAAGGGGCGTTTTTTCTAAACGTACTTTTGTATCAGTGTATGCTCTGTAATAGCCAATGTGGTATTTTTTACCATCATTATTCACTGTTGTAATATCCAATGTTGAGTCGCGCTGTTTATAGTTTACATGTACCTGAGTTATAAAAGGCAGTGTACTATTATTGTTAGTAGCCATCAAAAAGAAGTAATCGTTACTAACATCCAAGTTACTAAACTCTACTCCTCTTATAGGAAAACCAATTTTAATAGGAGCTAAGTCTACATTGATTCCGTAAGTGCCCTTTGTTTTGGCAGTTGCTTTCAAAGTATCTCCATAAGAACCTGTGAAGGTGATAACAGCACCACTATCTACTGATAATTCAGTACCATTAACCAACAGGTACACTCTGGTAAACGTTTCATTGCGTAGCGAAATAGAAGACACATTTGCAGTTTGGCAATAAGCACCTGTATAACCAGTAGGGCAAATACAAAATCCATCACTACATGTGCCCCCATTTTGACAAACAAGCGTTTTACACCTGTCTTTTCTGCAAGAAGTGTATACTACAGTAGCCATGGCCAACAATGTAAATATTGCTGTAATTACAATCGATTTGGTTTGTTTCATTTTATATTTCTGTTATTGATTGGCAGCTACATCTTTGGACCCACAAACTACCAAGTAAAATTTAAATAATAATTGTGCTAAACAATTAGCCTAGCTACAAGAATTATAAAAGGTCGTGGCATAAAATTAATAGATTCTTCTGAAGTAACGCAATATTTACATCAATCTGAATCAAAATTTATTTGCAATGCAGTTGACATCGCAAAATGACACAAATCTAACTATGAATACTACATAAATATGCTTCAAAAGTGCTTAAGAACGAATTGCAAACATTAATTTATCAGTAAAATTGGACGAGCCTGTTTGAAAGATAATTATCTTTGCAATGATGTCTAAATTCTATTCTACAACACTGTTATTATACTTTATTTGCACATTAACGTTGCAAAAAGTCGTTGCCCAGAATATCAAATCTTTTGATTTTCCTAAAGTAGTATTGGTTCAACTTTCTTCTGAACAAAATAGGATCAATGCGCTGATAAAGACCAAAAGGTATAACGACCTTGAGCGATTTAAACAAGAAGCAGAGGCTGTAAGAAATGCCACAATTGCAGATTTTAGAGATAATTTTAAGTTTTGCCAAGTTTATTTTTACATTGATACTAATGTCCAAAAGGTAAAAGATTGCCAATTCGAAGGTGTTTTGTTGTATAGCGACTTATCTCCTGTTACCAATTTATCCTTGGCTGATAGTTGCGAACTAAATGCTATTGTTTATTACGGCTATCCTCAATGGCAAACAAAGAAAGGGAAATGGGATACCACCAAATCAAATTTCGGTGAAGCGGGTAAACCCTATGGTCGTGGACTAGTGATAAATGACCATCAATTGAGACAAATATATTATATATATTGGCTTGATGGTGATTTTTTCAACCTGAAATTCTTAGTAAGAAAAAAGAATAGAAAAAACAAATACATGTATTTTTCCAGAAAATTCGAACTTGAATATACCCCACAAGCAGCTGAACTGGATAGGAGTTTAGTTGAGCGAGAACGAAGATTGAGGAGAAAGTACAATAGACAATAAATAGAAACTGTACACTGTATTTTTACTAATACATCTGCAGTAGTAAACAAGGAATTTAGTTAATTGGTTTCAACTAAATTTTGGTAAATTTGCCATCAGTAAAGCAAACTACATCATATACAATGATAGACATTAAAGTACCAGCAGTAGGTGAATCAATAAGTGAGGTAACCTTAGTTAAATGGCTGAAAAAAGAGGGATCTTATGTGAACAGAGACGAGGTGCTTTGTGAACTAGAATCAGAAAAAGCTACTTTCGAACTCAATGCAGAGCAAGCTGGTATATTACATATCAAAGCTGAAGAAGGTGTAACGCTCAACATCGGTGACTTGGCATGTAGCATAGATGAAACTGCGGCAAAACCAGAAACTGCTGCGCCAGCTCCAGTAGCTGCTGCACCCGTAGCAGCTGCAGCGCCAGCTGATACAAAACCTGCTGCGGCAGCTGCTCCAGCCAGCGATGTAAAGGCAACACCAGTGGCGCAAGCTATAATGGCTGACAAACAAGTGAAACTAACAGAAGTAAAAGGTACAGGTACAAAGGGCAGAATAATGAAACAAGACGTACTGGAAGCAATAGCGCATCCAGGACGTAAAGGTGGTGACGCTGCTTTCACAAGAGAAGATCGTCGCGAAAAAATGAGCAACCTTCGCAAAACGGTGTCTCGCCGCTTAGTGGAAGCAAAAAACAGTACAGCTATGCTTACTACCTTTAACGAGGTAGACATGACACGTATCATGGATATACGCAAAGCTTACAAAGACACTTTCAAAGAGTCGCATGGTGTAAATCTCGGGTTCATGTCATTTTTTACTAAGGCCTGTTGTATAGCATTACAAGAATGGCCTGCTGTGAATGCTTATATTGATGGAGAAACATTAGTTTATCACGACTATTGCGATATTTCAATAGCAGTTTCAGCTCCTAAAGGACTTGTAGTACCTATAATTCGCAATGCAGAAAGCCTAAGTATGGCTGGTATAGAGCAGAAAGTAGTAGAACTAGCCAAAAAAGCCAGAGATAACAAGTTAACCCCTGATGAAATGACAGGTGGTACATTTACGATTACTAATGGAGGTGTTTTCGGGTCGTTGATGTCTACTCCTATTATCAATATTCCACAGTCTGCAATATTGGGTATGCACAAAATTCAAGATCGCCCAATGGCAATAAATGGCAAAGTGGAAATTCGTCCGATGATGTATTTGGCACTTAGCTATGACCATAGGATCATTGATGGTCGTGAGTCTGTAGGTTTCTTGGTTCGCGTGAAAGAATTACTTGAAAATCCAGACTTTATGCTGTTTGGCAGTGACCCGGTAAAGACTTTATTAGAAATATAATTCTCATATAATTATAGCATAAAAAGCACCGAACATTTTTAGAAGGTTCGGTGTTTTTTTATGCGTAAGAGTTTACTTTTTATCAATTAAGTCGTCGGTAAAGTTTCTGATTGCTTTTTCATTTGCAAACTTTCCGGAGTTATAATCTTGTGATTTATTTCTAGGGATAGAAAGGCTCTCCCAGTTGTTTTTCGAGTGCAGTTTTGATGCGTATACTATTTGTCCTACATGGTACGAATAGTGAGCAATTTGTCTGTTTATTGCCTCTAGTATGGTAAGCCCATCGTTTCTTATAAATATTATTTGCCCTAAATCTTCTTCACTTACAGTATCAAGAGCCTGAAACAAACATCCCCACCCTTCTTCCCATTGCTTCATAATTTCTTCTCTTGACGCGGCATGTTGTTCAAATTCCGCGTCTCTTTTTCTCCATTCTTTTTCACCGTCGGTGTTTTTAAAGTCTGTCCACCTGCTCAGCATATTACCCCACAAATGTTTTACAATAGTAGCAACACTATTGGTATCATCATTGGCTTGCCAGTTCAGTTGTTCGTCGGTTAACTGATCAATAGATTTTTCTCCTAGTTGTTTATACATCTTGAAGAGCGTCTTTGCATTGTCTGTATAGTTCATACCGCTAATTTATAATCTAACGAAAATACCAAGTTAATGATAATTATCGCCGTAAAGGAATGTAGTATTCTAAAAACAACTAACCTCGGCAATTGGCCGAGGTTAGAAAATAAAAAATACGAATACTATTTTAAGCTGTAACAGAGAGCACCTCTGCCATTGTAATACCTATGTTAGCTGGGCTGTCTACTACATGAATACCACACTCACGCATGATTTTCATTTTAGCAGCTGCAGTATCATCAGCACCACCTATTATAGCACCAGCATGACCCATACGACGACCTGCAGGTGCAGTTTGACCTGCTATAAATCCTACAACTGGTTTACGCATGTTTTCTTTAAGCCAGTAAGCTGCCTCAGCCTCCATGTTTCCACCTATTTCACCTATCATTATGATACCATCTGTTTCCGGATCATTCATAAGCAGCTCTACAGCTTCGCGCGTAGTGGTACCTATGATTGGATCACCACCTATACCTATAGCAGTAGAAATTCCCATTCCAGCTTTAACCGATTGGTCAGCAGCTTCGTAAGTTAAAGTACCCGACTTAGAAACGATACCTATACGACCTGGTTTGAAAACGAAACCTGGCATTATACCTACTTTAGCCTCACCTGCGGTTATAACACCAGGACAGTTAGGACCTATAAGACGGCAATCACGACCTTTTATAAACTCACGTGCTTTTACCATATCCTGTACAGGAATACCTTCAGTGATACAGATAATTACTTTTACACCAGCATCAGCCGCTTCCATTATTGCATCTGCAGCAAATGCAGGTGGTACAAATATGATAGATACATCTGCACCAGTAGTATCAACGGCATCTTTTACAGTGTTAAACACTGGGCGATCTAGATGGGTAGTACCTCCTTTTGCAGGAGTAACACCACCTACCACATTAGTGCCGTATTCTATCATCTGGGTAGCATGAAAGGTACCTTCTGTACCAGTAAAACCCTGTACTATTACTTTTGATTCTTTGTTTACTAAAACAGCCATTAGCCTGATATTTTAAGATAGTGCAAATTTAAATGAAATAACGCAAATTGTCAGATAAAATCTTTGTAACCAAGTAGTGTTTATACCAAAAATTGACAGCAAAATTACTGAGACTTAACCACACAAAAATTAATGCTAAGCTAGTTTACTCATCAAGTTAGTATTGAGCGCATCTAGAAACTCTTCTGTATACATATAATGCTCACCGTGATTCACTTTATTGCCATAAATACACACTGCCAAATCCTTGGTCATTTTACCACTCTCCACTGTTTCAATACAAACTTGCTCCAATGCATTAGCAAAATTAATCAGCTCTTCATTATTGTCTAGTTTACCCCTGAAAGCTAAACCTCTGGTCCATGCGAATATTGAAGCAATTGGATTGGTAGAGGTAGGTCTCCCTTTTTGATACTCTCTGTAGTGGCGGGTAACTGTACCATGGGCTGCTTCTGCTTCCATAGTTTTACCATCTGGTGTAACTAACACGGAAGTCATTAGACCTAATGAACCAAAACCTTGAGCAACCGTATCACTTTGCACATCACCATCGTAGTTTTTGCATGCCCATACAAAATTGCCATGCCACTTAAGTGCACTAGCTACCATATCATCTATCAATCTATGTTCATACGTAAGGTTTTCGCTTTCGAACGCAGCCTTAAATTCATTCTGATAGATATCTTCAAATATATCTTTGAATCTACCATCATACTTTTTGAGTATCGTATTTTTTGTAGAAAGATATAAAGGCCATTTTTTCTGTAAAGCTAAATTGAAACATGCTCTTGCAAAACCCATGATAGACTCATCGGTGTTGTACATAGCCAAAGCCACACCATCACCTTTGAAGTTATATACTTCATGCTCTATTGTGGTGCCATCTTCACCTTCAAACTTTACTGTAAGTTTTCCTTTTCCTTTTACTACAAAATCTGTAGCTCTATACTGATCGCCAAATGCGTGACGACCTATACAAATTGGTGCCGTCCAGTTTGGCACTAATCTTGGTATATTACTCATCACTATTGGCTCTCTGAATACTGTACCATCAAGTATGTTGCGGATAGTGCCATTGGGGCTTTTCCACATTTGCTTCAACTTAAACTCAGATACTCGAGCTTCATCTGGAGTGATAGTTGCACACTTAATTCCAACACCATATTGTTTGATTGCATTTGCAGCATCTATCGTAACCTGGTCGTTTGTCTCATCACGATATTCGACACCAAGATCAAAATATTTTATATCAATATCAAGATATGGGAGAATCAGTTTTTCTTTGATGTATTTCCATATTATTCGGGTCATTTCATCACCATCTAGCTCTACTACTGGATTGAGCACTTTGATTTTAGCCATTGTGTTATAATTTATAATTTTTATAAAATCGTGTAAATCATGGGCTAGAAAACTTTTGTAAAAAGCCATAACTTACAGAAACCAAAAGTAATGAGTTTTTGGAAAGTACAATAGGAAATAAAGAAACAACAATCAATGCTTCTTAATTTTTCTTGTAATAATATGCAGATAAACCTAATTTACTATTCGTAGTTATTTGCAATTGGCTGCCCGACAGCAACAATACTTTGTACTTGAAAGTATCTCCAGTATTGTAAACGGTATTCAATGAAATATCACCACTAAAATACCATGTAAAACCTAAATCGGGCACCTGTGTCGTATATTCTGTACCAGTGCTATCTTTCCTAAATTCTAAGATATTTGTGATAACTGTGCTTGCCTCATTTTTTTCCCACTGGTCTATTACGCCATTAGAGTTGTCATCAGTTGCAAAACCGGTCTTTTCCCACTTTCCTATAATTCTTGCATTAACGCTGTTGTCGTCATTATTTTTTTTGCATGATGACAACGAAAAAAATAAAGCATTTACTAACATCACTTTGCATACTACTACAGTCGCTCTCATAATCATCGGCATTTAAAAAAGTAATGTTGATAGAGGAATAAAACACTAATGCAAAAATATCGAAAAATGCAATTACAAAACCATCAATAATCTCCAAAAGAAGTTACTGGTAATTCTGCAAGAGCTAATTCAAGTTGTTTATCATTAGGTGCAATACCATGCCATTCATGCGTGCCTTCCATAAAGCTTACCCCCTTACCCATGGCAGTATGCATTATTATACAAACAGGTTTGCCTTTTCTGGTAGCATCTTTAGCTTCTGTCATGCCATCCAAAACCTCTTGCATTACATTGCCGTTCATATCAATAACATGCCAACCAAATGCCTCAAACTTGCTGCGTAATGAACCTAAATTCATTACCACATCAGTAGGGCCATCTATTTGTTGTCCATTATAGTCGATAGTGGCTATGAGATTATCTATTTTATGATGCGCCGCAAACATAATAGCCTCCCAATTCTGGCCTTCTTGTAGCTCACCGTCGCCATGTAATGAGTACACCAAATGATTGTCGTTATTCATTTTTTTGGCTAACGCAGCACCTGCAGCAACACTTAACCCCTGACCTAATGAACCACTAGCAATACGCACACCGGGCAGGTGCTCATGGGTAGCTGGATGCCCTTGTAATCTTGAATTGATATGCCTGAAAGTAGATAATTCGCTAACCGGAAAATAACCTGATCTAGCTAATACACTGTAAAAAACAGGTGAAATATGACCGTTAGACAGGAAGAAAATATCTTCTCCTGTACCATCCATATCAAAACCTTCTTTCCTGTCCATAACACTTAAGTAAAGAGCAGTAAGGAAGTCTGTGCACCCCAAAGAACCACCCGGATGACCACTTTGTACTTTGTGAACCATACGTACTATATCTCGGCGCACCTGTGTGGCCATTTCTTTCAGTTGATCAATGTTCATTACAATGTTTTATGGGTTGCAAAAGTAGCAGATAATGTCGATTTCTTATCCACAATCTTATAAGAGAAGAGCAAAAATTGAGCGGGAAAACTGAATTTTATAGTAATTGAATTACTTTTTTAAAGCTGAACCAAAATTAAAAGTAGTATTAGGAAACATAAGATTAGGCAATAGAAATAACTGTAAAAGTAAAGGCTGCAAACAAAAGCTGCAGCCAAACCCAAAATAGATTTTATGATTTTATTATGTTGTAACTATTGCATAACCACTACTGTGCCACTCCATTTCCCATGTTTAGAAATAGCCACTACACGATAAACGCCTGATGAAGTGAATTCTAAGGTAATATTTCTATTGGTAGGACCCTCTGTGGTATTTACTAATTGACCTTGATTGTTATATATAGATATGGTCACCATTTCTCCATACATCGATGGTAAAAATATGGTAGTAGATTTAAAACAAGGATTAGGCATAAAGGTAATTTTAGCCTCATTCTTGTAATCTTTAAGGTACAAATATCTTACCTTATTACTTTCACCAATATATAAGTTACCAGCTTCATCTAATGCTAAACTAGCAGGTGAAGCAATACTAGCTTCAATGGCTAGGTTTCCATCCCCATTTGAAGTTCCGGCACCATTACCAACCACAGTTTTTATTGCACCCGTCACATCTATTCTCCTTATTCTATTATTATTTCTATCTGCTACGTAAATATTTCCTGTCTTATCAATAGCTAACGCATATGGACCAGCAAGTCTAGACTGACCAATAACTCCTTCATCGCCACCAAAACCTGAATATCCGTCGCCAGTACCTGCAATAGTAAAAATAATACCGTCCTCTTTTATCTTTCTTATAGCATTACCATAGGTATCAGCTATAATGAGTGCACCATCAGGTGATATTTTAACATCGTTAGGTCTGTTAATAGAGGCTATTGTTGCTGCTTTACCATCTCCTTGCATTCTAGGTACTCCGTCACCAGCTACTGTTGTAATAACTCCTGAAGTATTAACTTTCCGTATTCTATGATTCATTCTGTCGGCAATAAAAAGATTACCTTCATTATCTAATGCAAGGCCACTCGGAACATTCAATCTTGAATGAATAGCAAGGGTGTCATCTGATGAAAAACCAGCAACGCCAGTTCCTGCAATTGTTGTAATAATACCAGCAGTGTCAATTTTCCTGATTCTGTTATTGTAACTGTCTGAAAAAATCAAACTACCGCTTTTATCAATTACTATACCAGCGGGAAAATTTATTTTAGCTGCTGTGGCTGGACCACCATCCCCCGACATGCCAGCTGAACCCCAGCCTGCTATTGTACTTATATATCCACTGGTATTTACTTTCCTAATTTTACTACCTTGCGAATCACAGATATAAATATTACCATCTTTATCAATAACCATACCAAAGGGAGTAGTTAATGAAGCTTTTGATGCAAAACCACCATCTCCACCATATACCGATCTTCCATCACCTACAATAGTGGTGATAATCTGCGCAGATAAAAAAACTGGTAAAAATATTATCCCCAAAACGAAAGACATTTTGATGACTGTAGCTCTAAATATTTTATTTTTCATGATAAATAGATTTTACATAAATACGCCACTAAACATTAAATTGTAAGTAGTCTATGGCTACAAATTTACAATTACCGTAAATAATGTATTTTGGCACTAAATTACGATTTTTTTTTCAATCACATCTGTTTCGTATGAGACTACAGCAAAAATATTATTAATTTACTTGATTTAAAGTAGCTTTATTGATGTATTTTCAATATTGACATGACGGGAATAATATGCATTTATAATATTTCAATACTTAGTATATTGATTGAGTTCACACAAATTGACTAATAGTCATCAGTGCTAAATTTAATTCTCATGAAATCATAACAAAAGTAAGTTTGTGAAAAATAATTTTTAACAAATATTTTGTGAAAGACTCGGTTCAGTAATTCAAAACCCTAGAATTCCAGGAATAACTTTCTTGCAATAGCACATCGTTGACTTATCTATATCTTAAATCAGTACATTCAAGTATATTTGCTAAAAAAACAATACTTGGGCACTAAGATATTTCTCATTACACCTCCCTTTACTCAGCTTAATACCCCCTACCCTGCTACAGCTTATCTGAAGGGCTTTTTAAACACAAAATCCATTAATAGCTGTCAGGCTGATCTCGGAATCGATGTTACACTTGACTTGTTTTCGAAAAATGGATTAAGAGAGTTGTTCGCCCATATAAACCTAAATAAACCTTTACTAGACTCAAACACACAAAGAATTGTTTCACTGAGTGATGATTATATCAATACTATTAATCCTGTAATTAGTTTTCTGCAAGGAAACAACCCAACTATAGCACATCTGATAGCCAAACGGACATATCTCCCTGAAGCATCAAGATTTAACCAGACTGATGAACTTACATGGGCATTTGGTGCTATGGGCCTTCAAGACAAAGCCAAACACTTGGCTACATTGTATCTCGAAGACCTATCAGATTTAATTAAAAACTGCGTAGACCAGCATTTTGGATTTAGCAGATATGCTGAACGACTAGGTAGAAGTGCCAGTACTTTCGATGAACTTTACCATGAATTAAATGCTACTCCAACGTATATTGACAATATACTTTTAAGAATACTAGATGAAAAACTCAGAGAATTTAACCCAAAAATAGTAGCGATATCAGTTCCATTTCCTGGCAACTTGTATGCAGCCATGCGATGTGGTCAGTGGATAAAATCGCATTATCCATTTATTAAGATTGCAATGGGTGGTGGATTTGCCAACACAGAACTACGTTCATTATCAGACCCAAGAGTATTTGAATTTCTTGATTTCATAACGCTAGATGATGGAGAAGCACCTATAGAGGCACTTATACAATATGTAGACGAAGTAAGAGATCTTCACTCTTTGAAAAGAACCTTCGTATTGGTAGATGGCAAGGTTACTTATATTAATAATTCAAACTGTATTGATTATAAGCAGGGGCAAGTTGGCACGCCTGACTACACTGGTCTACAACTAGACAAGTATATTTCTGCAATAGAAGTAGCTAACCCCATGCATAGCCTATGGAGTGACGGTAGATGGAACAAACTGACTATGGCTCACGGTTGCTACTGGGGTAAATGTACTTTTTGCGACACGTCTCTCGATTATATTAAAAGATATGAACCCTTAACTGCTGCTATTATTTGTGATAGAATAGAAGAGATGATAGCACAAACGGGCCAGACTGGGTTTCATTTTGTAGACGAAGCTGCCCCTCCTGCACTGATGCGTGCCCTTGCTTTAGAAATAATAAAAAGGAAAATAACTATAAACTGGTGGACGAATATAAGATTTGAAAAAAGTTTCACCAGAGATCTGTGTTTATTGCTACGCGCTTCTGGTTGCATTGCAGTATCAGGTGGACTTGAAGTAGCATCAGACAGGTTATTACAGCTTATACAAAAAGGAATAACAGTCGCTCAAGTAGCAAAGGTTAATAAACACTTCACTGAAGCGGGTATAATGGTACATGCTTACCTAATGTATGGTTTCCCCACACAAACAGCTCAGGAAACTATTGATTCGCTAGAAATGGTCAGACAAATGTTTGCAGCTGGCATTTTGCAATCTGCTTTCTGGCATCAGTTTGCGATGACTGCTCATAGCCCGGTGGGAATGGATCCTGCTTTTTACAGAGTGAAGATAGAAAATGAAGCCATTGGTACATTTGCTAACAATGACCTGGTGCATGCAGACCCTACTGGTGCCGAGCATGAGCTTTTTTCGATGGGGCTCAAAAAATCTTTGCTCAACTTTATGCACCATACATGCCTAGATTATCCGTTAAACAAATGGTTTGATTTCAAAGTACCTAAAACTACTGTAAATCCTAGCTATATAGCACAAATACTGAACGAGCAGGAATATACAGCAAACAAATTAACCACAAAAATAATATGGCTTGGTACTAACGTTTTAGCGGAAGATTTCATCAAATCTCATAAAGGTGAGCAATATGAAATGTGCAGTATTACAATAAATACACGTCAGCTTACGCATACTATAAAGCTAGAACGCAAACAAGGCAATTGGCTTGCATCTATGTTGCCGCTGCTTAGTGTAAACAACCCAAAACAAATGACACTACAAGAGGTAAAAGACAACTATGAAGCTGGTGGCCTTGAAGATTTCGAATTATTCTGGGACAATAAACCAATGAATACCATGTTCAAAGCAGGTTTGTTACAATTATAACAAATGCTTTAAACTAAAATACCGGCGATAGTAGCGGACAAGTATGATGCTAAAGTACCACACAAAAGCGCCTTCATTGCTAGTTTAGCAAGGTCGGTGCGACGCTCAGGGGCTAATGCACCAATACCACCGATTTGCATACCCACACTCGAGAAATTAGCAAATCCACAAATTGCAATTGTAATGATAGTTAACCCTCTTGGAGACACTACTGCTACATTGTGAGAGGTTAGATTTTTGAAGGCTACAAATTCATTTACGGTAAGCTTTTGTCCCAATAGAGTTGCAGCATTAGTTATGTCTTCTGATGGTACACCCATAGCCCAAGCAAAGGGGTAAAAAAGTTTGCTAAATATTACATCTAGTGAAAGGCCAGTATACACGTGACCCAGCATCCAGTTGAGCATGGCTATCAATGCAATAAAACCTATAAGCATAGCAATAACATTCATAGATATCTTAAATCCATCAGCAGCTCCGTGAGTGATAGCGTCAATTAGATTGGTGTAATTGCTCTTTACCTCCATTTTCACCTTGCCCATTGTAGGAGAAACTTCAGTTTCAGGAAATACAATTTTAGAAATCACCAATGCACCAGGCGCAGCCATTAAGCTAGCAGCTATGAGATAATCTGCACGAGCACCCATATTGGCATATACAATTAATATACCACCAGCTATACATGCTAGACTCCCACTCATTGACGCCAATAATTCACTTTTCGTCATTGTAGGTAAATAAGCTCTAATCATTACCTGAGCCTCTACTTGACCTACAAATGCACTTGCTACATTACTCAGCGCTTCTGCTCCGCTTACTCTCATTACAAAGTTCATGGCCCTTGCCACTATAGCTACTATTGTTTGCATGATGCGCAAATGATATAACATAGCGACAATTATACATACCAGAATAATGGTAGCTGTAATGTTGAATGCAAATACAAAAGCGGGTGTAGTGCCATAGTTTACTATTTTACCAGTATGGTCGTAGGTTCCTATACCGTTGTAAACAAATGCAGCACCCTCTCTGGCAAAAGACTCAAGTTTTTGCATGCCCTTACCTAAACTTTGGAAAAAAGTATTTACGACAGGTACCTTTAGTACCAGCACAGCAATACTCACCTGCAGGAACAACCCACTAAGCACCAATCGTAGATTTATTTTCTTTTTGTTGTTTGAGAATAAAAATGCGATACCCAATATCAACACTATTCCCACCAGACCAGTAAACCGCTCCATTCTAAAATATTTAATCTGAATTCTCGGGGTAAATTATAAAAAACGACTTACAATACTACTATAAGATTTTTGTTACTGACAAATTATCTAAAAAAATGTGCCAAAACATGTGAAATATCATGGGTTGCTTTTTGAGAAGACACACGGTTTACTTGTTGTGCCTAAAAAGATGTTTTTTCCATTTTTCCAGATTACACAAATAACTTTTCCCGTTTTTGAAAACGCAGAAAAATACTTGAAGGTAAATTTGCTCATTCTAAAACAAACCTGCCAAAATGTATAAAAAAATTGCAATAATCCTCTCCGCAACTACTATTCTTATGGGAGCTTGCATAAAAGATAAAAACCAGTCACAAAGTACTACTACACTAAAGGTACCCTACACCTCACTCACTACTACCACCAACTACCTTACGACTTTCAAAGGTCCCGATAGTGCGTCTTCAGTTGATTTTTCTGGTCAAACTACCCGTATCAATATGCTGAAAGAGATAGATGCCTATGTAAAATCTTTTGCTACCGCTCCACTTAGTGCATCAAAGCTAAAGGGCATGTTTGAAAATACGGGCAATCAGTTTACATCAGCAGCCCTGAATAGTGCTACAGACAAAACAATAGTTTCTAAAACAGCACAATCATTCAGTGCCACAGAAGCAGATGCTGAGCGCAATACTTTCAGAGGTTACTTCGATTCTGTAGCAGCATTAAGCGTTTATGCAACCCAAACTGCTGCTCAAGGTGTGCCGGGCAAACTAGGTACCTATCTGGTAAATGGTAAAGGTTTTGAATATGCTCAATTTATTCAAAAAGGACTAATAGGCGCCATGCAATTAGACCAGATCAGCAATATATACCTTGGTACTGAAAAAATGGCGGCTGACAATAATACCATCGTTAGCGGAAAAAACTATACACAACTAGAACATCATTGGGATGAAGCTTATGGATACCTTACTTCTAACGAATACTACCCAAAACAAGATCCTGCCGACAACACTAAATGGTTGGAAACTTTCTTGGGTAGCTATATACGACAAGTAACTGGAAACCTAGGCGACCCTACTGCTGTATATATGTCTTTACTGAAAGGTCGTGCAGCAATAGCAAACAAAGATGTTAATGTACGTGATGCTGAAATAGCTTCAATACGCACGGCACTAGAAAAAGCAATAGCCACCATAGCTATCAGCTACCTCAACAAAACCAAAACAGCAACAACCGATGCGGCAAGAATGCATGCACTGTCTGAAGGAGTAGGTTTTATATACTCACTTCGTTATGCTTTTAACCCTAAAATCAATAGAGCAAAGTCAAACGAATTACTATCAATACTAATGGATAAACCTAATGGTTTCTGGTCATTGACAAATGCAGATATTGATAATGTTCGTAACCAAATTGCTACAACATTTAGTATCAGTAGCGATGCAATAGTTAATCACTAATAATTATGGGGCCTTCAACAATTTAACAAGTACCGTGTAGCGACTAAAACTATTAGTCGCTACACGTTTGAAATAAAGAATCTAATTTTGTTTGATAGAACGGTGAAAATGACTAAAAAAATGGCGAAGATGAATTGGAAAGTGATGCTACTGATACCTGTAGCCTTGTTTATTACTACTGTAGGTTGCAAAAAGAAGGACAACAACCCAGATAATAACAACAATAATAGTTTTGACAGAGGCGCATTGCTCACAAACTATGCCGATAATTATATCATACCGGCATATAGCGACATGACCCAAAAACTAACAGAACTGAAGTCGAAAATTGATGAATTTGCTACAGCACCAGACTCTTCGAAGCTCGCTGCGGCTCGCACTACTTGGCAAACCGCTTACATAACTTGGCAATCAGTAGACCTGCTTGAATTTGGCCCAGAAGCAAGCTTATCACTAAGAAATTATATTAATACATTCCCAGTAACCGTATCAAAGTTAGACGCCAACATTACTTCTGGTAGTTATGACCTTGAGCAGTTTGGCAATAAAGATGCACAGGGGTTTCCTGCTATCGAATATTTACTCAGCGGCATCGCTAGTACTAATGCCGCAGTAATAGGCTACTATACTACCGATGCACAAGCCACCGCCCGAAAACAATATCTGCAAGCATTAGCTGCTAAAATGCTTTCGAAGGTTAGCGACGTAAAAAGTGCATGGAACACTTACCGCAATACTTATATATCTAGCACTGGCACCGATGCTGGAAGCAGTATATCGCTAACCACCAATGCATTTGTGCAATATTATGAGCGTTTTTTGCGCTCTGGCAAAATTGGTTTGCCAGTGGGGGCAATGACTGGTGTAGCTGCCCCTACACTTACGGAAGCATATTATACCCCAACCCTCTCTAAAGAACTAGCAGTTGCCGCTATGAATGCATTCAAGAACTTCTACAATGGCAAAGGATATAACAATAACACAGATGGCATGGGTTTCAATGACTACCTGATGGCAGTTGGCACAAAAGACCAAACTGGAAAAGCAATGGCTACTGTAATCAATGACGACCTCTCGTCAGCAACTAGTAGCTTAGGAGCCTATCCAACCACGATAAAAGATGGAGTAATCAACAAACGCTCTGAATTATTGGCCATTTATGAGCAATTGCAATCGATTGTCCCATTGCTGAAAGTCGATATGGTATCAGCGTTTGGTATATCTATTACTTATACTGATAATGATGGTGATTAGTAGCTCAATATTACTTTTCTCCAAAAACGAATCCTACAACACCAACACTAATAATGACAAATAGTATCAAACTGAGGTCAAAAACACTAGAGCAGCCGGTTTATTCGGCTGCTCTAGCTGTTTTCAGGCTCATATTTGGTTTGATGCTTTTCGGTGGCGTAGTACGTTTTTGGCTCAAAGGTTGGATTGAAGAATTGTACATTCTGCCCAAACACTATTTTCATTACTACGGTTTTGAGTGGGTGCCACACCTGGGCAATGGCACTTATCTGCTGTTTCTTATTTGTGGCTTGAGCGCATTGTGCTTTGCTTTAGGTTTGTTTTACCGACTATCCTCCATATTGTTATTCTTAAGTTTTACCTACATAGAACTGCTCGACAAAACCAACTATTTAAACCATTATTACTTTGTAACATTGGTTTTACTGCTCATGATTTGGCTACCTGCAAATACAAATCTGGCAATTGACAATATAATCAAGCCAGCAACTCAAAAACGGTGGGTGCCAGCATGGACTGTTTGGAGCATCAGACTAATGTTGTTTATCGTCTACTTTTATGCAGGGCTGGCCAAGCTCAACAGCGATTGGCTCCTAGAAGCTATGCCGCTGCGACTATGGCTCCCCGCCAAAAACGATCTCCCAATCTTTGGGTCGCTGCTGAATGAGGTTTGGGTGGCTTATTTATTCAGTTGGTTTGGGGCTTTTTACGACCTTACAGTACCTTTTTTCCTTCTTTATCGCCCTACTCGCCCCTATGCGTTTGTAGCTGTCATTGTGTTTCATGTAGCAACATCAGTTCTATTTCCAATTGGTCTCTTCCCATATATTATGATTCTCTCTGCAGTCATATTTTTTGATGACAAAGACATTGATGTACTTGTGTTGAAATGTAAAAATTATTTTACAATATTACCCGTAGACAGCGGCAGCGATATGTTTACCTTTGCGCCGAAATTGCGCTATGTAAGATTGTATGCTTTCGCAGTATTCTTTGTTATTCAAGTATTATTCCCTTGGCGATATTTACTTTATCCTGGCGAATTGTTTTGGACTGAAGAAGGATATCGATTCTCATGGAGAGTTATGCTGATGGAAAAAACCGGATATGCACAGTTTGTGGTGAAAGATGCTGAAACTGGCAACACAATAGGGGTTAACAATAATGATTTTCTGACTCGCAATCAGGAAAAAATGATGTCTACTCAGCCAGACTTTTTATTGCAATATGCAAAAATACTGTACATACACTACCAGCAAATGGGCATAAAAGACCCAAAGGTGTTTGCAACAGTTTATGTAGGGATGAATGGGAGAAGAAGCCGGCTTTTTATAGATAGCTCTGTAAATCTGGCTAAAGAAAGGGATTTATTCAGGCACAAAACCTGGATAATTGATTACAAAGACAAGATTTATGGATTGTAAACGTTTGTTGTTTTTTATTGCTGTATCTACCACTTTATCTGCTAATGCTCAAGATAGCCTTAAGCAAATGAAAGAGGTGGAAATTCGCGATAAAAGAAATGGTGATTTTAGAAGTATGAACCAAGTAGAAGGCATGAAACTAACTGCTGGCAAAAAAACTGAACTCATCAACGTAGAGCAACTTACCGTAAACAAATCGACCAATAATCCTCGACAGATCTATGCTAAAGTATCTGGATTGAATATTTTCGAAAACGATGGCTCAGGTTTGCAACTAAGCATAGGTGGCAGAGGATTGGACCCAAATCGCACTTCCAACTTCAACGTGAGGCAAAACGGATATGACATAAGCGCTGACGCATTGGGTTATCCCGAAAGTTATTATACACCACCTAGCGAGGCGCTAAAGAAAATAGAAGTAATAAAAGGTGCTGCAGGTTTACAATATGGTACACAGTTTGGTGGCTTGCTCAACTTTGAGATGAAACAGCCCGAAGACTTCAAAAAGAAAATAACCTTCGAAAGCCGACAAACAGCTGGTTCTTGGGGGTATTTCAGTTCCTTCAATAGCATAGGAGGCACAACCGGCAAACTCAGCTACTATGCCTTTGCTCAATATAAAAAAGGTAATGGATGGCGACCTAACAGTCAGTTTGAAGCACTCAATCTATATGCCGACATGCATTACCACCTTACTGAAAAGCATACTTTGGGATTGGAATTGACCCATCTCAACTATCTTGCCCAGCAACCCGGTGGACTGAATGACGACATGTTTACCAAAGACCCCAGGCAAAGTAACAGGGCCCGAAACTGGTTTGCCGTTAACTGGAACTTGATAGATGTAGAGTGGGATTACCGAATCAGCGATCGTACCAAAATACAAACAAGAGTAAATGGACTTATTGCTTCTAGAGATGCAATTGGCTTCAGACCGAATAGGCCGAACCAACCGGACAATGGTGGACCTCGTGACTTACTAAAGGGTAATTTCAAAAATATCACCACCGAAAGCAGACTCATGCACAGGTATTATATTGGCAATCAACCCCAAACACTGCTTACCGGGATAAGAGCTTACAGCGGGAACAGTACTAACAAACAAGGTTATGTGGACAATGGAAGTGGTGCTAACTTTAATTTCGCAAAAGAATCTACAGAACTGCTTTCCGATTACACATTCCCCAATTTGAATGTAGCAGCTTTCGCAGAACACATATTCAGGCTAAATAGTAGACTAAATATCACTCCAGGCATTCGTGTTGAACACATTCGCACTCAGGCTCAGGGACTGTACCACAACAGGGTTTATGATCTGCGCGATAGTGTGATAAGCGATGTGGTAGTAAACGAAAATCGTACTTTCCCAAGATCTTTTGTACTTGCAGCTATTGGTGCTGGATACAAAATGAATGAGAACTTGGAATTCTACGGAAATTTATCACAAAACTATCGGTCTGTTACTTTTAGCGATATAAGGGTAGTAAATCCATCTTTTGAAATCGACCCTAACATCCAAGATGAAAAAGGCTGGAATGCCGATTTGGGTACGAGAGGAAATGTGAAAGATGTATTGAGATTTGATGCTAATGTATTCTTCTTGTATTACGGCAATCGTATAGGCGAATACTTCTACACTAAGAACAACTCAATGGTTATCAGGCGCAGAGGCAATATAGGTGTAGCCAATATTTATGGTATAGAGTCTTTTGCAGAACTCAACATTCTCAAGCTAGCAGGTCTAGACGAAACCAATTGGAAACTAAAAACTTATTCCAATCTCGCGCTAACAAACGCTGCTTATACTAAAAGTCCTTTCAAGAATATAGAAGGCAAACAAGTAGAATATGTACCAGCAATGAACTGGAAAGCTGGTATACAAACAGCATACAAAGACCTTAAAGTAACATTACAGTACAGCTCTCTTTCAGACCAGTATGCCGATGCTACCAATGCACCAAATAGTGGTTTCAGTGGAGTGAATGGTATAATCCCCGCATACAGCGTAGCCGATTTGTCGGCAGGCTATACTTGGCGAAAATTCACGCTAGAAGGAACGATAAACAATCTGCTAAATGTTGCCTACTTCACTAGAAGAGCTACAGGATACCCTGGTCCCGGAATTATCCCAGGTGAAGGCAGAAGTTTTTATATTACAGCAGGTATTAGATTGTAAGCAGCAGTCTAGCTTTTCATATTAATGTACTGCAAAGGAAACTCTAGGTTAGATGTACGACAAAGTTTTATAACGTCCTGAAGGTCGTCAAGCTTTTTGCCTGTTACACGTATAATATCATCCATGATAGCCGCTTGCACTTTTAGTCCGCTATCTTTTATCAGTTTCACTATTTTTTTAGCATCATCTTTGCCCAAGCCATTTTTTACAGGAATTGTTTTACGAATGTACTTGCCTGATGCTGAGAATTCTTTTGTCATATCAAAACAATTAGCTTCCAATCCCTGACGCATAGCCTTTGTCAGCAGCACATCTTCCAATTGTTGCAGTTTCATTTCTGTTTCAACTTCCACAGCTATTGTCATATCTTTTTTATTCAGCTCCAGCGATATATGCGTGCCTTTAAAATCGAAGCGGTTATCTATTTCTTTTTTAGCTATGTTCACCGCATTGTCTAGTGTCTGTACATCTACTTTGCTGGCTATGTCGAAAGATGGCATAAAATATGTTTTATAACTGTTTGAACTACGTAAATTCAAATCAAAATTAAACAAAAACGTCCAAAAGAGAATAGAAAACAACTATTGTTTATCACAATCATTAATAAAAAACAGCCTTCACCAAGTTGAAGATGATAGGCCGTATCCTAGGCAATTGTAATTGTTCATTAAACCAACTAATACCTCTAGTTTCTATTTATCAGACTTTAAACTCAACCCTGATTTCCAAGCTAGTATACTGCTGAAACCAGTCGTTATCAATACGATACTTATGGTACTGCAAGGCATTAGTATGGCAGCAGCTACTGGTTTCAACATTCCTTGCATAGCAAAGTATAATCCTATAACGTTGTATATAATCGATACAAAAAAGCTAAAACCTATCACTGTCGCCGATGATTTCGCCAGTTTTAGTAAAGAAGGTAAAGTTGCTATCTTTTTTGCATCCAAAATTGCATCACACGAAGGGGTAAAATTATTTATATCATCGGCTAAAGTAATACCCACATTACTTTGTTGTAGCGCACCAGCATCATTCAATCCATCACCGATCATCATTACGCGGTGTCCTTTTTGCTGCAATGCCTCTATAAAGCGTAGTTTATCTATTGGCCTCTGCTCAAAATGCAGTTCATTGTTACTACCAAATAATTTTTCTAATATTGGTTGTTGCTTATTATTGTCGCCAGATAGTAGCGAAAGTTTATACTGTTTAGTTAATTCTGGTATCATTTCAGAAACGCCTTGCCTGAAATCGGAATGTAAATAAAATGATGTTATCTTATCATTGATACTAACATATACCGAAGCTTGATCTGATATCACTCGTTCTCTACTCAAGCCCACAAAACCACCCGACCCTACCAAAATCCTGTTGTTGTTCACTATAGCGTCTATCCCTTTCCCAGCCGTTTCTTTCCAAGCAGCCACATCTTCCGATGCTGTTCTGCCGCCCAGCCAGCTAGCTAGCATCCTGCTATTAGGATGCTTACTTCTTCTCACTACAGCATACAGCATTTCTTTATCTACATCTGTAAGTGTATATCCTTTACTGGTTATGAGTTCATTTCCTCCCTCTGTTAGTGTACCAGTTTTGTCAAAAACTACACGGTCAGTATTTCCTAATTGTTCTATAACCGAAGGGTCGCGCAAATACAAACCATTATTGCTGAGTAAGCGCATTATATTACCGTTAGTAAATGTAGCAGAGAGCAATAAAGCACAGGGACAAGCTACTATCAGCATTGCCGAAACACTATTGATGATAAGTGATGGATCTACAAAATACCAGTAGACAGCAGTTAACAATGCTAATGACAAGAGTACAACCGTAAAATATTTACTTAATGTGTGAATAATACTTTCCTTTTCATTGGTTTCACTTTTGTTATTGCTAAATGCATAGTGGTTCCATAAAGAGGTGAGGTAACTACCTGCTACTGGTTTTATGATCTGAATAGTAAGCTGCTCCCCTATTTGCCTACCACCAGCATATACCATTTCTTGTTGTTTTACTTCCACAGGTTCACTTTCCCCGGTCACAAAACTATAGTCTATATATGCCCTGCCTTTCAGCACTATTGAGTCGGCAGGTATAATCTCATCATTATAGAGTTGCACCACATCTTCCTCAGCCAAATCCTGCAATTTTCGACTCACTACACCATTCGCTGTAACGACGTTTACAGCTATAGGGAAGTAGGATTTGTAATCCCTGCTGAAAGACAGCGATTTCCATGTACGCTCTTGCACTACACGCCCAGCCAGCATAAAAAACACTATACCGCTCATGCTGTCCAGATAGCCACCACCAGTATTCGTAGTTATTTCATAAACACTTCTAACGAAAGTGATAATTATGGCTAAAGCTATCGGGGCATCTATATTCAAACTTTTTTGCTTTAAGCCGCTCCAGGCAGTTGCAAAAAACTCTGATGCACTATAAAAAAATACAGGCAGTGACAGAAACAGATTGAGATACCTAAACAAATTGGCATATTGTGCTTCTAGCCCGTTATGACCTGAAAAGTATTCAGGAAAACTCATCATCATTATATTCCCAAAACAAAAGCCAGCTACACCCAACTTAAAAATTCGTTGTTTGTTGTATGTTTTTGTTTTCTTTTCGCCCGCCTCATCCAAACTTATATAGGGCTCATAACCTATTGTAGCCAGTAGCTCTGTTACCTTTCTTATGCTTATTTTCTTGCGCGAAAAATGTACAGTCACTTCCCTCGCACTAAAGTTCAATCTACTTTCACTTATACCGCCGTCTAGCCTATTCAGATGCTCTAATAGCCACATACACGAACTACAATGCACACCCGGCACATAAAATGTAACAATAGTATGGTCACCATTGGTAAATGTGTACAATTGTTTGGCAATATCTTCATTATCTAGGTAGGCATATTTATCGCTCCTAATTGCCTTTACCTGTGCCAATCCTGGGTGATTTTGCAACTTGTAATAGTCGCACAAACCTTTTTCATTGATTACTTCATATACCAACTTACACCCCTCGCAACAGAAAGACTTATCATCACTTAAAATGTTACTATCTGCACAGGGTACACCACAGTGGTAACACAATTCATCAGACGCAGGCTGTGCCCTTCCGACTTTATCTACTACTTCAACTTCTATTTCACTTACTGCTGGCATTGATAATTTTTTGTGCTTCTGCTACCTTGGGTATAAGGTACTTTTCTTCAAGAAAGAATAGTTCAGTAAGACTGTTTTCAATTAGTGCCATCTGATTCCGCAATACCCTGTATGCATCCGGATAGATAGTTTCGGTATATAATGGCAAAGAGGCCATTTGCAATCTATACAATACACTTTTTATGTTGCTATGTGTAGATTTCATTTCTAACAACTGTATATCGTGGTTCAATTTACAACTTCCGGTACATCCGGTACAATCATGATTAGTTGCTACTTTCTCCGAAAGCGAGTTGATATATGGCATGTATTTCTCTCTCCTATCAATTATACATGCTCTTACATCGGCTATAAGATTGTTACATAAAGTTATATATTGGGAGGTAGATTGGTGTAACTCTAGTTTGTCTAGTTTATCAGCCTGTTGATTTGTGTTATCACACAATTGTTCAATAGATCTATAAATTTTGCTAGTTAACATATCCACAAAATGTGGTAATGAGGCTTCGCTATATTGATCAAATAGTACTTTTTCCATGGCACAAAACGGTTTTTACAAAAATATATAGCCGCATAAACGTGAAAAATGATCCAGAATAGTTGAAAAACTGATTTTGGTCAGGAAATCAGTAAAAAACACCATTGATTATAATGTCTAATAGTCAAGAACATAATATCTTAATCCCCAACCGCTAATTCCTCTTCAATTAATAATGGCGCATGTACCATTATTTCCTTAATGCCACCTTCTACACTAGCTACAAAATGAAATCCTTTTGTTTTCAGATAAGATGCAGCCACCATAGATCTGTATCCTCCTGCGCAATAAATCAGCCATTTGGTATTCTGGTCTATTGTTTCGTATTGTGTAGTTAGCAAGTTCAAAGGTATATGCACAGATCCTGCAACCCTGTTTTTTGCTACCTCTCTTCTGTTTCGTACATCTAGTAGTTCATAATATTCATTTGCAATTAGCGACTCACAATCATTACTTGCTACAGTAAGTATTTTGTCATACGGCATATTTGCTGCAAACCAAGCTGTAATGCCACCTTGTAAGTACCCCGCTACTTTCTCAAAACCTATCCTTGCCAATCTTTCTACTGCTTCAATTTCTTTACCCACTTCTGTTACCAGTAGCAATTGTGCATCTGAATTAATCAATGTCCCAACCCAAACAGCAAAATCTCCATTCAAACCAATATTGATGGCTCCTTCTATAAATCCTGCAGCAAAATCCATAGGATTTCTTGTATCTAATACCACAACACCGTTTTGCATTGCATTCTTAAACTCTTTTACAGACAGTGCATTTACATTCTTTTTTACTACATCTTCATATGATTCATAACCATTCTTGTTGATGAAAGCATCTTTGAAGAAATAAGCTGGTGGTACAGGTAGATCTGAAGTAACAGCAACAATAAATTCATCCTTGTCATTGATTATTAATGCATAATTGCTTCTTTTTTCCTCACCTATTGTTGTACTTGATCTACTGCTTATGTTCTTACCACATGCCGAACCTGCTCCGTGACCAGGATATACTATCGTCTCATCTGGTAGTGTTTTAATGTGCTTTTGCAAAGAGTCATACAACATTCCCGCCAACTCTTCTTTTTGCAAGTTACCACTCAGCAAATCTGGTCTTCCCACATCTCCTGCAAAAAGCGTATCCCCAGTGAAAACCGCATGTTTCTCGCCTTGCTCACTATGCAGCAAAAAACAAATCGATTCAACAGTATGTCCTGGCGTATGCAATACCTCAATTTTCACCCTTCCTACATGGAGCATTTCGCCATCTTCTGCCACATAGGCTTTATATCCAGGCGTAGCACCCGGTCCAAAAACTATGGTAGCTCCTGTAGCATTTGCCAAATCTATATGACCAGATACAAAATCTGCATGAAAGTGTGTTTCACCTACATACTTTATAGTTGCGCCTCGCTCTTCAGCTAGTTTCAAATATGGCTCAGGATTGCGCATGGGGTCTATTACCATCGCTTCTTTGTCAGACTCAATATAATAGGCTGCATGAGCCAAGCAATTCGTATATATCTGTTGTATGTACATCTTTGTAGTATTTAATGACACTTAAAATATTCAAATGGCTCTCTGCAGCTATTGCATTGATATAAAGCTTTGCAGGCAGTAGAACCAAACCTGCTCAATAAGACAGTATCACCAGAGTGGCATTGTGGGCACTGAATAATATTATGACCAAAAACATCTAGCGCGCACGACGAATGTAGTGGTGGGGCTATGCCATACTTTTTAAGTTTATCCTTAGCCACATCAGTCATCCAGTCAGTCGTCCATGCTGGGTCATGCACCATTTTCACACTAACATTAGGTACGTGATGGTTGTTAAGAGTCATTTTTATATCCTGCTCTATCAGCCCCATAGCAGGACATCCAGTATAAGTAGGAGTCAGAATCACCTCACATCCATCCTCTGTAACTAGTACATCCCTTAGCATTCCCATTTCATATATGTTTACCACAGGAATTTCTGGGTCAGGTATAGCCTTGAGCAGATGCAGAATATCTTCTTTACTATAGGCTGACTTTACCATGTTGCATCAGGATAGGCACGTTGTAAATATTGCATTTCGCTCAGTATGTGACCCAAATTTTCGGTATGCACACCATTTCTACCTCCGGTTTGCATATAGTCAACTGCTGGCACCGATAGCCCTGCTTCCAATAAAACCTCCTGCACATATGTATTCCATTTAGCCTTTACAGGTGGCATATCCACAGCTATATTCATATCCTGTAGCAAAGCCTCCGTTCTATCGGTTTCAAAAAGCTCGCCTGTGTAAATCCACAACGCATTTATTGCAGTTTGTGCTCTTTTGTTGCTTTCTTCAGTGCCCCCACCTAACCTCAACATCCAGTCTGTAGCATGTGCTTTATGATACTTTACTTCTTTTAGAGTTTTGGCAGCTATTGCTTTCAGTGTATCGTCGGCACTGTTTTGCAACTCTGTGAAGTAATAATACTCATATACAGATGTAAAAAACAAACGTGTCATAGTGTAAGCAAAATCACCGTTCGGCAATTCAGTAATCAGTGTATTCATGAATTGCCGCTCACCTCTGCGATATGCCAAATCATCGTCAGTTTTACCCATTCCTTCTACCGCTGCTGCATACGTAAGTAGCAGCTGAGCCCTGCCTATCATATCTAGTGCAAAATTGGTTAATGCCAAATCTTCTTCCAGAATTGGTGCGTTACTACACCATTCAGATAACCGGTAAGACTGTATGAGCGCATTATCGCCTAGTCTAAGGCAATATTTGTATAAAGCTTGTTCTGTTGTCATAAAGTATGTTTTATATTGCCTTTGCTCCTTCAGGCATTACGTAAAAGGTGGGGTGTCTGTAAACTTTATCATTGGCTGGGTCAAACAACATATCATTATCATCGGGGTTCGATGCCACTATGGCATCACTTGGCACTACCCATATGCTGGTCCCTTCTCCCCTGCGCGTGTAGGTATCTCTTGCATTCTGCAATGCCATTTTTTTATCAGATGCATGTACACTTCCAGCATGTATATAATTGGCACCGGGCTTTGCCTGCATAAATACCTCCCAAATTGCTAACTGTGAATCTGTAGCCATAACATTTAGTATTATTTTTTATAAATGAAGTAGTTCTTTTTCTTTTCTCAATCTATATGCTTCTGCTGCCTCTCTTACCCATGCTCCCTCCGCATGTACTCTCTTGTGGTGCTCCATGCGCTGTCTGTTGCATGGTCCATTACCTCCTATCACCCTGTAAAATTCGTTCCAGTCTATTGGTCCGTGATCATAATGTCCTTTGGCTTCGTTCCACTTCAGTTCAGCATCGGGTATCGTCAGTCCTATTACTTCTGCTTGCTGCACAGTTTTGTCTATAAACTTCTGTCGCAGCTCATCATTAGAATGCCTTTTTATTTTCCATTTCACCGCATCACCTGTATGTGGCGACTCACTATCGTGTGGTCCAAACATCATGAGCGACGGCCACCACCAGCGGTTCATAGCATCCTGAGCCATTTCTTGCTGATCCTTGGTACCCTGCATCATTTTTGACATTATTTCATAGCCCTGGCGCTGATGAAAACTCTCTTCTTTACATATTCGCACCATGGCCCTGCTATAAGGACCGTAAGAAGTGCGTTGTAGCGACACCTGATTTACAATAGCAGCACCATCTACCAGCCACCCTATAGCGCCTATGTCTGCCCAGGTAAGTGCTGGATAATTAAATATATTAGAATACTTTGCCTTGCCACTATGCAATTGACCTATCAGCTCCTCGCGCGATACTCCCAGCGTTTCGGCGGCACTATACAGGTACAGTCCATGCCCGCCTTCATCTTGTATCTTAGCCAGCAAAATTTGTTTAGCTCTCAAACTTGGAGCTCGGGTTATCCAGTTCCCTTCTGGTTGCATACCTATCACTTCAGAGTGTGCATGTTGAGACATCTGCCTTATCAGGTGTTTCCTGTATGCGTCAGGCATTTTATCTCTAGGCTCTATCGCATCACCCCTTTCTATCTTTTCTTCAAAGTGTCGCAGCATCTCGGCTTGTATGCTGTCTGTTTTTTCTAAAACATCCATAAAAATGATTTTATGATTTATATACTTTGATTAACTAAATTGACGTTAATTATTGATAATCAACATTTTATAAAGTACCTCTTCTTGCTTGCTCAGCCTCAATAGATTCAAACAATGCCTGAAAATTGCCCTTACCAAAAGACCTGGCCCCTTTGCGTTGTATGATCTCAAAAAACAATGTGGGTCTGTCTTCTACTGGTTTTGTAAAAATCTGCAACAAATACCCTTCCTCATCTCTATCCACCATTATACCTAGCGATTTCAGCATTGCCATATCTTCTGCTATTTCTCCCACGCGTTCGCCTACGGTATCATAATACTTGCCGGGCACATACAAAAACTCTACGCCACGCTTACGCATCTCACTTATAGTGAAAACAATATCATCTGTAGCTACTGCAATATGCTGACAACCCGGACCACCATAAAAATCCAGATATTCCTCTACCTGCGATTTTTTAATACCTATTGCTGGCTCATTTATCGGAAACTTTATTCTACCATTGCCATTGCTCATTACCTTACTCATCAGTGCAGTATACTTGGTACTGATGTCTTTATCGTCAAATGTCACCAGATTGGCAAAGCCCATTACTTTTGCATAGAAGTCAGACCATTTATTCATAGCACCTAGTTCCACATTACCCACCATATGGTCTATATACTTCAACCCTGTACTTGGTGGATTATACTCCGATTCCCAACGTTCATACCCCGGCAGAAAGACACCAGAGTAATTTTTACGTTCTACAAATATGTGTAGGGTATCTCCATAAGTATGTATGCCTGATCGCACCACTGCTCCGTCTTTATCACTCTCAGTCATAGGTTCAAAACAGGATGTAGCTCCACGCTCAGTCGTTATTTCATGTGCTTCTGTTGCATCATCTACCCACAGTGCTATCACTTTTACACCATCGCCATGTTTACGTATATGGTCGGCTATGGGGCTATCTGGCACTAATGGTGTAGTAAGTACTAGTCTTATTTTGTCTTGTACCAGCACATAAGATACCTTATCTTTTACTCCAGTCTCCAGTCCAGCATATGCCAGCGACTGAAACCCAAAAGCTGTCTTATAATAATGCGCTGCTTGTTTAGCATTACCCACATATAGTTCTACATAGTCGGTACCATTGATTGGCAGAAAATCTTGCGCCTTTTCAAATATTTTCTCAATACCGTAATTGTAATTTTTAACCTCTTTCAGACTTGGAGTGTTCATATAGCGTTTACTTTATTTATTTCAGAATAATTTTTCAATTTCAATTTACTGTCACCACCTTATTTCCACTGCTCTGGCAACCACGATTTGAAATAATCAGGAACCTCAATTTTCATTCCTTCCTCGGTAATCATCAGTGGCTGAAAGGGATCTATCATTACAGCCAGCTCCTTAGTTTCTTTTTGACCTATGCTGCGCTCTATTGCTCCCGGATGTGGACCATGCGGAATACCACCCGGATGCAGTGTGAACTGTCCAGCTTTTATATTGTTCCTGCTCATAAAGTCACCATCTACATAATATAGCACTTCATCGCTATCTATATTACTGTGATGGTAAGGTGCTGGTATCGCATCTGGGTGATAATCGTATAATCGGGGCACAAAAGAGCATATCACAAAATTGCGGCTCTCAAATGTCTGATGCACAGGTGGTGGCATGTGTATGCGACCAGTGATAGGCTCAAAGTTGAATATGGAAAAAGTGTAGGGATAATGATATCCATCCCAGCCGGCCACATCAAACGGATGATTGGCATACACATACGGGAACATCATCCCTCTTTTTTTGATGAATATATCAAAATCACCCTGCTCATCATAGGTTTGTAAGTCACGAGGTCTTTTTATATCCCGCTCACAAAATGGCGAATGCTCCAGCAATTGCCCAAAGTCATTCCTATATCTGCGGGGTGTAAAAATGGGATCAAACGACTCCACATACAAAATCTTATTATCTGTTGTTTCAAATTCAATTTTATATACCGTGCCTCTAGGTATTACTATGTAGTCGCCATAAACAAATGGTAATTCACCATACATGGTATGCACCTTACCACTGCCTTTGTGCACAAACAATAGCTCGTCGGCATCAGCATTTTTATAAAAATAAGGTGTAGACTTCATTGGCGCAGCCAAGCCAATATGCATAGCACTATTTACCATCAGTGTTTTTCGGCTTTGCAGATAATCCTCTTCTGGCTGTAGGTCATAACCACTGAAGCTCATCGCATTCAGTCCGTTCTCCATGGCTATTTTAGGTGCCACACTATACGGCTGTCCTTTCTGACGCACCTGTGTCGGCGGATGCAAATGATACACCAACGACGATAACCCACCAAAACCCTGTGTGCCCACTAACTCTTCCTGATACAGCGCTCCACTGGGCTGCCGGCTTACAACGTGTCTTTTGTCGGGTAGTATTCCTAAACTATGATAAAATGGCATGTGTTCGTTTTTTCAACAACAAACGTATTAACTACACAAAGCCTCACATATGACCTTTGGCAGCTACGTAACTGATATTTATCATCATTCTGCCAAAAATCATTGGCCTCCTCATCACAACATCTTCCTATTTACACCACTTTCACAATACCTTTGTCACATACCTCCTCCATACTAACTACTAATCTCATGCATAGCATTCACACTTTTTTACTATTGTTACTACCCATAGTTGGCTTTTCACAAGCCGCTACCTACCCTACCGACTATTTCCGAAACCCGCTAGATATTCCCATATTGCTCGCTGGCAACTTCGGCGAATGCCGCCCAGGGCATTTTCACAGTGGACTAGACATCAAAACACAGGGCAAAGAAAACCTGCCAGTTTATGCCGCTGCCGATGGCTACATTTCTCGTATCAAAACCGATAAAGGTGGTTTTGGACATGCACTTTACCTCACTCACCCCAATGGCTACACCACCCTTTATGCTCACCTCAATGATTATGCGCCCTTTTTGCAAGAGCACCTGCGCGAGCAACAATACCGCAACAAACGTTGGAACCTTGATCTATCCTTTACCCCCGACCAGTTCCCAGTCAACAAGGGTCAGCAAATAGCATGGTCGGGCAACACAGGCGCTTCTACTGCTCCACACCTCCACTTTGAGGTGCGCGACTCTAAAACCGAACACCCGCTCAATCCACAACTTTTCGGCTTCAACGTCAAAGACGAACTACCACCAACATTAAAAGAAATCTATTTCTATTACGGCAATGTGTATGATGGTAAGCATACTGCCGTACCTGTAAACCTAAAAGGCAAAACATACAAACCCTCCAAACTCACACCCTCGTCCGATACCCTTTTCCTACCACAAGGGCTTACGGGTATAGGTTTTGTTGCCGACGACTATATGAACGGCAGCGACAACTCCATCACCTTCTTCACAGCACAGCTTTTCCTCGACAACCAACTCCAATCCACCGTCACACTTAATGATATAGGATATGATGTATCGCGTTACATCCACGCCTATACCGACTATACCACCAAACAAAAAAACAAAAAATGGGTACAATGCCTGTTCCGAATACCCGGCAACAAACTCAAATCTTTATATACCACCATCAACGAAAACAACGGTAAAATACTAATAGAGACAGACGCACCTCATTTACTCAGGCTATTATTGACCGACAATAACGGCAACACAGCTGAAGCTACATTTTATGTGAAAGGAACCACCAATGATATGCAACCCACCACCACCTCCGATTGCACCCCTTTTGATGCCAGCAAAACCAATGAGTACAAAACACCCAATATCGAGTTTACACTAGACGAAAACCAACTATACGACGATGTTTGTTTTCATACATCTGCCACACCTTCTGCCGCTACCCTATCCGACAAATACCAACTACACTACCCTTTCATTCCCCTACATCATTATTTCGACCTTCGCATAAAACCCAAGAAAACCATTCCCCTAAACATGCGCAGCAAGGTAGTGCTGCTCTACAGCGATGGTAAAGACATAGACGGTATGGCGGCTACCCACACCGATATGGGCTGGTACAAGGCTAGTGTCCGAAATCTCGGTACCTATTGGCTACACACCGACACCACCCCTCCTGTTATCAACTCATTACAAAAAAACGGTGCCAACCTGTCTAAAGCCAAACAAATCACTTTCAACGCAAAAGATGCCACCACATCCGTTCGCAAATTTTCCGGCCTCTTGGATGGCAAATGGATATGTTTCGAACAACATAGCAACTCATTTTTCTATGTCTTCGACGATCATTGTCCCCCCGGCAAGCACCAACTCATCTTCACAGCCGAAGACGAAAACGGAAATGAAGCTTCGTTTACATTGATGTTTACTAGATGATTATCAAGTACTTACAGAGATTACCTCAACTTTTACGTAAACCATATTGATACAAAAATGGTGTGGCTGCCATTCAGCAACCACACCATTTCACATAATTCCCACTATTCACTACCTCAAATCATACCTATCCAGATTCATTACTTTTGTCCATGCCTTAGTGAAGTCTTTCACAAACTTCTCTTTAGCATCATTGCTTGCATATACTTCTGCTATCGCTCGCAATTCTGAGTTAGACCCAAATATCAAATCAGCCCTTGTAGCAGTCCATTTCACCTTACCTGTTTTCCTGTCCTTACCCTCAAACACTTCCTTGTCTTCACCAACAGCATTCCACTCAGTACTCATATCCAGTAAGTTCACAAAATAGTCGTTGGTTAACGCGCCCACCCGATCAGTAAATACACCATGCTTAGAGTGGTCATAGTTAGCATCCATCATCCTTAGCCCTGCTACTAGCACTGTCATTTCAGGCACTGTCAGTGTCAGCATCTGTGCTTTGTCTATCAGTAGTGCTTCTGTTGGCACAGTTTGTTTAGTTCTCAGATAGTTTCTAAATCCATCTGCCACTGGCTCCAGCACCTCCATCGATTTCGCATCAGTTTGTTCTGCTTTGGCATCCATACGTCCTGGCGTAAATGCCACCGGCACAGTATAGCCTGCTTTTGCAGCTGCTTGCTCCACCGCTGCACTTCCACCCAGCACTATTAGGTCAGCTACAGATACTTTTTTATCAGCCGATTTACTGTTAAACTTATTTTGTATCTCTTCTAGTTTTGCTAGCACCTTTTTCAGTTGCTGAGGATTGTTAGCTTTCCAGTTGGTTTGTGGTGCCAGTCTTATCCTTGCACCATTGGCTCCACCTCTAAAGTCTGTCCCTCTAAACGATGATGCCGAAGCCCATGCTGTAGCCACCAGTTCTGCCGAGGTCAGCCCCGAGTTCAGTATCATTTGTTTCAATTCTTTTACATCCTTTGCATCTACCAGCTTATGATTTACTGCTGGTATCGGGTCTTGCCATATAAACTCTTCCTTAGGCACCTCTGGTCCTAGATGCAGGGCTTTCGGACCCATATCTCTGTGCGTCAATTTAAACCACGCCTTTGCAAATGCCTTCGTAAACTCTTCCGGATGCTCCATAAAGTTTCTCGATATCTTCTCATACGCCGGGTCAAACCTCAATGACAAGTCTGTCGTCAACATCGTAGGTGCATGTTTTTTATTGGCGTCAAATGCATCTGGCACCATCACCTTCGAGTCCACTGCTACCCATTGGTGCGCACCTGCTGGGCTTTTAGTCAACTTCCACTCAGTAGCAAACAGACTCTTAAAGAATCCCTGACTCCACTTCGTAGGTGTAGTAGTCCATATCACTTCCAGCCCCGACGATATCGCATCAGCACCCTTGCCGCTCTTGTAGTCGCTCTTCCACCCAAAACCTTGCCGCTCTATTGCAGCCGCTTCTGGTTCTGCGCCCACATTATTAGCAGGTCCGGCACCATGTGTCTTCCCAAACGAGTGCCCACCAGCTATCAGTGCCACTGTTTCTTCATCATTCATTCCCATTCTCCCAAAGGTCTCCCGTATGTCTTTGGCAGCCGCTACTGGGTCTGGGTTACCACCTGGCCCTTCAGGATTCACATATATCAGCCCCATCTGCACTGCTGCCAGTGGGTTTTCCAATTGTCTTTCTCCGCTATAGCGTTTGTCGTCCAGCCACTTTTTCTCTGCTCCCCAGTACACATTGGCTTTAGGCTCCCACACATCTACCCTGCCTCCACTAAAGCCTATCGTCGGAAAACCCATATTCTCCATAGCCACATTGCCAGTCAGTATCATCAGGTCAGCCCACGATATCTTGTTACCGTACTTTTGCTTTATAGGCCACAGCAGTCTGCGTGCCTTATCCAGATTCACATTATCTGGCCAGCTATTCAGTGGGGCAAAACGTTGCTGCCCCTCGCGCGATCCGCCTCTTCCATCTCCTGTTCTGTACGTACCCGCACTGTGCCATGCCATTCTTATAAACAGCGGTCCGTAGTTGCCATAGTCTGCCGGCCACCAGTCTTGCGACTCCGTCATTAGCTTTTTCAGGTCTGCTTTCAATGCCTGATAGTCCAGACTATTAAATGCCTTCATATAGTCAAAACCCACATCCATTGGGTCCGACAGACTAGAGTGTTGTCTCAGCACACTCAAGTCTAGCTGATTCGGCCACCAGTCTTTATTGTTAGTGCCCATCTTACCACCATGTGCAGCATCAGCCGCACTACCACCACCTTCTGCTGCACCCATACTACCATTATGAAACGGACAATCAGCTATACTGGGTCCGGGCGTTTGTGCACTTGCTCCCGCTGTCAAAAACAGCGATGCTGCTAATAAAACTTTCCTCATATCACTTCGGTTTTTATGATCATTAATCTGTGCAATACTACATGCATTACCAGTAGCAGGCTCATAATTATAGTAATGCAACTATTGGCAAAAAAAATAAAACCAAAATGTCTACTCATAGTAGTAGCACAATGCTGCTACTATTTTCTGTATATACATAGATCTACTTAGCTGTTATTTGGGCCTTCTTATTGCCCTAAGTCCATAATCCTTTCTCTTCATTTCCTTTGTCCCCTTCATTTTTACCTCCTCCCCCCATTTATATAGCACTATTGTACCTATTTAACCTTCTTTATTACCACATCCCAAAATCATTAAGTAACTATGTAGTACAAACACACAAAAACTACATTAGACTATGTCATATCCATACCAAATCAAGTCGGCTGAAGAATACCAGGCAGCCTACCACAAAAGCATCACCGACCCCGAAGGCTACTGGGCAGCCGTAGCATCATCCTTCCTTTGGCGCAAACGCTGGGATAGCGTCCTCGAGTGGAACTTCAACACACCCGAAATAAAATGGTTCAATGGTGCCCACCTCAACATCACCGAAAACTGCCTCGATAGGCACCTCGGCTCACTGGGCAACAAACCCGCCATCATCTGGGAGCCCAACGACCCCGAGGAGCACCACCGCATCATTACCTACCGCGACCTCCACCACAAAGTAGGTCAGTTTGCCAATGTCCTCAAAAACAACGGCGTCAGCAAGGGCGACCGCGTCTGCCTCTATATGGGCATGGTGCCCGAGCTGGCCATAGCAGTCCTCGCCTGTGCCCGCATAGGTGCCATACACAGCGTCATCTTTGGTGGCTTCAGTGCTCAGTCCATTGCCGACAGGTTACAAGATGCTCAGGCACACACCGTCATCACCTGCGATGGTGCCTACCGCGGCAACAAACAAATACCGCTCAAGTCTGTTATAGACGACGCACTCGTGCAGTGCCCCTTCGTCACCAAGGTCATAGTACTCACCCGCACCCACACGCCCGTCAGCATGATCAAGGGCCGCGACCTCTGGTGGGAAGACGAAATACGAAAAGTAGAAACCCTCGGCATTCACGACTGCCCTGCCCAGGTTATGGAGGCCGAAGACCCACTCTTTATCCTCTACACATCAGGCTCCACCGGCAAGCCCAAGGGCGTTGTACACTCCTGTGCCGGCTACATGGTCTACACCACCTATTCGTTTGTCAATGTCTTCCAGTATCAGCCCGGCGATATCTTCTTTTGCACTGCCGATATCGGCTGGATCACCGGCCATAGCTACATCCTCTATGGTCCCCTCAGTGCAGGCGCCACCACACTGATGTTTGAGGGCATACCTACCTGGCCCGATGCTGGCAGATTCTGGCAAATCATCGACAAGTACAAGGTCAATACACTCTACACCGCCCCCACTGCTATACGCTCACTCATGAGTTATGGCCTCGGCCCAGTCCATGCACACAACCTCAGTAGCCTCAAGGTGCTGGGCTCTGTGGGCGAACCCATCAACGAAGAAGCGTGGCAATGGCTTCACCAAAACATAGGCAAAGGCAACTGCCCCATCGTAGACACCTGGTGGCAAACCGAAACCGGCGGCATCTTGATATCTAATATGGCAGGCGTCACCCCATCACGCCCCTCCTACGCCACCCTACCCCTACCCGGCGTAGACCCTATACTGGTCGACGAAAACGGACAAGAAATCCTCGGCAACGATGTCAGTGGCAACCTCTGCATCCGCCACCCCTGGCCCTCCATCATTCGCACCACCTACGGCGACCACGAGCGTTGCCGTACCAATTATTTTGCCACCTATCCCGGTCTATACTTCACCGGCGACGGCTGCTACCGCGACCAGAACGGCAATTACCGCATCACTGGCAGGGTCGATGATGTACTCAATGTGAGCGGCCACCGCATAGGCACAGCCGAGGTAGAAAACGCTATCAATATGCACTCAGGCGTCATCGAAAGCGCAGTAGTAGGTTACCCGCACGACATCAAAGGACAAGGCATATATGCCTATGTGGTCTACAGCAGCAGCCATGGCGACGAAAACCTCAGCCGACAAGACATCATCCAAACCGTAAGCAGAATAATAGGCGCCATAGCCAAACCCGACAAAATACAGTTTGTAACAGGCCTACCCAAAACCCGTAGCGGCAAAATAATGCGCCGCATACTGCGCAAAATAGCCGAAAACGAACCCAACAGCATCGGCGACACCTCCACCCTCCTCGACCCTAGCGTAATAGACGAAATCCTCAAAAACCGTATATAGCCATTACACAATGGGTAAAACCACTCCTCGGTTTTACCCATTGTGTGTTATCGCTTTACCACCTCATTTCTTTTTTTGGGATCACCAGCTTTCGCAATGCCAGCATCGCCGCTTGCGTCGCATCTCTTGTACGTTCAAGGCAGTGAGGAGCTGGCTCATTAACTAGAAGTGAATTCAATCTGTATTACTGTAATGTAAAAGGGGCTATCTCAATAACTGAGTTAGCCCCTTTTACATTCACTCACTATTTATAAAACAATGAATATTTATTGCTGGTACACCAATCTCACCATTTTGCTGCTACCATCCATACCGTTAAAGCGTAACATATACGCACCACTGGCGATTCCGGAAGGTAACGAGATACTTGTAGTACCCGCTTTCGCTTCGTACTGTTCTAGAAGTTTGCCATCTATTGTATAGATTTCTACCTTCCCCATTATGCTGGTGGTAAGATTGATAGCACCAGTAGTTGGGTTTGGAGACACGCTGAATACATTAGTAGCCTCCGGATTTTCTGTTGCACCCGGACGAGCACCGCATATAGTCACAGTTACCTGTGTTACACTAATACATCCTGCGGCTTTGGTATACGTGATGTTAGCTGTACCTGTGTTTATACCTGTAACCAAACCACTACTAAAGTTTACAGTGGCTTTGGTAGTGTTGCTGCTGCTCCATGTACCTGCACCTGCAGGGTTGCTTAGCGTGGAAGTAGCACTAGTTGGCAAACACAAACT
>JAIXSZ010000067.1 GCA_027484425.1 Sphingobacteriales bacterium
CCTGTATTCGACACAACTAAATCGGGTTTGCCATCCCCATCTACATCACCTATACCTACACTGATTGGTGCAGTACCTACAGCAAATGTAACAGCTGCGGCAAAAGACCCAGAAGTAATGCTACCACTGCTACTGGTGTTGCGATATACTAAAACAGTATTGGCTGCAGCATTGGTCACCACCATGTCGGGCTTACCATCGCCGTCTATATCCCCTACAGCTGTGCTACTAGGTGGGGCACCGGTAGCAAAAGCGACGTGAGAGGCAAAGTTAATACCGAGTGGCGAAACAGCACTATTGTCGAAAGTGGGCAGGAAAGGATACTTCGAATAACCTGTAAGGGCAGTTGCAGTATTGTTCACAGATACTTCTTTGTACGTAGCACCCACTGGCACAGTAGCCGTCAGCGTAGTAGTGCCAGACGCAGTCACCGTAGCTCGGGTAGCACCAAAGTATACGATGTTATTGGCTGGTGTGGTGTTAAAATTGGTACCTGTCAGCGTCACCGTTGCACCTGGATTGGCAGCAGTAGGATTTACAGAGGTTACTTTGGTTAGCAGAGTGGGGTTATTTCTTATTAAAGAAAAAGTAGATGCGGTTTGATTAGCAACCGCCAAATCAGGGAATCCATCACCATCCAAATCACCTATGACTACACCCCAAGGGCCGCTTCCAGTTGCAAATGTGACCGGTGTGGCAAAAGAACCAGAAGCAATGCTACCACTGGTACTTGTATTGCGAAGTACAGATACATTAGCGGAACCGGTATTAGTCACTGCCAAGTCGGGCTTGCCATCACCATCTATATCTCCAATGGCTAAACCAAAAGGTTGGGTGCCGGCTGTAAAAGTAACCTGTGTAGCAAAAGAACCAGACGTAATACTGCCACTAGTGCTGGTGTTCCGCAATACAGATATGTTACTCGATGTTATATTAGCCACTGCAAGGTCTGGCTTACCATCACCATCTATGTCGCCAATAGCTAGGGTACGTGCGCCGCTTCCTATCGCAAAGGTGACCTGTGTAGCAAAAGAACCAGATGTAATACTACCACTGGTACTGGTATTCCGAAGTACAGAAACTGTAGATGAGGTAGAATTTACTACTGCGAGGTCGGGCTTACCATCACCATCTATATCGCTAATGGCCACACTGAAATTACCAGTTCCTGTGGCAAATGTGACCGGTGTGGCAAAAGAACCAGATGTAATGCTACCAATGGCACTTGTGTTACGAAACACTGCAACAGTATTAGACAGTCGATTAGTTACGGTAATTTCGGGCTTACCATCGCCGTCTATATCGCCTAACGCTAAGCCTTCCGGGTTAGTACCTGTGGCAAAGGTTACTTGTGCTGCAAAAGAACTAGACGTTATACTACCACTACTGCTGGTATTGTGGTAAACAGAAATAGATGCACTATTAAAATTGGACACTACCATATCCAGTTTACCATCTCCGTCAAGGTCACCCAAAACAACGTGACTAGGACTGCTCCCAGTTGCAAATGTAACCCCTGTGGCTAAAGAGCCAGACGTAATGCTACCACTACTGCTGGTGTTGCGATACACTGAAACAGTATTGGGGCTTCCATTCGTCAGGGCAAGGTCGGGCTTACCATCCCCATCAATATCTCCAATCGCTACAACACGAGGGAAAGCACCAGTAGCAATAGTCACCTGCGAGGCAAAGTTGATAGGGCCAGGAAAAACATTACTATTGTCGAAAGTGGGTATAAAAGGATATTGCGAATAAGCTGTGAGCGCAGAGGCAGTATTGTTCACAGATATCTGATTGTAAGTAGCGCCACTAGGCACCGTAGCCGTGAGTGTAGTAGTGCTAGCGGCTGTCACCGTAGCACGGGTAGCACCAAAGTACACGATATTGTTGGCGGGGGTGGTGTTGAAATTGGTACCTGTTAGCGTAACCGTTGCACCTGGATTGGCAGCCATAGGGTTTACAGAGGTTACTGTAGGTAACTGTGCAGATGCGATTTCAGTTATCGATAGTGTAATCAGCACAATGCAGACCAATAATTTCGTTAACAACTTTTGCATGGTATTTTTTTTATAATTACCTTTTAAAACGATAAAAATATTATTGTCAA
This sequence comes from Sphingobacteriales bacterium, assembly GCA_027484425.1. GTDB lineage: Bacteria > Bacteroidota > Bacteroidia > Chitinophagales > Chitinophagaceae > Nemorincola. Next base: position 2,108 of record JAIXSZ010000067.1, read on the forward strand.
ATATAATGGACTGGCAATGACTATAATAGAGAAAATCATAAATAACAAAAGAAAAACTATGTAAAAATGTGTCGTTAACATATAATTAATTATCACTTTCATTTAATCCAACTATCTGCCGTGGCGTTCCTTCGTCTATGGAAACTCCTGCAACCACCGGCAAACCACAACTTCAAAAAAATGGGGGTAATAGCCGCTAAGCCATTACCCCCATTTTAAGTATTTACTATTTACGCTGCCCTACTGCTGGTACACCAATCTCACCATTCTACTACTGCCATCTGCACCATTAAAGCGCAGCATGTACACACCACTGGCTATGCCCACTGGCAGTGAGATAATTGTGGTACCTGCTTTCGCTTCGTACTGCTCTAACTCTTTGCCATCTATTGTGTATATCACTACTTTACCTGCCACATCTGTTGTTAAGTTGATAGCACCAGTTGTAGGGTTAGGAGAAACAGTGAACACGCTGTTGTTGCCATCTGTACCCACTATCACACCTGGACGGGCACAAGAATTTACAGTGACTACTCTGCTAACTACTGAGGTGCCACAAGTGTTTGAAGCTGTGTAACTGATGGTGGAAGTACCTGTCGCTACACCCGTTACTACCCCTACAGTAGGTGTAGCAATAGTAGCAACTGCTGTGTTGCTGCTGCTCCATGTACCTCCTGAAATGGTATTGCCAAGTGTAGTAGTAGCTGCCTGACATACTGTAGCGGTGCCAGAAATGGCACTCAGAGCTGGGACAGAAATTACTGTTATTGGAAACGATGCATACGCAGTTCCGCATGAGTTGGTCATTCTGTAGCTGATAATAAAGTTGCCATTTGCTACACCGGTTAC
>JAIXSZ010000089.1 GCA_027484425.1 Sphingobacteriales bacterium
AGTGGAGTATGTGCCAACATAGGTACCCATGACTGGGTGTTCATCACCGTGTTCCCGCTGACTGTACAACCCACCACCACAGCGATGGATGTGAAATTGATACCGAACCCGAACAAAGGTGCGTTCAGCATCAAGGGCAACATAGGCAGCAACACCACAGGCGACTTGGAAGTAGAAGTAACCAACATGCTAGGCCAGGTAGTGTACAAAGGCACAGCAAAAGCGAACCAAGGCAGAGTAGACACGGGCATCCAACTCGACAACACCCTTGCCAACGGCATGTATCTACTCACCCTCCACCACGGCACGGAGCGCAAAGTGTTCCACTTTGTGATGGAGCAGTAGAGGGTTGACTTATCGCATTCATAATTTTTAAGAGGCTACAACTAAAACGGTAGCCTCTTTTTATTTCAAAAAGAAAGTTTGCATTTTTTGCTGGCAGTTATAAATAAATTGTCAACAAAATATTGTTATTTTGATAGCTATATCGAATTGCTACTTGACATAAACTGTTCGGGCGTAAAACGATCTAAATAATTACTAAATTGTACTTTACGCATACCATCAATTATACTGTATGAAAAAAATCTACTTACTTATCCTTGCCTGTTGCATAAGTTCACTAGGCTTTGCACAGACTTTTATCTTCACACCCAACAATAGTGGTGGCTTTGAAAACGGAGGTTCGTTCGGCATTAATCAGTGGACGTCTGTGAATGGTGCAGCTAATCAGTGGGCTGTTGGCAATGGTACGGTATTCGCTGGTGTTAGAGCAGCTTATATAGGTAATGCTACTACTTTCGTCGGCACTAATACTCCCGCCATCAATCACTTTTACCGCACTGGTGGTAGTGCTATACCTGCAGGGGTGACTGATGTTCGTCTTTATTTCCGCTACAGACAACCAGTAGTTGATGCTGGTAATGACTCATTCATTGTTTCTGTTACGAACAATGCCAACCCCACACCCGTAGCTGGTGCCACAGTCAATGCATTACATACCAGACTCTACCAAAACTCAGCAACAGCGTTCCCTGGTTTTGTAGAGGTAGGTCCTATAGATCTTACATCTTTTGCAGGCACTACAGTAAGATTAGTTTTTACACACGTCAATAATGGAGCTGGCAACATCGGTATCCCAGCAGTAGATAGTATCTCATTATCTTATTGCAATTTACCAGCCATTACTGGTACAGGCATCGCATGTCCTGGCACTACTACTACGCTCAGCCACGCTACGGCAGCTGGTGCGTGGACTAGTAGCAACACCGCCATAGCCACAGTTACAGGTGGCACTACAGCCACCATTACAGGTGTGTCAGCAGGTACAGCTACTATGACCTACACCGTAGGCACCTGTATAGCTACACGTGTTGTTACCATCAATCCTGTTCCATCTGCTATTACTGGCACATTGTCTACTTGTATCACTGGTAATACAACATTGTCAAGCGCCACAACAGGTGGCACATGGGCTAGCTCCACTCCTGCCAATGCTACTATATCTGCTGCTGGTGTCGCCACTGGTGTTGCAGCAGGACTTAGTACCATTACTTATACAGCGCCAGTTACTGGTTGTTTTACCACTTCCGTTCTCACTGTCAATCCTTCACCTACAGCATTCACAGTCACAGGTGGTGGCAGCTTTTGTGCTTCAGGTGCGGGTGTAGCTATTGGACTTAATAGTTCTGTAATAGGAGTTAATTACAGCCTATGGGATGGTGCATCAATAGTAGCCACAACAGCCGGCACAGGTGCAGCTATTAGTTTTGGCACATTTACTACAGCGGTTACTTATACAGCCACTGCCACAAGTGCCATTACTACTTGTTCGTCAGATATGACGGGTAGTGCCACCATCACTATTGCTACGCCTGTTGTACCATCAGTAAGCATTATTGCTCCAGCCACTACTATTTGTGCTGGTGCGTCTGCTACATTCACAGCTTCCCCTACCAATGAAGGTATCACACCATTTTACCAGTGGTACGTCAATGGTGCGCCTACTGGCACTGGCGTTACCTATTCTTACACGCCCACCACAGGCGATGTTGTTTCCGTTACGCTTTATCCGGGTGGCATTTGTGCAGTGCCAGACAGTGCTACAGATAGTTATACGGTTGTTATTACTCCTTTGTCTGCACCGGGTGTCACTATCTCCGCAGCCCCTTCCAATCCTTCTTGCCTTGGGCGCACAGTTACATTCTCTGCCGTACCTTCTTTTGGAGGTACTGCACCCGCTTATCGCTGGACCAAAAATGGCGTTAATCTGGCCACTGGCAGCACCTACAGCTTTGTACCTGTCAATGGCGATGTAGTGTACTGTATGCTCACCTCCAATTATGTTTGCCGCTCTGCCGACACTGTGCTAAGTAGCACCATCACTATGACAGTAGTTCCTTCTGCGCCACTACCAGTTGTGGAGATCCTTGCTACTCCTGGTCTTACTGTTACTGCTGGCACCGACATCACACTCATGGCTGCAGTATCAGGCACTTCAGTTCCTGTCAATTATCAGTGGGTGCTCAATGGTGTTGCTATTGCAGGTGCTACATCTGTATCTTACACCAGCGGTATGTATGCCAATGGCGATATCGTTACCTGCAAGGTAACCAACGAAGACCCTTGTGCTAATTTTACACTCAAGTCAGTATTGGTTAATGTATTCCCTGCGGGAGTAGGCACACATACAATCAATAGCGCTCCATTTGTTATAGTGCCTAACCCTACTACTGGTAACTTCACTTTACAAGGACATGCTACTGAGGCAGTTTCACTTTCTGTGGTCAATATCTTGGGGCAGGTTGTTTACACCACTACTGCTGCTCCTGTAAATGGTACTATATCACAACCATGTTCATTGCAGCACCTACCAGTGGGTACGTATATTATGCATATTACATCGGCTCAAAATCACCAATCCATACATTTTAATATTGTTAAATAACCCTGAAGGTTTTATTCTGTACTATAGGCTGGCATTTTGTCAGCCTATGTTTTTATGAGCAGTAGTATGGGTAAAATCAAAATTTTATTGAAATTGCGCTATACAACTATACAATCATCAACAACTTAGATACAGTTTTATAACCAGCGTTACTTAACTTTGCCGCCAACGATCGATCACACAAATAAATTCATGTACACAATCAAATTTACCTTTGAGCAAAAAGGACTAGAGCCAATAACACTAGAGCAAGTAGCCCCCGATCAAAGTATACTAGAAGTAGCATTAGATAATAACATAGAGTTGCACCACAACTGTGGTATGGTATGTGCTTGCAGCACCTGCCACATATACCTGCAGCATGGCGAAGAATATGTAGCAGAACTTACTGACCGTGAAGAGGACTTTATAGATCGTGCACGCAACCCTCGCATCAGCTCCCGCCTCGGTTGTCAGTGCGTTTTAGTCAATGGTTCGGGTACATTAGAGGTATGTATACCCGATCAGTCACTTATACATGGCGAGTAAGCCGCATACTCTATTTTTATTCACAGTATCAATACTATACATATGTACGAACCACCAGTAAAATGGAATGATTACGAAGATATAGCCATTAAATTATATGAGAAGTTTGGCAACGATTTCGGCGAAAGCAAGATATACCGCATCCGCTTCACGGAGTTGATAGAGTGGGTGCTTGCCCTTCCCAATTTTGTAGGCAAGCGCGAAGAGTGCAACGAAGGTCACCTAGAAATGATACAATCATCTTGGGTGTACGAGTGGCGCGATAATCAGTAATGCTCATTTTTCGCTAAAAATTTTATGGCACCTCTCGGTTTCATCCGTTAGGTGCCATTTCTTTTATACACATATCTCACTCCAGCTTACAGTACTTATTAGTCGTCCCTTCTGTTCAGAAACACCATCACAAAGTACACCAGTTGCGCTACCGATGCCAGTGCAGCTACCAGGTACGTTCTTGCAGCCCACTTTAGCGCATCCGCCGCTTTGTCATGTTCATAGCGGTTGGTCAGGTTAGTACCCTCCATCCATTTCAGCGCCCTGGCACTGGCGTCATACTCCACAGGCAGCGTTATTAGCGAGAATAGGGTAGACAGCGCAAACAGCACTATGCCTATCAGCAATATAGTTTGGTTGCCACCCCCAAAGCCCATCACCCCCAGCCCTGCCAGTAGCACCCATTGCCCTAGCGTGCTGCTTATCTGCACCACAGGCACCAGCGCACTCCGCATTTCCAGCATGCTGTAGGCCGTAGCGTGCTGCACCGCATGGCCACACTCATGCGCCGCCACTGCCGCAGCCGATATACTCCTGCCCCCATATACCTCTGGGCTTAGGTTTACCGTTTTATCGCCTGGGTTGTAGTGGTCACTCAGAAAACCCTCCGAGCTCCTCACCCGCACATCATGTATGCCACTCTCGCGCAGCATCCGCTCCGCCACCTCCTTGCCACTCAGCCCAGCACCCAGCGGAATTTCGCCATACTCCTTAAACTTACTTTTCAGCGCACTGCTCACCGCCATACCCACCAGCATTATCAGGCCTGTGAGCAAATAGTATCCTATCATTGTTGTTATTATTTTTTATGTTATCCCTACACCACATCAAATTACTTACCAAAGTAATAATGGCAGATATTAGGGAAAGTGTGTTTATGTTTTCTGTCTAAACGCTGTGGTTATATTTTTATGTGAATAACTATTTATGCTAATTGTATTGTTATAATAATGCCAATGCTTTTTTGTTTTACTAAATTGCCATAAACTAACGTAACTATGACACACACCAAACAAATTCCCAAATTCACGCTCTTCACGGGTGGCGATTTGCTAAATGCAGAGCACAGTAAAACTGCCGACTTCGTTATCTACTTGAATATGGCAGCAAGCAACATGGAAAAAATGTTGCATCATTACCATGGGTTAAATGCTTCTGGTAAGCCAATAAAACTATCCGACTTTAAGGGGAATAATTCTCCACAACTTACCAATGAAAATTACAGACTTTTTGCCGACTATTTATGGAAAGTTCATAGCAATGATAAAAACAAAAACGATATAAATATTGAGGAAAAAGAAATTGAGATAGTTCATGCTTTGTTATACAAGTTAGACGAAATACGCAATTACCATGCGCATATCTGGCACGATAATGAGGTACTAGCGTTCGATTCAAAACTAGAAAATTTTGTTTCCGAAAAACACAAAATTGCTATGGCTGCGGCATTGGAGGCTGATAAAATAGCTACACTGCAGTACGAGAAAGTGGAACAAACTAGTAAAAGCAAGTTTCCGCTTTTCAAGTCCCATAATGGTAAACACTATATTACTGATGAAGGCAAAATTTTCTTTCTGAGTTTTTTCCTTACTACTGGCCAAATGAGCAGCTTTTTGCAGCAGCGCAAGGGTAGCAAACGTACCGACCAACCATTGTTTAAGGTAAAGCATATTGCGTACAAGCATTTTTGTCACCGGGACGGTGCTAGTATTTTAGGTTTTCATCAGGAAGATAATATACTGGCACAGTACAGTGCCGAGGAGCGAAAGGAAATACTTCACGCACGGCAGGCTTACAAACTCATTTCTTACCTAAATGACTACCCACATTATTTGGCAGATAATGAGTCTATTCCACTTTTATTGCCAGCACCAGAGGCTAATGAGAAACTCAAAAAGGTGTACACCGTTCAAGACCTTATTACTTTTATAAGAGCCAATGGTATTTTGAGCGAATTTGATTTTGAACCAATAATTTATTTAAAAGAAAATGAAATAGACAATAGCAAAGAAGAGCATGAAAAAAATAGAACTCTTGCATTTACTCATCATTCTATAGAGGGGTACTTGTTTCATATAGGTTTCGATAGCCTCTACAAATTGGTGATGTTGTGTCTTAAATATGATGAACAATCGACCGTGGAAAAGCTATTGGCAAGCATGAATAAAATAGCAGATCAAAGACGGCTATTGTACCAGTATCTGAGTGAAGATTTCACCGATTTATCAAGCGAGGCTTACAGTTTTTTCAATGACAAAAGCAATCAATTATTGCGGGGCTACAGATCGCTCACAGAATTAGGGGTCGATTTTTTTGAAAACTTTCTCAAAGAGAAAAAGGGTGTTCGAAAAATAGCCGACCTATTAAAAGAACGTATCAGACCTACGTCTGTTGTTGGTAAGCACAAACCAGAACCCATTATTATCTTCTCGCAAGATTTTGTAGAAAAAACCCAACAAAAATTCAGAGCGGGCAATAGGTTTGTTTACAATGCTGTTAAATACCTCATTGACCACAACATTTGTCCTGATTGGTATTGGGAGGTAGAGCGATTTTTGCCTGACAAAATCAAACAATTTCAACAACAAATTGATGAAAAAAATGATTGGCGATTGTGTATTGAAAATGACCATGTAACAGTAGCCATTCCCATAAGTACAAACTATACTGAGGCTACTATTGACAGAGCTAAAAACGATATGCCACAGCCCATGTATCAGTTCAGTCTTGGCGGGCGAGCATTGAGGTATTTGTTAGCTTACCACATGTTACACAAAGACATCAATCTGAATGATTTTCTGTCAGTAGCCATGCGGCACGATTTCGATATTCTTACACAGCAGGGTATCTCTGGTAGTGCCCATTTTAAGCTCCTTGAGCCCAAATTTATCCCATCTTACCTCTTGCAAAGCAAGGATAACGTGCATCAGGATGTAAAAAATCAGATAGATAAAATTGAGAAAAGAATAAAATACATAACGGCCGAATGGGAAGAGAAATTGGCATGTCGGCTTTATCTGAAACGTGATGAAAAGAACAGAATAATAATGGAAGCCTACAAATTGTTCGACTGGACAATAGATACTAAAGGTGTAAAGTTTCTACGTAAACACGAATACCAACAACTATCAGTATGTCATTATACCCTCACCGAAAAGGAAAGAAAACGTGGCGAAAAAAAATCTAAGTTTCATTACTTATATGAGGACCTTTTTGTAATCGACAAACGTAAGCCACCTATACCACGTCAGGTTCTTGATATCATCGATAGGTCAGAAAGTCTGGATGACCTTTTGAAAAATGTAGTAATAGAGTGTAAGAAGATGTTACAGGAGCAGATGGGACTTATCAAGTCTTTGAAAGGTCAGCAACGAAAAACTCTGGTTATCAGCCTCTGTCGTAAGTTGGGTATATCTGTTCCCGGTTATTTGCTTACTGATGTTGGCAAAATGGAACTAGAGGTAAAAAGACAAAAAACATTACATGTTTTGCCCTTTGCCATTCACCCTATGATGGTGGTTAAGTATTTTGCCCCTGCTGCTTATCGCAGTGAGTATATAAATGAGCCAGGAGTATCAAGAACCGATAACAATGTTTTTGCTGTGCTTAGACAAGAAAAGTACTCCAGTCCGCTTGTAGCATCGCATTACGATACTGCCTTTTTAGAAAAGATAATGATAGCCACCGATGATGAAGCTGTATGCCAAGCCTTTGACAAGCAAAAGCATAAGTGGATAGGTGCTATCAACACCACTCATACAGAAGATGCATTGTTATGGCAAATAGCTTTGCAATACTTGCAAGAGAATAGATACACCCAAGAGATAGCCAAACAGCTACAGTCGGCACAAGTAAGGAATGCCGAAAAGGATAATAAACTGATGGTGAGCAATATTCATTCTACAGATATAGTGCTGGAATTTGGGTATGTAAAAAATAGATATAATGAGGATGAGTCGGTATTTCCACCTGTATTTGTCACTGTGAAGATGCATCAGTTAGATGATGTAATGTACAGAACAGAGCGGGAGAGAATGAGAAGGGCAGCCTTGCATTACCTATGGCGAAACAGCAACAAAGACGAAAAACAATTTTGGGATACCTTACCGCCTTATGCAGTGCCTGAAGAGCAAACAGAAATAGCAGCACAAGAAGGATACGTATATTCAGCAACCAGCGGCACACTAACCAACCCAATACCCTATCATGTACTACGAAACGAAATGCAACTAGTAGCTATTCATGGCAAATACCTAGCCGGAGCATTGCTTCACTGGGAGCGTGGGGTGATACAGGAACACACTAAAAACATGAGCGTTGAAGAAAAACAAATATTCATGAGTGAACAGGTTACAAAAGACAAAAAATATGCAGATTTCAAAGTAATCATCAAACTTTCAAACAAGCTAGATGATAACTCGAATTTACGTCTACTGACCTATAATGTAGCCACAAATAACATTAATGATTACAGAAAATTCACCTTTCACAGCGGTATACCTATAACCGGCACATTTTCTTTTTGGGCAAGCCCTCACAAACCTGAGGGTAAAATGCTCGGAATCACCGAGCCGCTTCATTGGCCAGCCGACCGTAGTGTGTATAAAAAACAGTAAAAGACTACTTTTTTCGATAAAAAAGTTCATTTTTTTAACAATAAAAATTGCCCAAAAGCAATACAGATAAGCATCTTAGACTTTACAGGTGTGAAAGCCTTCTTTTTGAAAGGTATATACACCCTACTATCGCACCACAAGTCTTGGATAGCAGGTGTGAAAGCCTTCTTTTTGAAAGGTATATACACCTCTTTCAGTCGTTTAGAAAAATCGGTCACAGGTGTGAAAGCCTTCTTTTTGAAAGGTATATACACCTTTGAATGCTTGTTTTCTTTCAGTCTCTTGGTGTGAAAGCCTTCTTTTTGAAAGGTATTTACACCTCTCAGGTAATGATGTGCATGTAAATACGGGGTGTGAAAGCCTTCTTTTTGAAAGGTATATACACCAACGCTATTTTTTTCATATTATTTCAACATGGTGTGAAAGCCTTCTTTTTGAAAGGTAGATACACCGCTATTCTACAAACCCGTCATTGAGGTGTCGGTGTGAAAGCCTTCTTTTTGAAAGGTATATACACCATCGAAGTTTAATGGTTTTAATAATTCAGGGGTGAGAAAGCCTTCTTTTTGAAAGGTAAATACACCTTATGGCTCATTTACTATGCTGCCTAATGTGGTGTGAAAGCCTTCTTTTTGAAAGGTAAATACACCGCATCCTTCAATGGTTTGATGTGGGTTAGTGGTGTGAAAGCCTTCTTTTTGAAAGGTAAATACACCCCGTTTAGTTTGGTTATGTAATCTTGATAGGTGTGAAAGCCTTCTTTTTGAAAGGTAAATACACCGTGTGCCATGATGTCCCAAATGTCGTTAGAGGTGTGAAAGCCTTCTTTTTGAAAGGTAAATACTCCCGCTATCAGTGCGTTTTGTAACTTCTATTAGGTGTGAAAGCCTTCTTTTTGAAAGGTAAATACACCTGTCTCTGCTCATGTCATAGCTTCGGCAGAGGTGTGAAAGCCTTCTTTTTGAAAGGTAAATACACCTTCTATGTAGTTCATAGCTGCGGTAACAGCGGTGTGAAAGCCTTCTTTTTGAAAGGTAAATACACCACATTACATTTGCTTAGTGCTGTAGCAGTAGGTGTGAAAGCCTTCTTTTTGAAAGGTGAATACACCTAGTTCACCGTCTACCAATTTAGCAACTGGGGTGTGAAAGCCTTCTTTTTGAAAGGTAGATACACCCCGTCACGAATATTGCTTCTCCATGTTGCCGGTGTGAAAGCCTTCTTTTTGAAAGGTAGATACACCGGAGTTGTGGAACGTATGATAAACCAAGAGGGTGTGAAAGCCTTCTTTTTGAAAGGTAAAAACACCTAATCCACTCGTATGCTTTTTGCCATATTTGGTGTGAAAGCTTTCTTTTTGAAAGGTAGTTACACCCCAGACGAGGTGTGCCCAGTTGGTTTTGAAGGTGTGAAAGCCTTCTTTTTGAAAGGTATATACACCTACGGATTACCATACCTGTCATTCACCATTGGTGTGAAAGCCTTCTTTTTGAAAGGTAGACACACCATCATAATCCATCTGCCATGCCGGATTGAGGTGTGAAAGCCTTCTTTTTGAAAGGTATTTACACCGTTCAGCTTCCATATTCGCCTTACGCTCCAGGTGTGAAATCCTTCTTTTTGAAAGGTATATACACCATGTTTTTGTAAATACGTGATTTAGGTTTACTATTATTCCTCACCAAAATACCCTAAATTCATCCTCCAAAATCAACATACATGTCCACACTCACTACCATCCTCCTCGTTTTTATAGGCATCATCTTACTGTTGCTTGTTATAGCCCGTTTTATGCGCAAGGACTACACTATTAGCTGTGAGGTTGTCATCAATGCACCGTCGGCGGTAGTGTTCAGCTACATCCGTCAGCTCAAGAACCAAGACAACTTTAATAAATGGGTAATGGTAGACCCCACCATGCAGCGCACCTACAAGGGTACAGATGGTGCAGTAGGGTTTGTATATGGGTGGCGCAGTCCCAAGGCTGGAGAAGGAGAGCAAGAAATAACGAGCATTAAAGAAGGCAAAAGCGTAGACACCGAGATACGATTTGTAAAGCCATTTCAGAGCATCGCACATGCTGGCATGACCATCACAGCCCTCACTCCCCAGCAAACCCAACTCACTTGGACCAACGCCAGCGCCATGAAGTACCCCATGAACCTTATGTTATCGGCGATAGTAAAAATGCTAACCAAAGACATGAATACCAGTCTGCGCAACCTCAAAACTATTTTGGAAAAGTAGTCTAGCTTTCTTCTCAGGCGCAAATGTTCATATAGCAACAGTAGCGCCATCCCATAAAAATGTGGATATCTTAGTCTCTGCCGGCCTTCTTTTGGCTTGTTTTTTGTGGCATAGGGTAAGGGCATAGCAATGCCTGTATGCTACCAATTTTTGTTGCAAGTCGCCTAGCAAAAGAGTCGTAGCGGCAACCAACAATTTTTACAAACACCCTATAAATCCTGAAATATGTTGACACACATCCCCAATAATTACTTATACATAAAACCAATACTCGGACATTCAAACCCAACCGGAAAACGAATGCAAACCTTTTAGTAGCCATAGCTTTACCAGCGACGGCTACGGCAAAAGTGAATAGTGTTGATAATCAATCACTTAAGTGCCAAAACGCATGAAATAACCGGCAACAAACCGGCAAATTATGTAAACTCAGAAACCCTGTAATCCTGTAATTTGTTGACATACAAACCCCGAAAATAACATCAACTAAAAACCTATGGTCACACAGCCGAACCTAACCGGAAAATGAATGCCAACCGGAAAAGTGAATAGTATTGATAATCAATCATTTGAGTGCCAAAACGCATGAAACAACCGGCAACAAACCGGCAAATTATATAAACCCAGAAACCCTATAATCCTGAAATAGGTTGACACATAAACCCTGAAAATAATATCACCTAAATACCTATGCTCACACAGCCCAACCCAACCGGAAAACGAATGCAAACCGGAAAAGTGAATAGTATTGATAATCAATCATTTAAGTGCCAAAACGCATGAAACAACCGGCAACAAACCGGCAAATTATATAAACCCAGAAACCCTGTAATCCTGTAATTTGTTGACACACAAACCCTGAAAATAATATCACCTAAATACCTATACTCACATAGCACAACCCAGCCGGAAAACGAATGCAAACCGGAAAAGTGAATAGTATTGATAATCAATCATTTAAGTGCCAAAACGCATGAAACAACCGGAAACAAACCGGCAAATTATATAAACTCAGAAACCCTATAATCCTGAAATATGTTGACACATAAACCCTGAAAATAATATTACCTAAATACCTATACTCACACAGCCCAACCCAACCGGAAAACGAATGCAAACCGGAAAAGTGAATAGTATTGGTAATCAATCATTTAAGTTCCAAAACGCATGAAACAACCGGCAACAAACCGGCAAAACCATTCTATTTGTTGTTTATTAGCCTATTTTATATATCCCCGCAACTAGGAGCTCCGTGGCGGGTGACCCAAACATATAAAACAGGTGCGAAGAGGGGCGGATAAATAGTTTTATGTTTTTAAAGTAAATTAATTATATTTCATTTACTTTTACAACTGCGTCAGTATCAATAAATAACAAAGGCGCATATGGCTGCTTATGCATCTGCAAAACACAGCAAACACCACGCTACCTGAAGTGCAAGTTGCCGATAAACTAACGGCTATGATTACTTATTGGGACAACCAGTTGTTGTGCAGGTTTGCAAATGCTGCATGCGTGAGTTGGTATGGTATACCGCCGGAGCAAATGGTGGGCAAAATGACCATCAATCAGTTTTTGGGTAGTATGTATGAGCATGTGTTTCCGTACATTATGGGTGCATTTGAGGGTAGGGAGCAGCACTATGAGCGGTCGATACCGCTGCCCGATGGAACGGGTGTGCGGCATGCCCTGATAACGATATCGCCAGATGTGGTGAATGGGGTGGTGAATGGGATAGTGGCACATGTGGCAGATGTGACCCGACTGAAGCTGCTGGAACAGCAGATAGAGGACAGTAACAGAATAATAAGCTCGCAAAACAATAATCTGCTGAATTTTGCTAATATAGTGTCGCACAACTTGCGCTCCTACGCCAATAATCTGGAGATAATGCTGGGTATGTATGCGGTGGAGGATGACCCTGCAGAGCGGGCACAGTTGTTTGGGTTTTTGAGGGATATATCTTCCAACTTTAAGACTACGGTCAGGAATCTGTCGGACATAGTGAAGGTGCATAATCTGGGTAAGGCGCCGCTGCAACCTGTGAATCTGAATAGCTATGTGGTGCTGGTGCTGGAAATGCTGCGTACCAAAATAGATGCTACTGGTGCTACGGTGGTGAATAACATAAATCCGCATGTGGAGATAGATGCGAATCCGGCTTTTCTGGAGAGTGTAATATTGAACTTTCTGGATAATGCGCTGAAATATAGGCACGAAACACGGCCGCCGCTTGTGGAGCTAACAACACTGCAAGTGGGCCCAGAAACAGTGCTGAATATACGTGACAATGGTCTGGGTATAGACCTAGACAAGTATAGGCATAAGTTGTTTGGGATGTACAATACGTTTCATGGTAATGAAGACGCTACTGGGATAGGGTTGTACATCACCAAGTTTCAGGTGGAGAGTATGGGGGGGTATATAGGTGTGGAGAGTAAGGTAGACTATGGCACGTGGTTTAGGATATACTTCAGAACCAGTACACAAGCCGAACTGCCACTGTAGCAGGTGGCTGCTAGACAGTGGCAGATAGCTGTAGTGCAAGATTACTCGCCCAGTTTGTCTGTGAGACCAGCCTCAACTACCTTGCGGCGCGACAGGAAGGTGTAGATAACTGGAATAATAAACAGCGACAGCACCAACGAAAACATAACACCCCCAACAATAACGAGCCCCAGTGGCTTGCGGCTGGTAGAGGCTGCCCCTAGCGACAAGGCGATGGGCAGTGCACCGAATACCATGGCAAGGCTGGTCATGAGGATGGGGCGAAGCCTGAGCTTAGAAGCCTCGATGGCTGCCTCCATGATAGTAGCTCCCTTCTCGCGGAGGTTGTTGGCGTACTCTACGATAAGTATACCGTTTTTGGTGACGAGGCCTACGAGCATGATGACCCCTATCTGAGAAAAGATATTGAGTGTTTGGTCGTAGATCCAGAGTGTGAGCACTGCACCAGCTAGCGCCAATGGCACGGTGAGCATGATGATAAGTGGATCGATAAAGCTATCGAACTGGGCTGCCAAAATGAGGTAAATAAGTAATAGTGCTAACAGGAATGCAAATGAGGTATTGGACGCACTTTCGGCATAGTCTTGCGAGGAGCCGGCGAGGGAGTAGCTGAAGCTATCGTCGATGAGTTTTTCGGTTTGGAGCTTGGTGTAAATGGCTTTCATGGCCTCTATGCCATCGCCTATGGTTTTGCCGGGAGCGAGATTGGCTGATAGGGTAGCAGACTTGTACCTGTTGTAGTGGTAGATCTGTGATGGGCTGGTAGACTCAGTGAGCGAAACGATATTGTCGAGAGAGACAAGATCGCCATTGCGAGCACGTACATAATACTGAGCGATATCTACCGGGGCATCGCGGCTATCGCGATTGACCTGGCCTATGACTTGGTATTGCTTGCCGCTCATGGTGAAGTAACCCAGCCTACCATTGCTGAGGGCAAACTGAAGGGTTTGTGAAACATCGTTTATAGAAATGCCCATATCTGATGCCTTTGCACGGTCAATGTTTACGGATAGTTCGGGTTTGTTGAACTTGAGGTCGACATCTACGCCCTGAAAGGTTTTGTTGGCATTGGCCTCGTCGAGAAAGCGGGGTAGTACTTTTTGAAGTTTGCTGAAGTCTATGTTTTGAAGCACGAAGGCTACCGGGAAGGCGCTGCCGCTGCGCTTAACAGAGATGGTTTGCTCCTGGATAGGGAAAGCCTTGCCGAAGTTTTTCTTTTGCAGTTCTTTGCCCAACGATTGTACTATTTCTGCTTGGCTGCGGTTTCGTTCGGTGGGTTCGCTGAGGCGCACATTGGCCATGCCAGAGTTGACAGAGCCATTGGAGAAGCCGGGAGCGGTGATAGAGAGGACTACTTGTTTTTCGGGCACGGAGTCCATAAGGACTGTTACTAATTGGTCCATGTAGCCATCCATAGCATCGTAAGAGGTGCCCTCGGGTGCTGATACCTGTAGGCGGAAGCGGCTGCGGTCTTCGAGCGGGGCGAGCTCGCTCTGAAGGTTTTTGCCGATGAGCCATATCACTGCAAATGAGGCTACAACACCTGTAAGTGCCACCCAGCGGTGCTTCATAGTCCATACCAGACCATTGCGGTAGCCGTTTTCCATACCCAGAAAAAAAGGCTCTGATAGGGTGTAGAACTTAGATGCCTTGTGCACGTCCTTGGTCATAAGTACATTGAGCACAGGAGTGAGGGTAAGCGATACAAAAGCAGAAATAAGTACTGCGCCGGCTACCACTACCCCAAACTCGCGAAAGAGACGACCGGTAAAGCCTGGCAAAAAGATAATGGGCAGAAACACTACTGCCAGCGTGATGGAGGTGGAGATGACAGCGAAATAGATTTCCTCGCTGCCTTCTTTGGCGGCACGGTGTTTGTTGAGTCCTTGTTCTATTTTTCGGAAGATGTTTTCGGTAACCACTATGCCATCGTCTACCACCAGACCAGTGGCGAGCACGATGGCCAGAAGAGTGAGGATATTGATAGTGAAGCCCATGATGTACATAATAAAAAATGCACCAATAAGGCTGACCGGGATATCGATAAGTGGACGAAAGGCTATAAGCCAGTCGCGAAAGAAGAGGTAAATGATGACTATAACGAGAAGGAAGGAGATAATGAGGGTTTCTTCTACTTCCTTGATAGACTTGGTGATAAAGGTGGTGGTATCCATGGCTATATCTACCTTGATGTCGCTGGGAATGTCTTTTTTGAGTTGCTCGTAACGTTTGTAGAATTCATCGGCAATGGCTACGTAGTTAGATCCCGGCTGCGGAATAAGCGCCAATGCTACCATGGGTACTCCACTTTCTTTGAGTTGGGTTTCTTCGTTAGTGGCTCCTAGCACAGCCTCGCCTATGTCGCTGAGGTGAATATCGGTGCTATCGACGTGTTTGATGATGAGGTTGTTAAAGTCTTCCTCGGTATACAATCTGCCGAGTGTGCGCACAGCGAGCTCGGTATTGTTGCCGGATAGTTTGCCAGATGGGAGTTCTACATTTTGCTTGTCGAGTGCTGCTTGAATATCAGGGAAAGTGATGCCGTAACCGGCCATTTTGAGTGGGTCGAGCCAAAGGCGCATGGCATATAACTTTTGCCCCCAAACCTGTATGCTACTGACGCCGGGAATGGTCTGCAGCCGCTCTAGTAGTACGTTTTCGGCATAGTCGGTGAGCTGCATGGGGTTTTTGTTCATGCTTTGCACCGTCATAGAGATGATGGGGCTGCTACTGGCATCAGATTTAGACACAACGGGTGGAGCATCTATGTTTTGGGGTAGGCTTTTGATGGCTTGAGAAACTTTGTCGCGTACATCATTTGCTGCGGCTTCAAGGTCAATATTAAGGTCGAACTCTACGCTGATGCTACTAGACCCCTGCAAACTGGTAGATGAAATGCCCTTGATACCAGCAATGCCGTTTATAGATTTTTCGAGCGGTTCTGTGATTTGCGACTCTATTACATCTGGGTTGGCGCCAGAGTAGTTGGTTTTGACGTTAATGATAGGAGGGTCGATAGAGGGGTAGTCTCTTATACCCAGCGTTTTGAAGCCTATAGCACCAAATACTATGATGATAATATTGAGTACTATAGCCAGTACAGGCCTACGGAGAGAAAGAGAAGGTAAGCTCATAATGAGTGATGAAATCTATTCAAAAATAGACTATTTGCAATGAAAGATGTACGTACTTGTATTGAGGTTGTAAATCTGTAGATGTGCAAATACTATAGTAATGTACATGTGGTTCACTGGTAGTGGTTAATGAAGGAGGGATATTATTATGTGTTAGATTTTTTGGTAAAAATTATGATTTGGAATAAAAAATACGCCTGATATATGTGACTATTTGTTTCTTTGCTAGGTATCGTATGTGAAATCTCAGCTTCGGGAATAGTCTACAATTTTAATTTGCTAGTATCTCTATATGTGTTCCAAAACAATAGCAATTCTATTGTATTTTCATTGATGCGATAATACAAAATGATGCGTTCGTGAATTACGCATTTTCTTATGCCTTTGTGTAAATTATAGACTGGAAACAAAAAAGGATTTTCTTGAATAATGCCAATCATTTTATCAACACGTTCGATAAACTGTAGAGTAACTTTATTTCCCCATTCTTTGTGTAAATAATCCAGATTATGTTCGTATGCTTTTTTTGCTCGAGCAGATATTTTTACTTTGTACCTCATTGCTGATATTTCTTTCTAAACTCAGCAAGAACTTCCTCGTAGGGAAGTAATTCGTCATTATCAGCTTCTTTCATAGCCAAGTCGAGTTGACGATCGAGTTCTGGGTCGGCGTCGAGCAACCCTTTACCAGAATCCAGTAATTCTTTTATGGCATGTATTACAAACTCATCTTGCTCCTCATTGATACGTTGTATTATTTCTTTCTTTTCGGCAATGATGTTCATAAGCTACTATTGTTATTCAAAGTTAAGATTTTCAGTGTGAAAATGATAAGGGCTAGCAAGTTTAACACCTGCCAGCCCTATGCTATATGGTAATATTAATCTCTTAATTACTATAGATGTATTGCTTCGCCCAGCGCTACTTCTACGGCATCTTTTATGCCTTCGCTCATGGTAGGGTGAGGGTGAATGCTGTCTAGTACTTCCTGCCAAGTAGTCTCTAGTTTGCGAGCTACAACAGTTTCGGCTATCATTTCTGTAACGTTGTAGCCTATCATGTGCGTGCCCAGCCATTCGCCATATTTAGCATCGAAGATTACCTTAACGAAACCTTCTTGTGCGCCTGATGCTGTAGCCTTGCCTGAAGCTGAGAATGGGAATTTACCTACTTTCAGTTCGTAACCGGCCTCTTTAGCTTGTTTTTCGGTCATGCCTACACTAGCTATTTCTGGTACGCAATAGGTGCAACCTGGTACATTGCCATAGTCTAGTGGCTCTGGCATGTGTTTGTATTTGCCTTCTTTGTTAGCTATCGCTTCAACGCAAATGATAGCCTCTTTAGAAGCTACGTGCGCTAGTGCCTGACCAGGAGTGATATCGCCAATGGCGTATATGCCATCTACATTGGTTTTGTAGTATTTGTCTACCGTTACTCTACCTTTATCGGTAGCTATTGCAGCAGCTTCTAAACCTATGTTTTCTATATTGGCAGCAATACCTACTGCACTCAGGAGTACATCCGCTTCCAGTATCACTTCGCCAGTAGCGGTTTTTACGGTAGCTTTTACGCCAGCACCTGTTGTGTCTACTTTTTCTACAGAGGCGTTGGTCATTATAGTAATGCCTTTTTTCTTGAAGCTTTTTTCGAGTTCTTTAGATATATCTTCGTCTTCTACAGGAACAATGCGAGGCAGGAACTCAACTACAGTAACCTTAGTGCCTATGCTGTTGTAGAAATAAGCAAACTCCACACCTATGGCACCAGAACCTACTACAATCATAGTTTTGGGTTGCTCTGGCAAAGTCATTGCTTCGCGATAGCCTACTACTTTTTTGCCATCTTGTGGCAGGTTGGGTAGCTGGCGGCTACGTGCACCAGTAGCCAAGATAACGTGACGAGCCTGATGAACGGTAACAACACCATCGGTGCCGGTAACTTCCACTTCTTTTTTTGCATTCAGTTTGCCCATACCCATTAGTACGTCAATCTTGTTCTTTTTCATCAGAAACTGAATGCCTTTACTCATTTTGTCGGCCACACCACGGCTACGCTTGATCATTGCGCCGAAGTCTGGTTTAAAGTCTGTAGCAATTATACCATAATCGGCAGCGTGTGTGAAGTTTTCGAACACACTTGCAGATTTGAGTAGCGCTTTGGTAGGGATACAGCCCCAATTGAGACATATACCACCGAGACTTTCTTTTTCTACTATAGCTGTTTTGTAACCGAGCTGTGAAGCGCGAATAGCAGCTACATAGCCACCTGGTCCGCTACCTACTACGATAAGATCGTATGCCATAAAACTAATTTATTGTTTAGTAAATGATTTGATTGAACAATGCGGGGCAAATGTAATAAAAACTGAGGCGGTCGCAAAAGTAATTTTGGTATAGGTGTGAATAATTTATTATGTTTTGTGTTGTTTTGATAGGACTATTGCCGGGTATTGATAGTTATCTGCTATACTTGTTTTTGTATGCTACAGGAGAAACGCCAGTGATCTTTCTGAAAGTGGTTCTGAAAGCCTTAGGGTCTGTGTATCCAACAGCATACATTACTTCTGTTATATTGTCTCTAGTTATTTCAAAGCTTTTTTTCGCAGCTTCTACTTTTACCCTTTGCATGTATTCGGTAATGGTGTTTCCCGTAGCGTCTTTGAATCTTCGTTCCAGAGTGCGCTTTCCTGTTGCCATTATGGTTGCTAATTGGTCTACAGTAATGCGTTGGGCATAATTTTGTTCAATGTAGTTCTGCGCCTGTATTACCGTTTCGTCTTTGTGTGATTTTTGTCCGGTGAATATGACAAAGGGAGATTGGTTATTGCGCATTGTTTCTATCACAAAGTACTTTGATGCCATGATGGCAATTTCTCTGCTAGTATATTTTTCTACCAGATACAGTAATAGATTCCAGTAAGAGTTGGCACCGCCACTAGAGTATAGTCGGTTTTCTTCAGTGATGATTTTATCGTCAACTAAAATTACATCTGGGAATTTATTTCTGAATTCAGTAGCATATAACCAATGTGTAGAGCATTTTTTTCCTTTGAGCAAACCTGTAGCAGCAAGAAGAAAAGCGCCTATACACAAGCTGGCTAATTCAGCGCCTTTTTCATATTTGTCAATTATCCAAGGTAGTAATTCTTTGTTGAGGTCTAGTGCAGTTTGCATGTCGCCACTAAGGGCTGGTAAAATGACGAGGTCGGTATGAGCAATCTCCTGCAGTAGGGCGTCGGTATGTATGGTGAATAGTCCATCACTAAGGGTCACTGCACGTTTCGTGCCAATTAGTTGTACATTGAAAAGGTGAGGCTTGCCAGCTTGCTCCATAAACCCATTGATAGCTGTAAACATATATCTGGGGTCAGCAACGCTTGCCATCACCGCGGTTTCGGGTATGAGAATACTTACATGTAACATACGGTCAAACTTACGCAAATTGTCGTACACAGACATACATTATGTCGCCATTTGCCCTGCCTGCCTTGTAGATGTTTCCTAATTTCACTTTCCAATCTAATACCTCAAATACAGTGGCAAAAGCGAACGCTAAACTTACGGGCACAGAAGCTGTAAATGCCTATATGCAGCATTTACAGCACACTCACAAAGCTGGCATAGAGCTAGTAAGAAACATTATATTATCTGCCAACCCAATGGTGGCAGAAAGAGTGAAATGGAATGCCCCAAGCTTTTTTTACAAAGAAGATATTGGAGCTTTTCATGTCCGGCAGGAAAAGTTCATTCATCTAGTGTTGGTTTTTCCGTTTGGTATTATAGAGGATAGCTATGGTATACTGGAGGGTGACTATAGGGACCGTCGTATGGCTTACTTCTATAGCATCGAAGACATCGAAAATAAAAAAGAGGCCTTGCAAAACGTCATTAATGATTGGGTAATACTTGCCGATAAATCAACGGCAACATCATAATCAAATGCCAAATATTAAAATCCAAATGCCAAAATCCAATAACCAAATCCAAATTAAATACTAAAAAACGACAACAAAACATGGCACACATTAGCACACACGTAGCCTACAATGGCAATTGCGAGGAAGCATTTCTCTTTTACCAAACGATATTTGGTGGTGAGTTTACAAACCTTATGCGCAACCAAGATTTGCCTTCTAACGTATCTGCACCCCCTGACACTGTACCTAGCCAAATACTGCATATCTCATTGCCACTTAGCAACGGTTGTGCGCTTATGGGCTGCGACATGCCACCAGCATATGGTGTGGCTACATCGGGCAACAGATTTAATATATCTATTAGCACCAGTAGTGAGGCGGAAACAGAGCACATATATAACGGACTGGCTGTGGGTGGCAAAATAGCTATGCCATTGGAGCATACATTTTGGGGGGCTTACTTTGGGATGGTGGTAGATAAGTATGATGTGCAATGGATGGTGACCTATGATGCACCTACGATGTAACAATGTAAATGAACCATCAACACGATACACACCATGATAGAGGTTTTTCAAACCAACGTCAACTCACCACAACAAGCAGAAAGTTTAACAGCACTGCTATTGCATAGTTATCCGCATGTTGCCATCACCTTCGATCTTGAAGATTGTGATCGCATATTGCGTATAGCAGGTGTGCAAACACCACATCATGTAGTAGCCATATTAGAGTTACAGGGTTATGATTGCCAGCCACTGCCCTAACTAAGCTCCTATATAAAAAGACTACCCCTTGCCGTGTGGCAGGGGGTAGTGCTTTATTGACAAGAATACACTGTGAAATATGATTAAGCAACTATTGTGCTCAGTACAGCATTCATGTTGCGCACTGCATCAGCAGACTTGTTGAAAGCAGCCATTTCTTCTTCGTTCAATTTGAAGTCAATGATGCTTTCCCAACCATTGCTGCCTATTACTACTGGTACACCTAGGCAGATGTCATTCTGACCATATTCGCCTTCCAGCGATACGCAGCAAGGGAATACTTTTTTCTGGTTGCGCACAATAGACTCTACCAACTCTGCACCAGCGGCACCAGGAGCATACCAAGCAGACGTACCCAATAAACCAGTAAGCGTAGCACCACCCACCATAGTATCAGCAGCTACTTTTTTCAACGTTTCTTCGCTTAGTAGATTGTGAACCGGAGTGCCATTGAGCGAAGCGAGACGTGTAAGTGGTATCATGGTAGTATCGCCATGACCACCTACTACTGTAGCTTGAAGGTCGTTTTGCGAGCAGTTTAGTTCTTTTTGCAAATAGCATTTGAACCTTGCACTGTCTAGTATTCCACCCATACCTATGATGCGGTTTTTGGGAAGACCAGTAGATTTTAGTGCCAGATACGTCATGGTATCCATAGGGTTCGATATCACTACTATAATAGCATTAGGAGAGTATTCTAGTGTGCTTTTGCAAACACCTTCTACTATTTTTGCGTTAGTGCCTATTAGTTCTTCGCGCGTCATACCTGGTTTACGAGGTATGCCAGAGGTTATTACTACTACGTCAGAGCCTGCTGTAGCTGCGTAGTCGTTAGTTACACCAGTTACACGGGTATCAAAACCGCACAATGAAGCAGTTTGTGTGATATCCAGTGCCTTACCTTCTGCAAAACCTGGTTTAATGTCCAATATCACTAGTTCTTCAGCCAGCTGTCTGCGGGCAATGTTATCGGCACATGTAGCACCTACGGCACCTGCACCCACTACTGTTATTTTCATTCTCTTTTATTTTTTTAAGAGTTAAATAATAAAATATTGCGCCGCAAAGATACAGTAAGGAACTTTGAAAAAATAGAATGAAGTGCAATGAGTCGGTATTTTTACATTCATTTACATACCCATAGGCGATAGCCTACCATGTTTTACCGCTAGTATTGTTATTAAAACAAAATAAGAATAATTACTTCTGATGAGTAAAGGTTGTAGAAATAGATTGGTGGTGTATTAGAATTGAATTAGAGTCATTTCTTTTGACAATTCTGTGGTTGAAATATTAATATACATGGCAAGGTTTTGGTGAAAGTAT
Organism: Sphingobacteriales bacterium; assembly: GCA_027484425.1. GTDB lineage: Bacteria > Bacteroidota > Bacteroidia > Chitinophagales > Chitinophagaceae > Nemorincola. The sequence continues at coordinate 22,265 of JAIXSZ010000089.1, forward strand.
CGCTATCTTAGCGTTTTGCTAATGTTTAATTCACACAAAATCTTGTAATGCTAAAGAGGTTTTCTTTTCTCATGTCTGCAGCAATAGTATGTTTTGCCGGACATGTATCAGCACAGTCGCAGCCCTGCTCTACAGATGAGCATCATAGGCAATTGATGAAGGCGCATCCGGAACTTGAAGAGTATGAGCGTCAATTTACCGAGCAACTGGGACGTGGCCTTGCTGCCAGAACCACCGCTTCAGTAGATACTCAATATTATGACATACCACTGGTGGTACATGTGGTCCACGACTATGGTACTGAGAACCTGAGTGACAATGATATATATGAAGCAGCTGCCAACTGGGCACTATCTTTTGTGATGGCTAACCCAGACACATCTATGGTTATTGCCCCTTTTAAGCCTTACATAGGTAATGCACGTATGAGGTTGCATCTTGCCACTATAGACCCTCAAGGCAACCCTACAAAGGGTGTGGTAAGACACCATAGTTACCTGACAGTAGCCGGTAGCGACCAATCGAAAATAGAACCCTGGCCGAACAATAAGTACATCAACATTTATTTCACCAGCACACTGGGTAACTCTGGTGCGGCTGCTTATGCTTATTATCCTTCTTCAGGTGCATTGATGCCCCATTATGATGGGGTTATCAGTTTAGCAAGTTATCTCAACACTTCGAAAACAATACCTCACGAGTTGGGTCATGTGCTGAATCTGCCACACGTTTGGGGTAATAATAACAACGCAGCAGTAGCATGTGGTGATGACGGTGTAGATGATACCCCACCTACACGTGGGCATACGCCTGGTTGTGTTCCGGTAGCTATTTTTGACACCACCTGTGCTACGGGTTATGCCAAAACTTACATGTCGTCGACAGGATTAGTAGATTCTGTTGTAAACTATCCGGATACTACTAATGCACAAAATATAATGGACTATACGTATTGCTCTAATATGTTCAGTATAGGTCAATGTGTGCGCATGCGTACAGCATTAACTAGTTCAGTAGCAGGCAGGAATAATCTTATAACTCCGGATAATTTGGCACAAACAGGAGCACTGGCGCCTATGCCAGATTTGCCACCTGTAGCAGACTTTTCACTGAACAAAGCAGTAGGTAATGGTGTAATAAGCGATCCTAAGTCATACTTCCTTACTTTTAATAATTTGGGTAGTTTTTCATTCAAAAATGCATCTTGGAATGATACTATTTCGTCGGTAAACTGGACTTTCTCAAATGGAGCAAGCGTGCCCACTTCTACATCGACAACAAACGTAACCAACAAGTTTTCGATACCAGGATGGGTAACTGTGACACTAACAGCCACATCAAATGCAGGTAGTAATACTATTGTAAATGACCGTGCAGTATATGCAGCCGACACAACAACCATAGGAGGAGTAGGGTATACACAGAATTTTGCCACCCCTGCCGACTTGTATAACTGGCCTATGTTCAATTACTACAATAATCAGTTTAAGTGGGAACATTACACTGGTGCTGGGAAAGATGACAATAGTTGTTTGCGTTTTAGATCATACGATACTACTAATAGAAGATCTGGGACAGCTACGGGTGACTATGATGATGTAATTACTCCAGCCTTTGATTTGGAAGGTGTGACCGGTGAATTGTACCTTAATTTTTTCACCACCGGAGCTTCAACATCTAATGGATTATCAGGATTTGGTGTAACCAGAGTTAATGACTCATTAGAAATATCAGTAAGCACATCAGGTGGAGCAAGATGGACAAAAATAGGTGGTGTTCGGCGTACAGAAGTGGCGAATGCAGGCAATATGTCGGCACGCTATTTGCCTACGGCATCATCTGTATGGAAGGGGAGATCAATTAGTATACCAGCCTCACAGCGTACTAGCGAAACGTTCTTCAGGATACGTGTACGTGCAGGAAATGCTGGTAATAATTTGTACCTTGATAACTTGGGTATAGCTACTACGACAACAGATGTGGAGGAGATGATAGCGGCTGCCGGTGATGGTATGTTGGTCATATATCCTAATCCGTCTACAGATGGTGTTAATCTTATGTTCACCTCTGGTAATGATGGTAAAGTTAGTTACAGTATTAGAGATATAGCCGGAAGACTGATAAAAGAAGTGACTAAAACGGTATCACCAAATACAAAGATTACAGAGTTTGTTGACAGAGGATCAGTGCCTGCAGCAGGATTGTATTTTGTGTCTTTGACTACTGGAGGAATGAATGTGACTCAAAAAATGACTGTTAATTAAGTAAATAAATATTTGTGTTGTACCCAAGATTTCTTTGCTTTTTTACGTCTATATATTTGCAGAGGTTTTATAGAGGTGTTCCTTTGTGAAAAAAAAGTTAGGATAAGTTTATGAAATTGGGTTAAATATTGGGTATTGTTTTGTGTTTTGTATAATTTTGGAACTTTACAACTTAAACTAAATGAAAAGAAAGTCATTATACGTTGCCTTGGCTATGGCAATGATTTCGGGAACGGGGTATGCACAGACTTCGTGTGGAACTGATGAGATTAACAAACATTATCAGAAACTGAATCCACAGGCGGCTGAGTTTGAGCGTCAAATGAATGAAAGTATAGCTGCTTTCATAGCATCTAGGAACATGCCTGGAGTTGCTGCCAGAACAACAGCAACTAGGTCTGACACGGATTATTACGATATTCCGGTGGCAGTACACATTATTCACAATTATGGCAATGAGTTTCTGAAAGACAGTAACGTGTATGCTATGATGAGTCATCTGAACAAGTTTTACAACAAGCAGAGTGCACTCACCAACATTATTGAGCCATTCAGGAAGTATATTGGTAATGCAAAAATCAGGTTTCATTTGGCTACAATAGACCCAAATGGTAATCCTACAAAAGGTATCACTCGTAGATTTTCTTATCTAACTTTTGGAGGTGATGAGCAGGCCAAAATGGATCAGTGGAATCCGCGTAACTATTTTAATATTTGGTTTGAGAATAAAATTGGAAGGGCTCCAGCGTCAGGTACTATCCTTGCTTATGCTACATTTCCATCTACAGGGGAGTCGTTTCCGTTTACTGATGGTGTAATTTCGGGCTATCTTTACGTAAACGATGAAAATACTATTGAACACGAGGCAGGACACTATTTTCAGTTGTACCACCCTTGGAACAGTGGTGCTGACGTAGGTGCTATTTGCGGAGATGACGAGGTAGATGATACTCCACCTACAAAAGGGCACTTCAGTGTATGTAATTTGTATGACACTACCTGTGTTACAAACTACTTTAAAGTTTACCCTCGTGCTTCAGGAACTGTAGATTCTCTGGTTAATTATCCTGATACTACCAACACACAGAACATCATGGATTATTCTGCGTGTCCACAGAGCATGCTTACTATAGGCCAGGTTTGGCGCATGCGTGGTGCGCTGAACAGTAATATCGGAGGTAGAAGCAACTTGTGGGATAGTACCAACTTAGCTTTAACAGGAGCAATGGCACCGTCGCCTGATTTGAAGCCAATTACTGATTGGGCCCCAAAACTCACCAATAATGCTGCTTCGGCTGTTACTCGGTTCACTTTCCCAGATGTTCCATTATTCTTTATCAATAGAAGCTGGCAGGACACAATAACTTCTGTTTCTTGGACATTCTCAAATGGTGCCAATATACCCTCTGTCACTCATACTACGTTCGCTGGTATCAATCAGCCATTTAGCAATAAATTCGCTGAACCAGGCTGGGTAAATGTAACACTCGCTGCAACTGGAAATAACACAGGTACTACCACTACTTCCTATGACAAGGCATTGTTTGTGGCTGATAATGTAGCTGTAAAGGCAATTGATGGTTACTATCAGGAATTTAAAGCTGATGGAGACAGAGAGAAATGGCCTTTGTTCAACTACTATAACAATGATTTCAAGTGGCAGTATGCGAATGTTGGTTTGCATGACAATGTGTCGTTGATGTATAGGAGTTTTGATAGCCGTGTGGGCGTTGCAGCATTAACAGGAACACCTCAGGGCGATTTTGATGATATGTACAGTATACCTTTCGATCTTACTGGATTTGATGGTAAACCATGTAATCTGAACTTCTTCTATTCTGGAGCATCTCGCACAGCATCTTCAGAGCATATCAATGACACTCTTTTCATTGATTACTCAATCGATAAAAAGCACGCTTGGACCAATGTTAAAAAGCTAACAAAAGGTGATTTATTGAATAAAGGAGTTTTGTCTACTGAGTATATGCCAACTTCTCAGTCTGATTGGTCTCCTATGACGATAGCACTTCCTAATGCAGCTCGTACTCCTTACACTGTATTCCGTTTCCGTTACAAACCAGGCGTATTTAAAGGTGGTACAGCTGGTACTGGTAACAACTTCTTTATGGACAGAATCAACATTGCACCATGGCCAGCTGAGGTTACAGATGTAATGATGGGTAGCCAGAACGTAAAAGTTGTACCTAATCCAACAAGTGGTGATGCTTATGTACTGGTTAAAGATGCAAATAATTCTAGCGTTGAGATTGTTGTATCGGATATCACAGGAAAGGTTGTGTATAAGTCTACAGAACAGGTGAAAGGTGGTGCTTCCCGTATACTGATACCAAGTAGTGTGATAGCTACCAAAGGTCTGTATATGGTGCAAACAATCACTGGTACTCAAGTTAATACTCAGAAACTGGTGGTTTATTAATAGTAGCCATTAGATATTCTAGATTACTCAGCAGCTGCTTACAGAAATGTAGGCAGCTGTTTTGTTTTTGTATTTAGCAGTAATAGAGTTCGGCCCTAGAGCTGGAATGTTGAGAAGGAATTGTTGAATTTATTGTAGGTTTACACGTATGAAACCACGTCAATCGTCTTTGCCAATGCTTGCTGGTCGCAAACCAGTGATGGAAGCATTAGAGCAAGGTGTAACCATAGAGAAAATATTTTTGTTGAGAACTGCTTCCGGTCCTGAGATTAATGCCATAAAACAAAAAGCGAGAGAGTACAATATTCCCATAAGTCAGGTGCCTGTAGAGAAACTCGATTATCTTACAAAGGTGCAACATCAGGGTGTAGTGGCTTGGGGCTCATTACTACAGTATGTGGACTTGCAAGCAGGAATATCGCATGTAGTGGAACAGGGCCAAACACCACTTTTTTTGTTGCTGGATGGCATCACTGATGTGCGCAATGTAGGTGCAATAGCACGTAGTGCGTTGTGTTGTGGTGCTCAGGCGTTGATATTGCCTACATCCCATGCGGCATCACTAACTGAAGAAGCAGTAAAGACATCGGCAGGAGCACTACGCAAAATAATGCTATGTCGTACACCCTCTGTGCAGCAAGCAATGGATATATTGCGACTGAATGGGATACAGATATTGGGCACACAGATGAGGGGTAGTGTGCCAGTATATGAAAGTGATATGACCCTACCCACAGCAGTGGTGATGGGTGCTGAGGATACAGGTATAAGTAAGGATGTACTGAAACGGGCAGATCAATTGATAAGAATACCCATGGCGGCATCGTTTGACTCCTTAAATGTATCTGTAGCTGCAGGAATGGTGTTGTATGAAGCTCTGCGTCAGCGACTACATGTAAAGTAGCAGGTTGTAGCTACATGAATAAATACATCAAACGGATAGTCCACATATTGTTAAACTGCTGGCTTCGACCAAAGTATTCAGGCGTGTAGTTTCTGATAGAAACGAGAGAATACTGAAACCTAAGATTTAGGAATAGTCCTTTCCAGCAATGAAGGTTGCCTGATAGCAGCAGATTATAATCGCTTTTTTTGAAAGGGTAATCATTCAGGTTGACGTTTTGGCGGGGGGTAGTTTCAATAAATTCTTTTGCAGTGCCTAGTCGGGAATAGGAGAATCCACCACCGAAATGGCTTTTGCGTTTATCGAAATAGTTGAGCATTATTGGAACTTCGGCATAATTTAGGGTAATGCCATAATTGGTAATAAATAAGCCTGGAATGGGTGTGTAGGGGTCTTTAGATTTTGCACCTTTTTGGGTGTAGAGTACTTCCATGCTCAAAGCTAAGTGTTCATCTAGTTTGGTGTAAACAATGCCCCCCAAATTGAAGCCTACTTTGTGATAGCCAGCAAAGTTATCACCGTCTACTTGGGAAAAATTAGTGCCAGTAATTAGTCCGCCGTAGAATGTTTTTTCGTCTTCTAAATAATAGTTTTGAGCAAGGGTATTGTGGGAGTAGCACAATACAAGTACGAAAAGGAAAAATAAGGCAAAATTTTGTCTCATGAAGTGCAGTATTGTAGAACTGTTTTCAAATATACACTTGTTTAGATAAATAGATACATCAGTCTTACTGTCCATAGGTTGTTAAATTGTTTTTGGGCTCTGGACAAGCTGGGCGGAGATGAAGTGCGGGCGGGTGTAAGCGCGTATTGGAAACGGATGTTGAAAAATAGCCCTTTCCAAACATGCATTTGAGCACATGCTACTATGTCATAGCTGTCTGACTTAAAAGGATATTTTGTGAAGTCTAGGTTGATTTGGGGTAGGGTAGACATAGTCTCGGTGCTACTAATAAGTCTGGAGTAAGACATACCTAAACCGAAATGACTTTTGCGTTTGTCGAAGTAGTTTATCATTACTGGAATCTCGACATAATTGAGGTTAATACGATATTTTGTAATAAGGGTAGTGCTATCGAGAGGGGAGTAACGGACATTATTGCTCTTGGCGCCTTTTTGACTGTACAGCATTTCTAGGCTAATAGCAGTGTGCCTATAAATTTGGATGTAACCAATACCACCTGCATTGAGACCAACTTTGTGATATCCTGCATAACTATCGCCATCTATCTGACAGAAATTGGCACCGGCTACCAAACCTACAGTGATTGTTTTGGGCTTTTCTATATAAAGACCAGCGGGTTCATCGCTAATTTGAGCGGATGCAATAATGGGAAAACACAGGGACATAATATTGATAACAATAAGTGCCGTGAATTTTCTACTTTTATTCATTGAAACCGCTGTGCTAATGAGCTTCAAATATACACCAAACACGCTAAAAAAACTGGAAGAGCTATTCGAGGAGGCCCGATATATTATACGATATGAAAAGGGACACTTTAACAGCGGCTACTGCATACTGGAAGAAAGGAGAGTGGTGGTAATCAATAAGTTCTTTAATGTGGAAGGGCGCATAAATGCACTGGTAGAGATATTACAAAACATCAATGTAGTTGAAGAAGAGTTGAGTAGCGAAATGTTGAAATGGTACAAGCAACTAAAATCGGACCCTGATTTTGGCGTTAAACAATCTGTACAGACTAAAATGGATATGTAATTGTGAAAGTAACTTTTCTAGGTACAGGTACCTCTCAGGGTGTTCCTTTTATAGGATGCGATTGCGAAGTTTGCACGTCCGCTAATCATAAAGATAGGCGACTTCGTTGCGCTGTGTGGATACAGACAGAAGACGTAAGTATAGTTATAGACAGTGGTCCAGACTTTAGGTATCAGATGTTGCGGGCAGATGTACGAAAACTAGATGCGATCATTTATACTCACGGACACAAAGACCACGTAGCAGGACTAGATGACATTAGGCCTTACAATTTTTTTGAGAAGAAGCCAGTAGCGATATACGCAACCCAAGAAACGCAAGAAACACTAAAAAGGGAGTTTAGCTACATATTTAGTGATATTTCCTATCCGGGCATACCACAGATTTCAATGCACACAATAAACGGCGATGAGCCATTTAGAATTAATGGCATAGAAATCATACCGATAAAGGTATTGCATTACAAGCTGGAAGTACTTGGGTTTAGGATAGGTGATTTTACTTATGTTACAGACGCAAATTATATAGCTATTGATCAACTGGCAAAGGTGGTAGGTAGCAAAGCATTTGTACTAAATGCGCTAAGGAATGAACCACACATATCGCACTATACACTGCAAGAAGCAATATCGGTAGGTAGGGATACAGGTGTGCCAGATGTTTATTTTACCCATATTAGTCATCAACTTGGGCTACATGACACTGTTACGAAAGCACTACCTGAAGGGATGCACTTGGCGTATGATGGGCTAGAGTTATATTTTTGATAACCATTGTGAGTTTGTTTCTTAAGTTTGGAATTGAGATTTTTGCAAAACAACGATCTTAATTTAACAGATTTATTTTCAAGCCTATCATGAATACAGACCATAAGCCCCTTTCATCCCCCAAAGGATATTTCGCCATTATCAAGTCTGCAATAAAGGGCGAAGAGTATGATTTTACTTCTATAGACTTAAGGAAAGCGGTTGTGTTGTTAGCCATACCCATGATGCTGGAGTTGGCACTAGAGTCTGTATTTGCAGTTGTAGATATCTACTTTGTCAATAAGCTAGGTGTTCATGCGGCATCAGTGGTGGGGCTAACAGAGTCGGTAATTACTTTGGTATACTCTGTAGGTATAGGATTGAGCGCCGCTGCAACAGCGATGGTGGCTCGAAGAGTAGGTGAGAAGAATGCTGAAGGGGCTTCTCATGCGGCCGCTCAAGCAATTTTATTGGCATTATTTGTCTCGGCTATACTAGCAGTGCCAGGTTTGTTTTTTGCATCGGACATACTGGGATGGATGGGGGCGGAACCTGAGGCAATAGAAGAAGGTCTAACCTATGCCCGTATACTAATAGGGGGTAATGTAGTTATTATCTTGTTGTTTCTGATAAATGGTATTTTCAGGGGTGCAGGTAATGCTGCTATAGCAATGAAGAGCCTATGGATTGGGAATGCCTTTAATATTATTCTTGACCCTATTCTTATTTTCGGGCTTATGCACATACCTGGATTGGGTGTAACCGGTGCCGCAGTGGCTACTACCACTGGACGAACAATAGGTGTACTTTATCAGCTGTATCACCTGAAAAAGGCCACTGGTGTGTTGCAACTACGCAAGTCGCATTTTGTACCAGATTGGGGTATCCTTAAAGGTTTGTTGACTATTGCTTCGCCTGCAACCTTGCAGTTTATTATCGCATCGGCTAGCTGGATATTTCTGGCATCGATTGTTGCGAAATATGGCAGTGCTGCATCAGCAGGCTATCAAACCGCAATTAGGCTGGTGGTGTTTTTTATTTTGCCAGCATGGGGTATGAGCAATGCAGTAAGTACGCTAGTAGGTCAGAATTTGGGTGCGAAATTGCCTGAAAGAGCTGAGAAAAGTGTATGGATAACAGTGAAGTATAATGTGGTGTTTATGTCATTAGTGACGATTATACTGTTTTTCTTTGCCCATGACTTGGCTGGATTTTTTATCCCAGCTAGAGAAACAGAACAATTGAGGTATGCGGCGCTTGCATTGCAAATTATTAGTTCAGGTTATGTGTTTTATGGTATAGGAATGGTACTAACACAGGCATTCAATGGAGCGGGCGATACGACTACTCCTACTTTTATTTACTTAGTGGGATTTTGGATATTTCAGATTCCATTTGCTTTTATTATGTACTATTATTATAACGCTGGTATAACAAGTACTTTTTGGGCAGTACCGTTGGCTGAAACATTAATTTCGATAGCGGTTTACATCATGTTTAAACGAGGAAAATGGAAGACAGTAAAAGTGTAAATACGTATTTTGGTGAAGTGTAGTTTTTTTTAACTCCTTTATAGTTTTTTATCATTTTAAATTGTTTTGTGTTTTATTATGAGTTAGTTTTACTGAAGGAATTTGTTGAATTTTAACAGTCTAAAACGTCGAAATATTTAAACAAATGAAACGTTTCTATTTTTCTTTTTTGATAGCATTGATTGGTTCGTCGATTGCGGCTGAGGCACAACAATCTAAAGATTATGCCATACAAATTACTGCTATAACACAAACAACGCCTCCCTCGATAACACTAAAATGGCGAAAAGTTTTTTCCGACTCAGCTCGTTTTACTGTATACAAGAAGAAGAAGTCAGATACTTATTTTCCGTCTACACCATTAGCGTCTATTAGTGCAGGTGATACTACATTTACAGACAATGCTGTAATAGTGGACTCGATGTATGAATACCAGATAAAAACGACTGGTGTGTCATACAGTCCACCACCTACTGGCTATATCTTGGCTGGGATAAAAGCACCCGCTATTCATAACAGAGGTGGTATAATATTGCTAGTGGACAATACATTTTCTACAAGTTGTGCGGCCGAAATCGCAACTTATATGCAAGATCTGAGAGGTGACGGATGGCAAGTTATTCGTCATGATATGTCTCGGTCATTGCCAGATACTGTAGTGAAACAAACAATAAATGCCGATTATTTTGGGATACCTAATGTAAAAGCTGTGATGATATTAGGGCATTTAGCAGTGCCTTACAGCGGGCAAATAGCTCCTGACGGTCATACTGATCACCGCGGTGCATGGCCTTGTGATGCATATTATGGCACTATTAACACAATTTGGACAGATAGTATCATAGTAGACACTTCGGCAGCATATGCTTTAAATCATAACAGAAAATTTGACGGTAAATGGGATCAAACAATTATTGGGTCATTGATGAAATTGCAGGTAGGAAGAGTAGATTTCTTTAACATGCCAGCATTCTCAGCTACTGAAGACCAAATGATGCGCAACTACCTTCGTAAAGCGCATATTTACAAGATGGACTCATTGAATATGACTAAGCGTGCATTGATCAATGATAATTTTGGTGCTATGGCAGGTGAAGCATTTGCAGCTAATGGCTGGCGTAATTTTTCGCCATTGGTAGGTACAGATAGTGTTTCTGCAAAACCTTTTATCAGCACATTGGCTACTTCATCGTATCAGTGGGCATATGGTTGTGGTGGAGGCTCTTTTACTAGTGCTTCTGGCGTGGGCACTACTGCCGATTTTGTTGCTAATCCAGTGAATGGGATTTTTACTATTATGTTTGGAAGTTACTTTGGTGATTGGAATACACAGAACAATTTTCTTAGAGCACCATTGTGTGCTGATACACCATCATTAATGAGTTGTTGGGCTGGAAGGCCTAATTGGTTTTTTCATCACATGGCGTTAGGTGAACATCTTGGATATTCATCAATACTATCTCAAAATAATGATGCCGCCTATACACCAACCAATTTTGGCGCCAGGTGGGTGCATGTGGCATTAATGGGCGATTTGTCATTAAGAACTGATTATGTTAAAAAGGCTTCGAATCTTAATGTGACTGCAGTTGATTCCAACGGCGCTAATGTTACGTGGACAGCATCGCCAGACGCATCAGTAATTGGGTATTATGTATATCGGGCCGACAGTGTGTGGGGGCATTATAGTAGGATATCTCAAATGGTTACAGGTACATCATTCATGGATACAGTAGGTGTAAGCGGTGAAAAATACTATATGGTAAGGCCAGTAAAACTTCAAAGCACACCATCAGGGGCTTATTACAATTTGGGGGTTGGTATAGTAGACTCGGCAATTGTAAATTATCCTGCATCTATTCAATCTATTTCTTTATTGGTGTCTGAGTTGACAATTTACCCTAATCCAACAACTGATCGATTGACAATAGATGTAGAATCGTTTACCTCTGGTGTTGGGTATATGTATATTGTGAATAGTGCTGGTCAGCAAATGTATCCGGTTTCTAAAGAGCTTAATAAGGGAGTTAATAAGTTTCAGCTAGATGTAAGTTCTTTGCCTGCTGGATCTTATACAATATGTGTTAGGAATGAAGCAGGAATAGCTTTTAAAAAGTTTGTGAAGTTATAAGCGTTGATAAGGTCATGTGCAATTAACTTCGAAAAACACTTTTAAAAGTGTAAAGAAGCTGTTTATTTAACGTTACCTTTGCGCAATTTGTTTTTTCAATGACAGCGACTCATACATTTACACCAGCCTGGTTATTATTGCAGGATGGTACACGGTTTTCAGGTAAATCTTTTGGAGCAAAAGGTACTGCAGGGGGGGAAATATGTTTTAACACTGGAATGACAGGTTATCAAGAGGTTTTTACCGACCCTTCTTACACCGGTCAGGTTCTAATTATGAATAATGCATATGTTGGCAACTATGGTGTAAAAGCGGATGATGTAGAAAGCGATTCTGTCAAAATCAGTGCATTGATATGCAAAAACGTCTCCTATCGTTATTCAAGGATGTTAGCTGACGAAAGCTTGGAAAATTACTTGGTTAAGAATAACATAGTAGCTATTTACGACGTAGACACTAGAGCTCTTGTGCAGCATGTGCGTAACAAGGGTGCTATGAATTGTGTAATATCTACTGAATTTTCTGACGAAGCAGGTTTGGCAGAGGCTCTAAAAAAAGTGCCAGATATGGCTGGTTTGGAACTCTCATCGCAGATTTCAACAAAATCAGCCTATACTGTGGGTGACGAGACTGCACCATATAGAGTCGCAGTTATGGATTATGGTGTAAAGATAAACATACTAAAATGCCTAGCAGAAAGAGGTGTATATTTAAAGGTGTTTCCTGCAAAAGCAGATTTTGCAGATTTACTTTCATTTAATCCGCATGGCTATTTTATATCAAATGGTCCCGGTGATCCTTCTTCAATGGATTATGCAGTAACAAGAGTGAAAGAAATCATAGATACTGGCAAGCCTATGTTTGGTATTTGTTTGGGTCATCAGTTATTGGCTAGAGCAAATGGAATCAATACCTTCAAGATGCATCATGGGCACAGGGGATTGAACCATCCTGTTAAGAATCTTATTACCGGAAAGTCTGAAATAACAACTCAGAATCATGGTTTTGGTGTAGACCCTGAGGCTGTAAAACAATGCGAAGATGTAGAAGTCACTCACATCAATTTAAATGATGGTTCTATTGAAGGCATAAGAATGAAGAATAGACCTGTATTTTCTGTTCAGTATCATCCTGAAGCCACTCCTGGTCCTCATGATTCCAGATATTTATTTGATGATTTTATAGCTAACATCAAAAAGTAGTTCGTCAAAAAGAATATTGATGATGGTTGTCCGGGAAATCGGTACAACCATTTTTTTAGTTTTACATTTTTGCGGTAAATGTTATGTTGTTATCAATGAACGTTGAAATTGCCAAACAGTTCTATTACAACCACCCGCTGCAAACCTTGGAAAAGCAACCCAATGACATTTTTCTTGACCGCTTTACATTTCTCTAATTGTATAATATAGTTTCTGTATTAGAAAAGTATTGCCTGTCTTTAAACAAAAAATAATTTGTATCCAGTTGGTCTTTTTTGTTTTTCTGCCATCATTTTATTGATTATCCAATACAAATCATAACTTTATGACTTAAACTTTTAATGAAGTGGACACTGATTGTTTCATAAAAAGATATTTTTTTATTTGCTATTTATATATAAATTTTAAATTCTTTAATTTTATTTTTTAAAACAAAATATATTTTATATGGTGCGTTTATACCTTTTCTTGATTTTCTGTCTGTTTTCTCCATCACTTTTCGGTCAAACAGCCGCTAGTTATACTTTTTCTAGAACAACGGGAACTTATAATAGTATTGAGGGTCTTACTGGTACAGTAGCTACCACAGCAATAAGTACTGATGATGCAACCCTTTCTTCAATTCCTATTGGGTTCACTTTCTCATATTGTGGTACAGCGTATACCCAGTTGTCAATGTGTTCCAACGGTTTTATTTCCTTATCAAACAGTACTGCTGCTCCTTGGACAAATAGTGGTATGGGAGTCGTTAACGGAGGTGTAGGTTTTTTATCTGCCTTTTGGGATGATTTGTTTGGCTTTTCTTCTACCGCATACTATCAGTTGTCAGGCACTGCACCCAACAGGGTTTTTACAGTGCAATGGGGGAGTCCTTCAGCTGGTTGGGGCACTTACAGTGGTAGTGGTACTGCTACATTTCAAATTAAATTGTTTGAAGGAACAAATGTTGTCCAGTTCTGTTATGGTTCTATAGGTTACGCTTCTGGTTCTGCCACAATAGGTATTGCAAACAGTGGTTCTGACTTTCTATGTCTAGCTAATGCTACTTCTACTACCGCCTCCACAACTTTTTCTGATTTGTGTAATGGTTCCCCGTCCGCTAATACGATACTTACATGGTCAGTGTGTACTACTCCCCCAGCCAGTACTATAACTGGTAGCATGTGTGTAGGTGGTACTGCTACATTATCTAATACTTCAACTGGTGGTACATGGTCTACAGGCAATGCTGCTGTAGCTACTGTCAATACTACTACCGGTGTAGTATCAGGTGTTTCGGCAGGTACCGCTCGCATTACTTACACAGTCCCCGGTGGTTGCAATTCTAATGTTATAGTTACTGTCAATGCCAAGCCTACAGTATCTAGCATTACATCTTCGGTCACATCTTTGTGTGTTGGGGCTCCTGTTACTTTTACAGCAGGTACTGCTTCAGGTGTTGGTACACTTGTGTCTTACAATTGGAGTGGTCCAGCGGGTTTTACGGCTACTACTACTGCACCTTCTACAACATTTACAACATCGTCCACTGCCAATGGTGGTGTGTATAGTTTAACAGTTACTTATTCAGCGTCTGGTTGTACAAGTGCGCTAGCTGTAACTACACCTACTTTAGCAGTTAATAATATACCTTCTGCTATTTCAGGCACAGCTTCAGTTTGTATCGGTGGTTCCCAAACTTTAAGTAGCTCGCCCACCGGTGGTACATGGACATCTGGCAATACCTCCGTTGCGAGCATTGGTGCGAGCAGCGGTTCTGTTACTGGTATATCTAATGGATTGACATTAATCTCTTATACTGCACCAACAGGATGTATACGTACTCGTTCTGTAAGTGTCAATCCATTACCAGTACTTAACATTTCCCCCGCCATTTCCTCTACAATTTGTCTTACTGAGACTACTTCTTTTACCGCTAGTTCTCCCAACCCAGAGTTTTCTTTACTGGGTCAGAATTTTAATGCTGGTCTATCAGGATGGACTGTAACTAATACCTCAGGTGATGCCTCAGGTGATAGTTATTGGCAGATAGTTACACCTCCGGGAGCTTACAGTGTGGTAGGTGACGGAACTCCAATGTTGCAAGCGGCACCCATAGCAAGTGGTGCTGTTACTAATACGACTGTTACTTCACCATCGTTCAGTACACAGGGAGGCTATGGTTCAATAACCTTAACTTTCAATCAGTTTTTACTTACACCAAGTGCTACAGCTGTGCTTGTTGAGTATTCTGTAAACGGTGGTCCTTGGCAGATATTAGCTGACCAGACGACACCTGGTGCAATAGGAGCAGATTCATGGAGCGCATCGGCGCCTGAGACAACTATACCCTTGCCAGCAGATGCGATAGACGTTGCCAACCTCAGATTACGTTGGTCGTTGAATGCAGGAGTGGTTTATTGGTTTTTAGATAACATATTTGTAAAGGGTACATTGCCAGCGTCAACATTTGATTGGTCGGGTGCATTTGGTTTGTCCTGCACTGCTTGCGCAACAGCTAATATGACGCCTATAGCATCAGGAGCCAATGTGTACAATGTAACTGTTACGAGCAGTCAGGGTTGTACTACTACTAGTGCAGTAACTGTAAATGCCAATCCATTGCCAGCTACAATATCAGGCAGTCTTACTATATGCGAAAACAATGTAGGCACACTGACCAGTACACCAGGTGGTACCTGGGTGAGTGGTAACACATCAGTAGCTACAATAAATCCTACAACAGGAGTGATATCAGCACTTGTAACAGGTACTGCAAGTATAACCTACACACTGCCGACAGGGTGTGTAACTTCGACAGTAGTGACCGTAGTGCCAGCTCCAACAGCAATAACAGGAAGTGGTACCGTATGTCAGGGACTTACAACTTTGCAGAGCAATGCATCGATAGGTGGCTCATGGAGCAGCAGCAACACATCTATAGCAGGCATATCTGCTACTGGACTACTGAGTGGAGTAGCAGCGGGCACAACTAATATATCGTACACACTGCCATCTGGTTGTACTATACTGCGCGAAGTAACGGTAAATGCACTGCCACCAGCAATAACAGGTACACAATCGGTATGTAAAGATGCTACAGTGGCCTTCAGTAATCCTTTAACAGGTGGCACGTGGACTACCGCCGATGCTACAGTAGCTACAATAGATGGAGCAGGAACAATAACTGGAGTTTCTCAGGGTAACACAACGATTACTTATACATTACCTACGAGTTGCATAGCTACCCGTAGCATCACAGTTAATGCATTGCCGTCGGCTTCATCAGGCGCATCAGTAATGTGCCAGGGTACGAGCACTGTGTTGACCAACGTTACACCAGGCGGAAGCTGGAGCAGTAGCTCAAGCAGTATAGCCATAGTAGATGCATCAACAGGCGTCGTGACTACTGGTGCATCAACAGGAGGTGTTACGATCAACTATACACTAAGTAGTACAGGTTGTAGCATAGGACATCCATTAAACGTTAACCCTACCCCTGCAGCAATAACCACAGCAGGCGCATTCGAGGTTTGCCGTAATGGCAGTATAAGTTTTAGCAGTGCATCATCAGGCGGTACATGGAGCACCAATGCCCCTGGTACACTGAGCATAGATGCTGCTACTGGAGTAGCTACCGGCAACAATTCGGGCAATGCCACAGTGACTTACACATTGCCTACTACCTGCCGCACGACAGCGGGAGTAATAGTAAATCCGCTACCCGCCAACATAGCAGGTCCTGCACAAGTATGCGAAGGAAAAACAATAGCACTTACTAACACCACATCAGGCGGTGTATGGACCTCATCAAATACTACTGCAGCTACAGTATCAAGTACGGGAGTAGTATCAGGCCTAACATCAGGCACTACAACTATCATCTACACCCTGCCTACCGGTTGTTCAAGACAGACATCCATAACTATAAATGGTTTGCCATCAGTTATAAGTGGTGTGTCTAATGTGTGTGTGGGAAGTACCACAGCACTGGGTAGCGCACCATCAGGTGGTAACTGGACAAGCAGTAACTCATCAGTAGCCACTATTACATCAGCAGGTGTAGTGAGCGGTGTAGTTGCAGGTACAAGTAATATCACTTACAGCTTGCCTACAGGTTGTATCCGCAGCCAGTCAATTGTGGTAAATCCATTGCCAGCAGTTATTACAGGAGCCTCTACGGTGTGCGAAGGTCAAAGCATAGCACTAAGTAATACACTATCGGGCGGCGTATGGAGCTCTACTGACGGGGCAGTAGCTACTGTTGATGGATCAGGAATAGTAGCAGGTGTAATGGCAGGTACTTCTACATTGTCCTACACAATGCCACTAACTGGTTGTTCAAGGAACAGAGTTATTACAGTATATCCTACACCTACAGCTATCACAGGTAATCTGGAAGTGTGTCGTGGTCTGACCACTACACTGGGTAGCACACCTACTAATGGTGTATGGACTTCTGGCAATACAACAATAGCTACTATCAATAGCACTGGTGTAGTATCAGGTATAGCAGCTGGCAACAGCAATATCACCTATACTTTACCAGAGGGATGTAGCACGACAGCTAATTTTACTGTGAATCCACTTCCAGCCGCCATCACAGGCACACGCAGTGTATGCGAGAACGGTACTACTGCATTATCTAATACTTCTATTGGAGGAACATGGAGTTCTTCAGTAGGGTCTGTAGCAAGTATAGATGCTACTACGGGTGTAGTGAACGGATTGATAGCAGGAACAACCACAATTACCTACGAACTACCTACAACGTGTATGCGCACAGCAGTAGTAACGGTAAATCCATTGCCAGCAGCTATAAGCGGAGCTACAGAAGTATGTCAAGGACTGAGCACAATGCTAAGCAATGCTACGACAGGTGGTACGTGGACAAGCAGTGCTACAGGCACCGCTACGGTGAATACATCGGGCATAGTAACGGGTATAACAGACGGTGCAGCAACTATTACTTACCGCTTGGTGAGCACAGGTTGTCAGGTAACCTCCTCTATGCAAGTGAATGCACTACCAGCAGATATCACTGGTGTAGCTGTAGTATGCCGTGACCAAACCACAACGCTAAGTAATGCAACCACGGGTGGTAACTGGACATCGAGCACCACAGCAGTAGCAACAGTAGATGCAGCTGGTACAGTGACCGGCAATGCAGCAGGCACAGCCATCATCACCTACGCACTGCCTACAGGCTGTCAGAAAACAAGAACAGTAGTAGTGAACCCACTACCTACCCTAATCAGCGGAGCCTCTACTATATGCCAAAACACTGTAACGATGTTTGGTAATGCAAGTGGCGGTGGTAGCTGGAGCAGCAGCGACAACACAGTAGCTACGATAGTGAGCGGCACAGGTGTAGCTACAGGTATTTCGGCAGGATTTAGTATCATTACTTATACGTTGCCTACTGGTTGTATACGTACAGCATCGCTGGTGGTGAATCCGCTACCAGAACCTATAACAGGAGCACTGGAAGTATGTGCCGGTCAAACTACAACACTGGAAAGTGCAACTGCT
This sequence comes from Sphingobacteriales bacterium, assembly GCA_027484425.1. Classification (GTDB taxonomy): domain Bacteria; phylum Bacteroidota; class Bacteroidia; order Chitinophagales; family Chitinophagaceae; genus Nemorincola. The sequence continues at coordinate 40,712 of JAIXSZ010000089.1, forward strand.
GGTGGAACATGGGCAAGCGCTACCACGATAGCAACCATCAATGCAGCAGGCGTGGTAAATGGTATAGCAGCAGGTACTACAAGAATAACCTATACATCTGCCAATACATGTAGCCGAACTACAGTAGTTACTGTACACGGACTCCCATCCTTGATAGGTGGACCTACAGCTGTATGCCCTGGTCTGACAGCGATACAAACGAATGAAAATCCACTAGGTGTATGGACGAGTGCAAATCCATCAATACTAAATATCAATAGTGG
>JAIXSZ010000023.1 GCA_027484425.1 Sphingobacteriales bacterium
ACATAAGGACTGTAGAGTGGGTCGATGTGTTGTATTTTTTCTACACCGAATTCTAATTCGAATGGGGAATAGCCGAAACGGGAACGTGCCTCGATGAAGCCGTCGATAAGGTCGGCTACGCCTTGGGCATAAGGTTTTGAGCGGTTGTCGAAAACGAATGAGCGGAACATGCGCATCATTTGTGTGACTTGGGGTAGACTGACCGTTTTTTTGGTGTTGGCTATGCAGACGGTGAGCTTACGCATGATTTCCATTTCTTGCATGGTAGGTATACGTTTGCCGGGTTCGCGGGCGGCAATGTTGTTTTGTAGCTCTACTAGCTGGCTGCTGAAATTGTCGGCAATGAGGGCTGGGGCTTGGTGGGTGGCTAGACGGAGGCGATCCCAAGCGTGTTGTTTGACCCAGTTGTGGATGGTGCGGGCGGTAACTCCGAGGGCGTCGGCTACTTGCTGCTGGGTGAAGGATTGGTTGACATACAAATCTAGGGCTGTTTGTTTCTGTTCTGTTAGGGTCATGGTTTAGGATTTTTAGTGTATCAAAGTTGAGATGGGTATTTGAAACTGACAAATGTGGTGAAATTTGTATTTGATTTGCATGGTGGGCTGTATGGTGCTGTGGGCTTGTGTTTGGGAGGATTTGTGGTGTGATTTTGGGGATTGAAAATTGTGGATAAGTGGTTTTATTTTCAAAAGCTTAATGCGTTATTCTGTCTGAACACGATTACAAGATTTTGGGAAGGACAGGATGTGTGGGCATGATAGGCTTTTATATTTCTTGTGGTGGTAGTTTTCGGTGGGCTGCACCCACCGCTAATATATTTCGCCCCGTTGGCGCTTGGCTATGGAACGTTCGGTAGACTGTTGTGATTTCTATGTTTTGATCGCCAAAGGAAAACACTCGCCAAATGGGATTTGTGGACGATTGCCGGACATTCTAAAATCACTTACCTTTGACGTCAGTAACGCAAAACGATAGTATGATTTTATCATTCGGATCAAAAGACACCGACAAAATATGGAAAGGTGAACGGGTAAGTAAATTGCCGAATGAAGTACAGGAAATAGGAAGAAGGAAACTAAGAATGTTGAATAACTCCCAAAACATGAACGACCTTAAAATACCACCGTCAAACAGGTTAGAGAAACTGTCTGGACATTTGAGGGAATTCTATTCCATTAGGATAAATGATCAGTGGAGCATTATTTTTAAATGGCAAAATGGAAACGCCTCAGAAGTAAGCATTGTAGATTACCATTAAATTTTAACGACATGAACAACATTAAAAATATTCATCCCGGAGAAATACTAAAAGAAGAGTTTCTGGCTGAATTTGGAATTTCTGCATACAGGCTTGCGAAGGATATCGGAATACCCCAAACGAGAATATCTGAAATAATAAAGGGAGCCAGAAGAATAACTGCTGATACAGCATTACGTCTGTCTAAGTATTTTGGTAATAGCCCTAAGTTTTGGCTGGGCTTACAGGATGACTACGATATAGAGGAAGAACAGTTGGCCAAACAGACGGAATTCGGCAATATAAAGCATCATTCCGCCCATGCTGCATAAGACCTGATGAGTGTCACAGTGACGTAAGGCAAACAAAGTCTACGCCAAACACTAATTATAAATATCAATGCACACTACGCTTAGCTGGGTTTTGTCATTTGATGCCCTTTTATGTATAAATTTACACTTTCAATTGGTTGCATTTATAACTTAGATTTAGCTTTTTGTTTGGATTGCCATGAAAAATATTCTTATAATAATACTCTTTTCCTTGCCCGTTATTACATATGCTCAAACATGGCAGTGGGCTAAAAGAATGCCATACGAATATGGTTCAGCGATGACGGTAGACCGATTAGGGAATGTATACGTAACAGGTCAAACTGACACCGCTATATACATTGGCTTCGATACATTTGCTAATCATGGTACGTTTGTTATAAAATACAATGCATTTGGAGATTCGATATGGAGTAAAACATTCTGGGGTGGTAATCCAAGAACAATTGCTACTGATGGGTATGGTCATATATTTGTAGGGGGAGATTATTTTGATACTGCATTGATTTGGGATGGTCATATAGTTCGAAATGCAATTCCAATGTCGACTTGGGCTACATTTTTGGCAATGTTGGATTCACAGGGCAATTGTATTTGGATCAGGGGTGATAGCTCTACGTCAAATTGCAGTGGGTTGAAGGTAGTTGTTGATCCAAACAACAACGTCTACTTGTCAGGGGGGGCCCTAGGGGTTGTTAAATTCGGTCATGTCACCTTACCCCATTATGGCAGTAATACAAATGCGTACCTTGTCAAATATAACGTATCGGGTGACGTGCTTTGGGCCGTAAGTGGCACAAGTGGTGATGGTAGTTCGTTGGCAATTGATAAATGGGGGAATATATACCAAGCGGGTTATTTGCCAGACAATACTATTTCGTTCGGTTCTGTTACCTGCATTGCAGAACCTCTACCTGGCGGCAATTATGGTGGGTACTTGGTACGATTTGATACAAATGGAAATGCGCTTTGGATAAGAGCCCGAAAAGATGGTTTATTATCCTGTCGATGGCATGTCGCTTTAAATGAACAGGGAAGTGTATTTGTAGCTAGTAATTATGATACATCGTTTATACTTGGAACCGACACATTGAATGCCCTGCCTGGAAATTCCAATTTAGCATTGGTTAAGTTCGATTCTTCAGGGAATATTTTATCAGCTAAGTGTGCGGGGATAACACATTTTATTGACCCTAATGACATCTCTACCGATAAATGGGGAAACATTTATATTGCGGGATATGTTTCACCGGGAACTACATATGGCACAGTTCATTTCGACAGCATTTCACTCGATTGCGTACCCTACTATTTGCCCTTCTTTGTCGAATATAATAGGTGTGGAAGAGTTGAATTTGCAACAGTGTTGGGTAATAACATTCGGAATTTTGGAGAAATATTTAATATAATATCAGTAGATAGCAATATATATATATTCGGAAGTTATGGTAATGATGGGATTACCGTTGGTGAACATATATTAACTAGTAATTACAGAACACATGATTGCTTTCTAGCAAAATGGAAAGGGCGTGGGGGATACCCAGATTGCTGGCCATTGGCTGTGACTGAGAAGTCTAGTTCGTATGATGTGATACTATTTCCCAATCCTACTACGTCAAATATTATTATTAAATCAGCGATAAACATAAATAATATTATAGTTTTCAATCACTTGGGAAATAAGATATGTGGATATAACTATAGTGCAACTAATAAAGTTGAATTAGACGTGAGTAAGTGGCTACCAGGACGATATCTCGTGCGTATTAATGACAATGTGACCAGAAGTTTTTTAAAAGACTAAAGTTTTACTTGCCAATTTATAATTTGCTTTCAAAATATACACTTACACAACTTTGTTTTCGATGGGCTACGCCCACTCCTATTATATTGCACACCTTTGGGTCTTTTTAAGGAACTTTTGGTAAACGGCTACGATTTCTTGTTATAATCGCTAGTGGAAAACAGTGGAATAAATGTAGACACCAGTGAAAAACACTGGTCCCAAATTTATGTTTGAATACTTGCGCCAAATTGGGCGGAAACGATTGTCAAAGATGAGTATTGCAGAAACAGACGTTAAACTTCTTTTTCAAAAATTCCCATTATCATCAACTCATCCGATGGTTATACAGCAGAAAACAAGACCAACAACTGCACAACATGATTTAATTATCATAAGAAACTATGCCTTATATTTGTAAAATAGGATACGACGCCTACTATTTTGGTTGTGACAACACTTGTTCAGCTGAAAGTGCTTTTTCAGAATCTGGCTTTCTGGGCTTGCCATTAACATAACTCCACTAACATTTATACCTTATGTCTAAGATAATGCAAGTCTCCACCCGCCTTTGGCAAATTGAAATAGGGATAGTAAATGTATACCTGATCAAAACTAATGATGGATTGGTATTGGTTGATGCTGCATGGCCCAATAAAACGGACGCTATAATGGAGGGCGTGCGACAAACTGGTCATGACCCAGCAGATATCAAGCATTTATTGCTCACTCACGGTCATGTTGACCACGCGGGTAGTGCTGCGGAGATAAGCAGGCGTACGGGAGCTAAGGTGTACGTTCATACTGCCGACCTTGCCTTAACTGCCAAAGGAGAAGCTGGATACGATGGAATTACGGTGACGCCAGGCATTATTCCGAGACTCGTCTATCGATTGGTAATTGTACCAGGAGGCACGACCTACGAATCTTTTCCTGTTGAAAGAACCATTGGAGACGGGGAAAAACTTCCATTTGCCAATGATATAGAAGTTATTCATACACCAGGGCATTGTGCTGGTCATGTATCATTTTTACTGCCCCAAGATGGAATATTAATAGCAGGTGATATCTGCTCGAACGTCATGGGATTGAGCTATGCTACCATTAATGAGGATAGGGCTTTGGCACGAGCCTCTATTATGAAAGTGGCAGATTTTCCCTTTGAGCAAGCTGTTTTTGGGCACGGAAACCCATTGAAAAAGCGGGCTAATGTGCTGCTAAAAGAAAAGTTTGCAGCTGCCAAGCTGAGTAATTTGGAATAATTTACAACGCCGGTCGGAAACCGGCTACCGTGCATGCCGTAGGTACAACCGACGCCAAACTGGAGGACAAAACTTCGAGCCAGATATGGGATTTGTTTTATGGGTTCTGTCGGCTGAAGTCGACGTTGGTACCCTGATTGCCGGCGGGTCCCTAAAGGAGGAGACCCGCTTAGGACGGAACAATGCCCATTTGCTTTGCAATTAAGATAGTGTGTCCCTGAAAAAGAGAACCGCCAGTACAGAGGCGGGTCTATTATAGAAAAAACGGGAATGCCGGCGGGGAGGAAGCCTGCCAGTTTGCATGCCGGAAACCAGCTACCGCGTCCACCGATAGCCATCGAGGTATGTACAACCTACACCGAACATTGGGGTAGTAGTTTCATCGAGCTGCATCAATATGAAGCCGTTCGGGAGAACGGGTTTTATTAGTAGTACCGGATGCCCTTCGGAACATCCGGCACAACGGGCGGGTGACTGACACCATAAAAGATAGTGACTTTATTTTTCCAAATTAATAAACCACGCTTTCCGCTATCTCCTTAAAATTGTCAATATCTTTTTGTACACTTTCTAATTTAGAAGTTAAAGACGCTATCGCAATCTTTCCTAGTGGCAATCGCATCGGAGGTACATCAAGTTTAGTAATTCTGATTATTGCGTCCGCTGCTTTTATCGGGTCTCCCTCTTGTTTGCCATCAACTTGCCTCATGCGATCTCTAAACGTACCGGCAGTCGCATTATAGTCGTCTATTATTCTTGTAGCTTGCTGGAAAGAACTGCCTGCAAAGTTTGTCCTGAATGGCCCAGGCTCCACGATAGTCACATTAATTCCCAATGGAGCAACCTCCATCGCCAATGCCTCGCTAAAGCCTTCTACAGCAAATTTGCTTGCATTGTAAATGCCAAACCCGGGAAAAGCTTTGAAACCACCATGAGATGAAATCTGTATAATATGGCCGTTTTTTTGCTGCCTGAAAAGCGGTAAAAAAGTTTGTGTTAGCAGTAAAGTGCCAAAGAAGTTAGCCTCGAATATTTGTCTTGTTTCTGTATGGCTTGTTTCTTCAATAGCACCTGCAAAACCAAAGCCCGCATTATTTACCAGAACATCAACTTTGCCAAATTTGTCTGTAATTTGTTTAAAAGCTAATTCGATTTCAGCGGATTTAGTAATATCTAACACTAAAGCAAACGCCTCATACTTATGTTGGTTATTAAATTTGTCTGCCTCTATCTGACTACGAAAGGTACCAATTACAAAATCTCCCCTTTCAATTACAGTTTGGGCAAGTGCTTTACCCAAACCACTTGAAATGCCTGTGATAAACCAAATTTTCTGTGTCATAATTAAGCAGTTTTTAAAAGTTGAACAGGAATGTTGATTTTTACTTTGTCTGAAACTGCTAAATTTCCTGTGCCAAGCAAAACATTAAACTTCAATCCAAAGTCTTGCCTATTTATGCTGCCCGAAATAAAGAAACCTGCTTTTGTGTTACCAAAAGGGTCTTTGGGTACAACACCTGCAAACTCCAAATCAAAAACTACTGGTTTTGTAACATCACGAATAGTTAAGTTGCCGTGCATTTTGTATTCGTTGACAGTTGCGGTTTTTTCTAATGTAGTGCTTTCAAATTTCATTTCTGGAAACTTTTCAGCATTAAAAAAATCGTCCGCTTTTAGATGCGTATCTCTTTGAACATCGTTGGTATCTATGCTATCTATTTGCACGGTTACACTTACTTCCAAATCAGAAAAATCTTCTTTTTCACTTTTTACAATTCCTATGTAATTTCTAAAAAAACCATCGGTTTCAGAAATTCCGAAATGCCTAACACTAAAACCTACTTTTGTGTGGCTTGGGTCTAAAACCCATTTTGCTGTTTCTTGCATTGTCTTATATTTTAATTTTCTTTTGTCATTATTGACAATGCAAAATTGATATAAAAACAAGCCTTGCTGTTATAACAGAAGCTACCTTATTCGGTACTTTTCGGACATTTCATTTTTAAATGCTGCTGGTGTTTTGTCGGTTTCTGCTTTGAATATTTTTGAGAAGTAAGAACTGTCAAAATAGTTTAATTGTGTAGCAATTTCAGTAACTGAAAAGTCGGTAAAAGTTAATAACCGTTTGGCTTCTAAAATGCTTCTTGCCCTGATGACTTCACTTGCAGTTTTGCCAGTTACGTTTTTAGTAATGAGGTTTAAATGGTGTGTAGTAATGTGTAATTGCTCTGAAAAAAATGATGTGGTCTTATTTTCGGTAAAATGCTTGTCCAACAAAGCTTTGAACTGTTTGAAGATAATAAGATATTTTTTCGAAACTGGCTTTTCTGTTTCTGTGTCAATGCAACGCTGAACTTGTGCTAATAAAATATGTAAGTAGGATTGAGTTATAGTTTGGCTTTTGTCTTTACGTTTTTGTTCGTTGGCAATCAGGTCAATCGTTTGCTTGATGTCTAAAAAATTCTTCTTGTCTAATTTGATACAAGGGTTTGCATAAAAGTTGTCTAAAAAACTCAATTCAAAAAGTTTGTCTTTATTATTATGGTTTAGCAAAAAGAAGTCTTCTGTAAAAAGAATTGTACCACCTTTTAATGGTTTCCATTCTTCAAACTGATGCACTTGGTTGGGTGAAATGAAAAATAAGCTGTTGGGTAAAACTTCGTATTCCTTATAGTCAATGATTTGTTTGCTGATGCCTTTTTCAGTCCAAAGAATTTCGTAGAAAGTGTGTTTATGAATGTCGTCGACGTCAGGCTCTTCCATTTTGTCAAACTGCATTATTTCAAATTCTGTTTGACTTGTTGGCTGATTGATAAAATGTCCAATCGAATATAACGGAAACAATTCCTTCATTTGCCAAAGGTCTTAATTTTTGTTTTTTGTGGACTGTTCCCATAAAAAAAAATAGCACGACGATAGAATATCAGACGTAGGTAGTAAGTTCAATCTCCAAATTTTTGAAGTAAGAGCGGGAAACGAAATCTGGAGTTGAAAATCGACTAAGGTCCACTCAATATTGTGTGGACTTTAGTCGATTTCTAGCATTAAAGTGTAATAGTAAGTAACTATTAGCATCTTAAAGCATTTTGTGCCCCTAACTGACAAAACCTCGAACCAGAAAAGGGAGTACTTCATGAACTGTATCTTTCCGGCTCGGGGCTTTTAGCCAGAAAATAAGACCAAAAGCGACGGAAAGTGAACATTTATAATTCGCTATCTGCGATGTATTTACTCGAAACCAGTTTCATTTTTCCGTTTATCAGCTTTTTTTCTGTGTGTAATAAACTATCAGCTGTAGATAATTTTTCTTCTATTTCTGAAACGAGAAGCAACTTTCCCCCTATATATCGATAAGTGCTATAACCATGGTCGCAACAACTGCTGCGCCAAAAACTGGTGATCTCCTTGTTTTTTTGATCGAAAACAGCAGATGTTATGGCTTCCAGCTCGACTGATTCCTCAAATTTTTTCTGAGCCGGATTGTAAAGCCAGTAGAGTTCCACAGTATTTGCAGTTGCATTGTTTTGCAGGACTGCTATGTCCGAATAACCATCAAAATTTAAGTCCTCAAATCTGAGAGGAGAATTGGAATATGGATAGTTTTCGTTCTCAGAGACAAGAATTGTCTGGATGTGATTTCCTTTGTTTTTTTCAAACACCTGAATAGAATCCACACCACCCTCATAGCTACTGGAATACCAAATATTCTTGTCGAACTGCCTCAACCCTATTCTTTCGTAGCCTGTGGCGTACGTCTTGAAGATGAACAGTTCTTCCGTATCAGAAAAAACGCCGGTAACAAAGTTAGACCGGATTGTTGTATCGCGGTCAACTCTACCCTTACTATTGTCGTAGTAAAGTTTACAGTATGTAGTTGACAGATATAATTTATTCCAACGATTAAACAGAATAAATGGCGTACGAGCGGAATAGGGGCCTTCATTACTGTTGTAGTAGAGGTAAACCAGCAAACTGTCTTTAGTCCAGAAAGAGGTGTCGGGCGCACCAATTTCATTTTCAACTTCTGCGACAACCATGCCTTCTCGAATCGCAGTGTCTGTCAGGGCGCTCCAGTTTGTTCCTTTTATGGCATTCCTTAATTCGACTTTTTTCAGGTCGTGTTTACTTTTTGATGTAGGACCCTTGCAACCGGATGCCAGACTCAATGCAAGCGTAGCAAAAAGAAGACATGCAGTGTATTGTCGCATAACTGAGCCCGGGAGTTTGGATTAAATGTAATAAAATAATTAATTGGGAAGTATTGGGACTGGCATGTGATAGGAAAAATCACTGAGGTTCGAGTATAGTTCGTCTTTTCGCGCTGGTGCAAAAAGTAAAACCTGCGACCAGCGCAGGTTATAAAATATGCGCCCGGGAGGGGAAGGTTATCGAACCAAATATTAGAATTATTTAGTGAACTGTATCTGTATTGCTTGAGCCAGTGAGCAAATATTGGACCAACAGCGACGGAAATGGTGGCAAAGTCTACGCCAGGTTTTGATTTTATGTTCGAAAAGTATTTTCTGATTAGCTTGGCATGGCGGTCGTCATCAATATTCTCCTCCTTGTCCGAGGTTCTCATTGTTTCTAAGGTTCATAAGTGTACCCTTTCTAGTGGACTCAATGCCCGGAAAATCGGCTATGACTCGGTCGTTCAGATCCATTACTTTCACTCCTAGATTGACACTATTACCCGACCTGGATTCATAGATTGCATAACGAAATTTGTCTTTGACGAAACTTAGACAATCATAATCTACACCATCATCTTCGCCCATGGAAGGATGCATATGCCAGTTAAAAAACATTTTCTTCCAGGTTGTGCTGTCTTTGGGAGAGGGGTACTCTAATTCAATCTTCTTATCTGTGCCAAAACGATACACGATATATTTATCATCAACACCCGTGACGATGGCAACATGTTTACCATTGAGCGTTTGGAAAGAGATTACATTGACTTCTCCTCGTTTTAAATAGGTTTGTGCAATCCCCTTTCCTGCCGACAGAACTAATAAAAAAAACACGACAACTGCGTCTTTGAATGCTACGGACATACCATGAAACAATTTAAACATTGGTTATTGAAAGTGTAAATGGCACTAACGTGGATTGCAAACAAGGACGAAAGGAAATAATGCATACCCTACCTCCCATCTGCATAATGCAATTTACAAGATAATGTACAGTGGCAAATTAAATAGTGGAATTTGTTAGGAACTGGGCGTAGTGCTCTCTTTTCGCAAGGTTGCCACACTGTGAGGCTGGGGAACAGGGCTCTGCTCGGGGTTCGCGATGATACTCATTTTATGTTTTTAGGTTGTACAGGGTCAGGTCATCATTGCCATGAACGTACAAGAGTTGCGACGCAAGAGGCGATGCTGGGAGTGCGAAGACTGGTAGCGCCAAAAGGAACACGAACAAATTAATTTGCCGAATAACTAGTCTCTGTAGATTTGCCTTGCGCGAGGCCGTGGGTCAGAAAACAAGACCAACAGCAGCGGAACGAGTGTATTACTGGCGTTGCAAACGCCGAGCCGAAGCATACTCTTTGCAAACGAGTACGAGCGGGTAAGCTTCAGCCTCAGCACGTTTGAAGGCCGTCAGAGACGGAGTTTTATTACGACTTCCGGATGCCCTGCGGAACATCCGGAAGAACGGGGGAACATCCGGAAGAACGGTTTTATGAGTTGTGGAGATTGAAGTCATCTTTAGTCCTCTGCTTATAGGCGGGTCCCTGAAAAAGGAGACATGCTTAGTAGAAAGCGGGTGGCAATCTGGAGATTGCTTTGGGGGGGCAGGAGGATATCACGCCAAATGGGTTGCAAATAAGGGCTTGTTGATGTGATTTTGCTTGTCTAACTTTAGAAGTAAATATTTGTGTAATGGTGGTACGACGCTGTAAACTTCGTGCTAATGGGGCAAATAAATATGTATAAAACAGATAGACAAGAATAAATATGCAAAATTTCATAGACCAAGCAGAAAAAAACGGAGTAACATTGCTCAATAAAGGTGGATGCCAATTTTGCGGTGCTGATTATGAAAGAGGTATATATGAATGTATGGAGAACTATAACAATGGACTTCAACTTTTTGACTTTAATGATTCCGAAAATCACATATATACGTTTTTAAGCGTTGATGCCCATGCTTTGCAACATCCGGAAATTCATGGACGATGGAGCAATCATTTTCACTTAACACGTCTGAATTTGGTCCTTGACAAAAAACTAAACTGGGATTACAAAAAATCACCACTTTTAAGTGACTATTTGAACGAATACAAACTAAACAGATCGAATGAATTTTTAGCTCTTCCTAATGCGTTGGAAAGAGGATGCATGACAGCAAAAGACTTGACTAAAGCGACAACGACGAATGAATGTGCTGAAATGGTTAAAAAATGGGCAATGGAAGTTTATCATGCTTGGAGTTTCAATCATTCAATAGTTTCACAAATTGCAGACAACTTTTTAGAAAAGATTAAAAAACATGACAGAAAAACAACGAAGCACTAACTGTGCCTATAATGGCGATGGAAACACCAAACCTGCTCCAAGGGCCTCCCTTGAACGTGACTCAGCAATCGTCCGCCATGAACTGGTTCTCGTTTGAAACGAGGATCACCCGGACTGGCGTTTGTAACGCCAGTAAACAAAAAGCGGAAAAACCGCTCTTTGCTATGTTTCTCCGTTAGTATTTCTGTGTCCCTAACAGACAAAACTTCGAAGTATATAAGATATGTATTTTATTGGTCCTATCGGCTGAAGTAGGCGTTGGTAACCTGATTGGTGGCGGGTCCCTGAAGGAGGAGACCCGCCTGGGACGGAGAACTTCGAACCCAATAAAAGATTTTCTTTGAAATTTATTATTATGTGAGTCTGTTGCTTTACTACAATATCAAATAATTTCGCACCTTGATTTTTTTCCAAATATTGCGTTTCTCTTTTTTGTAAACAATGCAGATTGTCCCGTAGTGTGTATCTCGGATGTCTTGCTTTATCTCAGACTTATAAAAAACCGTCAAATCAATAAATGCATAACGTCCATCATTTGTGAATACAGGTTCTGTTGTTGTAAAATAGAATCCTTTTATGCTACTTGCAGACGAAATAGTGCTGTAGTTCTTTCCGTTTAAATTAATCTTCCTAGGTTTGAGCTTTCCTGATTTTTGCCTCAGCGATATTTTTTCACTATCGCTTATAAGTTTGCCAAGGACAGTATCCCGAAAGAGAAAGGTGTGATTGTAAGGGTGATGTTCGTCGCGTTCCATCTGATTGATTACAAAAGGAGATTTTTCAGTTAACTCGTCAAGCCAAAACCTCTTTACCGCCCAGACTTCTGTGGTATCAATAATCCGCAAATGCGTCGGTCTTTTATAGTTGTACAATGATGTCGTCAGGTTGAAGTTAGAAGAATCGCTAAAAGTTAGCTTGTAAATTTTATCACTCTGACAAAAGGAAGTGGTCGCTATGAATAAAAGCTTAATGGCGAGAAGCGCACGAAATAAATTCATAAAAAATAAAATATAGTCAGTTGTTCTAGAAGTTTATGTTGGGCATCTAGAACAGCAATAATGACTTCGCTTCAGACGGCATTTGTATTTATAAAGGTAGACATTTTTTAGAGCGATAAACAGCGCAGGCGAAGAATGTTAAAGGGAGGTCTATCGCTCTCCGCTCTGTTTCTCCGTTCTCATTTCTATGCCCCTAACAGACAAAACTTCGAACCAAATAAGAGAATTCTTTTGTGAAATATACAGGATTTGCGAGGTTAAGGCATTAATTATGTAAGTCCAACTACTCGTAAAACGTTGGATACAGCCATCAATCTTTTTTTGTTGTCTAATCATTGTCCGGAATTAAGCCGGTTGAGTGTCCGCTAATCCCCCCCCATTCTTTTCTTGACTTCATTTTCTTGACCTCAATAAATTCTCCTGTCCAGGGGCTGAAGCAATAAACATCGTATCGAAATATTATCCCTTTCCTATCAGGCGACCGCTCATAGCTCTCCTTTTTTCTGAGATTAGAAATGTAGTATACAAATCGTCCATTATAAAAGTCCTTCTTTCTGAAATTTTCCCACGTTAAGAATTCCAGTATATCGTTTGAATCATTAACCACGAGACCCTTCTGTTTAGCTATAAAAATTGCTTTGTCTTTATTAATCACGAACTTTTTCGTGTCGGATTTGATTTTCTCAAAACCATAATTGTCCTTCGTGACGTATTTTCCATTTGAGTCTAAACTGATAACTAGCTCAATAAAATGTTTGTCTTTCTTATTCATTCGTACCTCATAGCTAAAAGTGTAAGAGTTGGGCCTACCTTGCAGTGGTTCGGTCCAAGAGCCAAGATAATCATTAGTCCATAGAGAATCATCTCCGAATTTTTCTATGTGACCGTGATAAGCAGAACAAGCATAGTCAAATTTTACATGTTCTTTTACAAATTCACGACCATAAACGTCAATAATAAGTTCATCCGCTCTAAGTTTCATTTTTTCGAGCAAGTTGTGGAAGGGATAAAACTTTGGATCTACCTTACAAGTGCCTTGATCGTGATCCCAAGTGTACATTAATTGGCCGGTTCTATTGTACTCTTTCCATACTCCCAAATACTCGTTTTTGCTACTCCAGCCTTCCGTATTCAATTGAGTTGTATCATCGATGAATGAAACACTACGCCAAACGGAGTCTTTATACTTGTAAGTTTCTTCGTAAACTCGGTAAACAGAGTTGCGTATTATTTCAATTTTGCTGCTGTCTGTTTCAATTATTTGCCGAAACGGTGGTTGTGCATGCACGTAGGATACATACAGGCAAAACGGAAGTACAAGTACTATTTTATAGCGCATTGCTGAGAATATCAAGATTGACAACAATGAATATACATCCGTTATTAACAATAAAAAAATCCACGCCAAATATTAGCATGGATTTAATTTGTGCACCAAACAGGAATTGAACCCACACTACCTCACACCATAAAGCATATGTGTGTAGCGTTAATTGATGCAATAAGAATTATTTTGAAAAATGGGTAGCCAGAGAATATGGGCAAAGCTCCTCAATGCCCGGAACGCAGAAGGGTGTGACACAACAGACGCTGCTAGTAGTAGTGTGGCTGGTAGCCCCAACCCCTGAAAAAGAACAATGCAGTGTTGGAGGTGGCAGACAAGTGGGTGTGACTTAAGGATAGATATAAATAGTGGGTAAAGATTGCTGATTGTGGCGGGTACTTTTTACTTTTGGGTGTTATAAGCGTTTATACTTTGCAGCTATCTATTATTATACCTACGTGGAACAATCTGGCTTTTGTGCAACTGTGTGTGGAGAGCATCAGGAAAAACTCGGCATACGAGCACCAGATACTACTGCACATCAATGATGGTAGTGATGGTACACTGGCATGGGCGGTGGCGCAGGGTATAGACCATAGCCACACGCCTGGCAATGCGGGTATATGCAAGGCGGTGAATGAGGCGGGTGGACTGGCGGTGCACGACTATATAGTGTATATGAATGATGATATGTATGTGTGCCCAGAGTGGGATGTGCATATAGCCCATGAGATAAGGGCTGCGGGGACGGACTGCTTTATGCTATCGAGTACAATGATAGAGCCCAATAATCATAACAACCCGTGTGTGATACATAAGGACTATGGGCAGGAAATAGCGACATTTGACGAGGAGGGGCTGCTGCGTGAGTGCAATAGCCTGCCTATGGCCGACTGGACAGGGTCGACCTGGCCGCCTACTATAGTGCACCGCAAGTACTGGCTGATAACGGGCGGCTACAGCATAGAGCTGAGCCCGGGTGTGAGCAGTGACGACGACTTTGCGATGAAGATGTGGTATGCGGGGTGCAGAATATACAAGGGTATAGGTAAGAGCAGGGTGTATCACTTTCAGTCGAAATCGACACTGAGGATAAAAAAGAATGATGGCAGGAAGCAGTTTTTGATGAAGTGGGGCATCAATCAGAGCACCTTCAACAAGTACTATATAAGGCGTGGCACTGCCTACACTGGTGCGCTGAAAGACCCTGAGGGGCTGGGCTGGGAACACTTCAGAGCCTGGGCTAAACGGAAGATACTATAGGGATAGACGAATACATAACCGCATAAAAATGAGTAACGCTTACAAACCTCGGTGTAGAGGTGTGTAAGCGTTAGTAGTATAAGGGGGAATGTGTTTATCGCTTTACGAGGGCAATATCGAGTACCTCGGAGGCATCGTTGACGTAGTGAAAGCGGAGGCCCTTGATGTACTGGGCACTGATTTCTTCTACGTCTTTCTGGTTTTGGTAGCACATAATGATGTCTTTGATACCGGCACGCTTGGCTGCCAGAATCTTTTCTTTGATGCCACCTACAGCTAGTACTTGTCCGCGTAGGGTGATTTCGCCGGTCATGGCATAGTACTGGCGCACCTTGCGACCAGTGAATGCTGATGCCAATGAGGTAAGCATGGTGATGCCCGCGCTAGGGCCGTCTTTTGGCACGGCACCCTCTGGTACGTGTATGTGTATGTTTACTTCCTCGAATCGGTCGCTGTCTATACCAAACTGTTCGGCATGGGCACGGAGGTAAGAGAGTGCTGTGGTGGCGCTTTCCTTCATGACTGTGCCGAGATTGCCCGTGAGGGTAAGGACACCCTTGCCCTTAGACAAGGATGTTTCTATAAACAATATATCGCCACCTACGGATGTCCAGGCAAGACCTACTACTACCCCGGGCGGGTGGCCCTTGGTGTAGATATCGTTGCTGAAGCGGGGCTTGCCGAGGCTCTGCTCTACCTGTGCATCGGTAACGGTTGGTGGCACTTCTTCTTCCATAGCTACGTGCTTGGCTACCGAGCGCATCATGCCTGCCAGCAGTCTGTCGAGCTCGCGCACACCACTCTCGCGGGTGTACTCTTGTATTATTTTGAGTATCACCTTGTCGGGGAACTTCATGGGTACCTTAAGCAGGCCATGCATTTCCTTTTGTTTGGGTATGAGGTGACGCTTGGCTATTTCGGTTTTTTCTTCGGGTGAATAACCGGAGAGTTGTATGATCTCGAGCCTGTCGCGGAGGGCGGGCTGGATATCGCTGAGGCTATTGGCGGTGGCTATAAACAGGACTTTTGATAAGTCGTATTCCAGCTCCAGATAGTTGTCGTAGAAAGAGTTGTTTTGCTCAGGGTCTAGTATCTCGAGCAGGGCAGAGCTAGGGTCGCCTCTGAAGTCTTTGCCTAACTTGTCGACCTCATCGAGTATGAATACAGGATTGGAAGATTTGATTTTGCGGAGCGACTGTATGATGCGACCGGGCATAGCACCGATGTAGGTTTTGCGGTGACCGCGGAGCTCGCTCTCGTCGTGGAGCCCGCCTAGGCTGAGGCGCACGTACTTGCGATTGATAGCTGATGCAATACTCCTGCCCAACGAGGTTTTGCCAATGCCCGGGGGGCCTACAAAGCAGAGTATGGGAGACTTAAGGTCGCCCTTGAGCTTGAGTACAGCTAGGTATTCGAGAATGCGGTCTTTGATTTTGTCCATGCCATAGTGGTCGTTGTCGAGCACTTTCTGGGCTTTTTTAAGGTCGTAGCTATCTTGAGTGAATGTATCCCAAGGCAGATCGAGCATGAGGTCGAGGTGATTGTAAATAACCGAATAGTCGGGGGTGCTGGGGTGCATGCGCTCCAGCTTTTCTATGTTTTTCTTGAAGAGCTCGCGTGCGGCATCAGTCCACTTCATTTCCTCGGCACGCTTTTGGAGGTCTTTAATCTCACGGTCGTTGGGGTCGCCACCCAGCTCTTCTTTTATAGACTTCATTTGCTGCTGCAAGAAGTATTCGCGCTGCTGACGGTCGATATCGGCACGGGTCTTATTGGTGATTTCGTTTTTCAGCTCTACTAGTTGCAGCTCTGACTGTAAGAGACCTAATAATTTCTCGGCACGAAGGGTGATGTCATTTTCCTCGAGCATGGCTTGCTTCTCCTGCAACTTAGAGGAAATATTGGACGCTATAAAGTGCATGAGAAAAGACTGCTGCTCGATGTTGCGAAGGACAATACCTGCCTCGGTAGGGATATTGGGCGACTGCTGGGATATACGCTCGCCATAATCCTTGATAGAAGATATAAGCGCATCGAAGCTGGGTTCGTTTTTGGGGTAAACATCTTCCATGTAGGTGATGTTGGCCACATAAAAAGGATCGGTTTGTATGAATTTTTCAATTTTGAAACGCATGCGCCCCATGATAAATAGCGTGATGTTGCCATCGGGCATTTTTATCTGCTTTACTACCTTGGCGAGTGTACCTATCTGGTACATGTCTTCGGGACCGGGGTTGTCGTTGTTGCTATCTTTCTGCGCCACTACGCCTATCCATTTATTGGTGCGCTGGGCTTCGGCTATGGCATTTACCGATTTTTCTCGGGCTACAGTAATAGGTAATACTACATTGGGGAAAAGGACAGTATTGCGAAGGGCTATTATGGGCAAATCGGCAGGGAGAGAGGCGCGCTCAGCATCGTCCATCTCGTCTTCGCCAAGGGGAACGATAGGCATGAACTCCATTTCCTGCTCATTTTGATTGAGTAACATTTCCAACATTGAGTTTTTTTCAGACATTATGACAAAGTTATCCTTATTTAGAAACTAAAACAGGTGACAAAATAAGGGACAATACTTATGCCAAGGGCAATAAATCGGTAAATATTGCAGATAATGGGTAAGCAATGCGCCAAAATGGTGGGTAAAATCTAATAAGAATAAAGGCAAGAGGGCACAAAACTAGGAGCAACCGATGTAGTGGTAAATAGAAGTGGGCTATCTCTGTGACAGAAACAGCCCACCTGAGGATACCAGATACCTATTTATTAGGTAGTTATTTTTTTAAGATTTTATCCATTATGGTTTCTTTGGCCAGTTTTTTGGTGCAGAAAAACCAGTCGTAACATTTAGTATCTGCGTCGTGAGTACCCATGCGGTCCTTAGCTACGCCGCATGAGCCAGCGGTAGGCACAATGACATCATCTCCAGGACGCCAGTCGGCTGGTGTAGCTACGCTAAATTCATCGGCGGTTTGCAAGGCAATAACTACCCTTAACAACTCATCGAAGTTTCTGCCCAAGCTGAGGGGGTAATAAATGATGGTGCGGATGACACCTATGGGGTCGATGACAAAGACGGCACGCACAGCCTTGGTGCTGCTTTCGCCAGGCATTATCATACCATACTTAGTGGCCACATTCATAGTGATGTCTTCGATGAGTGGGAAGTTGACCTCTACCTCCTTCATGCCTTTGTACTCTATTTTTTCCTTGATGGTGCGCAGCCATGCTATATGGCTGTATAATCCATCGATAGATAGCCCTACCAACTTACAGTTGACGTCGTTGAACTGTTGCTCCATAGTAGCAAACGTCATGAACTCTGAAGTGCACACAGGGGTAAAATCGGCTGGGTGACTGAACAGTATCACCCAACTGCCACGATAGTCGGCCGGAAAATTGATGCTACCCTGCGTAGTGACGGCTCTGAATTCTGGTGCTTTATCGCCTATCCTAGGCATACTTACTACTTGACTTGTATTGTTTTGTGTCTGTTCCATGCTGGTGATTTGTTTGTTTTTATATAACAAATGTAGCCTCATTCTGTGCCCTGAAGGGTGATTATAGTCACCTGTAGCATTGAGTGTAGTGTTAAGTTATAGGCGAATGCCTGCAACAGTAGGTAAGACTGGAAGGAGCACCACCCTTTGCCAGAGTGGTGAACATAGTATTTTTGATAGGTAGTTTGGGATACTACCTCTATGCATTGAAGAAAGGGAACAAATGAATTTGAAACATTACTTAATCAAGGAAGTATACCAACGACTAACTACTTCTTGACCGGTGGTTCCATAACAGTGCCGCACTGCTGGCAGGTGCGCTTGTGTTCGTCAGAGTAAAAACGCTGCATAACTGGGGGCAACTGGGCTACTATATCTGATACATGCATATATTCTTCGTACAGAAGGTGGTGGCAGTTTTCGCAAAACCACATAAAACCATCTAGTTCTTCGGTCTTACGTTTTATTTCTAGCACTAGCCCTACGGTATCGGCACCACGCTGTGGGGAGTGAGGTGTGCGACCAGGTAATAGGAACATATCGCCTTCTTTGATGGGAATGTCGACAATCTTACCATCCTCGAGTATACGCACATTGACATCGCCTTGCAGCTGATAAAACAACTCTTCGCCCTCGTTGAAGTGGAAGTCTTTGCGGCTATTGGGGCCGCCTACTATCATTACTATAAAGTCGCCAGCATCTTTGTACACACACTGGTTGCCGACTGGTGGCTTTAGTAAATGACGGTTTTCGTCTATCCATTTTTGCAGATTGAAGGGACGTTGTACTGGCATAGTAATGATTTGAAGAGATAAGTAAGATTGTATGAATTAGCGCAACATTTTCATTTTTACGGTTTCGATACGTGTGTTGGTAACCAGCAGTATATCAAACTCGTACTTGTCGATAATGATGCGCTCTTTGATTTTAGGTATAGTTTCGTACTGCGTGATGATGTAGCCCGACAATGTTTCTGACTCATCTGTAGGTAGATTGAAATCGTATTTTTCGTTAAGGTAGTCGAGCTCGAGCCTACCAGAGAATATAAATTCATTTTCGGCTATCTGCTTTTCTACAAACTGTTCTTCGTCGTATTCGTCATTGATGTCGCCAAAAATCTCTTCGAGTACATCTTCCATAGTTACAATACCAGCAGTACCACCAAACTCATCTATAACCCAAGCTATACTTTTGCGCTCTTTGGTAAACCTGTTCATGAGATCTACGGCACTCATAGCCTCGGGAACCGGTGTAATGGTGTGTAAGATATCTTTGATTTGTGCAGGGCGACGATTCATATCGAGTTGATGAATGTAACCTACTATGTTATCGATAGAGTCGTCGTAAACGATGATCTTAGATAACTTGGTGCTGATAAACTTGTTGCGCACATCGGTAATAGATGTTGCAATATCTACTGCCTCCACTTCATTTCGAGGCACCATACATTTGCGCACTTTTACGTTAACGAGGTATAATGCATTTTCGAAAAGCTCCTGGTTAACATCGCTATTTTCGTTTTCGTGGCCGTGCATACTCTGCTTCACAAACAGCTCTAGGTCTACCCTATTGAATACCTGCTTGTTTTCCTTGATGCGCACATTGAATAAGTACTTGAGAATAAACTCAGAGATAGAGACAAACACCCGAGCTATGGGTGAGAAGATAAGGTGCATCCCCTTCATAGGAATGGCCAGCACTGTGAGCATGGTTTCGGCCTTGTGCCTGAAAATAGCCTTGGGTAAAAACTCTGCGAATACTAAAATAACGACGGTGGCAATGAAGGTATCCGTAATCAGTTTGGCGTACTCGGGGAGATGAATTCCATAATAATCTAGTAGCTTCTCAGTAAGCTTGGAAGTAACTAAGCCATAGATAACCAAAATAACGTTGACACCTACCAAAGCGGTGCCTATAAACTCGGCAGGATTCTCCATAAAACGGGCGAGAATTTTGCCTGAGTAAGTGCCCTGTTTTTTACGAAGCTCAATATTGAGTTTATTGACTGATATAAAAGCAATTTCCATACCTGCAAAAAACCCTATGAGTAGGATGCAGACTATGGTGTATAATACTAAATGTGGTACGTCGTCCATGAGTGGTCAAAGATAATAAAAAAGTATGGACAATAATGAGTGTGCCAGCAAAGGTAGGCAGACCAACCGATGAACTGTGAGCTAGTAAACAATAAAAAACGGCTACTACTTGAGGTAAAGTAGTAGCCGCGATGTCATGTTAATTAGCTATTATATTTACTATTTCAGTTTGTCTTTGAACACTTTTTTGAATTTGTCGACCTTGGGTGCTACTACAAACTGACAGTATGGCTGTGATTTATTTTCGTTGTAGTAGTTTTGGTGGTAGTCATCGGCAATATAAAACTTGCGGAACGGTGCTATTTCAGTGACAACAGGTTTGTCCCAAGCTTTTTCTTCGTTTAGTTTCTTTTTGTATGCCTCGGCTTTTTGTTTTTGTTCATCGTCGTGATAGAAGATAACCGAACGATATTGTGTGCCTACATCATTTCCCTGACGATTGAGGGTGGTAGGGTCGTGACAGGTCCAAAAAGCAGCCAGTAACTCGTCATAGGTAATAACCGCTGGATCATAGTAGATATTACATACCTCTGCATGACCAGTAGTGCCCATACATACCTCTTTGTAAGTGGGGTTATCTACCTGACCACCACTAAACCCAGACTCTACCAAACTTACACCCTTCAGCATCTGAAACTGTGCTTCTGTGCACCAGTAGCAGCCTGCGCCAAATGTGGCAACTGATTCTTTATGCTGTTTTTCTTTGTTACTTACTGAGTTCATTTCTTTGAATGTTTTTGATTTAGGATAATTGTCTTTCTGCGCGCATGCTTGCAACTGCAACATGATGAATAAAAGGGAGCAAAATACTTTCAGTGTCTGTGTCATGATTATCAAATTTAAGATTATCTACGATGCCAGCATGTTAAGTGATTTTCAAAGACAAGGGTTTATATAACCTTTAACAACAGAGATAAGCTAATGATAATCAGAATATAATGGTAAAAGAATGATAAAACAGATAGCAACGAACAAATACGAGGCATTATAACGTAAGATTGTGTCATTTATTACCTAACAATATCATGGGTGGGTTGCTTATCTTTGAAATGTAATAAAGTAGATTACCCAATGAAAATACTGCATCTATTAGCGGTGTGCTGTGTAATGATTGTGCTGGCATCGTGCAATAAACAAGCTGTAGTTAACTACACCATCAAAAACATAGCCTCAGATTCTATAATGGCTGTGCGTAGTTACCCCAACTCGGTGACTAGTGATACGTTTTATATTAGTTACAATCAGACAGTAACAATAGGTAGCAGTAGCCCGGGCAATGACCATGTGAGCAATTATCAGGAAGGCGGCGCAAGACTGAGTAAACTGAGCACTGTAAAGGTGTATAAAAACAACCAAGAGAGCCGAATAGACTACATGCAAAGCAGCTATTGGACCTACATAGAAAAAGGCAGCAAAAGAGCTGACTATCTGGCCACTGTAACCGACAATGACTTTTGATAGTTTGCTGCAAATTTTTTGATACAATACATATCTGTTTACCTTCTACACCTTGCCCCTTGTTGCCACAACAGTAATCACAACTATAACCTGCGTGGTGACGGATAGGGCACAAACTCCACATCATCGCCGGGTATAAGAGGAAAAGTTTGGTCTGCCCACCGCTCCTTGGCAGCAGCAATGAGTGCCTTATCGGTAGCTACAAAATTCCA
Organism: Sphingobacteriales bacterium; assembly: GCA_027484425.1. Taxonomy (GTDB): domain Bacteria; phylum Bacteroidota; class Bacteroidia; order Chitinophagales; family Chitinophagaceae; genus Nemorincola. The sequence goes on from JAIXSZ010000023.1 coordinate 21,987, forward strand.
GTCGATGTGTCTGTCCTCAGGGAATGGTTCTCCGCCAAAAATATACACCGTAGTATTGGCCTCTATAGTAAATGCGCACAATGAAGGCTGAGTGGTGACCAGCAATTGATGTGCGTGAAAAGAATTGCCATCGCTCTCTACACTGCCCTCTAATATGTACAATCCTGCCTCTCCGTATAGTGAAGCACCCATATCAATGGTTTGTCGGGAGGTGCTCTTTATTTCTATCAGGTAAAGTGGGCTGTATACTGGCACGGCGGACTTACGCCCTAAAGCCTCACCGGCAATGAGCCTGTAAGTGACATCACCTTCGGTCCAGGTGGGGAGACCATCGGCATCGATATGACTAAAAGATGGGTCCATCAGCTCCAGCTCGCGGGGCAATGCGACCCATATTTGGAGACCATGCATGTCTTTAGGTGAGTGGCGCAGGTATTCGGGTGTACGCTCGGAGTGTGTGATACCTTTGCCAGCTGTCATCCAGTTGACAGCACCTGGCTTTATCTCTACTTCATTGCCCAGAGAGTCGCGGTGCATGATACTGCCCTCGAACAAGTAGGTAAGCGTAGATAGGCCTATGTGTGGGTGTGGCAAAACATCGAAATTATCACGCTCGTTGAGCTTTACTGGCCCCATGTGGTCAATGTATATGAATGGACCCACCATTCTCTTTTGGCGAAAGGGCAATAAGCGGCCTACCATAAATGTGCCTATACTTACGGCGCGCTCTTCTATTATAAGGTCTATGTTTGACATGAAAAAAACAGTTGTAGTGTGGTAATGAAGTTGCTAATATAGTGAATGAATAAATACAGATAAGCTAACGACTATGCCAGAGCAGCATTGACCAATGGTAGTACACGCGTGCCTATGAGCTCTATAGAGCGGAGCAACTTGTGGTGTGGCAGCCCGGCATTATCCATCTGAAAAGAGAAACGAGAAATGCCACCGAGCGCCTGGCTGTGGCGTACTATTTTTTGTGCTATTTCTTCAGGGCCACCTACCAAAAGTGCACCTGTGGGTCCGTTCTGCGCATCGAAGTGGGCACGGGTAACGGGTGCCCATCCGCGCTCGCGACCTATACGTGTGAAAGTCTCGGCATAGCCTGGGTAATAATCATTAAGCGCATCTGTGCCCGACTCTGCTACATAACCCAACGAGTGCAAGCCCACCTGTAACTGATGTGGCTGGAAACCAGCTTTTTTGCCTGCCTCTCTGTACAGGTCTATGAGTGGGCGAAAACGATGGGTTTCGCCACCTATGATTGCCACCATCAATGGTAAACCTAGCGTACCGGCACGAGCAAAAGACGAAGGTGTACCCCCTACCCCAAGCCACACCGGCAGCTTTTGCTGTAACGGGCGAGGATAGATTGCTTGATTGCGTAAGGGAGCCCTGAACTTGCCCGTCCATGTTACGGACTCATTGTTGCAGATCTGCAACAACAGTTCCAGCTTTTCTGTGAACAGTTCATCGTAATCGTGGAGGTTGTACCCAAACAAGGGGAAAGCCTCTGTAAATGAACCACGCCCCACCACTATCTCTGCCCTGCCAGCAGAAAGCAGATCGAGCGTAGCAAAGTTTTGGAAGACACGAACTGGGTCGGCAGCACTGAGGACGGTAACTGCACTGGTGAGCCTGATGCGGCTGGTGCGGGCAGCGGCGGCAGCTAGTATGACAGCAGGTGCGGCATCGAGAAACTCCTTGCGATGGTGCTCGCCTATACCAAAGTGGTGCAAGCCCACCTGATCTGCCAACTGTATGCGATCGAGCAGCTCTGCGAGCGACCTAGCACTTTCGTGTGCCATACTACCTGTGTTACCTGTGGCAGCAGCTGCAAAGCTATCGATACCAATTTCTATCATAAATGTTGTTTTAGGAGGGCAAAATTAAAGCATAGTGTCCACGAACTGTTTTGTGGAACGTCTATAGTGCAATAGGTGGAGATTGTGCACATTGACGTAGCGGATATTTAAAGACTGAAGCAAATGTACGGATGGAGTGTACGTTTTAAAGTTCAGTCTTTAATCAGTTTTATTGAATAGATTTTATTTTACTCCTTATTTTAATTAATTTGGATCCTAATATTCCTTAGTAACCCGAAAAATAAACCCAAAAATGAAAACTAGTCACATCTACTGGTTTGCGTACTATGATATGCAAGAACCCAGTGTGAGATACAGAGCAAAATATGCTCTGGAAACAATGGAGAAACAATATGGCATCAGCTATGACCTAGTAATACCCTCCTACAGGCCTGTAAATGTGCTACGTTTTGTGTGGGTGTACCTTACCATATTGTTCAACAGAAAAAAGGAATCGGTTATTGTATTTGAGAAGATACGTACCAAGCGGGTATATGCTACCGCACTCAAGGTACTGCTGCGGATATGCAACCAGCGCACTATCTATGACATTGATGATGCTGACTATATAAAGTATGCACCCGAAACGATACACTACTTTATGAAACACTGTGAAGGCTGCACCGTAGGTAGCAGAGCACTAGCAGCATATAGCCTACAACTAAATAAGGATGTGTGTATACTGACATCGCCTGTGGTGGAACATGGCCATGTGAAAGGTGCACGGAATAAACGTCTGACCATAGGCTGGGTGGGCTATTACAATGCGCATAGGGAAAGCCTGATGAAATTGCTGTTTCCGGCGCTGGGTATGCTGGATATGGAGCTGGACTTAGTGATAATGGGGATTACTAAAGCGGAACAAATAAAAGAACTGTATGCTTACTTTGCCCCGCATAAAAAAGTGAACCTGGTGCTTCCTGAGAACATTAACTGGCTAAATGAAAGTGAGGTGTATAAAACAATTGCCGGCTTTGATATAGGGGTGGCGCCGTTACTGAACACACCTGTAAACAATGCAAAATCGGCTTTTAAATTGAAACAATATTTGTGTTGCGGAGTGCCAGTGCTAGGCAGCACCACTGGCGAAAACGGCACCTACCTGATAGATGGGTTTAATGGTTATAGCTGTAACAACGCAGATGAGTATGCCACTAACATAAAGCTGATAGCACAAATGACAGATGCTGCCTATAGTAATATGGGAACCAATGCACTAGCAACCCGCAAGAGATTTGATATGGAGCACTATTGTAGTACGCTGCTAAACTACATGGAGCGTTGAGAAGCAACTATTCAAATTACGGCTTAGAAGGAAAACGCATGTAAATATCATTGAACATTTATATCACTTGAGTTCACAAAGGATATGTTACATGGCAACTAGGTAATAATTACATAACGAAATACAAGCAATTTGGTAATGTAGGAGCAAGAGTCCAACGAACATATAATTATAATTTCGGCCGAAAAAAATGCTGAAGAATTTTTACACCTTTCTAATCGTACTCTTAACCCAAAATGCGTTTGCGGCAAGCATAAAAGGGACAATAACAGACTCTAAAAATAATTTACCATTAAGTGGAGTAATAGTGACACTATCTGGGACCGGTAAAGGCACCGTTTCTGATCTAGATGGAATTTATGAAATAAATGATCTTGCTGATGGCAATTACGAGATAGTATTTACTTATACTACCTACAATACTTACAAACAATCATTAACTATTGTTGGCGGACAGGATATAAAGCTAGATATGAAAATGATGCCTGAGATAACAGTAATGAAGGACCAGGTAGTAAAATCAGGAAGAATAACCAATACTGAAAATGCTGTAATAAATGAGATAAGACAGAGTAACACAGTGGTGAGTGGTACTAGTGCTGCACAGATATCTAAGACTATGGATAGAAATGCCGCTGATGTTGTGAAACGTATACCTGGTGTTACTATACAAGATGACCGCTTTGTGATAATAAGAGGATTACCTGACAGATATAACACTGTGTTTTTGAATGATGCCGGCACACCAAGTAGCGAGTCTGACAAGCGTGCATTTTCATTTGACATGATACCCGCAGGTCTTATTGATAGGGTATTAGTTTTTAAAACACCCTCTCCAGAACTACCAGGAGATTTTGCCGGAGGTATGGTTAAGGTATACACATCAACGCTGCCAGATAAAAACAAAATAACTGTTAGCCTTCAAACTTGCAGCAGGGAATTTAGTACTGGTACTTCATTTAACTATAATGCGCCTTTCAAAAATGACTGGATTGCAAAGGATAATGGAGAAAGGGATATCCCGTCTGGAATACCAAATTTTATCACAACCAAAGATCCTACGTACAAACAAAATATCGAGAAATGGTCGAAATCGTTTGGTAATGATTGGATCGTTAGTAACACTAAGGCTAATCCAGACTTCAGGGGTTCGATTTCTCTATCTAATGTCATTAAACTTAAAAAGATAAAAATAGGCAACGTTTTAGGTGTTTCTTATTCTAATGTTTACACGAACTTTAATACACACAGACAGGACTGGGATTCTATAGCAAAAGTGTACAACTACAACGACCAACGGTCTGTAAACAATGTATCTGTAGGTATACTTGAAAACATGGGTGTAGTAATTGGCAATTCGAAAATTGAATTTAAAAACATTTACAACCAAGTAGGGTCTTCGTCCATTACATTACGTAAAACAATACGCGACACTGTAAACATAGCTGACAGAGACGAAAAAGCCTATGCAATGGCGTATGAAAATAGAACTACTTATGCTGGACAGCTAACAGGTACGCATAAAAACAATGCAGATACACGTAAATATACCTGGACAGCTGGCCATACAGATATTGTAAAAAATCAGCCAAACAGACGCATATTAAAATACGTAAAAGACCCAACACAAAGCGATTCTTTTTATAGATCACAAGTATCTAGCGCGGTTGACATTCTAAACGGAGGAAGGTTTTATGCGAAGCTTACTGAGAAAACTTATAGTTTCAACCACCAGTTTACACAAACGATAAAAATAGGTAAAAGCTATGCATTCGATTTAACCGCTGGTAATTATCTAGAATATAAAACCAGAAAATTCAAGATACGTCAATTAGGTTATTCTATAAGATCGAATGCGGCTAACAATGGAATAAAATACCTTCCAATAAACGAAATATTTGCGGACTCGAATGTAGACGGGGTGAATAAGTTTAAGATTGGAGAGGTAACTAATCTTTATGATGAATATGATGGTGGTAATGAGCTAATGACAGGTTTTTTATCTGCCAAGGTACCTATTGGTAAAAACATAAAAGTAATAGGTGGAGTAAGGTATGAAAACAATGTACAATCAATAGTTGCTGTAGTAAATACAGATACGATATCACCGGAAATCGAAACAAATTTTCTACTTCCATCGGTAAATGCAGTTTACAATTTCTCAGAAAAGAGCCTTGTAAGAACTGCTTATGGTAAAACGTTAAATAGACCAGAATTCAGAGAATGGGCTCCTATCTATTTTTATGACTTTGATGAACTTGCAGGCAACAAAGGATCGATGTTTCCTACTACCGCTAGCAGGAACAAACTAAACAACCAGGGAGACACTCTAAAAGTAGCTGAGATACAAAATTTTGATGTTAGGTATGAGTTGTACCCCACGTCAGGAGAAATGATTCAAGTAGGTGCTTTCTACAAATCCTTTAAAAATCCTATTCAGCGGGTGTTAGTACCAGCAAGTAGTTTTGGTGACAACCGAACATTTACCTATATCAATGCAGACAAAGCCTATTGCTATGGTTTAGAGATTGATTTCCGTAAAAATCTTAATTGGATTGACAACCTAATAGGCACTCATGTAATGAAAGATTTTGCACTGGTAGGTAACCTTACTATCGCAAAAAGCGAGTTTATAGTAGATACGAGTGTAGTAAATGGTGCTGTAACAAAAGCCCCTTTACAAGGTCAATCACCGTACATTATTAATGCAGGAGCTTTTTATCAGAATGACGACAATGGATTTCAGGGATCACTGTTGTATAATGTTTCAGGACCAAGAATGTATGCTATAGGCACCAACGAATCTGGCGGTGAAAGTCTAGGAGAAATGCAGTTTCAGTCGCTGGATATTACAATTTCGAAATTGTTTTTAAAACATTACTCAGTGAATATCGGTGTTCAGAATGCATTGAATTCAAGAGTTTGGTTTATGAAAGACAGCAATAGAGATAATGAATTCAGTGGGAAAGAAGATAAAGACTTCAGAAGTTATTATCCAGGAAGGTATTATACATTAGGCGTTAAGATTAAGTTTTAATTGTCTTGACAATCAGCTAACCTCACAGTAACTATTCCGTAACACTTCAAATCTAATATTGCATCAACAAAAAAAATGAAAAAAATGAAAAGAATTCTATTATTATCGTGCTTGATTTTTGCTGCGCTCAGCAATGCATCGGCATATGTAACTGTAACTGTTAGAGATAGTATATCTACTAACACAACTTGGACCTGCGATAAGCAATACCTACTGGAAGGTTATGTTTATGTAACAGCTGGTACTACACTTACTATTAACCCAGGAACTATCATCAAGGGTGACAAAGACACAAAGGGTGCTTTGATTATCGAGCGTGGTGCAAAAATTATGGCTATGGGTACATTAGGCAACCCAATTGTTTTTACATCTAACCAAGAAGCTGGTAGCCGTGACTACGGTGATTGGGGTGGTGTAATATTGTGTGGTAAAGCACCAACCAACTGGACTGCTGGTCAGGGTCAGGTAGAAGGTGGTCCACGTTCATTCTATGGTGGTAATGATCCTGCTGATAACAGCGGTGAAATGCACTATGTACGTATAGAATATGGTGGTATAGCATTTTCTCCTAACAATGAGGTGAACAGCCTTACACTTTGTGGTGTAGGTAGTGGTACACAGATTGACCACATACAGGTTTCTTATGGTGGTGATGATGGTTTTGAGTTTTTTGGTGGTACTGTAAACGCAAAATACTTGGTATCAGTAGGTATGTGGGATGATGATTTTGATAATGACAATGGCTATAGCGGAAAACTACAGTACATTGTAGCTGTAAGAGACCCTTATTCAGCTGATAACAGTGGTTCAAAAGCAATTGAAAGTGATAGCTACCTTTCTGGAACATACAGTGGTATACCAGTAGACCTGGCTAAAATGACAACATCAGTTGTATCGAACGCAACATTAGTAGGTCCTCTAGTTGCTCCAACATCTACTGCTTATAACGACCAATATGTATCTGCTGTGCATCTTCGTCGTGGTAGCAGCATGAGTATCCTTAACAGCGTTATCATGGGCTTTCCATGTGGATTGCTTATAGATGAATCTTCTGCTACTTATGGTTCTACTACTGCAAATATTGCAACCAACCAACTACAGTTCCGTAATAACATCATAGCTGGTTCAGCGAACTTCCCATCAAGTACAACTCCCAAAATTGCAGTATATGTAAAAGATGGTGCACGTAGTCTTACTCCTACTAACACGAACGCTGATTCTACAACTGGTACTCCATTTACACCGTCTGCTGGTCCACTTTCATTCTTTTACGATGCTGCAAATGCTAACAGGTATTATGCAACATCTTCGAACGTTCGTCTTACGAATCCGTTCAATCTGTTGAACCCTAATCCAATACCAACAAGTACTTCACCTGTGTCGTACAATGTAAGTGCACCACACAGTGCTTCTAACCCATTCGATCCATCAATGCCAATCAATTATGATACAACAGGTGGTGGTGTAAACTACAATGTACCTACTGTTCCTCCAAACTTTCTAACAAGTAAAGCAAGTGATGCATTCTTCACTAATGTTAACCACATAGGTGCATTTGCAGGTACTACTACTTCTGCTACAAACTGGATGAACAACTGGTGCGAATTTGACCCAAACAATGCATTTTATGATACAATATGCTATGTAGCACCACCTCCTCCAACAGCTGTAACTGATTTGACAACTATCATACCAAGTGGTATAAATGTATATCCCAACCCTACTAGCGGCAATGCAACAGTAGCTATTGAAGTAAGAAATACATGCATAGCAAAAGTAACAGTAATGGATATTACAGGTAAAATGGTAATGACTATCGCTAATACTGAAGTTAAAAAAGGTACACAGTCTTTCGAATTCAACACAAGCGAGCTAGCTTCTGGTATGTACTTCATGAATGTAACCATGAATGGCAAAACAAGAGCAGTAAGATTTAGTGTAGCTAAATAATACAACTCAAAATCTTTGAAAAAGCCGGAATGGATTAAATCCATCCGGCTTTTTTTGTTTAATGTCCTTCACCAGAAATACAACGTATATAGACCATCATAGGCAACTGAATCATCTAATGTCCCACTGCCTATTCATTATTACGATTAAGAGCATAACAGATGTGGGGAGATGCTTCAAAACACACAAGAAACCTATAATAACTGAGTAGTTTGTCGTACTGGGGGGGCTGAACAGGGCGCTGTGAACAAACATATTTGCTGCCTGCAACAGACCGGGCTTGGATCATTGTAGTACTACACAGTAGTATAAACGAGGAACGGATAACCTAACACATGGTACAACAGCAAAAGCTCCGCTAATGGCAGGAGCTAAGTACTGGCTTGTAAAACAGAATAATTACAGCTTGAAGGAAATAGGGATATAGAAATTAACAGGCACATTCTTGCCGTCTTTAACCCCGGGCTCCCAACGAGGCATAGACATAACAACCCGCACAGCCTCTTCTGACAACAAAGGGTTTGGAGACTTAACGACTGAAGGTGTGGTAATATTCCCTTCTTTGTCTACAACGAATTTCACAATTACCCTCCCTTCTACTTTTTGTTCTTTAGCCAATTTGGGATATTTGATGTTTTCACCCAAATACTTAGGCAGGTCACAATTGGGTTTGGGCATTACGTCTACCTCATTGTATGCCTCTTGCGCACTTACATCATGCGGATTTGATACTGCAGCTACTTTTTGTTCTCTGCTGCAACTTTGCAAGTACAATATACTTGTGGTTAGCAAAATTGTACTTAAGCTAGAACGAAAAATGGCTCCCAGTACTTTAGAGCGACTGATGGTCTTTTTTTGTAACATAGTTAATCTGCGTTTTATGGGGTGATTAAAAAAAGAATGTGCGATTTGAATATGTTTTACACCGAAGACCTCACTGAGAAGTAGCTTACTATAAGCGTCAGGGTCTGCATCAACAGCGCTATCTGCTTCGAACTCGTGGATCGTTTTCAACTCGTTTGCTACAACGTATGTGATAGGGAATATCCAAAAAATGGCTTTTACTATCTGTACTAATAGGATATCATAACTATGTTTTAACCTAATATGAGCCAACTCATGTTGTAAGATATCTGGATGAATATCAGCATCTGGGATAAATATATATTTGCCGAAACTACCTGGTCCAAAACCCGTATGCTGCAATAGTGTAACACTATCCGTTATTGACTGCTTATGTACCGACATCTTAACAAGATTTCTAATGTGCCAGTATGCCAGTAACAGACGAGCAAATAATAAAAGTACCACTGTGGAATACACTGTAATAGCTAGCAGCTTGATTGACATACCAATAATGACAGCGCTCTCAGGGGTTACATCAATTTGGGACAGATATACCACATACTGCTGGTATACAATGGGCGATAGGCCAGGCAAAACAGGAAGCTTTAGGAGCGGTAACAATGCGGGGAACAATGCAACAGATAAAAGATAAAACCTATTCCATGTGTACGATATTGCATTGCGACTGCAGAAATAATATATGCCATAAAATGCTACGCCATAGCAGGTAGCTTGAAGCCAATAAGTGACCATACAAATTATTTTACAGAGTCATTCTTTTTTAGTTCTTCCAATATTGATTCGAGCTCACTAGCTGAGATGTTATTATCCTTTGCGAAAAAGGAAAACATATTGCTAAACGAGCCTTCAAAGTATTTTGATACAAATTGAATCATAGTTTTTTTGCTATAGTCGTCTTTGTAAATCAAAGCATAATATCTATTTGCTTTTCCAAATTCCTGGTGACTGACAAAACCTTTATCTTCTAAAATTTTAATTATTGTACTAACTGTGTTATAATGAGGCTTGGGGTCTGGCATTTCGTCCACTATATCTTTTACAAAAGCATGCTCTAGTTTCCAGAGTATGTGCATGATATCTTCTTCAGCTTTAGTGAGCGCCTTGTATGTACTTTTCATAAATTCTAACTAATTTTTTAGTAAATGTACTAACTTTTTAGTTAATCAACTAATTATTTAGTTGATTTTTTTGAAAATATTCATAATATCCAGTAACAAAATGGAGGAAATGGCAAAATGATGCGGAATAGAAATAAGGAAAGTATACTAAAGTAGCAGCGTGATAAAAACAAATAAGCTTTACATTTCTGTAAGGCTTAGTGAGGACTAGACGGGGGCAGAACAGATATACAAGAATGAACGAAAATGAACACGAGAGGACTATAAATCTTGTTCTGAGGACTATTTAGTATGGAAGAAGTTTTCAAAGTTGTATAAGGATGTTTAAAACTGTTCAGCAAATCTCAACGGGAACTCTACGGAGAGAAAGGGGAAAAAGAAGTGGCAAATGAGGTAGCTAACTGGAGTGATAAAGGTTTAAAAACGAGCCGTAACCAAGTTGAACTAATAGGAAATTAGGCACTTGGTGTAAGGTTGGAACCTTACCTTCAGCAGTTATATTTCCACTCATACCAAATTTCATCCAACCCCAACCGTATGAACTATCCAGTCTATCGATAGCTCGTTTGATTGTTGAAAGAAGCATTGTGGATTGGTGCTAAGGTATTACTATTAAGGTGCGATTTATACGAATATTTATGGAGTATAATTAACGTTGTATAACGGCTATAACCTTACAGTACCATCTATAAACGCCTTTTGGGGGACTCCCAAGAGAATGAACAGATAGCGTTCTACAACGGTGCATGTATGAATTTCGAGCTAGTGACATAAATACGTCTACATACGTGGTAGCATCTGACCGAGCTTTTTTGTATTAACTGCATACGGATGGCATATAGACAATAGTTAAGCTGGAGAAGCGTAAAGTTGTATTTGGGAGATATGGATGGTACATTTACTCTTAATATTTACAAGTGGACCTCTTGTCCGTCGGCGGAATTTGAGTTGAGTTTAGCTGCGTAATGGCTGTACAATAAAGTCACTCACGTATCCTGTCTGTAAGTGTGATCTTGATGGATTCAAATGGGCATGGACGTTAATTCCCAAAGACAACTAAGATCCTGGAAACAAATTATATACAGTTTTCTTTACCCGTGATAGAAACGAAAAGAGAAATGTCCAACCAAATACAGAACGATTTGGTTGGACATTTACAAGGTGACAAAACGAATAAACTTGCAATCTGTCATGTACTATTCTTCGCACGCTGCCCTACTGCTGGTACACCAATCTCACCATTCTGCTGCTACCGTCTGCACCATTAAAGTGGAGCATGTACACACCACTTGCTATGCCCACTGGCAGTGAGATACTTGTGGTACCTGCTTTCGCTTCGTACTGCTCTAACTCTTTGCCATCTATTGTGTATATCACTACTTTACCTGCCACATCTGTTGTTAAGTTGATAGCACCAGTTGTAGGATTTGGAGATACAGTGAACACGCTGTTGTTGCGATCTGTACCCACTGTCACACCTGGACGGGCACAAGAATTTACAGTGACTACTCTGCTAACTACTGAGGTGCCACAAGTGTTTGAAGCTGTGTAACTGATGGTGGAAGTACCCGTCGCTACACCCGTTACTACCCCTACAGCGGGTGTAGCAATAGTAGCGACTGCTGTGTTGCTGCTGCTCCATGTACCTCCTGATATAGTATTGCCAAGAGTAGTATTGGCTGCTACACACACAGTAGCTGAACCTGAAATGGCACTCAGAGCTGGGACAGAAATTACTGTTATTGGAAACGATGCATACGCAGTTCCGCATGAGTTGGTCATTCTGTAGCTGATAATAAAGTTGCCATTTGCTACACCGGTTAC
>JAIXSZ010000039.1 GCA_027484425.1 Sphingobacteriales bacterium
GTGTTTTCATGTGTTTTTGGGGTTAACTCATTGATTATCAATACTATTCACTTTTCCGGTTTGTAGGCATTTTCCGGTAGTTTTTTTGTGGTGAGGTAAGGCACATACTGGGGAGTGTGGGGTGCTGTGGCAATGAATGTGGTGATGCATTGTGAAATTGTATACTGACATAATGATAGTGGGTTTATAGGGTGATGGTAGCATAGAATGCGCTCTACTGATGCCGCAAAAAGTGCGCCAACTTATGCCAAAACAGGTGTGGCAGAGATTAAGATATCCACAATTTGAGATATGAATTTTACACAAGTAAAAAAGACTTGCGGCACAATGGAGTACTGCTTCAAGCGCAACAACACAATGGACATATATAATACCGTAAAAAACAATCCCCCGACATTCATAGCCGGGGGATTAGTATTGAAAAGAAATTTATTACTAAAAGTAAAAATGAATGTTGATACCTGCATTGATATTGTCGAGGCCAGCACCGATTGAGCGTAGACCTGAATTATCATAGTTTGTAGTTTTGATGGTGTTTTTCTTGGAGCCAACCGGATCCCAAAATTCTCCTACCTCACTAGCCTTACCATTTGTAGAGAAGCCAAGGGTATATCCAATTTCGCCACCAAGCGAAATTTTAGGGGCAAAGAAATATTCCACTCCACCAAACCCACGTGCACCAAACAGGAAGGACGTACCTGATGTAGATTCGTTTTTGCGGAAGGATTGGACACTATCTGCTCCGCTATTGAAGTCGTAAGTAGCTACAGGGGCTGGGAAGTCTGTAGAGAAGCTGTTGCCGTATTTATAAGTTGTTTTGCTGCCTGATGTACCTACTATGGCTTCGGCACCATAAAAGCCCTGTAGTCTGCCATTACCACGGCGTTTTTCGAAGCCGGCACCCAATAACACAAAACGAGCACTCATTGTCATATTGTCTTCTACATAAACCGGCTTTAGTGGGTCGGGGGTAGTGAGGCTCTTTAAAACATTGTTTCGGTAAGTATTGCTGCCTACATTGGCCATAAACCTAACACGATAAGCCAGGGTTGCGGTTTTCATGTATTTGCCTGAAAGTGCTACACCGCCTACATTGAGGGTGCCGAGGGCAAAAGGAGTAGGCGTATTAGCGCTATTGAAGCCAAAACCGGGATTAGAGGAAGAGCCATTCATCAGGTTGCCGATATAGCCCAAGAAGCCGCTTGCAGATATGCCTAACGCCCATTCTTTCTCTTGTGGCAGTACTTCATGGCCACGCACAGACTTGAAGCTATGTCCAGTATCGGTTTGAGCAAAGCTACTACTAGCGATTGCTAGTGAAGCTGTAAGTAGTGTAATTGTTTTTTTCATAAGGAATTAATTTTTTGTTTGGTTTTATTATTTGGGTTAAAATTATTTTTGAGGAAAGGAAACGTTTAATTGTTTTACGATTGTCAATGGGTTGAAACAGGTGAAGTAGATCTATTAAACAGGCTAACAGGCACTTATTCTGTTTCCGTTTTATTAAAATCGAGAAAATATACTCCCGTTTTGTGCCACAATGTAGTAAAATATATCGTACAATACTTGTTTGAAAGTTGTGTAATAGTGGAGAGAGTTACTGAAGAATAAAACATTTAAGGTTCTAGAAAGTGAAGTCGTTCGGGAGAACGAGTTTTATTGGCAGTTCCAGTTGACCGTTCGGAACAACAGGAACAATGAGGGAAAACCGTAAAGCCTTGAACTAGCAAAGATATTTCATCGTGAGCTTGGCATTCCAGCAGAGATTCTGTTGGCGTAATAGAAAAACAGAAACATCAATTCGATGTCCCCGGTCTAAGTGGCCCTTACCGAACAAATGTCGAACTCTTTTGTTGAGGATTTGGAGAGGTTCGTCAGGCTTTCCATCAGAGAAACAACCTATATTTCAATCGGTATTTGTATTGCTACTGGAGTGTAAACATCTGTGTCGGTCGAAGGAGTATCAATTGTCATTACCAAGCTATAATTGACTTGGGTATTGTACCGCTCCAACTTCTTCCGAGTTTTCCACCACCCGCCTACAGGATATACCGCAATTTTGTTTCTTGTTGCCAAGTCAGCGGCTGTACCTTCCCAAATATCCTTATGTACGGAACCTTTGTCGCGTAGCTGACTTCCTAAAGTCCAGTTTTCGCCGCCTTCGGCAGCATAGTTTTCGTCACGTAGGGTACGGCTGATACGGCCCCGGAAGTTCTCCAGACTTTCACGTGGATTAATCATTTTAAAGCGTAATCCGTGCGATTTATAACTGGCTGATAGTTCATATGTCTTGTTGCCGGGGTTGGGCTCAATAAAATAAGAAAGAGTAATCTTAAATTTAACAATAGTGCCTAGTAAGTCCTGCAGCACCTCTGTCGGCCAAGGCAGGTCAAACAAATGGAATTCGTTAGTTTTTACGACAGATTGCTCCAGTTTAAACGGAGTCATCGTCCGTTCAACAATCATAGATAACGAATTATTTAGGCTGTATTTGGCTTTTGCAAGAGTAGGCACACCATAGCCGACATGGGCTAACAAATTCTCTCTTTCAATTGCCGTAAGCTGACCTATCGTCCGGTTACCAAGCATTGCAGGTGTCCAGTCGGCAGAATGTACGATCAATGCCCGAATTGTTTCAGGCCTTAAAGCTGGATAAGCTACATACAATTCAGCAGCGAATTTTGATGCAAGAGCAGTAGCCGCACTAGTGTCATTAAAGGTCGTTATAAGGCTGCGACCAATTCCTCCTCTTGAGGTGCTGAGTAGCAACAATGACTCAGGGTCAATCACACCACCGTGTTGAAGTGCGTTGTTTCCCCCTTCCATCACAATATCAGGCTTTTTACACCACTCATGCAGCCAGCCGATTGCGGTTGTATTACAGGGCGACATTGCTCCCCGTAAAGCGAGTAGTTGGGAGTTAGGAAATGCAACTTGATCCAAACTATCCTTTAGTGTATATGCGCCTACTGTTAAGGCGTTATATGACTGAGCTGGGTCTTGAATGGAAAAATCTGCATTGGAGATTGGAGAGGTGGCACGGTCTTCCCATGGAACATTGCCTGACGAAACAATAAAGAGAATATTGTTGTTCGGTTCGTCCGTAGTGCCAAATAAGCGCTGATCTATAGCTGCCGACCAGGATGTAGGGCGGCCTCGGTGGATGGTAGCTTCACACGTAACGGCCATGCAGATAATTCTTTTGAAACCTGCGTTTAGAAGTTCGCCGCGCGCTATAGCTTCCTGTGTTACTGCACCATATAGCACCGGATCATGCGGCTCATTGTCATTAATGAACTTTATACTCTCGAAGTTATGATAGATCTGCACCCTGTCGCGGCTGGCCATCATATCGGTCAGATCACCGTATAATGCCAGACCGGCCATCGGCGTTCCGTGCCCGTAGGGTGTTCTTGTGTCCATGACTGTCCATGCAGGGTTGACAGAATCGAGATTCCTCGCCGGTATCAGGTTTTCTAACAGCGGGTGCACCCTGTTAACACCGGTATCTAACAGGCAAATAGATATATTCGATTGGTCAGAAAGGTTATCTACTCTCGCCGCGAGATCTCTTATCCAATCACCCTGTTCTTGATGTTCAAGAGTGGTAAAAAAATCGGCTGTTTCGCGCGGCTTTCGTATTTCCGCGAGCTTGTCGGAATGTAAGACATTTTGTAGCTGTATTGCAGTACAGCGCATTAGGTACACCCAATGTTCGGGAAATTTAAGATTTTCCGTGCTTACCTGAATGTTCGCCTCACCAATCCGGAGCTGGATTGTTTCTAGTGGACTGATATTGTCTTGATTTCCATCCCTGCTAAACCAGATTTCCCACCAATTTTCCTCGTCGGCCTGAGGAAACGGCAACTCCGGTTCCTGCCAAAAACTTTGCAGGGTGGCGGCCCTGATTTCTTCAATGTTCGCTATTAAAGATTGGTTCTTGGGATTACCATTAATGGTTTCCTGTGTTAGGTATTGCTCAACTTTAACAAGGAACTGCGTTACAGCACGACGGTTAAGGCAAACTGTTGCCTCATAGTATGTGTGAGTAATACCATCTAAATCCTGCGATGGCAGGGACCTGTAAGAGGCAAGACGAAAATTGCCTTTATCCAGTTTATCGATATCGAGCAGGAGATCCAAAGGAGACTTAAACACCACATAAACGCTGTCAAAGTCTGCTTCTTCCCGGAAGGCTTCTACTGCTGCATTGAATTGTGTCCTTACGCCGTCCCCATGCCCTTGCCTGTCTCCGATGGGCCGAGGTTCAACCTTGTTTCTTCCTCGGTTGGGACTTGTATATGGTAGCGCCTCCGCTGGGGTAGGCAATATCAGGTGTTCTCGTTGAAAAGGGGGCATATTGGCTTAGAATGGCTTTTTACGGTGATGCGCATATGCAATCAGCTTGTGTTCTGAGACCTCGTCTTCACCATAGACGAGATAGTCCTTTACCATATCTTCACAAATCCTGTGCACATCAGCATAGCTCAGTCCGACTGATTCACCGGCGATCTTTTTAAAATTGAATTTCTTAGACAGCTTAAATTCGTATAGTTCCTTTTTATATAGCCGTTGCAATTCGTCTACATTTGGCAGCGGGTATTGAATAATATCGTCGAATCGCCTGAATAACGCCTGGTCTAAAAATTCAGGAAGGTTTGTGGCGGCTATCACTACGCTGTTTGAGTTTTCTTTTTCAATTTGAATGAGAAAGGTGTTTAGAACCCTTTTGATTTCACCTACATCATTTTGCTGCTGGCGGGTAGTGCCAATGCTGTCAAATTCGTCAAACAAATATACGGCCCGGATTTGGTGCATAGAGTCAAATATCAATTTGAGCTTTGCAATCGATTCACCCATGTACCTGCTTATTAACCCATCCAGACGTATAACGAATAATGGCACTGCAAGTTCGCTGGCAAGTACCCTTGCAGACATTGTTTTACCGCATCCCGGGGGACCTATAAATAAGAGTTTTTTACGGGGAGCTAAATTGTTTTCTCTGAGTAGCTCTATTTTTTTATGCTCATCCAGAATCCTCTTTAGCGTCTTTTCAAGAGCAGGATCGAGCACCATTTCTTTGATTTTCTCATTGGGGTGCGAAAGTTCGAGGAGCTCGCTCAACTCTTTTTGAGCAGGGTTAACAGGAAAGGTTTTTACAACACCGAATGATTGAGGTCGCTTAACTTTCGCATTATCAATGAGTTTTTTTAATTCGTCAGCCAATGCCGAATGACCGTTCCTTGCTTCAGACGCAGCAATTTGCATGGCGGTAGCGTAAAAGCGGGCTTCGTCGCCTTCGGCAAACGATTTAATTAGACTTTTTATTTGATCTGCTGCTGCCATTGCTAAGCAAAGCTAATATATTTGCTGAGAGGTTAACGAACTTCTATTGGAGGAAAGTAAAAACAGATTAAACATGCAATAAAAAACCGGGAAAATCAGTTCGATGATCCCAGTTAAAGTTTAGAAAGAAAAGTAATCGAACCCACACCACATTCTGATAAGCATATTTAGAATCTAATAAGTAACCACTATCCACGATAAGCTGCATAAAATACACAAAGTCCCCTCCCTTCCCAGCCAGCACAAGAGTGCGATGCAATGCCCGCTGCTAGTAGTAAAAGGGCTGGGAGCACAACTAGCGTATTGAGGGACTATATACCGATTCGTCACATTTAAATTTCCATCACTTTTGGCTTTCTACTTAGTACTATCTATTTTTGTTGCCCCTGCTCTTAGCAGGATTAGTTTGTATATTGCATTATGAGCGTACTATCTATTGTTATTCCTGCTTACAATGAAGGCCCCACTATTCACCGGATACTGAATAAGGTGAAGGCTGTGGAACTGGTAAATGGCATGAAAAAAGAAGTGATCATTGTGAATGATTGCTCGCGCGACAATACGGAGGAGGCCATAATGGCGTATAAGGCTGCCAACCCAGAGCTGCCCATAAGCTACTACAAACATGAGGTGAACCAGGGTAAGGGTGCTGCGCTGCACACTGGCATAGCTAAGGCTACTGGTGACTACGTGATAATACAGGATGCCGACCTAGAGTATGACCCTGAAGAATATAACATACTGCTGAGACCTATACTGAACGACTTTGCGGATGTGGTATATGGATCGAGGTTTATAGGCGGTAAGCCCCACAGGATATTGTTCTTCTGGCACTCGATAGGTAATAGGTGGCTGACGACTGCATCGAACATGTTTACGAATCTGAATCTGACGGATATGGAAACGTGCTACAAGGTTTTCAGGAGAGAAATGATACAGGGTATAAAGCTGGAGGAAAAACGTTTTGGGTTTGAGCCAGAGGTGACTGCCAAAATATCGCGCATACCCAAGGTGCGCATCTATGAGGTGGGTATATCGTACTACGGACGGACGTATGAGGAGGGTAAAAAAATAGGCATGAAAGATGCCTTCAGGGCGCTGTACTGCATTATAAAGTATAATGTGTTTAAGTGACGTTTAGTAGATAGTTGTTAGTACTTAGTAGATAGTTGTTTTGTAGTTAAGTAGCATTCCTAATCTTAGAGTTTGATAAAGTATAGTGCCTTATTGAGTGCTGCTGATGAAATAATTAAAGTAATAGCGCACTATACATAGTAATTTTGTTATTTTTGTGCTGAGGTTTTATTCATGATGTATCATCAAAATATGTTCATTGTTTTTGTACCGAAAATAGTTTTTTTGATACCAAAACCTATATCTTTGCACAAAATTTCAGAACAGTAATGTACTTAAAACGTCTGTTTCCCTTATTGATATTGGTTTTCGGGCTTTCTGCCTCTTCGTTTTCTTCGTTTGCACAAGGCGAAGAAACACATGCAGTAGCTGCTGCAGAAGGTCATGAGGCGGCTGGTGAAGAAAAAAAAGAAGGAATTAACATTACAGAACTTGTCTTTGGGCACGTATCAGATTCGCATGAGTGGCACTTTTTTAGCCTTAAGGGTGCAGATGGTCATGAGACCGAGGTAGCTATACCGCTACCTGTGATAGTTTACCAGCCAGGCAAGGGTCTGCAGGTATTTTCGTTTAGCAAGTTTCATCATGGTGGCTGGTATCTGGATGCAGATGGCAACAAAATAAGTCATACTACTTACAACGGGCTGTATGTAGAAAAAAACATGAAGGAGAAGATAAAAGCAGAAGATGGTTCTGTGGTTTATGACTTATCTCTGACCAAAAATGTAATTTCAATGTTGATCAGTGTTATCATCATACTATGGTTGATGACATCTGCTGCTAAAAAATATAATACCTCTGCTATTAAGGCTCCTACTGGTTTTCAGAATGCTCTGGAAATAGCTATCATATTTATAAGAGACGAAGTAGCCAAACCAAATCTGGGTCATAAGTACATGAAGTACATGCCTATGATGCTTACTGTATTCTTCTTTATATGGGTGAATAACCTACTGGGGCTGTTGCCAGGTGGTGCCAACCTGACGGGTAACATAGCAGTGACGTTGTGTCTATCGTTGGTGTCGTTTGTGGTGCTGCTGATAAGAGCTAACAAACACTTCTGGGGTCACTTGCTTAATCCTCCGGGCGTGCCTACTGGTATCAAGTTCCTGCTAGTACCTATAGAAATCATTTCGTTGTTCATAAAGCCAGTAGCACTCACTATACGTTTGTTTGCCAACATCTTGGCGGGTCACATCGTTATACTGTGTGTGGTATCTATGATATTCATCTTTGGTGCATTGAGCAAGGTGGCTGGTGTAGGTTTTGTGCCAGTATCGCTAGGGTTCTCCCTGTTCATGTTTACGCTAGAGTTGCTGGTAGCAGCTATTCAGGCGTTCATATTTACTAATCTTACAGCGGTGTTTATAGGTCAGGCAATAGAAGAGGGTCATGGACATGAAGAAGGACATGGACACAGTGAGGCAGCTGCACACTAAGGTGTAGTGGAGTAGTATTTAAAAGACAATACAAATTCCTGAAAGGGATATTTATAAAAGAGAGTTTTTTTTTAATCAAAAACCATAATAACATGTCAGTATTATTGAACACAATTATGTTGGAAGGCGGCGAACTGGCTAAAGCTGGTGGAGCAATTGGTGCAGGTATCGCAGCTTTGGCTGCAGGTGTTGGTATCGGCCAAATTGGTAAAGGTGCGGTAGAATCTATCTCACGTCAGCCAGAAGCTTCTAGCGACATCCGCGCTAACATGATTTTGACTGCTGCCTTCGTAGAGGGTGTGGCACTATTTGCGGTAATCGCAGGTATCCTAGCTATCTTCGTTAAGTAGTCATCACGAATCTTAACTGCATCTGACGCATAGGGCCGAAGATGCAGTTATTTTTACAAGAAGAGTTTGTTGCTATGCTGCACTATGTGGCGGTAGCAATTTGAAATAAGTAGTATCAATTTATATAACTTTCTCCTGCTTACCACTATGGTGCAGGGGGTAAATCATTAACAATGGATTTGCTGACCCCGGAACTCGGTCTATTTTTCTGGACGCTCATTGCGTTTTTGGCTTTGTTTTTTATTCTTCGCAAGTTTGCCTGGGGCCCAATATTGAGCTCTTTGGGCGATCGTGAAAAAAGTATAGCAGACTCAATAGCTACTGCTGAGCGTGTAAAAGGCGAAATGGCTCAACTGAAAAGCGAGAATGAAAAACTGATGACTCAGGCACGTGAAGAGCGCACACTGATGCTGAAAGAAGCTAAAGAAATGAAAGATCGCATCATTAATGAGGCTAAAGAACAAGCTAAAGCTGAAGCTAATAAAATCATTATAGATGCTCAACAGCAGATACAGCAACAGAAAATGGCAGCGCTTACCGAAGTGAAAAACGAAATAGGTAGCCTAGCTGTAGCTGTAGCTGGCAAAATACTGCGTAAACAACTGAGCGCAGCTGAAGGCCAAGAAGCATATATGCAAATGCTGTCTGAAGACATCAGACTTAACTAATACTACCCTAGGGCGCAATGCCACAGATAGTAAATGAAACAATAAACACAACCTCACTACAAGTGAGTGACCATACTGAGGTAAACTGATTAATAAGTTATGCGAAATCCCCGTCTTGCGACTAGATATGCCAAGTCTATCTTAGACCTAGCAATAGAACAAAACAGCCTTGAAGCCACGCTAACTGATATGCGTAACATGAGCCATGTTTGTACTATCAGTCCAGAGTTTGAAATGATGTTGCAGAGCCCTGTAATAAAAGGCGACAAAAAGCTGTCTGTTATATTTGCAGTGCTTGCCAGTCAGGAATTGAGCGTACTTACAAAGGGGTTCATTACACTACTTGTCAATAAAGGTCGTGAGCAAAACTTACCAGAAATAGCCAAAGCATTTATTACACAGTACAACCTGCTGAAACACATTCGTACTGTAAAACTTACCACTGCTGCTCCTGTATCTGATGCTGTAAAAAACAGCATCACTGCAAAAGTGGCTAATTTTATGCCTAATGACTCTATGAACTTAGAAACATCGGTAGACGAAAGTCTGATAGGTGGCTTTGTGCTAGAGGTTGAAGATCAGTTGTTTGATGGTAGTGTGAAAAAATACCTCAACGATGTTCGTTCTACAATCATAGACCAATCATACGTTGCGAAATTGTATTAGTATATTGCTGTAGCTTACAGAGACACAGTATAAAGATTTTTGAATTTTAACTCTTGAATAAATAAGTATATGGTTAGTATTAAACCGGATGAAATATCGGCGATTTTGCGCCAGCAACTGGCCCAGGTAGATGGCGGTGCCAGCCTCGAAGAAGTAGGTACCGTATTACAGATAGGCGATGGTATAGCCCGTGTGTATGGTCTTACCGGGGTACGTCAGGGTGAGCTTGTAGAGTTTACTAATGGCGTCAAAGCTATAGCCCTCAACCTAGAAGAGGACAATGTGGGTGTGGTACTTATGGGTGATTCTGCTGGCATACGCGAAGGCGACAAGGTGCGCCGTACCAACAAAATTGCCTCTATAAAAGTAGGTGAAGGTACTGTGGGGCGTGTGGTAAATACGCTGGGCGAACCAATAGATGGTAAAGGACCTATAAAAGGCGAACTATATGAGATGCCACTGGAGCGTAAAGCACCAGGCGTTATCTTTCGTGAGCCAGTAAAGGAACCATTGCAAACCGGTATCAAAGCGATAGATGCGATGATTCCTATTGGTCGTGGTCAGCGTGAGTTGGTTATTGGTGACCGTCAGACTGGTAAAACAGCTATCTGTATAGATACTATCATTAACCAAAAAGAATTCTTTACAGCAGGTAAGCCTGTTTATTGCATATATGTAGCTATCGGTCAGAAAGCCTCTACCGTAGCTGGTGTAATGAAAACATTGGAAGATTCTGGTGCTATGGCATATACTACCATCGTATCTGCATCTGCGTCTGACCCAGCTCCGTTACAGTTCTACGCTCCATTTGCGGGTGCTGCTATAGGTGAGTTCTTCCGCGATACTGGTCGTCCGGCATTGGTTATTTATGATGACCTTTCTAAGCAAGCAGTAGCGTACCGTGAGGTTTCTCTATTGTTGCGTCGTCCTCCGGGTCGTGAAGCCTATCCTGGTGATGTATTCTATCTGCATAGTCGTTTGCTGGAGCGTGCTGCTAAAGTTATCAACAATAACGAAGTAGCTAAACAAATGAACGACCTACCAGAAAGCATCAGACACATGGTGAAAGGTGGTGGTTCGCTTACAGCGTTGCCTATCATCGAAACTCAGGCTGGTGACGTATCGGCATACATCCCTACCAATGTTATCTCGATCACTGATGGTCAGATCTTCTTGGAGTCGAACCTGTTTAATGCTGGTATTCGTCCTGCGATCAACGTTGGTATCTCTGTAAGCCGCGTAGGTGGTAACGCACAGATCAAATCAATGAAGAAAGTAGCTGGTACTCTAAAACTAGATCAGGCACTTTACCGTGAGATGGAAGCCTTCTCTAAATTCGGTGGTGACCTAGATGCTGCTACAAAAAATATCATTGATAAAGGTAGCCGTAACGTGGAAATTCTGAAGCAGTTACAGTTCAACCCATACTCAGTAGAAAAGCAAGTAGCTATGATATATCTGGGTACTAACAACCTGATACGCGAAGTAGCTGTGAAAAATGTGAAAGCTTTTGAAGAATTGTTCTTGCAACAGATGGAGTTGAAATACTCTGACGTGCTGAAAGAATTCAAAAAAGGCAATCTTCCTGAAGATGGTATTGCTAAAATGGTGAAACTTGCTCAAGAGTTGATACCACAGTTCAAATAGTAGTTACAGCATACACAATAATATAGAGAAAGCCCCTGACAACATCAGGGGCTTTCTTATGTGCAATAATTGCTCCTTTGTGGTAGCCATACACCCTCTCAATTCACATTGTTCATCTACGACAAATGAGGTGCAGTGATGCTTCCCTGTACATAAACGCAATACACACTCATAAAGGACAAAACAAGTATCAGATATACACAACAACGCCTGATTGTTAGCAACAATCAGGCGCTGAGATAACCAATCTATTGTTTGACTACTATTTGTATATTAGTCTTACTATTTTAGAATTTCCAGCTTCAGATACAAAGCGACAAGTGTACACACCACGCGCTACACCAGTAGGCAACGTTACAGATGTACTGCCGCTCAATACTTCATAATTAGCTACTTGTTTACCATCTAGGCTATATACTGTTACTACGCCAGGCACATCTGATACAAAGTAGATGTTGCCCTCGGTAGGGTTAGGATAAAGCACAAATGATGGGTCATTTGTAGCAGATACAGTTTGAACGTCTGTAGGTCTAGATACACCACCTGTTACGTTAACCACTCTAGTAGCAATACCAGAAATACATGGATTAGATACAGCGTATGTGATTACAGCAGAACCAACATTGACACCATACACCAAACCAGTAGAACCTACAGTAGCAATGCTAGTATTGCTAGAGGACCATGTACCACCCGGCACGCTAGCTGCCAAAGATAATACACTACCTACTGCTACGGTAGCTACAGTATCTGTACCTGTGTACAATATGTTGACTGCAGAAGATAATGGAGAGCAAGTACCAGAAACTGCACCTGCAACCCAGTTAGAGGAATCTCCAATGAGTGCAAAGTTTACTAATGTACCTACAAAACCATTACCACTGACGTCGGTAAGAGCAGTTAAACCTGTATTCACTCCGGCGAGTATACCTTGGTTGAATCTGTAATAAGCGCGCAAGCCAGTTTGAGGGAGCGCTAATTGACAATTCATATTATGTTGCAATTCAGTTTGGCACAATGCTCTGTTCCAGATACGAGCCTCATCCATTGCACCTCTTAATAGTTCTAAACCATCTTTATAGGTAGCAAGGAAGGAAGGTTCTGAAGTGTAGGCAGGTGCTGAAGTGTTTGTAGCTACCAAAGTACCATTCTTGTAAAGTTTCATAGTGCTTGATGCCGCATCGTAAGTAACAGCAACATGGACCCATGTACCAGCGGCAATTTCGGCATCATCACTTACTACATCATCTACACCATTGTTACCAGCTTTAATGATACCTCTATCTATCCACAGTTTACAGTTCAATGAAGAAATGATATTGTTTTTACCTGAGATATTATTTGCGTACACCCATGCTTCTTTGGTATATGAAGAACCTGTGCTAATTGGAGCGCCAATCAAAACAACATCATTTTCACCATCAAAACTTAAGGCGCCAGCAGGTGCCATTACATCAAGGTAATGATACTCTGTATCTGAACTACAACTGCTTGTTACCACATATGTAACGATGGCAGAACCAACAGATAATGCTGAAATAACACCAGATGTACTACCTATTGTAGCTACAGTTGTAGGTGAAGAAGACCAAACACCACCCGCTACAGTTTTCGACATGGTTGCTGTACTACCAGTAGCCATTGCTGTTGGGCCAGAAATTATTCCTGCATCAGTAGCACCTATTGTTACAGTTCTGGTTGTGAAGCAAGAAGTGCTTACAACTCTATATGTTATAGTAGCACTACCCTCAGTAACACCAGTTATAATACCACTTGTCAATCCTATACTAGCTACAGATGAGTTGCTGCTAGACCATGTACCTGTACCACTAAAGCAAAACTGTGGAATGGTAGAACCAACACAAACTGCAGATAATCCTGTAATATCAACAGGCGCAGGTTTTACAGTAAAGGAAACTGTTCTAAAGCATCCATTAGGCAACGTATAGGTAATAGTAGCAGTACCCGAGTTTACACCAGTAACTACTCCAGAAGTAGCACCAACCTCTGCAATAGATGTACTTGAGCAACTCCAAACACCACCAGATACAGGGTGTGAAAGTACTGTTGTAGCTCCAGGACAAACATTGGCAACCCCAGTAATGGAAGCCGGAGTAACATTAACAGTTACCTGACTCACACTGATACAATTTGCAGATATTGGTCCACCTAAATTATAAGTAATGTTTGATGTACCAGCACTAATACCGTTAACAACACCAGTCGTTAACCCTACACTAGCTCTTGAAGCAAAGCTACTGGTCCAAGTACCGCCAGTTGTAGAGTTAGATAAAGAGGTAGTAGTACCAACACAGAGCGATAACGCACCACTTATAGACTCAGGAGTAGGATTGATAGTGACTAAAGCAGTACGAGAGCAACCCAAACTGTTTGTGTAACTGATAACTGCATTACCTGCACTATGACCCGTTACTACCCTTGTAGTAGATATGGATGCTACTGTAGGATTAGAACTGCTCCAAACACCACCAGTAGTGCCAGAGCTAAGTACAGTTGTACCACCAACACATACACCGAAACTACCAAAAATAGCTGATGGTATAGGATTAACAGTAACTAAGTGTGTTCTTCTACATCCTGACGGTGAAGTATAAGTTATTGTAGCTAATGAAGCAGATGATGACATAGCCAATGCTGACACCTCGCCGGTTGAAAGATTGATAGTAGCTACTGATGGATTAGCACTACTCCATGTACCTCCAGTTGGTGTTGTAGATAATGTTGCACTTCCACCAGGACACAATGGCGAACTAACGATAACTGCTGGTAATGTATTTACTGTTACTTCTTTAGAAACAACACAACCTGATGCTGAATTACGATAATTGATATTAACAACACCATTGCTTACGCCAGTTACAATACCAGAAGAATTAACCGTTGCGAGAGACGCATTTGAACTACTCCATGTACCGCCACTATTAGATAAGGTGATAGTGGAAGCAACACACACTTCCGATGCACCAGTTGTTGCTGATGGAGGTGCAGAGATTGTTACACTCCTTGTTTTGAAACATGTAGGTGTAATAAAGTACGTAATGGTAGCAACACCTGTAGCTATTCCTGTTACAATACCAGAACCGTCTACTGTAGCTATTGTGTTGTTAGAACTACTCCATGTACCACCAGGGGTTGCATATGTTAATGTAGAAGTTGTTCCTACACAAGCAGATGCTGTACCCATTATAGTTGGTGCCGAATTAATCACATGTATAAGAGAGGCGGCAAAACAACTTGAAGACAATCTATAAGTAATAACTGCAGTACCGGATGTGATACCTGATACTAAACCAGTGAAGAAATTAACAGTTGCAACAGTATTATTGCTACTGCTCCAAGTACCACCAGAAATTGAATTTGATAAAGTAGAAGTTTGACCTGTACAAACGTATGTATTACCTGTATTGCCAGGTACACCACCACTAACCGTTAATGTTGCAGACCTTGAGCAACCAAGAGCATTAGTATAACTAATAGTAGCCACACCAGCTACTAATGCATTAACATGTCCACCAGTAGCAACTGTGGCTACACTCGTATTATCACTACTCCATATGCCACCTGAAGGACTAGACATAAAGGTAGTAGTACCACCACTACATAAGTTGGACGCACCACCAGTAAATGCGGATGGAGCTGGGTTTACAGTTACAAGCGTTGACACAGTACAAGTGTTAGTACCAGTATAAGTTACTGTTACTATGGCAGGCGAAGAAGTACTAATGTTGTATGCTGTAGCTTCTCCAGTTGTAGCGTTTATACCCAAATTTGTGGCGCTACTGCTACTCCATGTGCCACCAGTAGGTGTTGAGGTAAAGGTGCTAACAACACCTGAGCATAAACTTGTAGATGGTATAGCCGACGGACGCTCATTTACTGTAGCTTGTATAGTAGTATAACATCCACTAGGGTAATATGTGTAAGATATAGTAGCATTACCGCCGCTAATACCATTTAAAACACCAGATGCAGAAATAGTTGCAACACTTGTATTACTACTACTCCATGCGCCACCAGTAGCGGTCAGCGCCATAGCGGTGCCTGCGCACAACACCGGTGTGCCAGATATAGGAGTAGGCGCTGCAAATACATTGATGTTTAAAGTTTGGAAACATCCAGCACTAATTGTGTAGGTAACTGTAGCAGCACCTGTACCCACACCTGTCAATACTCCACTAGTAGCATTTATTGTAGCTACAGATGGATTGTCGATACTCCAAGTACCACCACTTACTGGATATGTAAGAGCAGTTGAAGATCCTACACACAACACTGAACTACCGCTAATGGCTGCAGTATTACTGTTTACAGTTACTTGTACTGTTGACAGACAACCAGAACCAATAACATAAGATATTGTTGCAGTACCACCGGTGACACCGGTTACTAACCCTGTAAATGTGTTAACAGATGCTATTGTATTGTTACTTGTACTCCATGTACCACCGGTTACAGTGTTTGTTAGCAACGATGTTTGGCCAGTACAAATTGTTGTTTGTCCCGAAATAGCAGAAACAGCTGAGTTAACGGTTACTATTACCCTGCTAGCACAGCCAAAGCTGTTCGTATAACTAATAGTAGATGTACCTGAACCAACTGAAGTTACGGCACCACTAATATTCACTGTTGCTATTGATGGGTTTGTACTACTCCATGTACCAGTAGAAGAACCTGTAGAAAGTACATTAGTTTCACCAGAACACATGAACAAAGAAGTACCAAAAATTGGTGCTGGTTGAGGATTTACTGTAACTATTCTTACAGTCGCACAACCAGAAGGTAAAGTATAATTGACCACCGTAGCCAATATGTTAGTATGGTGTATCATTACTGCTGTGAGTAAACCTGTAGCTGGATTAATACTTACTACGTCAGGATTTTGAACAGACCAAGAACCACCTGAGGGAGATGAAGTAAGTACTGCGGTTTGACCAGGACACATTGGAGCCAAACCAGCTATTGCTGTTGGTGGGGCTGTAACGGTAATTGATCTGGTAACATAACAAATAGAACCAGTAGGATAGAAAGTTATTGTTGCATTACCTGCACTAATACCACTAACCAAACCAGAACCAGATACTACTGCTATACCAGGAGCACTACTAGACCATGTACCAGTAGTATTGATGAGCTGTGCAGTTAGCCCAACACAAACCGAAGATGGTCCTGTAGTAGCTACAGGCAGCGTCATCACCGTAACTGCTATTGTAGCAAAACAACCTGCATTTAGGTTGTAAGATATTGTAGCAACACCTGTGCTTACACCTGTTACCAAACCTGTAGATGATCCTACAGTAGCTATTGTATTATTGCTACTTGACCATGTACCACCTGCTACAGCATTTGTAAGCAAAGTAGTATTGGTTTCGCATATACTTTGGTTGCCTAACACAGCTGGCATAGCTGCATTTACTGTTACCTGAGATACAGTAAAACAACCTGCACCAGTATAGGTGATATTACTTGTACCTACAGCTACACTTGTTACTAAACCTGAAGCATTCACTGTAGCAACACCAGTATTACTACTAGCCCATGTGCCTCCTGTCGGAGATCCAGTAAGTAAAGATGGATTACCAATACACAAATATTGTATACCAGTTACTACAGGTGTAGGATTCACTGTCAGAACTATAGAAGAAGCACAACCCGTTGCTGTCACAGTGTAGGTAATATTAGTATTACCTGCGCTTACACCAGATACTACACCTGTTACAGATCCTATAGTTGCATTAGAAGGACTACTACTTGTCCATGTTCCACCTGAAATTGTTGAGTTAAGTGTTACTGTAGCATTGTCGCAAACTCTGAAGAAACCAGAAGCAGATGACAACACAGGGTTAACGTTAACTGTTACTATTCTTGTAACTCTAGTTACACAACCAAAACCATTTGTCACGGTATATGAAATAGTACTATTACCTGCCGATATACCAGACACTACACCACTTGTTCCTACCGTAGCTACCCCTGCCACACTACTTGTCCATACACCACCTGCTGTGGCATTTGACAAGGCTGTTGTCAAACCTACGCATACAGAAGCTGTGCCTGTAATAGCGGCTACTGTAGGTAATGGATTCACTGTGACAGCAGTTGTAACTGTAGTGCTACAAGAAAAACCATTGGTTACTGTGTAAGATATGGTTGCATTACCTGCACTCACGCCTGTTACTATGCCCGATGTGCCTACTGAAGCAATACCTACAGCACTACTTGTCCACACACCACCCGAAGTGACTGAAGAAAGTGTAGTTGTCAATCCTTGACAAACAGATGTTGTACCTGTAATCGCTGCTACAGTTGGTAAAGGATTTACGGTTACTGTAGCCAGCGCGTCAGTGAAACATCCAAAACCATTGGTAACTCTGTATGTAATTGTTGCATTACCTGCACTCACCCCAGTAACTATTCCAGATGTGCCTACTGTAGCTACACCTGTTGCAGAGCTACTCCAAGTACCGCCTGCAGTTATATTATTTAGTGTTGTTGTCGCATTTTCACAAACCGATAATGTACCTGTTACAGCAGCAACTGTAGGTACAGGATTTACTGTAACATTGGTGGTCACTGTAGTACTACAGCTAAATCCGTTGGTTACGGTATAAGAAATTGTTGCATTACCTGCACTCACGCCTGTTACTGTACCCGATGTGCCTACTGAAGCAACACCTACAGCACTACTTGTCCACACACCACCTGATGTAGCATTGGCCAAGTTTGTAGTGCTATTTACACATACAGTTGCAGTGCCTGTTATTGCCGCTACAACTGGTAGAGGATTAACTGTAACAATTGCAGTAGACCTGCCTATGCAGCCCAAACCATCAGTAACCGTGTAGCTAATAGTAGTATTACCTGCTAATACACCTGTCACTACGCCAGCCACACTAATCGTTGCATTGGCAGGTGTAGAACTACTCCACACACCACCACCAGTTGTGTTAGATAGTGTAGTTGTGCTATTAACGCAGGTGCTTAACGTACCTGTTATTGCAGCAACCACTGGTAAAGGATTTACAGTAACAACGGCAACAGACAATCCTATACATCCAGAAACATTGGTAACGATGTATGAAATCGTTGCATTGCCGGCACTCACGCCTGTTACTATGCCTGATGTACCTACAGTGGCTATACCTGTTGCAGAGCTACTCCATGTACCATCTGCAGTCACATTGCTTAATGTTGTTGTTGCTGCTGCACAAACCGATAACGTACCAGTTGTAGCTGCAACTACTGGACCTGGGTTTACTGTAACGTTTGTAGTGACAGTAGTACTACAAGAAAAACCGTTGGTAACTGTGTAAGAGATTACTGCATTACCTGCCGTAACTCCGGTTACTATGCCCGATGTGCCTACTGTAGCTACACCCGCAGCACCGCTGGTCCACACACCACCTGCAGTAGCATTACTTAATGTTGTTGTTAGGTATTGACATACAGAAGTAGTGCCCGTAATTGCCGCTACCACTGGTAAAGGATTTACCGTAACAGCAGCAAGAACGTCTGTGATACATCCAAAACCGTTGGTAACTCTATATGTTATCGTTGCATTACCTGCATTTACACCAGTTACTATACCCGATGTGCCTACTGTAGCCACACCTGCAGCCGAACTACTCCACACGCCGCCTGCTGTAGCATTACTCAATGTTGTTGTGGCATCATCACACACAGATAGTGTACCTGTTATTGCAGCTACTACTGGTACAGGATTTACTGTAACATTTGTAGTAACTGTAGTACTACAGCTAAATCCGTTGGTTACTGTATA
>JAIXSZ010000072.1 GCA_027484425.1 Sphingobacteriales bacterium
GGGTTGGCACTTAATGTTACAGTACCACCATTACAAATGTAACCATTGTTGGTAGGTGCTGCAGTAGGTATACTGTTGACAGTAACCGAAGTGGTGTAGATAGTAGATGGAGAACAACCAGGATTGCCAGAACCATCAGTAACAGTTAATGAATAAACAGAGGTAGTAGTAGGTGTAGCCGATGTGCTAGCACCGGTGGTAGTAGAAAGTGCAGCACCACTCCAAGTGAATACAGCAGCACCATTGGCACCATTGGCAGTGAGTGTCACCGTACCACCATTACAGATATGACCACTGTTAGTGGGGGCTGCTGTAGGAATAGAATTGATAGTTACTGACGCACTACCTTGAGTACTCCAACAACCATCGACAGACCGAGCACGGAAATAATAAGTACCGGAAGAAGTTACTGTTTGAGGTGTACCACCAAGTGCCGTGGACGTACCACCAGATGTAGTGCCTTGGAAAAATATGGTTCCATCACTACCATTAGATGCAGTTAATGAAGTTGATCCACAATAAGTGCCAGCACCAGAAACAGTAACCGCAGCAGGTATGGCATTGATAACAACAACAGCACTACCTTCTGTACCCCAAACACCACCCGCAGACCGGGCACGGAAATAATAAGTGCCAGAAGATGTTATAACCTGTGAAGTAGATGGAGTGGCAATGGAGGTGCCACCAGAAGTTGTTCCTTGAAAATATATAGTACCGTCACTGCCATTATCGGCAGTGATAGTGGTGCTACCGCAGAAAGTACCGGCACCTGACACTACTACTGTAGCTGGGAAAATATTTATTACTACAGAAACACTACCCTCTGCACCCCAACAACCTGCGGCTGACCGTGAGCGGAAATAATAAGTGCCGCTGGTAGTTACAACTTGTGATGTAGATGGAGTAGCAGTAGATGTGCCGCCCGAAGTAGTCCCTTGGAAATATATAGTACCGCCAGTGCCACCAGATGCGGTGATAGTAGCACTACCAGTAAATGTGCCACCGCCACTTACGGTAGTAGCCGCAGGAGGAGGATTGAGTGTAACTGTGGTGCTACCCTCTGAACCCCAACAACCAGAAGACGATTGTGAACGGAAATAATAGGTGCCAGAAGCACTTACGGATTCAGAAGTAGACGCAATTGCAGTAGACGTACCACCAGCTGTTGTACCCTGAAAATAAACAGTACCACCAGCACCACCAGAGGCAGTGATCGTAGTAGAAGTAGCACAAAATGTGCCACCACCAGATACAGATACTACTGCTGGCGCTGAGTTAACTACTACAGTAGCACTTCCCGTCATATTCTTATTACATACTGGAGCCGTGCTAGTAGCCACAACAGTATAAGTAGCTGCTGTAGTCTGATTGGCGAATGTAAGTGCACCACCAGAACCTGATAAAGTTTGAACAGTAGTAGCTCCATTTTTTAAAGCATAGTCAACACCAGTTTGAGAACCACTTAAACCTATAGCCACCCCTGTGCCACCACTGCAATAACTACCTCCACCCGTAACAGTGTACAAAGTAGGATCTGTAACATTGACTGTGACACCACTAGTGCGGCTACAACCAGCAGATGTAGCTGTAACACTATATACATTAGCACCTGCCGAGGAAGGTGTAATAGTAGGAGCGGCACAAGACGTACAAGATAATCCCGAGGCACCAGATACACCAGACCATGCATATGTAAGTGTAGGAGCAGCGCTCACAACTATATTATCAATAGCCCAATAAAAGCCATAAGTAGAAACATAATTCCAACGTAGCATAACGCTAGGCAAACCAGCAAGTGCCGCTAAAGAAATAGTAGAAGTAGGGGTAGCAGCAGACCAAGTAGTTGTACCTGTAGATGTACCAATTATACTGGATAATGTTGTCCAGCTAGTGCCACCATTTGTAGAGTATTCTACAGCTACCGTAGCATCGGCAAAATATGCAAAATAGTACTGATTTAGGGTAAGTGTAGCAGATGAATAACCCGCTAATGAAAAGGCAGGAGAGGTGACAATTGTACTAGTAAGTCCTGTTGTGGCGTCCGGAGCTGCTTGCATCATGGGAGTACCATCGCCGCCCTCTCCTCCATAACCAGGGGCAGAACGTATTTGCCAATAACTAGCCGCTACACCCGCTGTATTAGTTATTGTCCATGTTCCACCTACAGCACCTGTCATTCCTGAATTCCAGTTTTGACTAAGCACGGTGTAAGTGGCAGGAGTAGAGGATGCAGTAAAAGTAGAAGCGTTACCTAAACAAACACTTGAAGAGGAAGCTGGAGTAATAGATATTGCTGATGGCGATAAATTAACAGTTTGTATTCGTCCAACCGCTGCACAACCGTTACCTAATGTATAACTAATGGTGGTAGTACCAGCCGACAATCCAGAAAAAACACCTGTAGATGCGGCTATAGTACCTACAGCAGCAACTGAACTTGACCATGTTCCACCAGGGGAGCTAGATAATGTAATATCATTACCAGCACATACACTTGCAGCACCAGTAATAGCAGTTGGGGTTGGTAGTACAGTAACTACAATACCTACCGGAGAACCACAACCATTAGAATAAGAAATTGCAGAAGTACCAACAGATACCCCAGAAACGATACCAGAAGTAGCACCAATAGTAGCTACACCAGTGTTGCTACTCGTCCAGTTGCCTATGCCACCAGCATTTGTTAATGCAGTAGTAGCACCAGCACAAGCAGATAATGTACCTCCGAAAGAACCAGGATTTGCATTAACAGTAAAGGTAGCGGTAGCAGCACAACCCGAGATAATGTAACTGACTGTAGTAGTACCTGAAGTAGCTCCTGCAGTTACCAAACCTCCTGAACTTATAGAGGCAATAGAAGAGCTCGTACTCCAGGTGCCACCTGCTGTGCTATTGCTAAGCAGACTAGTGGCTCCTGAACATGCATTAAACGTGCCTGTAATAGCAGCAGGAGAGGCATTAACAACAACTCCAGCAGTGTTGGTAGTATATGAAGAATTGCATGCCGTAGTAACTATACAATAATAATAAGTAGTACCGGTAGAAGCAGTGGAAGGGGTATAGGTGGCATTAGTGGCTGCTGCAATTGCAGTACCACCAGTATTAGAATTTGTAGTTCCGTTAGAGTACCATTGGTAGGTGTTTGTGCCTGACGTACCTACTGTTAATGAAGGAGTATATCCGACACAAGTGGCTGTAGAAACTGCAGGATGAGAAGATATAGGATTGACAAATGTGTTAGAAATGGATGCTGCGAATCCTGTACCTATTCCAGAACCATCACTGGTAAATCTGAAAGTTAATGAACCATCTGTAGCTGTAGACGTAAATGAAGGTGGAAGGGAGGTACCCGTGTAAGTACCCAGTAAAGGTGCCGCTGTGCTATTGCCATTATAAATATACAGATAATCCCATCCAGACTCAATGCTGAAAGACAGAAAACTTACTGCCACCTTTGAACCAGTACCTGTAGCTCCTGGATAAAAAGTGTATGTTCTCGATTCACTGTTTGTGTAATCTCCTGTAGGGCCACCACTATCATAAAACAATGCATTGCATAGCGTACTTGATCCAGATGCGGGCATACTAATACATGTACCGATATTCATAAAACTACTGGTACTTGGGGTAGTTATACCGCTACTAGTACAAGTAACTAAACAACGATAATAAATATCACCTGTGATTGTGGTTGCGTAACTAGAAGAAACTGCACCTCCAACATTTGTCCAAGTAATATTGTTGGCAGAAGATTGCCATTGGTAAGTTAACCCTGTAGCTGATGTAGCACCACTTAAGGACAGTGTAGTGGCATAGGCAGCACATCCAGTAGCAGGCGATGCTACTACTGTTCCTCCGGATGGAGCACCAGAACATGCAGCAGGAACAGTATACCTTAACCATATATTATCCACAGCTGCAGCTGTATTTGGTGCAAAGCCATCGTTTACAAAAGAGAAAACTAATCTTACAGTAGTACCTGCAAGAGCTGTAAGATCAATGGGGCCTATAGCTGTGAATGCTGTATACTCAGTTGCAGTATTAGAATACCTGATAGTATAACCTGTAGTAGGTATTGTATTTGCTACGGGCGTGTTTGACGTTGTAGTTGTATACACGTTAAGAAAATCATAGGTATTGTCAAGAGGTGTGTGTTTGATATTAAAACTCAACAATACATTTGTAACCCCTGAAGGTATGGTAACATCTCTATAAAAATGGTGGACCCCAACTGAGCCAACATTAGAGGCAAATAAAGCTGCAGTGCCGATGTATGCAGCTTTTGTTCCGGTAACTGCACCAGCAGGCGTACCAACCCTCCAAATTCTTGTCAAAGCGCTTTGAGCGACAGTCCATCCATTTGCGGGAAAAGTAGAAGTTGCATTGTCAAATCCGCCGTCAGTATTTGGGTCAATAAGTGTAACCTGTGCTGAAACAAAAATGCTGAAACAGATTAAGGCGATAAAAAGTAGAGTTTTTTTCATGGTAGAAAATTTGAAAACTATTCACGTCAAAGCAAAAAAATGACATAAAAAATATGAAAAACCAAGGTCTATTAACAAATGAACTAAATTACTTCGTTGTATTTAAATTAGTTAAAAGAATAAAAATAGCACTGAATTACCAACATTTTGTAAAAAAATGATGGCAAAAAGAACAAAAAAATACTATTGCATATTAGTTAATAACCGTTGAGTAAAAACTAACTATCAGCTATATAATAAAATTATAAATTGGTTGTTATTTCCTATTTATTACTTTGTAATAAACAACATCATATCGTCAACAAATAAAAATCGGGAATACTTACGAATATTTGACGGCACAAGTTTTGATAATTACAACAAAAAGTTATTAGAGTAAAACAAATGAACAAAAAAGAATATTATCCTTTATATTCGCCCCAAATGTCTCTGAGCACATCTGATATCTCGCCTAGAGTGCATAAATTTTCTACTGCATCAATTACTGCTGGCATAATATTTTCAGTTCCCAGTGCATTTTTCTTTATGGCAGCTAAACATTCTAAGGCCTTGTTAGTGTCTCTTACGGCTCTTAGCTTTGCAAGTTTCTCGGTTTGTACTATTCTAATAGAGTCATCAATTTTTAATAGAGATGGGGTACTCATTTCGGCAGAAGTGAATTTGTTTACGCCTACTATAATTTTACTACCATCTTCGATAGCATTATTGTAAGCATAAGCAGACCTCGCTATCTCGTCTTGCATGTAGTGCTGTTCGATAGCCCTTACAGAGCCGCCCATAGCATCAATTTTATTAATAATAGCCCATGAAGCTGCTTCTATATCGTTGGTAAGTGACTCTACGTAGTATGAGCCTGCGAGAGGGTCTACAGTGTCAGTAGCACCACTTTCGTAGGCTAATATCTGCTGTGTACGCAATGCGATAGATGCTGCTTCTTCGGTAGGTAAAGACAAAGCTTCGTCGTACCCATTGGTATGCAATGACTGTGTACCCCCTAGCACTGCAGACAAGCCCTGCAATGCTACCCTTACAATATTGTTTTTGGGCTGCTGCGCAGTGAGTGTGCTTCCCCCTGTTTGTGTGTGAAACCTCAGCATTTGAGCTCTAGGATCTGTAGCGCCTAGGTCTTTTGTTATAGCAGCCCACATGCGACGCGCTGCTCTGAATTTTGCGACTTCCTCAAACAGATTGTTATGTGCATTAAAGAAGAAGGACAGTCTCTGCGCAAAAATATTGATATCTAGTCCTTTGTCTAAAGCTGCTTTGAGATAAGCTTTTCCATTAGCTAATGTAAAAGCTAACTCCTGCACAGCATTTGCACCAGCCTCGCGAATATGATAACCAGAAATTGAAATAGTATTCCATTTGGGGACTTCTTTACTACAGTATTCGAAAATATCTGTAATGATACGCATAGATGGTGTAGGGGGATAAATATAGGTCCCTCTCGCCGCATACTCTTTCAGAATATCATTTTGTATGGTTCCAGATATCTTTTTTATGTCAGCTCCTTGTTTTTTTGCGAGTGCTATATAAAAAGCAAGCAATATAAAA
The DNA here is from genome assembly GCA_027484425.1 of Sphingobacteriales bacterium. GTDB lineage: Bacteria > Bacteroidota > Bacteroidia > Chitinophagales > Chitinophagaceae > Nemorincola. The sequence goes on from JAIXSZ010000072.1 coordinate 6,039, forward strand.
CCAGTGGCATTGATGGTCATAGAAGTAGTAATATCTGACAGTTTTATGCCATCGAATAGCTCTTCCATGTCCCATATAGAATCAATAGCAACACCCACTTTACCTACTTCGCCCTCAGACATGGCGTGATCGGAATCGTAGCCAATTTGAGTGGGCAAATCGAACGCGACCGAAAGACCGCTTACCCCTTGTCCTAATAAGAAATGGTATCTCTTATTTGACTCATGAGCAGTACTAAAACCCGCGTACTGACGCATAGTCCATAACCTGTCTCTGTACATAGCTGCATGTACTCCCCTAGTAAAAGGAAACTGACCTGGAGTTTCGTCCATGCGAACAGGCTCGCAATAAATTTGTTTAATTACAATTCCTGAATCCGTGGTAATAGTCTTATTGTTATCCATAAAAAGAAATGCTGAAAGCTTATAAAAAATCAAACGCTAATATACAACCTAAGGCAACACAATATACCCATTGAAAATAATAGTGTGGATCAAATAGACGCAATAAATAGCAAAAAACTGAAAATACTAATCAATAAATTTAGACTCAGTGTTGTGAGCATAAGGTTTATTAACCCTGCCACAACCAGCAAATCTTCTTTGCCAGTATTTGTCATTGATACTGCTTATCATGATACCTCTGGACCGGGTAGCATGTACAAAATAACCATTGGCAAGGTATACTCCCACATGGGATATTCTTATTCGATTGATTCTAAAAAACACCAAGTCGCCTTCTTCTACATCAGACAAATCATCTAAATGTTCGCATTTTTTGAACTGTTGTTTTGAGGTGCGTTTTATATTCAGACAGTACACATTTCCATACAGTCTTTGAGAGAAAGCAGAACAATCAATGCCTTTTCTCGTAGTGCCACCGTACTTATATCTGACACCATACCAATGGTCAATGAAACGATATAATGGTAGATTCTTTATTTCTTCTGGCTCAGTCTCTACCATTTCGGCATACTTATTCACCATTTTTTCGCTTTCTGCATCATACAAAGCATATAAATATGCCATAGCTACTGTATCATATGTTGACTCGTTAACAATGGAAGAGTCTTCATCAAATACAATATCAGAACTAACTAACAAACTATCTAATGATGAAATATTTCGGAAAAGGTTAATCGTGTTGTTATGATTAAAGAAGAATATTGGTGAGAAACTTACGCTATCGAAAGCGGTAGCGTCGTATGCCAAATACGAAGTGTTGCTATCGCAACAATAAACAGGAATATAATTGGTTACAAAATTAACATTTGGAGAAAATGAAACGGACTTGAAATGCTGGCTGACAGCAGGCTGATGGATAAACAGACACAACTGTAGCATCATAAAAAATGATGTAAAACCTGTATGTGGTGTTTTCTTTATCCTCATCAAAAAGAACTTTATCAGTTAAAGATAAAATTCATTTTCAGAAAACGAAAACAGTGTGGACAAAAGCAACTATTATTTAATGCACTTAACGAAAAGAAATAATTATTAACTGTTAAGGTGCCAACCTAGATTGTAGCCAATCATTATTTTCGGTCTTAGTGTATAGTATCCTGTCGTGCATTCTACTGCTTCTGCCTTGCCAGAACTCTATTTTATTTGGCACTACAACATATCCGCCCCAGTGAGGTGGTCTAGGTATTTCAATACCAGAAAATTCATTTTCGTACTTAGCATAATTAGTTTCTAAAATATGCCTGTGTGGAATTTCTGAGCTTTGTGGGGACGCCCATGCACCAATTCGGCTTCCTATGGGTCTAGAATTAAAATAGGCGTCGCTGTCAACTTCTGGTATTCTTTCTATTCTGCCTTCGATCCTAACTTGTCGTTCTAGCTCTTTCCAGAAAAAAAGCAATGCTACCTGAGGATTGGCAGCAATATCAGCGCCTTTAGCACTATCATAATTGGTAAAAAAAACAAAACCTCGGTCATCCAATCCTTTAAGTAATACAATGCGGGCATGAGGTGCAGCGTCAGCATTTGCTGTAGCGAGTGTCATTGCATTGATTTCAGTGATTTGGGCTGCTTCAGCTTCTCTAAACCAAGTATTAAAAAAAAGAAATGGATCACTTCCAGCGGTCTCTTCGTCGAGCGACGCTAGGATGTAATCCATTCGGATATCGGCAATATTAATCGGATTTTGAGACAAGAAAAGTTGTTATTTTTTGTCTTTGTTGTCAGAAGTACCTGTATACTTGAAACTTACATAAAGGAACTCGATAGTAAGCAAAAAGAAGAAAACATAAGTAAGTATAGGACCTACGCTCAAGTTAACTGTGTCGTAAAAGGCACTTAACATCAATTGGTTCATCGTTGTGGAGATTTTAGAGGTGCAAGTTAAGACTATTCTATTTAAAACAAAAAACGAAGATGACTTAAAGCTACTTTACTTGCTCATTTTCTGGCGTCAGAGGCTCCGCGGTAAACAATGGATTATTCTTAGTGGTAGGTAGAATAGCGCCTAGACTCAAAATTAGTTCATAAGTACCAAAACTCTGCTTTGCCCTACCCTCGTATACCTTAAGATTGCTGTAACGTGCATAATCCACTTTTTGTGCAAATTCGAAATATGCATATTTCATAAATGTTACACGCAAAGCTGTTTCAACCCCTGCATTCCAACCTCCAATTTGAAAACCTTTATCGTTCTTTTTGCCGAACAAACTATTCTCTACATGGGGTATTACGGGTCCAATTCCAGCCTTACCAGTAAAGTCGACATACAGTTTACGATCGTTAGTACTGTATAAATTTTTACGTTTTACAAGATTGAATAATAAAAAATTAGCACCATTGTTGAGGAAATAGTAGAACCCATTCTGCCTTGAAAATATAATATTCTGATTAACAGATGTATTGTTTAATTTACCGTCGAGCCTTATTTGCTGGTTATCTTCGATGATGTATTTTACATGGTCGAAGTTAATTTCAATGGCAAGATCCTGCTTGCTATTAAAATAATAACCTAATCGATAATTGTATTGAGGTATAGTTACCTCCTGATTAAGTAAGCGGTAATTCCATCCTTTGTTGTCGTGAGCATTAACTTTTACCAGCTTATAATCATTGCCTAGTGACTGCTGCTTTATGCCAACTGTAGACTTGGTGTACCATGCAGTGTTGTACCCCCAACTGAAATAAACAGAACCATGTTTTTTAGGGCGTATAGCATCTTTAGCTAAAATTGAGCTGCATGCCAGCAAGCTGAACAGAGTTAAAACAAGCAGATTTGTGTAAAATTTTCTGATTTTCATTTCAAAACGATTAACAGGCGGCGAAGTTACTTTTTAGAAATCAGTACAGCTAATAATAAAAAGTATCATGGGTTCAATGCAAGTAATTGTTCCATTACCAGAAAAGTAGCAGGACAAACAGTAGTGTTTTTGAGTGTTAGTGGTATTCGTTTTAAAAGTACATCTTCGTCTGTATATGGATACCTTCTGCAGTCGCTGGGTCGGTCTTCATAAATATTGCAAGTGTTGTCTTCAGCAAGAAAAGGACAAGGAGTTTGCTTGGTGACATAATCCCCTTCTTTGTCTAGAAGTAAAAATTGGTCTACCAAGGTACCTTCTTTTATTCTCAAGGATTTTGCAATTCGTTTGATATCAGGCTGCTTAAATCTGGGAGAATGGTTTTTGCAGCACCTAGCACAATCAAGACAGTTTACCTTGCTAAATGCTTCTTCGTGCAGATCGGGCAAAGCGCGCAGCATTTTGTTTTTATTACCCTTTTCCAGCAATCTTTTGTAAGACTTCTGGTGCTCTTTTGCAAGCAATTCCCATTTTTCAGGTACCATTATTATTTCTGTTTCACTGAGGTATAATGCTTCAAAAAAGCACTAGCAATATTTTGGTATTATAAAAAAAACACAAGATGGGATTTAGCACTAGTAATAATCAATTTCGCGCTCAGTAATTCTAACAGGTGTTCCGTCTTCCCAAACGGTTTTCTTTGTCCAGTTGCCGTCCATGTCATAAACATACTTGTAGGTGCTTTTTACCGCTGGGGAGTTCTCAGTAAAGTAAAGTAATTCTTCAATTTCATTACCAAACTCGTCATACTTGTATTGAGCTGTTATTTTATCATGAATACTGCCATCGGGATTGTAGCCAATATCAGCCAAATGGTTGCCGTACTTGTCCATTTTACCCTGATAAATCATTTTTCCTGCCTCATTGTATTGCTTCAACCCAACGACATTTCCTTCATTATCATACTCAGTAAGAATTTTGGAATATACATCGCTGAGGTCTGTTTTATACTCACGTTCTTCTATTCTCCTACCTGCATCATCGTGCAAATACGTATGCTTTAGAGCAAAACTACCGTTGCCATTGTATTCAACTATTTCGGTATTCATTCCATTTTCGTCATAAGTCAGTACTTTCTTCAGCTTTACTCGTCCGTCTGGATAGAAGTCATTTTCCATTACACATTTCCCAACCTCATTATAAATGTAAGTGTGACGTGTTTCAAGTTTACGTCGATAATGATCATTAGTTTCTAGCAGGTTTCCTGCATTATCGTATTCAGATATATATTCCCATTCCTGAAAACCATTGCCTTTGTATATCTGCCAAAATAGGCGATTACCCATTTTATCAACAAAATGTACAGATGAGTCTTGCAACTTGCCATATGTGTCGTAGCTACAGCTACCGATAAGATTGTTGTGATTATCGTATTTGTAAATAATTTTTGCTGACCTGTATGGCATATCAATACCATTGATAGTATTGCCACCTATACTAGATTTGCTTTCTAATAAATAACCTGATAGATTGTATTTTTTGATGGTAGTGTGCACCAAGTTACCCTTTAGAACAGTGCCCTGTATACCAGCTGATGCTCTGAAACCACGAATGGTCATAGATTTAACCTTTCCTTTCAGCCCTTCTACATTTAGGTCATTTCCCTGCTTGTGATCGCTACGCCCTCTCTGGCCAAACGCAGACATAGACAACCATAACAATAAAACTACAACTGCAACTATCCTCATGAATTATAATATTGTTAAGTCTGTAAGCTAATAAGCGGCTGCAAAAATAAACTAAATTGCTTTTTAATGTCTTTTATAAAAAATAAACTTGTTTTCAAGATTCTCACTATCTCTGGGAGGGGGATAAGTAAATGCAACAAAACATAATTTGAAGCAAATATAATGCTGCACTACCCTACTATACTAGAAAGCTATAGTTGTGGCTAAAAACAACAAGCTACAGTAAGGTATTTTAATCATTAAAATAATAGTTATGAAAGTGTACCTCTTATAACCACGAGCGACAATGTGCCAATGATAACCCAAAGCAACACTCCTTGTAAAATAGGACGCCAGCCTACTTGTTGAATAGTTTTCATAGATAAACCTGCTCCTATCAAAAAAAGAGTAATGACCAAACCTTTTTTGCCAGCGGCATATATGTACTGGAAAATAGTTTTATCGGTAATTGGCTCATTGAGGGCAGGAAAATAAACAGGCAAGTAGGTAGCTACAATAATGGCAATGATAAACCAGAATATAAAGTATGGTATTTTAATTTTGCCAGTAGATTTACGAAAGTAGGCAGTACCCAGTGCGATAGGTATTATCCAGAGGGCACGCTCTAGTTTTATGGTAGTTGCTATTCCTAACGCCTCAACACCATTGGAATCAAAATAACCAGTAGAAGCACCAACAACAGAACTGGTATCGTGAATAGCGATAGCACACCAAGTACCAAACTGCTGCGCTGTCATACCCAAATAATGCCCAATAGGTGGAAAAACAAGTAAGGCAACAGAATTGAGAATAAAAATTGTGCCTAATGCCACACTCATTTGACTTTCATTAGCTTTCACAATAGGTGCTATGGCTGCAATGGCACTACCACCGCATATAGCAGTACCATTTGATATCAAGAGAGAGGTATTGCTATCAATTTTAAGTTTTTTACCTATCAGGTAACCAGCAATGAGTGTGACAGCTATGGTGACTACTGTAAACAAAAAACCTTCCTTGCCTGCTTTAAGCGCATGCTCGAAATTCATACCAAATCCCAAACATACAACTGAGACCTGTAAGAGTGTAGTTGTAGCTTTTTTGTTGTGCTGTATGTATGGATGCCCTACAAAAACTGCAATGATAATTCCAGTAAGTAGCGCCAAGGGAGCTGGGAGATTTAGTAAAACAAATGCCAACAGGCAAATAATAAATACAACCTGCTTGGCTGTATTGGGCAAGTTTAGTAATGTTGCCTTCATTTAAGAACAGAATTGACAGTATTCCCCAAGAAAATACCAGACGTTAAAGATAATATTTATGCCCAGTAATTTTCTACCCACTATCAAATCCAGCATTTTTGAAGCGATACAAACAACTGATAATCAGCGAGAAGTATATGATTTGTTGGTAGACCCACTGCATGAAGAGTTGTATCGCAGACAAACATTTGATTTTTTGTCAGAGCTATCTTGGGGGCAGCAATTATTGCTTGCTACAGAATATATGCAAATGCACGTGGGGCAAGGAGGTTTTATACAGTTTATACATAATGGATATATAGCCCTACTGCCGAATATGATAGAACAAATGTATAGACTGAAAGAAGTAGAAATGGGCAACCTACTAGATGATGTATTGAAAATATATGTACTGAATAGAGACTTGATAGAAAGTGCTAATTCAGTGCAGGAATTTGCTAAACTATATGATGAATTAAAAGAATTTGAAGAAATAGACGCGCGCTATCAGCTGCTTGTAAAACCATATAGTAATAACTTAATTCAATATGCTGTAAAGAACATCAATGAATTTGCCATAATAACTGATGAAGAATAAACTTATAACCGCTAAACACAAAAATAAATATACTATACTTTGTCACAACTAACTATATATACAGATGGTGCAGCAAGAGGCAACCCAGGCAATGGCGGATACGGTGCTGTGTTGCAGTGGGGAGATGCAATGAAAGAAATATCGCAAGGATACAGACATACAACAAATAACCGCATGGAACTGATGGGAGTAATAGCAGCTCTGCAGCTACTTACACGTCCAGGATTGGACATTACCATTTATACCGACTCGGCATATATTGTGAATTCAATAGAAAAAAAATGGGTGTTTGGCTGGGTAAAAAAGGGTTTTGCGGGTAAAAAAAATGCAGACCTATGGAGGTTATTACTTAGTGAATACAAAAAACACAACATTCAGTTTGTGTGGGTAAAAGGTCACGCAAGCAATAAATGGAACAATAGGTGTGACCAACTAGCAACTGCGGCAGCCGATAATGGCAACCTGTTAGAAGATACAGGATACACTGGTGAAGACTAAAACTACCTTGAGTTAGTTCTTAGGTTCTTCAGGAGCTGGAGGTGGCGCGTCTGGAGACGGATTTTCAGGAGCAGGAGAAGGCGCCTCAGGTACAGGTGAGGGACTCTCTGGTGCAGGCGAGGGTGACTCTGGTGCAGGCGCAGGTGACTCTGGTGCTGGTGACGGTTTAGTTTCTTCCGCAGGTGCGTCTGTACCTTTGCGTTTTTCAGCTTTAGAATCTTCCGCTGCAGGAGTAGGAGCATCAGGAAAAACTGGACGAATAGCAAATGGTATTACAATTTTTTCAGGCTTAGTAAATAGTGGATTACGTTTAGTGGTAGAAAACGCATAACCAACACTTAATACGACTTGCGCAGTAGTGACTTTTTGTGTTGCTGTGCCATTATACACACCAATATCGGTATAATTGGCATAAGAGTATTTGTATGCCCCCTCTAAAAACAAATGCCTCATTATAGTAAGCCTTAATGCGGCTTCGGCTCCTGCATTCCAGCCAGCTAACTGAAATGATGGATATTCTGCAACCTTATCACGTATGCTATTATATACGTGAGGCATCACAGGACCTAACCCTACTTTAGCCAAGGCGTCTATACGAATTACCTTTGAGTGTGGATGAAAAAGTTGGAAGCGTTTAACAAGGTTTACAGATAATATGTTTGCACCATCTAGGTTATAAAAGTGCCCAGTGGAATCGGAGAACGTAAATGATGAATCTACGGTTCTGTTATCAAGCATACCAGTCATTCTCACATTCTGCCCATTAACAATATGATACTTTACTGGATCGTAACTTAATTCTATTGCAAAAGTTTGATTATAATTAAAAAAATAACCTACTCTAATGTTGTAGGGCAATCCCGATTTTGGAGAGGTTACTTTATCGTCTGCTTTTACCTTGTCAAGTTCATAATCACTAACATTGCCAGGTTTACCCTGTACGAAACGGATAGTAGAGGGATTGTGTGTGGGTGTATTATTACCAATACTAAAATATATAGAACCTCTCTTTTCTGAATCAAATATTGAAATCTGAGCAGATACTTTATTGCTGGAACCTGCTACAATTAAAGAAGTGGCAAGAAAAAGTACTTTATTTAAATTGTTTCCGGCAAGCATATATTCTGGATTATGGGCAAAAGTAATAATAAATTTCTCTTTTAGATAGCTGATCAAGCTAGATGCATGCTAAAACAATAAACTAGTTACAAAATTGTGATTTCATAATCCATCGCACAAACAAACTTACACATACTTTATGCGTAAATGTATTATAAATTGACAAAAAACGAATCTACAATATTGCTATAAAAATTATCAGCTATGATGTAACACGCAATTGCGGCAAAAATATCAAAAATAGCACAAAATGCATGTATTTTCTGAATTAAGAATGTGTAACAAAATAGCAACCTTGTAAAGTCAAAACGGAGTATTTTATCAGTGTAAGAAAGAACTAATAGGTAAAAATGACAAGGTGGCGAGAAAATAAAAAAAGAAAAATCAAAAAATTTCTGCTTTGAATTTCTTTTTCTTTGTAAATTGTTCTACCCCAAAACTAAAAAAAAGATGAGTTACTCTATTAGCGACTTCGACCGAAAGCTACTTGATTCAATATTAAGTAATTTTGAATTCAATGAACGAATAAATATTAACAAGTGTATTAGATCTTCTTATAGTAATGATAATATACAACTGCACAATCTTCCAATAAATTTGCACTCTGACAATATTAGAGACTTCTTGATAAGGTATGGATTTGGTACAAGGTTATTAGATACCGCAATCATAAACTTTAAAGGCATGTCGCTTAAAAAAGCAGGTAGCCTTTTTGAGTTTGAAAAAATGACACAAAAAGAACATGAATACATAGTAATAGATGATGATAGAATAAATAATATAATTTGTAGGAATATAATATTGAAATACCAGCCTGGAGTTAACGTATTAACATTCACTGACCCAAATGTAGGCCTTAGACACATTTACGACCATTATGCAAACGATGACACAAAAGATGTAATTGTGTTGCTAGATATAAATATGCCAACACTACTTGGGTGGGATGTATTATTAGAATTTGAGCAATTTCCAGAAAAGTTGAAAAGCAAATTTAAAATACTGATGTTTACTTCGTCTATAGATCCTAACGACCGAGAAAGAGCTAAAAATATACCAAGAGTGTGGGGCTACATAGAAAAACCACTTAATGAAGAAAAAATAAAATCACTATTGTTTTAACTAACAATCATGAGCGAATCAGTATAAAAACAGATCTAATACTGATTCGCTCAAAATGTGATGTTTTATTTTTTGTTTTCAATATATTGTTTTAGTTCATCTTTAGAACTTTGATAACTGAATTTACTAAAAACATCAGTATAAAAATCTTTATCTTCAGTGATAAAATAAGTCCACTTAGCCAATTCTACTTTTGTACTTTCGAATAACAACCAATCTAAAATAGAAGACAATTGAAATGTAGTTATTGTCTCCTTTCTCAATTCACTTTTAAGTAGTTTTAGTTTTTCAGTATCTGTTTTTTGCCCGTCAACTTTTACCTTCAAAGCATCTATTTCAGCATCTGTCATTGAGCCTTGTGGTAAGGGTGAAGCCGCTGGCAAATTTGATTGTGTTTTTTGGTCTTCATTATCAGCTATAGCAGAAGCTGGTTCGTTTTCATCTACCACTTTACTTTGTTGAGCCATTCTACTGGGTTGAGGTGCCTCATTGTATCTTTTGCTGCTTTGATTCTCATCATCATATACGGGCCTATTCGCAACGTAAGAATTATCTGGGATCAGGTTTACACCCATTCTTCTAGCGTATGGATCATACACCATTTGACTTATCATTCCATTTCTGGTTCTTACTGTCCCCTGAAAAATAGTTCTTTCGAATACTCGTCCCCATCTGTCATAAGACACTTTAAATATTTTGACATAATGATTGCCTGCGGGCAAATCACCTACAGTGATAGAGGTTCCTTTTCTATCAAAATACCTACCATTAACCGCCACGTTGAAACGTGAATTGTCAGCCAGCCTAACATTTAATACTGACTGTGCTTTTGCTAGACCGTTGAGGGCCAAAACTGCCAAAATTAGAGATGCTATTCTTTTCATACGAATAAAACGTTACACAATAAAAAAGCTAACAATGTAGCCAAGTTGATTATTCAACTTAGCTGTAACAGAGTATACTACTAGCAATTGTAATGCCAAAGAATGAAATTACAAAATTATGAGCATAAATTACTGCGGTAGTAAGAGCGCACAAAGTATACCCGCTGATACAGCAGCATTAAGTGACTCTGCACCACCCTTTCGTGGAATAGTGACAAGGTGTGAGGCGGACGCTAATACAGCATCACTAATGCCTTTAGATTCATTACCTATCACCAAAATACCGCTATTGCTCCTATTGCAATGGTAGACATTGTCACCGCCTAGGATGGCAGCATATACGGGCATTTTTAGTTGTTTGAGTGACAGGGCAAGATCAGAGTAATGAACAGCAACGCGAAGGTGTGCCCCCATTGCACTTTGCACCACCTTGGGGTTATAAATATCTACACATTGTTCATTACACAAGACATGCTCTATACCATACCAGTCTGCTATGCGCAAAAGCGTACCCATGTTACCTGGGTCTTGGATACCGTCAAGCGCCATATACCATTTGTCGGCAGAAGCTGGAAAAGGAATAACTGGTGGATAAGGAAGAACCAATAACACTTGATTAGGTGTTTGTAAAGTAGTAATTATCTCAAGCTCCTTTTCAGTTGCCTCTATCACGAGAGCCTCATTATGTGGGGCAATTATTGCCCTATTATCATCCAGCCATTCTCGCGTAGCAACAATTTGTATTACACTTTGTTGGCTACTCAGCCACTCTGTTGCAAGCTTACTACCTTCAGCTATAAACTGCTGAAATTGATCTCGGAATTTTTGCTGGGTTAATGAACGAATGTGCTTACTTTGCGCCTTAGATAGCATATACTGCAAAACTATATTAATTGTTGTTATCTGCACATGGGTAAAGGCGTTTTTTATAACCGGTACTTAAACTGCTATTATATATCGGTAGCATCCTTGTTATTGATTTTTTTCTCTGCTTGTCGAAGCACTAAACACCTAGCACCTGATCAATATTTGCTTTGGCAAAATAAACTATCTCTAAAATCTGATAAGGTGATGCCCAATAAGGGTGAAATAAAGGATAATCTTGACAGAATAATTATACAAAAGCCAAATAATAATTATTTAGGTATCATGCCTTTTAAGGTGCCAATGAAACTTTGGCGTTACAACCGTCGTTATAATAAGTTAAGTTCAAGACCTGACTCATTGTTGCCTAAATCTGTAGAAAGACCTACCATATTTGACTCTACAACTATGCCACGAACTGTACAAAACATGAAAACTTACCTTTTTAACCAAGGTTACTTTTATGCTACAATAACTGACACAGTGATTTTTAAGGGCAAAAAAGCACACACAAGCTACAAGGTAAACGCGGGCTACAACTATCTTATAAACAATATTATATATAAGATAGATGACAGTGGAATATCAAAAATTGTAACCAACAACGAAAATGCAACTTTCTTGAAGAAGGGTAAGGAATTTGCTTACAGCATGCTAGAAGAAGAACGTAGCAGAATTACCAACCTAGTAGCTAATCAGGGTTACCGTAGATTCAATCTAGAAAATATCTCCTTCAAACTAGACACCATGGACAAATCAGTGTTTAAGGTGGTTGGTAGCCCTTTTGAAAATGTAGTGAATTTTGTGGCACAAAATAAAAGCAACAAAAAGAAAACGTTAGACATAATAATTCTAATAAGAAAAACAGAAGATACGCTAACGTACAACAAGTACAGAATCAGTAAAGTAAATGTTTACCCAGACTATAAAGGGAGTGGTAGTATTTCCAATTTTGGAATGGTGACTAAACGCATTAATGGTGTAGACTTTTACTACAACAAATATTATGTGAATGCCAAAGTGTTGCAGGAGCATATTTTTCTGAATCCTGGCGAACTATATTCGAAAAGAAACGAAGACAAAACAACTACTAAACTAGGAGAATTGGGCATTTTTCAGTATATAAAAGTACAATTTAGAGAGAATAGAAAAACCAGAGACAGCCTGGAGTGTAACATATTTCTAAACCGAACAAAGAAGCACGACTTCTCTACTAACTATGAAATATCTAATGGTACTACTTATGCACTAGGCAATTCTGTGAGTTTAAATTATAGAAATAAGAACTTTCTGAAAGGTGCTAACTTGTTAAGCATAGGTATTAACGGAGGTTTGGAATCGTTTTATAATGATGACATTGCAGAAGATGTTTATAGGCGCTTCAGAATCCTAACAAGATATTATGGTGTGAATGCAAGTTTAGATTTTCCTAAGTTTTTGGCACCTATTGCGTCATCATTGTTTACAGGTACCAATCTGCCACATACCATCATAGGAGGTGGAGAAAACGTAATAGATAGAGTAAATTATTTCAGATTGGTAAACAGTAGTGCGAATTTCGCTTACAGCTGGCAACAAAGTGACACTAAAACGTGGGGACTTACACCTGCCTTTGTAAACAATATCAGACTTCCGTTCACAACAGACTCCTTTGATAATTTGCTTGATTCCAACGAATACCTTGCAAATAGCTATAAACAGACATTCATACACGGTGAAAATATTTCGTTTAAGTATGACAAAAGCAGTAAGAAGAATGGGGCAAGCCATACTTATGTAAGGTTAGCATTTGAAGAGGCAGGCGGAATATTAAATACCATTAATATATTAGGTGACGCATTAAACAGTATATACAAACTTGAATTTGCTCAGTACACCAAATTTGATTTTGATCTTCGACATTACTTATCATTAAACCATTCAAGTTTGGCTTTAAGGTTTTATGGTGGATTTGGCATACCATCAGGTAACTCCCCCACACTTCCTTACATCAAGCAATATTTTGCCGGGGGACCATACAGTTTAAGAGGATGGCGTATAAGAACCTTGGGGCCAGGTAGTTATCTAAACCCTGAAAAACGTCAACTGAACCAAATAGACCGCACAGGGGACATAAAACTGGAAATGAATAGTGAGTACAGATTTCCTATCGCACCACTTTTTGCTGGTGCAATAAAAATGAACGGAGCTTTCTTTGCAGATGCAGGCAATATTTGGTTGGCAAGCAAAACAGAAGCTTACCCAGGTGGAGAATTTGCATTTAACAAGCTAGAGCAAGACATAGCAGTAGACGTTGGTGTAGGTACAAGACTTGATATTGCTTCATTTCTTACATTCAGGGTAGATATGGCAATGCCAATAAAAAAACCATATGTAATGACAAAAAGCGGTTGGGTGGTTAAAGATATAGACTTCAGTAACCCAACTTGGAGAACAGACAATTTGATACTCAATATTTCTATTGGTTATCCATTCTAGTACTAGTAGATCTACTCCCAATTGAGATGCAATCATTACGATGTAACTATAACAAATTATAATAGCCCTCACCAAGTTTGATTTACTTTTTATCCTAATTTTCCATTCTAAATCATAACCATGAAAAAGATAGGAATAATAGGGTCTGGCATCGTAGCACGCACACTAGGAAATGGTTTTCTGAGTCACAAGTATGAAGTGATGCTGGGCACGCGCGATAGCAGTAAACTGCAAGAATGGAAAACAGCAGGAGGAGAAAATGCCCACATAGGCACTTTTCAGGAAACAGCGAAGTTTGGTGACATAATCGTTTTGGCAGTAAAAGGTAATGTAGCCGCAGAAGCTATAGAAATGGCTGGACCACAAAACCTGCAATGGAAAACTGTAATAGACACAACCAACCCTATTGCACCAGCGCCGCCCGAAAATGGAGTGTTGAAGTTCTTTACAAATTTCGAAGAATCTTTAATGGAATTGCTTCAGAACCGTTTTCCAGAAATACATTTTGTGAAGGCATTTAGTTGTATAGGAAGTGCACATATGGTGCATCCTGCATTTGCTGAAAAACCTACCATGTTTACCTGTGGCAATAACGTGCATTCTAAAGAAGTAACCCACGAAATTCTGACTGAATTTGGGTGGGAAATAGCTGACATGGGTAAGGATACCGCAGCCAGAGCGATAGAGCCATTATGCATGTTATGGTGTATACCAGGAATGCAAAATGGCACTTGGAATCATGCTTTCCGATTGATAAAAGCATAAAACGTATCAACGACACAAATAACACTACCTGACCGCATCATAACAGATGCGGTCTTTCTCTGTATACCTTCCAAATAAGCTCGCCAAAAAGGGTATTGGCCCATGCAAACCACGACCTCGTGTATCGATTGGCATCGTCTTTGTGAAAGGACTCATGCATAAAACCTGTGCCTGCATGAGTGTTTTTTAGCATTAGCAAACACTTTGATATTTCTTTGTCGTCAGTACTTGTAAGTGCCCTCATAATGATGCTAAGCGGCCAAATGCTGTCTGCACCTACGTGAGGACCACCTATACCCTCCCCTGCCGTGCCCGAAAAGTAAAATGGATTGTCTGGAGATAATACGTATTTACGTGTTTGCCGGTATATCTTATCTTGTTGTAACTGCGGAATTAAATATGAAAGCGATAGCAAAGAAGGCACATTGGCATCATCCATCAGATTAGCACTTCCGTATCCATTTACTTCATACGCATATATCTTGCCATAGTTAGCAGTAATTACAGTTGCATTTTCGGCCAATGCCTTGCTTACCTGTAACTGTAACTCAGTGAGCAATTCCAAACCCTTGGTTCGCCCAGTTGCCACCATCATTTCTTTAAGTTGCTTCATAGACTCAACAGCAAACATATTTGATGGTATCAAGTAAGGATACACTGTAGCGTCATCACTGGGCCTGAACATAGAACAAATTAGACCATTTGGCTTTGCCGGATAACCATATCCACCCATGGGTACACTATCTGTTGCAAACTCTGTCATTCGCATAAAGCTGTAAGGTCCTTTACCATCAAATCTTTGTTGTGTGCGCCATGTATTTAATACCATCAGCATTGCTCTCTCCCAATCGGCATTGAATGGAGTAGTATCAGCTGTTTGCTTCCAATACCCGTATGCCAGCCTTATAGGATAGCACAAGCTATCAATCTCCCACTTTCGCTCATGTATGCCTCTTTGCATAGTAGTGTTATCTTTATGCCACTCACTTTGTTTGTTTTCATCTTTGTAAAATGCATTGGCATAAGGGTCTTTGATGATACATCTAGTTTGCCGATAAACAACACCAGCTATGAGCTGTTTAAGAGCATTATCTTCATTGCAAAGTGGTAAATACGGCCATACTTGAGCAGAAGAATCGCGTAGCCACATGGCATCTATATCTCCAGTTATGACGTAAGTGTCTGGCTTACCGTTTATTTCAGTATAGTCTACAGTTGTATCTAATGTATTGGGAAAACAATTGGCAAACATCCATGCCAATTCTTTGTCAGTCATTTTAGTTGTAATCTCTGCTATTAGCTGCTCTACAGCCTTACTGGTAAAATTCCTTTTACCAACTGGTACACGTACAACGGGAAATTGTTTGCCATTAGCCAATAAAATGTTACCTCTAGTAAACAATAATGCTGATGCAACAACTGTTGACTGAAACATGAAACTTCTTCTGTTCATAATAATGCATTTTTAAGCCTATGACTCTACCTTTTGGAACTTCAAGATGAAGATAGGAATCATTTTTAGTTGTCGTAATATTTTCATAATTTCGCAACCCTCAAAGGAGAGATGCTCGAGTGGTTGAAGAGGCACGCCTGGAAAGTGTGTATACCTGTCAAAGGGTATCTAGGGTTCGAATCCCTATCCCTCCGCATAATGACAAAACCCGCGCTATGCGCGGGTTTTGTCATTATGCGTTAATAGTAAGTTTTTATACCGCAAGCAACCAGGTATCAATTTCAGCTATTCAAGATCAATTTACAAAGAAGCTACTTTCTGGTTTTTGTCCTTGCTTTTTTCTACTCTCTTTTCGTTGTCTTCGGTTTTTTTGTCTATCAGTAGCATCCTAGGGTCAATTACTACTTTGTATGGATTAAAAGCAACAGGTATAGTTAGTTTATTGATACCTGGTTTCAATAGGTGCATTTTATGCATCATCAAAGTTTTACGATTTTTGTACACACCTATTTCTACGTAGTTGTTGCCTGTAGCCAAAGTTTCTTTGCCCGTACTATCTGCATACCATTTATTAGCATCTACTGTAACCTCCAGCATTTGGTTGGTGCCACTACCTGTAAGTTTCACTTCTGTTAGCTTGTTGTCATAAATAGTAATTTTCTCAAAAGCATCTGTAATAAAATACTGTAAGCTATCTGGTGTTGACATTCTTATGCTTTGAACAAGCTCGAGGGTGGTAGGGTAAGGTGGCCCCTGAAAAGCATATTTGTCGATGAAGCGTTTTACTGCATGGTTCATACTATCTTCTCCAAGATATTTGTTGAAAGCATGCATCAGTATTCCACCCTTTTGGTAAAGGATGTATGCTTGACCCGCGTCGGCATAAGCCCAAGGTTTCTCTTTTTCAGACTCCGATGACCTTGAGGAAAGATATTTATCCATCTCAATATTTAGAAACTTACGCAACTTATCTTCTCCATATTCGCGCTCGAGTACCATAATAGAACCATATTGTGCCAACGACTCAGAAAGCAAATTTGAGCCTTCTACGTTTGCACCTATGACCTGATGGGCAAACCACTGATGGGCCACCTCATGAGCTGTAACATAAAAAGGATAATCTACATTTTCTTTGTCATCACCCGCTACATTGGCTATAAAACCAATACCCTCTGAGAACGGAATAGTATTGGGGAAAGATTGCGCAAAGGTGGCATAACGTGGAAACTCTAGAATACGAACTTGTTTGTGCTGATAAGGCGAAAAAACCTTTTCGTAATAACCTAAAGATTTTTTGATACCAGTCATCATTCTGTCCAAGTTGTATTCATGACCAGGATGATAATATATTTCCAAATTGACATTATTCCATTTTTCTTTTTTCACCTTGTATTTGGCAGATAAGAAGGAATAAAAGTTCAATATTTTACTATCCATTTTATAATGATAGTATTTCCGTCCGTTATCAGTCCATTTGCGCTGTAAGTATCCAGGAGCTAATGCTATTTGGTCGGGTTCTGTACTTACAGTTGCTTCAAAGTTGATAAAATCGGCATCGTGAACAAATAGGTTGCGCAATTTACCCACCGAGTCATCAATAGCATTGGATGTCTCACGGTAAGGCATTCCATACTTTTTTCTATCGCTGTTATCTGCCACTTCATATTCGGGATTGTACCCTACAGAAGGCAGAAAAGACTGATTATTTACAAAAGTACCGTTATATAATGGGGCGCTAAGGCCGGAAAAATTAGCCTGAAATCCGATAGATACAACAGACAGGTCAAAACTTAAAGTGATATTGCTACCCGGTAACAATGGTTGTGAAAGCCTGTAAATACGATATGCAACACCGCTATCATTGTACTGCAGAACTGACTGACTACCTAATGACATACTATTAATTTTAACGTTCTCCGACAACATAATGTGTATAGAATCAATAGCAACATTTGTCTTATTTTGAAGAACGTAAGTACCAGAAGCATGTAAACCTCTAGTAGCAGGATAAAGATCAACTTTCAATCGCACATCAGAAATTTTTGGCTGAGGTATAGTTTTGTATTTGCTGTACTTTTTTTCGAAAGCTATTAATTCTTTCAGTTGTTGTTCACTTGTAGTGTAGTCGTTAAGCACATGGGTATTGTAGTAAATATAACTCCCCATTCCTACAAAAAACAATAGCGAAACAGCTACGACCACCCAAGACTTCTTGTTTTCGGTATTCCTGGCATCTCTTAATCTCATTTTCATACTTTTCTCAGTGCCTCTTGCCCATAACAAACTAGTAGTAGCTGCTATCCCGATGCAAAGTGCTGCCCAATAGAGCTTGTACATAACAAACCCAAAAGTGAGATGCCCAAAACCATTCATATCTGAATAGACAACACCAGGATCTGAGGAGAATATGAGAAAATTATGCTTAAGAACTATACCAGCAAAGATGCTATTCCATATATAAAACAACGCCACTATGAAATACCCTACAAACTTGTTTCTTACCAATGTCTGCACAAAAACAGATAGCACTGCTAGCAGCCAGAAATCTATCAGGCCATAACCGTAGAGATATCGCAAGTATAATCCAAATTCAATGTTAGTATATCCCTTTGATAGCTGTACCAAAACTCCACAAACCAGTACTATACTTACTAGTATTACCTGCATGAAAAACAAGCCAGTTAACTTAGATACATAAAACACCCAATTGGGTACTGGGAGAGCATCTATAATATTGCTCATTCTAAATTCACGCTCCCTCCAAACGGATTCACCCCCAAATAATATAGTGAGAATGACTATAAACAAGCTAAATGTGCCACTAAAACTTTCAATAACCACATAAGTTACTGGATAGGTAGTGGTTTCGTAAATCTTACCAATTTGGGTAGATACCATAAAAAGAAACAGCATCCCAAATAATAGTATTATTCGGAAATAAACATTGCGAAGTAAGGTTTTACACTCGTTAACTGATAACCCCCACAGATTGCGAAGCATTGCAGATGTGGCATATACAGGGTGCACCACCGGAAGAGAATCTTTGCGAAAATGAATAGGAACAAAATTGATTTTACTACTTTCAGGCAGTTTAGGTTTTCTGAATGATATGCGGCGCGCACTAGATGAAAAAGAAAAGTAGGAATACCCTAGCGCCCAAATGCCAGACGCAACTACCATCCACAGTAATCTATTGTATAAAAACAAACCAGTTAACGAAATTACCCTATGGTTTTTCTCATATGTGCTCCAATACTTGGTTATTGTTCTCTTGGCAAAACTTCCTAATGGATCGGCTAGAGCTGATAAAGTTTGTTGATCTAGCGTACTAAATATAGAACTTGCAACACCATTTGCCACAAAAAATATTATTAATGACAACCATATCACAAAAATATCTCTTGAAATAAGACTTACTGAAAAGAAAATTGTACCACAAATCAGCGCATTAGGAATAATGGTTTGCCAATAGGTTTGTATATATGGCAAAAGCATAAACGCACCTATTCTATCGGGGTTTACAAATGGCATGGCATAACCCAGCATCATACCAAATGCAGGACCCGTGAGGATGAGTAATGTAATGAACATAGATGCAGAAAAACGACCCGCCAAATAATGAAATCGACTAATAGGTGTAGTGAAAATCAAAGAGTAAGTATTGTACTTAAAATCTTTAAGTACTGCATTGCCCACAATAGCCACCAAAATTATTAGCCCTACATATTGATAGATAGTACTAAAGAATACATCGATTACAAGCGGAGAATTAGCATAAATTTTTTCACCGCCAAAACTGAACTTAGCCTCAGGAAACACACCTGCCGATAACAAAGCGAGGAGATAGGTAACTGAAACCAGAACTAGAAAGTATATATAAGTAGAGGGAGCACGAAACAATCGCCTGACCTCGAAAGAGAAAATGGAACTAAACATTATTTCAGTTTTTGAGGTTTAGGAAATGTTAGAAAAGTATATATCTTCAAGAGTAGCTTTTTCTGGGACAAATCCGTTTCCAGGATCGGTGTCGCTATAAATATGCACTACCATTTTGCCGCCAGATAGCTTAGACAATACCAATTTGTACTCACTTTGGTAACTGGCTACTTCATCTTTTGCTACACGTTTGCTCCATATTTTATCCTTAAACCCATTGAGCAAATCTTCCGGGCTCCCTCTTTGCACTACCCTGCCGCTAGCAATAATAGCCGTATCGTTGCACAACTCATTTACATCATCTACTATATGTGTAGATAGTATCACTACAATATTCTCACCTATCTCACTGAGGAGGTTGTTGAATCTTAGTCGTTCTGCGGGGTCTAATCCTGCAGTAGGCTCATCTACTATGATGAGTTTAGGATTGCCTATAAGTGCCTGTGCAATACCAAATCGCTGTTTCATACCACCCGAATATCCCCCCAGATATTTATTGCGGTGGTTGTAAAGATTCACCTGTTCTAACAAGGCTTTTACCAGTTCTTTGCGTTCTTTGTCGTTGGATATTCCCTTAAGCCGCGCGATGTAATGCAGCATTTCTTCAGCTGAAACTTTAGGATACACACCAAACTCTTGAGGCAAGTACCCTAGCGTTTTCCTTAACTCTTGCTTTTGGGTAAGCACATCTATACCATCAAACACTATTGTACCACTATCTGCATCTTGCAGGGTAGCAATGGTGCGCATCAGGCTCGACTTACCAGCGCCATTGGGCCCCAATAGCCCAAACATGCCGTTAGAAATATTTAGTGTAACATCCTTCAGTGCCTGGACACCATTGGGATAGGTTTTGGAGAGATTGGAAATTTGTAACATTGTATGTGTGTTTTGATTGTCTTGTATAGGTATGTCGTACATCGATGCTTTTTTGTTACAAAAAGCAGGAAAAAAATTTGGATTAATTCGGCAAAAGAAAAATCCTCATTTCACTCTAAAGAACCCGAGTAAAATGAGGATTGTAAAAAATGAGTTTAGCGGAATTGAATTATTTGTAACCTAATCCCATGTTCCAAAACAAAAACGACCATTTGTCTGCTTGTTCTGCTATGATCATATCAGTTGGCTTTCCTGCACCATGACCGGCTTTGGTTTCTATGCGTATCAGTGTAGGATTGGTGCAAGATTGACCATTTTGCAACGCTGCAGCAAACTTGAAAGAGTGAGCAGGCACTACCCTATCATCATGATCACCAGTAGTGACCATAGTAGCAGGGTAGCATTTTTTCTTAACATTGTGCACAGGGGAATAACCAAGTAAGTAATTGAACATTTCGGCATTATCTTCCGCGGTACCATAGTCATATGACCATCCAGCACCAGCAGTGAACTTGTGATAACGCAACATATCCATTACCCCTACGGCAGGAAAACACACTTTAAATAAATCAGGACGTTGAGTCATACATGCACCTACGAGCAGTCCACCATTAGAACCTCCAGCGATAGCTAGATAATCGCTAGATGTATATTTCTCTTTAATCAAGTATTCTGCTGCGCCTATAAAGTCATTAAACACATTCTGTTTGGCCAATTTCGTACCGGCATCATGCCACTTATCACCATACTCACCGCCACCTCTTATATTGGCTACTGCATACACGCCACCATTCTCCATAAACACCAAATTACTAACACTAAATGAAGGAGTTAGGCTCACATTAAACCCTCCATATCCATACAACAAAACAGGATTTTTACCATTGAGCTTCAAGCCTTTTTTGTAGGTGATGATCATAGGTATTGTTTGGCCATCAGCAGGTACATAAAATACTTGCTTACTTTCATACTCCTTAGGATCAAACTTTACACCTGATGATTTGTATAAATCAGTTTTCCCTGACTTTAGGTCATATTTGAAAATTGTAGACGGATATACATAAGACGCGTAGGTAAAATATGTTTCATTTTCTTCCATCTTGCCGCTAAAACCACCCGCAGTACCTAAACCAGGTAGCTCTATTTCTCTTTCTTTGCTCCCATTCATGTCATACTGATACACCTTAGAAACAGCGTCTTCCAAGTATTGAGCAAAAATCTTACGACCACATGTAGAAACGCTTAATGGGAACTTAGTTTCTGGTATGATTGTTTTCCAGTATTCTTTTTGAGGGCTTCCTGCATCTGTAACAATTAGTTTTCTGTTGGGTGCACCCTGATTAGTGAGTATGTACAGCTTTCTGTTCTCGGCATATACTACATCTTGCTCATTGTCAAAACCTGTAACTACGGGTACAATAGCCGAACCTGGTACTGTAAGGTCTTGTATGTACAATTCGTTACCGTAGGTGGCGTTAGCAGCAGAAATTATTAGGAAGTTTTCATCTTCTGTCACTCCACCACCTATATACCTGCGTGGTGTTTCTTCTCCACCAAATATCAATTTATCACTACTTTGTGGAGTTCCTAGTTTATGATAATATAATTTGTGTATTTGTGTTTTTTCAGAAAGCTGACTACCCTTCGGCTTGTCGTAGCTACTATAATAAAAACCTTCGTTTTTGAACCAAGACGTGCCGCTGAATTTTACATCAGTCAGTGTATCGTCTACCTTTTTGCCAGTCTTAGTATCTATTACTATTACTTTACGCCAGTCAGACCCACCTTCACTTACTTGATATGCTGCCAAAGAGCCGTCCTTGGTAAAACTTATGCCTTGCAATGAGCTCGTTCCGTCGCTAGAAAACTTATTAGGGTCAAGAAAAACTACGGGTGTTTCACTTCCCTTCTGGCGATATAAAACACTTTGATTTTGCAGACCATCGTTTTTGTAGAAATAGGTATACTCACCTTCTTTGAATGGAGCACTATATTTCTCATAATTCCAGAGTTGTTTCAGTCTGTTTTTTATAGCATCCCTGAATGGAATTTTAGACAAATAATCTGTTGTCACCTTGTTCTGAGCTACAACCCAACTTTTTGTTTGGGCAGACATATCGTCTTCTAACCATCTGTATGGGTCATCTACTTTAGTTCCGAAGTAAACATCAGATTGAGAAGTTTTCAGCGTGGGGGGATATTGTCCCTTGAAAGCTGACTTTTGAGCATGAGCCATAAAGCCTGTCAATAATAGTGTAGTACAAATAGTGTATGCCTTCATTTAGTTTACTTTAATAGTTGTGGCTAAAAGTAAAAACTATTTCGGTAACTAAACGTGAATAATGACCACTGGAATGATACAACAAGGAAAATCACGTTATTAGGGTGACAAATGTAACTTCGTCAATGGCAGTATGTTTGATTTGTTTAAACATCAAACACACCACCATAACTAATTGAAAAAATTTAAAAAATATTATTGCCAATTAGCCATTAATCAACACAGCTGCATCTTTTGCAAAATAGGTAGCGATAAGGCTAGCACCAGCACGTTTTATACCAGTAAGTGACTCTATAATGGCCTTATTTTCGTCCAGCCAGCCCATTTGGGCAGCGGCTTTTATCATAGCATATTCTCCACTCACGTGATAAGCGCTCACTGGCACATCTACTCTATCTTTTATTTCTCTTATTATATCCAAATACGCCATAGCAGGTTTCACCATTACTATGTCGGCACCTTCCTCAACATCCATCAGGGTTTCTTTTACTGCCTCTATACGGTTGGCATAGTCCATCTGATAGGTTTTTTTATCACCAAAACCAGGCGCGCTGTCTAGAGCATCTCTGAACGGACCATAAAAACATGATGCATATTTGGCACTATATGCCATTATACCTGTTTTGTTGTAGCCTTCCTGTTCTAGAGCTTCACGAATGGCACCTATTCTTCCGTCCATCATATCGCTAGGGGCTATAATGTCTGCACCTGCTGCAGCATGGCTTACACTCATCTTTGCCAGCACAGCTACGGTAGGGTCGTTTACTATCTCACCATCTGCCACTATACCGTCATGACCGTAGGTTGAAAAAGGATCGAGCGCTACATCGGTCATTACTACCATTTCAGGGCATGCAGATTTTATGGCTTTTATGGCTCGTTGCATCAGCCCATCGGGGTTGAGTGCTTCAGTGCCTTTGTTGTCCTTTAGTTCGTCTTTGCACTTTATAAACAATAGTACACTACGTACACCAAGCGACCACAAATATTTCACCTCTACCAATGTAAGGTCAATAGTCATTCTGTAGTAACCCTTCATAGAAGATATTTCCTCTTTTACACCCTGCCCTTCTATGATAAACAAGGGTGCAATAAAATCAGAAGGTCTAAGAATAGTTTCAGCCACCATAGCTCTTATTGCAGGTGATTGACGAAGTATTCTGTTGCGTCTAATGAGATGCATAAATTATAAGATTTAGCAAAGAACTGCCTTACAGTTTGTTTTTCACAAACGGTTAGGTATAAAATTGATCAATTAAAAACTGTAAAAACTGCGAATTCAGAAAAACAACTAAAGATGAGCCCTGAGCATCCATGCCATCTTTTCGTGCGATTTCAATATACCTGTCAAGAAATCAGCTGTTCCTGCGTCCTTGTATGTATCCTGTACTTTACCAATATCTTCTCGTACGGCCCTTATGATAGTTTCATGGTCATTGAGTAATGCAAGTACCATTTTCATCGCACCTGGTTCGTCTTTAGCTTCTGCTAATCTAGTGGAAATAGCTATGTTCTTAAGGTTACCTGCAGCTACTCCTCCGAGAGTTCTTACTCTTTCTGCTACTTCATCTAGCATGCCAGCAAGTTCTTCATATTGTCCTTCAAAAAATTTATGCAGAACTGAAAAAGCAGGTCCCGTAACATTCCAGTGACTGTTACGAGTACGGGCATACAAATTAAACTCGTCTGCCAACAAAACATTCAAAATTTTACAAATTTCTAATGTATGCTCTTCTGCTATACCTATATTGAGTTTCATAAAATAGTTTTGTGTAAAATTACCGAAATCTGAGTTGATAAAAAGTAACAATTATCATTTTTACCGAACAATTACATAATATTTATAAACATTAATGCCAACGTTATCTAGACCATTAAATATTAAATACTTGCCAATATAAAACGATCCACAATCAGGGTAATCTATATCTCTTCTAAGAATTGCATATTAGCTTTGTCCAGTTTCAAGTATGCATAAATACATTAAAAATACATACGAAACACGAAATACAAACTTCACTATATACAACCATCACTGTTTTATGATAAAACTATACACTGCTGTTTTTGTAATAATCTACTGTCTATTAACGTGTTCACATACCTACGGAGGATACACTGTTCCAATACGACGACATCTTAGCACAAAAGGACAATCAGTGCCTGAAAATAACTGGGATTACATGTCTGCTTTAACTACAATAAGCTTCAATAGTCAGGATACCACTAGCAAGCAAACAAAATATACCACACCCAAACGAGCCAAAGAAGAAAACTGGGAAGCTATCACATCAATTGTATTGGGCACCGCAGGCTGGATATTAAGCTTATTTACAGGCGTATTTTGGATATACTTTTTCTTATCTATACCTGCTATTATTTTTGGTATTAAGGGTCTTAAGCGCTACAAAAAAAGAAAATATCTTGCAATATTGGGTTTGTTAATTGGCCTGTCATTAGGTTCGATTTTGTTTTTGGTGGGCTTACAGATTTTCCCTGACTTAGTTTCACTTTTTATTTAGATCGACCTGAATAAGTATAGCAAAAGTCCAAAAAAATATCAAATGCCTAGCACAACACTATTGTTCAGTGAATAATGCTCGCTGGAAAATATAGTAAAATCACACCCTACCCTGCGAAACGCAAGACACACCAAATACTTTATTAGCTGTAGCTAGTTTCATATCGATAGAGGTGATGCCTAAAAGAACTTTATTCAGCAATGGACTAAACGGCTTCATATTAGAAGTTGCATCTTTTTGCTTCAACATATTTTGCATTTTCCTCACTGTCCATACCATTGGAAACAAACTACCATAAAGGTAATATGTATTCTCAATACTGTATTTTGCCTCGTTCAGTACTTTGTTGAGAGTATCAATTTTGTAACGTCTGTAATGTCCAAGATATACATCATGACCACTCCACAAAGAGTAGAAAGCTGGAACAGTAATAAAGAAATGATTGTTATTACCGCGGCTTGCTGACTTAATATCTTGCAACATTCTCAAGTCATCTTCGAGATGCTCTAGTACATCCATCAATATTACCAAACCGTTTTCTATTTCGTCAGGGATACGCAGGGTTTTCTGAATTTTATCATTTTGGGTAGCAGCTATTTCCTCGGCTGTGTAGTTGATATCTACCAGATATACTTTCTTGATTTTTTCTCTGAATTCTTTTTCAAGGCTAATTGCAAAAAAACCAGAACCAGAACCGACATCTACGATAGTCAGAGGCAGGTCATTAGACAGTAATTTGCGGGTGTAACTGATTAGGGGCAATATTTTGCTCTGGTAATACCAATGCACATCAGGGTTTACTCCGGCTTCTAATTCTTTCAGATCCATTAAGCGGTATTTAGCATTATATACGGCTGTAAATTTAGCAACTTTAATTACTTTTGAAACTTATAATGACACAATCTAAAAATTCAAAATTTCTAATCTGATAGTTGGATTTGAAAATATAGTGTTGCGAAATTATAAATCGACTCAAAAATAGTAACCATACATTAAAATTGTCTCTGCTTACAGTACAGCAAATTTAGCTGCTGTGAGTGCTGAATCAGTGCTAATGGCATAAAATATTTAAGACTTAAATGAACCGTTCTATAACAAATGCCATACGATATGTAATGGACAACTGGTTGCCACCTGCTATAAGAGACTCCAGATGGTTTATGTATCCGTTTTTTCATATATGGTTCAAGGGCAAGAATGTGCGCTTGTACATGGATTTTAAAGATATCGCTTACACACTTACCGAAGATCAATTCTCTGAGATATATCGCAACCTTGATTGCTTGGCATATGACAGACCCACAGATATGAACATGCCCAGCATAAAGTATCTGGTAGAAACGATAGATAAAGATGCTAAAAACTTACTGGATGTGGGCTGTGGAAGAGGTTTTTTATTGAATTATATAGGCGACAACACCAACCTGCAAACAACAGGCTGCGACCTTTATGACAATGTACCAACACTGAAGAAAGCAGCTTACAAAAAAGGTACTATTTACAAATTACCTTTTGAGGACAATGAATTTGATGTGGTCACCTGCTCACATACTATAGAGCACTTGAGGGAGCTGCCAGAAGCAATAAACGAACTAAAACGCGTGGCACGCAAACAACTGATAATAGTAACACCATGTCAGCGTTATTATTATTTTACTATGGATTTACATCTCAATTTTTACCCCATAGCAGCTTATTTGCAAAAAGAAATCAACATTAAAAACAACATCTGCACAAACATTCAGGGCGACTGGGTGTACATTGGCAATCTGAACAAATAATTTTCAATTAAAGATGAAGACTAACCAGCCCACCCCATCTACAGTAGCCGGAAACACGGGCAATCGTAGTTTTTTATTGTCGCTGATAATTCCTTGTTACAATGAGTCTGCAAGAGTAGAAATTATGTTGCAAGGTCTTGCCGATTTTGAAGAAAAATGGAAAGGTGCATACGAAGTAATTGTGGTAGATGACGGCAGTAAAGATGATACTGTACAAAAAATAAATGCTGCAGTAGAAAACAAATACTCTTTTCTTAAAAGCAAAATAACCGTAGAAAAAATGCCCACTAATGGGGGCAAAGGCAGCGCACTGAAAAGAGGAGTAAGTATGGCAAAAGGCGATTACATATTAACGCTAGATGCCGATATGTCTACAAAGCCTACTGACCTGATAACATGGGAGCGCAAGGAAAAAAACATATTCTCGGGTGAGAGGGCAGTATATATAGGCTCTCGCAAGCACGAAGAAGGAAAAGTAGAGGCACTGAAAAGCCGAAGAATGATAGGTGGGGTATTTAATGGCATTGTTCAGGTATTTACTACCCTACAACTAAGAGATACGCAATGTGGCTTTAAACTATATCCAAAAGATGTAGCACATTTTTTGTTTGGCAACATGCACAGTAAAGGCTGGTCGCACGATGTCGAATTGCTGTATCAAGCAGACCTTAATGACATAAAAATTAAGGAAATGCCCGTAAACTGGGTAAATATGCCCGAAAGCAAGGTAAATGTGGTCAAAGACTCGATCCTGATGCTCATAGGTGTGTTATCTATTTCTTTCAGATTATGGTTATTCAATAGTTTCGTACTGCCTTTCAAACTTTCTGCCGATGCTAGTGCGGAATTTAAATCTAGAATAAGAGGCAGGGCAGCTTTTAATATTATCAGCATTTTGCTCATGATTGTCATGCCCCTACTCAGTTTCAATTATGCTGTAACTGGCGATGAGCACTGGCATTTCGACTACGGCAACAGTATTTACAACTACTTTTTTAATGGAGACACTGAGGCTCAAACTGCCACAAGCGGTATACAATACTATGGTGGTATATTCGACTTTATAACTGCATTTGTGTATAATGTCTTCCACATCTGGGATCACTACACTACCATGCACTTCATTAATGCTATAGTGGGTGCAATAGGTATTATATATGCTGGTAAATTGGCGAGACTATTAGGAGGCTGGAATGCCGGTATAGTTGCAATGGTATTTTTAATACTGTCACCTAGCTGGTTTGGTCACAATTTTGCAAATCCTAAAGACATTCCTTTTTCAGTAGGCTACACTGCTGGTATCTATTTCATCTTATTATTCTTGCAGTCACTTCCTCGTCCTAGTGCCCGCCACATAGTGGGGCTTATTGGCAGTATAGGCTGGGCTATGGGTGTACGTATAGGTGGCTTTTTGCTCATAGCCTATTTACTACTATTCATATTTGTATACGCTGTGTACACTAAGAACACGAAGGGTATTGTTAATGCACGAATAGCTAAACAGTTTGCGATAGTGGCTGTAGCTGGTTATTTAATAGCGGTGCTGTTTTGGCCATACGCACATTTGGGTATCATAGACAAACCACTTGAAGCACTTAAAGTAATGTCTAATTTCTTTGTGAATATTGGTATGCTATACGATGGCAACAAAATTCTCAGTAATCAGGTGCCCTGGTATTATATACCCCGTTACATTAGTTATACTGCACCACTTATAGTTTTAGCAGGTAGTGCACTAGGCATTGTGGGGATGTTATTTGCTTTCAAGAAAAGCCCTAAAGTATTCCTATTTACAGGAATGGTGTTGTTCACTATAGTGTTTCCAGTTTTTTATGCTATTTACAAGCACTCGTCTTTATATGACGGTTGGCGACATTTCCTGTTCGTGTATCCTCCGATAGTGGTTATAGCTGCTCTGGGTTGGAATGTGCTAATATCATCTGCTCGCAAACCCGTGCAGTTGGCTGGCATTGCACTAGTCATTATTGGTCTGTTCCTGCCTGCAAGATTTGTAATAGCTAGTCACCCTTACGAATCGCTTTATTATAACGAAATTGCCGGTGGACTGAAAGGCATGTATGGCAAATATGAGACCGACTACTATATGCTTGGTATAAAAGAAGCAACTGAGTGGCTGGTAAAAAACGAACAATTGGAAAACAAAAAAGCTGTGATAGGTACCAATTGTACTTACCCAATGATTGCTGCTTTGTACCAAACCAATAGGAAAAACCTTCCTTCAAAATATGCTGGCATATACGAACGATATGCCGACTTCAGGCGAGATGAAGTGTACCAGCAGTTTGTTAAAGAACACAGTGACTTCAAAGACGCTTACAGCCCCATACCTGTTTATATCAGGTACAACGACCGCTACACGAAAGACTGGGACTACTGTATAATTTTTTCGAGATTTGTTGATGCTGCACAGCTGAATACTGGCAACTGGCCGCCTGAAGAAACTATACATAAGGTAGTAGTAGACGGAGTGCCAATAGCTGCTGTATTGAAGCGTAAAACCAAAAAAGACCTTGCTGGTTTTCAATTGATGCAAGAAAAGAAATATGCAGAAGCAAAAGAAATGTTCTTGGCGTCACTGCAAGAATACCCTGGCAATGAACTAGTATGGGCTGAAATGGTGCGGCTGTATGCTGCTGAGGGCAAAATGGATTCGGCTACCTATGCAGGAAAAAAAGCTCTTAGCAAAAATCCAGGTGATATCAACGTATATCAAACTATGGGTGATATACTATTGAAAAACAAACAAGTAGAAGATGCACTGAAGTTGTATTCTGAATTGGAAAAGTACAATGCAGGTTATGGTCACTTCTTCAAAGCCTATACTTATGCTGTTTCTGGTAATGCAAATGCTGCTTTTAGCGAGATAGATTTATCGATAGCTGCCGACCCATACAACGAACAAGCCTACAAATTGGCGGTTCAGCTAGCGCAACAAACCAGAGACATGGGCCGTGCTGAGGAATACAATGCCAAGGCACAGAAAGTATTTGGGTCTCAAGAACAACAATAAAATTTCAACCAATAATCCTCAAAGAATCGGTATAAAAATTGGGGTAAAGTTACTGCTATAAATAACAAAATGAATAAAACACAATACAGCAAACTGGTTTTGGGAACTTATGTTTTTTACATGCTATTATCGCTTGCTTGGTTTGTAACGAGTTTGGCAGTGGGTGGTTATGTCAATTTTTTTGCATTAATTACCTTTGCAGCATTTGCAGCTCAATTTTATTTCAAACACAGAATAACCAACTTAGTTTTAGGCATTCTTGTATTACCCGCCTCCATTTATGGCGCATTGTTCTTTTTGTCATGGGGGGGCAACTCTGGTTTCGACACGTTTATCAGTATTATGATTGCGCTATCCATTGTAAGCATTGCTGCTTCTATAATTTTGGTGTTTGGCTATTTAAAACTTAGTTTCAATAACGATTAACGGAAGTAGTTTCTAGTTACCACCATAAGTTCAGTTATCTTTCAAATGGTCAAACAGATCACGATTTCATTATTACCTTCAGCCGCTTTTGATGATCTAAGCATCAAAATAGCCGCTGGTGAAGAATGTGGTGTCAGCCAAGATAGAATAACAGGTTA
This sequence comes from Sphingobacteriales bacterium, assembly GCA_027484425.1. Classification (GTDB taxonomy): domain Bacteria; phylum Bacteroidota; class Bacteroidia; order Chitinophagales; family Chitinophagaceae; genus Nemorincola. Next base: position 37,061 of record JAIXSZ010000072.1, read on the forward strand.
CCATATCTCTAAGCGTTCAGTAGATGCACGTTCTCGAGATGCCAAGTATATATTGCAGTTATACGTCTATGTAGACACCGAGCCTGAGATCCCGTCACCGTTTGAACCCGAACTAAAAAATGTAACCAATGCTCCGCATGTACTCATAGTGGGGGCTGGTCCTGCTGGTTTGTTTGCGGCATTGAGGTTGATTGCATTAGGGCTGAAACCCATAATCATAGAACGAGGAAAAGACGTTAGAAGCCGTCGCAGAGACCTTGCAGCCCTGAATAAAGAGGGTGTCGTTAATCCAGAATCGAACTATTGTTTTGGTGAAGGTGGTGCTGGCACCTACAGCGACGGGAAACTATATACACGCTCGACAAAACGGGGCAACGTGCAGCGCATATTGCAACTGTTTCATTATTATGGTGCAGACGAAAATATACTGTATGATGCACACCCACATATTGGCACAAACAAATTGCCACAAATCATTATTGCAATCCGAGAACAAATAATAGCTTGTGGCGGTGAAGTACACTTTGACACAAAACTCATTGATTTACAGATAGTTAACGATTGTATTAAAGGTATCACTACCAGCAATGGTGATGTTATCAATTGCGATTCGGTTCTGTTAGCTACTGGTCATTCGGCAAGAGACATATTCGAATTACTACATAGAAAAGGAGTAATTGTAGAAGCTAAACCATTTGCGTTGGGTGTGCGCATAGAGCATCCACAACACCTGATAGACACTGCACAATATCACTGTACTACACGCCATCCGCACCTGCCACCTGCCAGCTACTCATTAGTATCTCAAGAAAACGGAAGAGGTGTTTTTTCTTTTTGCATGTGTCCGGGTGGCATCATAGCCCCTGCCGCTACTGCCCCTGGTGAAATTGTAGTAAACGGTTGGTCTCCATCTAAACGCAATAATCCTTTTGCTAATTCAGGCACTGTAGTAGCCGTTGACGAAAAGGATTTTACAGCTTTCAATTTTACGGGACCATTAGCTGCTATGCACTACCAAAAAATGGTGGAGCAGCGTAGCTTCGAGGCTGGAGGAGGCAAATTAGTAGCACCAGCACAACGAATGACCGATTTCGTTTCGGGTAAGCTGTCTACTACCCTGCCCATTTGCTCCTACATACCCGGCCTGAAAAGTGTACAACTGATAGATGTACTACCCTCTGCCGTGAATGAAGCCTTGAAAAAAGCCATGATAACGTTTGGCAAAAAAATGAAAGGATATTACACAGCCGAAGCCGTAATGGTAGCCACTGAGTCGCGCACCAGCTCGCCAGTGCGTATTCCCCGTCACAAAGAAACACTTGAACACATACAAATAAAAGGCATCTACCCTTGCGCAGAAGGTGCCGGATATGCTGGTGGCATTGTTTCGGCAGCTATAGATGGCGAACGGTGTGCTGAAACGATAGCAGAAAGGATATTAGGAATTGCTCCTGCACATCAGTGATACAGGTACATAGCTCCAATTTAGCATCTCTCCTTTGTGTATATTATTCAGTTGTCTTCACAAATAATGCGTGTCGTTATTCATTGTACCATACTTTCTGAGGTATACTTTAGTTTTATCGGATTTAGGCTTGTAATTTTGCAGCCTTATGCTAATCTCATTACAAAATATTACATTTTCATTCGGAGCCAGAGAAATTCTTAAAGATGCCAGTTGGCAGATAGGAACAGGCGAGCGTATCGGGCTAGTAGGCAGCAATGGTGCTGGTAAATCAACCCTGCTCAGGCTAATGACTGGCGCTTACAAAGTAGAAAGTGGAGTAATAAATAAACCCAAAGATGTATCATTAGGTTTTTTCAACCAAGACTTATTAAGCTTCTCTACCAATGAGTCTATACTTAAAGTAGGTATGCAAGCCTTTGAAAAGGCACACGAAGTTGAAAAACAGATGGAACGCATCATCAAAGAACTGGAAAGCAAACCAGATGATGCCGACCTACTGGACGACTACAGCCATGCACTACACGACTTTGAGGTAGCTGGTGGATATGAGATGGAGCACCGAAGTGCAGAAGTACTGGAAGGGTTGGGTTTCTCTACTGCCGATCTGCAACGCCCTTACGACCAGTTTAGTGGCGGGTGGAGAATGCGGGTACTACTTGCAAAAATGATGCTACAACAACCGGAACTTCTACTTCTGGATGAACCCACCAACCACTTGGACCTTCCGTCTATTGAATGGCTTGAAAGATACCTTATCAGCTACCCTGGTAGTGTGGTCATCGTATCGCACGATAGGTACTTCTTAGACCGTATGGTGACTAAAATTGTGGAGGTTTGGCAGCGCGATTTGCACCAATACTCCGGCAACTATACATTCTTCCAAAAGGAAAAATTGGAACGTATGGACCTGCAGCAGCGTGCTTTCGAAAACCAACAAGAGTATATTCGTCAGCAAGAACGTTTTATTGAACGATTCAGAGCCAAAGCTACCAAAGCCGCAGCCGCACAAAGTGCAATAAAAAGGCTATACAAACTAGATGTAATAGAGGCGCCAGATGGCTCGGTTCCGGTTATGAACATTAATTTTGATGTAGCCACTCAACCTGGTAAAATAATATGTACGCTCAACGGTGTTTCTAAAAGTTACGGCAGTCTTACGATTCTAGATAACGCCGTTGCTGAAATAAACAGAGGTGACAAAATAGCACTCATAGGTGCCAATGGCAAGGGTAAATCTACATTGCTCAGAATCATAACCGGACAAGAACCTATAGAGGGAGAACGTAAATGGGGACATAATGTAGAAGAAAGTTTTTATGCACAGCACCAGCTAGAAGCCCTAAATGTGGAATTGGAAGTACTGGAAGAACTGAAAAGGTGTGGCAGTGGCAAAACTGAGCTGGAGTTGAGACAACTTTTAGGTTGTTTCTTGTTTAGTGGTGATGATGTATTCAAACGCATTAAAGTACTATCTGGTGGCGAAAAAGCCCGTGTAGCACTATCAAAGGTTATAGCAGCCAAAGGGAACTTCCTACTACTGGATGAGCCTACCAACCACTTGGACATGCAGAGCGTGGAAATGCTGATAGAGGCCCTCAACAAATACAAGGGTACCCTTATAATAGTGTCACACGACAGGTATTTCATTAGCAAAACCGCTAATAAAATATGGAACATCGAAAATGGCGAAATTAAAGAATTTAATGGCACCTATGACGAGTGGGATGTGTGGCACAAGGATAAGCTGAAACGTGAACTACCTTCTACAAACAAGCCAGCAGCAATAGCAGCTAAAAAAGAAGAAAAACCCGCTCCAAAGGTCACCGTAAACAACGATCAGCTTAACAACCTGAAAAAAGACTATCAGAAACAACAAAAACTACTTCAGAAACTGGAAGAAGAAATCAACAAACTCAAAACCGAAGTAGCAGCACTCGAAGCTAAACTGGCTGACCCAGCCTTCTACTCAAACAGGCAAGAGTTTCAGAAGGTAGACGAAGAATATCGTAAACAATCTGCCAAACTAAAAGAGAAAAACACTGAATATGATAAGATATTCGAATCGATGATGGAACTAGAAGAAAAAATAAACGGATAGTAAATTATTACTCAAAACACCCTACCCTATCCATTGGTAGGGTGTTTTGAGTAATACGCATTTAGTTTACGTCGCTAATGTACTTGTATATCATCAGCATCCCCATCGATACCGCCATTTCTTTGTTCCTAATTCTATCGTAGTGAAATACAAACTTTCTAGACACTACTTTATCCATACTTGCCGTTGCCATCCACACAGTACCCACAGGTTCTTTATCTTCGTCTGTTGCTGGTCCCAATAATCCGGTTACTGACAATGCACAGTCTACATCTAGCACTTTCATTGCTCCTTTAGCTAGTTCTATTGCAGTAGCTTCACTTACCTCTCCACTCATCATTATAGTATCTGTGCTTACCCCTAACACATTTTCTTTAATCGATGTTTGATAGCAAACTATACCACCTTTAAAGTACGCCGACGAACCAGGAACCTGTGTAAGGTGATGAGCAATATAGCCACCTGTGCAACTTTCAGCTAGTCCAAGAGATTTTCCTTTCAACATAAACTGCTCAAACAATACTCTCTCCAAGGGCATATCAGACATAGCTATCACAATGTCTTTTAGCATCTCTGCTATTTTATTCTTATAGCCTACAATTAATTCATTTAGTGCAGCTTCATCGGAGCCTTTACCTGTCAATCTTAGTTTCACCATCCCAGCACCAGGCAAGTAGGCAAGTTTGATATGCGACGGCAACGATTCTTCAATACTTTGTATTTTTTCAGCTATAAAACTTTCACCTTCACCTACTGTTACTATAGTATGGTGGATGATAGCATCACTTTCGAATCTATCCAATAATCGGGGCAGTACCTCATCTTCCATTATTGCTACCATCTCAAAGGGTACACCCGGCAGTGATATCACTATCTTACCCTCTCGTTCAAACCACATCCCTGGTGCAGTACCCAACCTGTTGAAGAGTACTGTACAAGTGTCCGGCACCTCTGCTTGTTTCAAATTACGCTCCAGCATAGGTCTGTTACGCTTTGCAAAAATCCCTTTCACATGCTCCAACACTCGGGCATCAGTTCTCATTGCACCTCCAAAATAGTGCAACAATAATGGCTTAGTTATATCATCGGCAGTAGGTCCAAGCCCTCCGGTAATTATTACCAGTTGTGCCTCTTTTAGTTCATCATCTAGCGCATTAATAATAGGCTGCCACTCATCACCTACTGCTACTCGCCTGCGAAGGTCTATGCCTTGTTGATTAAGTTGTTTGGCTATCCATGCCGAATTCGTATCGATCGTTTGTCCTATCAGTAGTTCATCTCCTATCGTGATGATAGATGCTGCAATGTTGCTCATATAGTATCAGTAAAATATGGTGCTAGTCTTTTGTATAATTCATCAGGCATATTAATGGTCTTTTTCTCAATAGGGTCAAAAAACACAAGTGTGGTTATTCCTTTATTCAACAGTTCCCCAGCTTCGTTGAATAATGAAGTATGAAATTGAATCTTGGTACCACCGGTCAATTCTTGCAATGTTGTTTTTACAGTAATGAGATCATCATACAATGCCGGTCGGTAATACTTAGCATTTAACTCTGCAACTGGCATCATAACACCCATCTCTTCCAGTTGTCTGTACGTAAATCCCAACTCTCTTATGGCCTCTGCCCTGCCTACCTCATAGTACAAGGCATAATTGCCGTAATACAAATATCCCATTTGGTCTGTTTCGCCATACCTTACCCTTATATGTGTAGTTGCAGAAAACATCTCTAGTCAGTTTCTAATTGTTCCTTAAATCAAAATTAAACTAAATGCCCGACACAATTCAAGAACTTCAATTGCTGTGATAAAATTACTCAGGATTAAAAACCTTTCCTTTAATAAACGAAAATAACAAACCTTCCTACCGCTATGTAAAACCAGTTATGAACAATATTTTTATGCTACCGATTGATAAATTGTCATTAATTATTTACACAAACAGCTCATATATTTTGAGGCATTATTATCTATCTTTGAAGTACAAATTAACTTTTCGTAATGAATAAACTAAAACTTCTTTTAGGCGCGTTTCTGTTGTCTTCAGGTATTGCCACGGCAGCACCGGGTGATACTACTTGGGTACAAGCTAATATATCGCAGCTGTCTTGGTATGGCAACTACGATTCTACCATTAACTTCCCAACTACAGGTACCTACCGCAATATTTATATGGTAGTGACTATCGGTAAGTACGTATGCCCCGGGTCACCTACTTATTGTGGTGACTGGGATTACACGGTTCAAAACTATTTAATGACCCCTGGTGGCGACACGCTAGAGCTTGGCAGGTTAATTACTCCTTATGCCAACTCAGGTGCACCTCGTACTCCCAACAGCTGGACACACCGATATGTATTTGATGTTACAGACTATGCTAGCAAATTGCAAGGTAGCGGCACGGTGCGCTTGCACTATTCTGGCTATTCAGGTGGATTTACAGGCAACATCAAATTCGCTTTTGTTGAGGGCACGCCTGACAGAAATGTCGTGGGTCTTGAACGCCTATGGCGTGGTAGCTACAGCTATGGCGGTGCTACTGACATAGATACCTATTTTCCTGAGGTAACAGCAACTGCACCTTCAGGCACTCAAAATTCTGAACTCAAGTTTCTAATAACAGGTCATGGCAGCGATGATGCAGGTTGCTGCGAGTTCTTATCTAAAAACTATCAGGTTGTCCTAAATAGTACCTCCATTGCTACAAAAGCTATTTGGAGAGATAATTGTGGTTCCAATGAATTATATCCTCAGTCTGGCACTTGGTTGTTCGACCGTGCTAACTGGTGCCCTGGCGATTTGATAGAACCTAATGTGCACAAACTAACAGGAGTAACAGCAGGAACTCCATTTAACGTAAAATTAGATTTCGATGCTTACGCCAGTTCCGGCGGTGGTTTAGGCAGCTACACTACCGAAACCCACCTTGTACACTACGGCCCCATCAATAAAACTAAAGATGCATCAATTGAGGATATTATCTCTCCCACCAACAATGAAAACCATTTCAGACAAAACCCAATTTGTGGTTCACCTCGTATAACAGTCAAGAACAGAGGTGCCGCTTTCATTAATCTTATATCTTTTGAGTACGGTATTAAGGATTCTGTTATGCAGACTTACACATGGTCGGGTACGCTTAACCCGTTGGAATCTACAGAAATTGCATTACCTGACCTTACTAACCTACAATCGATTGCTGGTAGCACTGGCACTAAAACATTTGTTGTAAAAATAACATCTGTAAATGGAAGCGGTGATGCTGATAGTACAAACGATAAAATGATGTCTGATTTTGCTCCATCACCTAAATGGGATGGTCAGTTCCGTGTCATGTTCAGACCCAACAATCAAACTGGAGCAGGTGGTACCAGCCAAACGAACTGGAAAATTTATGACCAAAATAATGTAGTGGTTCGTGAGCGAACTGGTGCTGCAATTAACACTTTGTATACAGACACTGTTACATTACCTACAGGATGTTACAGATTTGAGATTACAGACGGTGGTTGCGACGGTTTACATTGGTGGTTGTATGACGCAAATCCCAGCGCAGGTGTAAATGGAGGTAGCTTGTTCGTAAAAAAATATGGTTCTAATGCCAATATCACTATGAATGGCTACGTATATTCTGGCACTTATGCCCATGACTTTGGCTGCAAATTCACACAGTATTTTTACACCAATACTCCTATTTCTGGCGTCAACAATGTGGATGCTAATGCATTATCTATGGAAGCTTATCCTAATCCTGCAACCGACAAAGTGTATATAGACATAGCTGGAATTACAAATGTTACTGGTACGATTAATGTAATTGATGCAGTAGGAAGAGTAGTAAAAACCATTTCCTGTAAAAATGCACATGTTGAAATAGAAACAGCTGATTTACAAAGTGGTATTTATACTTTGCTATTTGTAAATCAAAATGGCAACAAACTTCAGTCGAGACTACTAATTAATAAGTAATAATTTTGTTGTTTCGTTAAACTATTAAGGCTACCAATCGGTAGCCTTAATAGTTTAACGACTTTAGAGTTTTGAGATATAACATAATAAATCACAATTGATTCCGTTACTCTAAAGTTTTATTACTTTGCTCCATGCTTTCTAGAATTGCGTACATCTTATCTGTAATAGTACTTTGTTATTCATCGTTCTTCTTCTATCCCCGATGGAACAAGTCTGCTACAGAAGCTACTATAAGCTGGGATGTATCTGGCTATTATTGGTATTTACCAGCTACTTTTATTTACCACGACCTAAAAAAAATATCATTCAAAGATTCTATTCTTCAAAAATATCGACCCACCAATACCGACCCTCAACAAACTATGCCGCTAGATAATGGCAATTTTGTTATGAAGTATTCATCGGGTATGGCATTAATGTACCTACCATTTTTTACGCTTTCTCATTTCACTGCTGGCATTCTCGGTTATCCACAAGATGGCTTTTCTACACCCTACCAAGTGGGAATACAAACTGCAGGGTTGCTCATTGGATTACTTGGGCTTTGGTATCTTAGAAAATTACTTCTGCTATTTTATAATGACAAAGTCGTAGGCATTACGTTGTTACTATTGGTGATCGGTACTAACTACCTCAACTATGCTAGTATAGATGTGGGCATGTCACACACTTGGCTCTTTACAGTATACGTTTTCATATTACTCAACACCCACTATTTTTATCAAACGTTCAGCTACAAACATGCTTTTCGCATTGGGCTGTTGGTGGGTCTCGCTACACTTACTCGCCCCACCGAAATCATATCTCTTCTTATTCCGTTGTTATGGGGCATAGATGTACCCAGCTTGAAAGGTATCAGCGTTCAATTGAGAAACATAGTAGTACACTACAAAAAAATGATTCTTGCAGTACTGGCTGCTAGTATGGTCATTTCAATTCAGCTGTTTTACTGGAAATATGTTTCAGGGAATTGGCTAGTGTATAGTTATGGTGGGCAAACATTCTCATGGTTACACCCACACGCCTACCTCTACAGTTTCAATTACCGTTGCGGATGGCTCACCTATTGCCCTATGATGACATTGGCAATTGTAGGTTTTTTACCATTTGTAAGGTTTGGAAAACACAGAACGGCAATAATAGTTTTTTCATTCATTAGCTACTATATAGTTTCTGCTTGGGATATTTGGTGGTATGGAGGGCGTGCAATGGTGCAGAGCTATGCTGTATTGTGCATTCCTTTAGCAGCTATTGTAGATTATGCTCGAAACAAAAAAATCTTGAGTGTAGCATTTATATTACTGGCATGTTTATTCTCCTACCTGAATATTTGGATTTTTGTACAATATCACAAAGATGGTTTGTACGATGGCGAATGCATGTCTAAATCATACTACTGGCGCGTGATAGGTAGATGGAGTGCGCCTACCGATACGAAAAAATTGCTTGATGTATCAGACATGTACGAAGGTACCCCTCAAAATATGAAGCTGCTGTACTTCAATAATTTCGATACTTGTACTGCCCCTAATTGCGTGAATGATAGTATTATGAATGGGAAAGCAATATTATTGAACAAACAATTTGACCATATAAACTCTCACAAAATACCCTACTCCCCTTCTAAACCAGGCACATGGGTACGAGCTACTGCCACTTTCTATAGTAAAGATGCCGAGACCTACATATGGGATCTCCCATCTATGGCATTACGTTTAGATGATAATGACGAATACATAATAGAAAACACACTACGAATAGGACGATTCCTAAAATCAGGCGAAAAAAAGACGGTTTATTTCGACATTAGAGTACCAAACAAAAAGGTTACAAGTATACACGTATATGTGTGGAACCAATTCAGCAAAAAAGATTTAGTAGTTGACGACCTAAAGATTGAAGAATTCACCAATAAATAGTTTCACATTAATCCCACACCCACATTTGGTTCCCATGCTCTAGTATTTCATCTTTCCCATGTTCGTTTTGCACCACAAGCCCACCATCAGGCCTAACCTCTTTGACAATTATATTCCTTAATTTTGAATTATCATTTATTTTCTGAGTACAATTCCTCTTAAAAAGTAGGTGATTGTAAGCAGCCATCACTTGGTCTACAGATAAATTTGATGATGCAAATTCTTTAATAGCATTGCTTATTTCTAAACATATTTTTTTTATTTCCACCGTTTTTCCTGTCTCAATCTTTAAAGAAGTAGCATGAAACAACTCATCTGCAAATTTGTCCTGACAAATATTGACACCAATACCCACCACAGTGTAAACCCACCTACTACCCTGCAAAACATTCTCAATTAACACCCCTCCTGCCTTTTTGTCACTGACTATAATATCATTGGGCCACTTTATAGTAACAATTTTATCTTCAGTGTACTTTTGCAAAATATTGGCAATTGCTACTGCCACACCTGCAGAAAACACAAATTGATGCACCAAACTATGTTTTGGCACTAAAATTATACTCATTAGTAGGCTTTCGCCCGCTACAGACTGCCAAATCCTACCTCGTTGACCCTTACCTTGGGTCTGTAGATCGGCTAAAACTATTAGTCCATGGCACGCCTTATCGTCACTGATGAGTTGCATGGCATAGTTATTGGTACTATCAACAATATCAAGAGTTATTAACCCTAAATCAGTTTTTAACATGTGGTTAAGTGGGAAAAGATTTATAATTTTGGTAAAACAATTTAGGAAATTTACCAAACAAAACTAACAAATCGAGTTGGAGAATATAATCAAAGAATTAAAAGTACGTAAAGTAACGGCACCTCGCCTTAATAAGAACAGCAAACTGTTTAAAACTATAATAAACGCCATAAAGGATAAAAAGGGAGCTGAAGTAGTATCGCTGGATTTGAAGAAGATTGATGAAGCTGTGGCTGATTATTTCGTACTCTGCGAAGCAAATTCTAATACGCACCTCAAATCAATAGCCGATAATATCATTGACGAAGTAGAAAAAGAATGTGGCGAAAAACCTTTCCACAAAGAATATGGTGACACCTGGACTCTTGTCGATTACGTAAATATAGTTGTTCACGTTTTCCAACATGAGCAACGTTCTTTTTACAATCTCGAAAGTCTGTGGGAAGATGCTCCAAAAGCAGAACATTGATAATGGCTTAAAGATTTTAATAGAAACATTGTTTATTCGATTAATTATAAGATGGAAGATAATAAGCAGAATACCCCACCCAACGACCTGAGACCAGGCAGCGATAATAATCCTAATGCCCCTCGCAAAGGTCCCAAATTTAACATATACTGGATTTACGGTCTCATTCTACTCGCTATAGTGGGTGCTCAGTTCTACGGGGGCAACTTTGGCGCATCAGTTACAGAAAAGAGTTTCAAAGATTTCAAAGAGTACCTAGGCAAAAAGCAGGTGAACAAAGTGGTTGTGGTGAATAAAGAACATGTTGAAGTGTTCCTAAAGCCTGGCACAGTACCACCTACAACACCAGGTAAGGTACCTTCATTGGCTACTGCTAATGACAAAATACCAGCATTCACTTTCAAAATTGGTAGTGTAGAGCAGTTCAACAAAGATCTTGACGATGCTCAAAAGGAGATGACAGAGCCTGAAAAAGTCCCCGTCATCTATGACATTCATGGCGATGTTTTGCATGCCTTCTTACAGACATTCCTTTTACCTATTATCTTTCTGGTAGCTATGTATTTCTTGGTTTTCCGTAAGATGGGCTCTGGTGGTGGAGCAGGGGGTGCGGGGGGTATTTTTAACATAGGAAAATCGAAAGCACAACTTTTCGAAAAAGGCACTCGTGTAAACATCACATTTAACGATGTCGCTGGTCTTGACGAAGCTAAGGTGGAAGTGATGGAGATAGTAGATTTCCTTAAAAATCCTAAAAAATACACCGCTTTAGGTGGCAAGATACCCAAGGGTGCATTGTTAGTCGGTCCTCCCGGTACTGGTAAAACTCTATTGGCAAAAGCAATGGCTGGTGAAGCGCAAGTTCCTTTCTTCTCTATGTCTGGTTCAGATTTTGTAGAGTTGTTTGTGGGTGTAGGCGCTAGCAGAGTAAGGGATGTGTTTAAGCAAGCTCGCGAAAAAGCCCCCTGTATCGTCTTTATTGATGAAATAGATGCCATTGGTAGGGCTCGTGGTAAAAACATGATGATGAGCAATGATGAGCGAGAAAACACCCTCAATCAGATGCTGGTAGAAATGGATGGTTTTAGTGGCGATAGTGGTATCATAGTACTTGCTGCAACTAATAGGCCCGATGTGCTAGATGCAGCGCTTCTTCGCCCAGGCCGTTTCGATCGCCAAATATCTATAGACATCCCAGATGTAAAAGGTAGAGAAAAAATATTTGACGTACATCTTAAACCTATCAAACGCTCGAAAGACCTCAATATCAAAAAACTAGCTATCCAAACCCCTGGTTTTGCTGGTGCGGATATTGCAAATATTTGTAACGAGGCAGCTCTTATTGCAGCCCGTAAAGGCAAAAATGAAGTTGACATGAGCGACTTTAATGATGCTATAGATAGAGTAATAGGTGGGCTTGAAAAGAAAAACAAGATCATTCTTCCAGAAGAAAAAAGAATTATAGCTTATCACGAGGCAGGACATGCAGTATCAGGTTGGTTCCTTGAGCATGCTCATCCGTTGGTAAAAGTAACTATTGTTCCGCGTGGTGTAGCTGCTCTCGGATATGCACAATACTTACCAAAAGAAGTATACATACGCACTACCGATCATCTGATGGACGATATGTGCATGTCATTAGGCGGTAGGGCTGTAGAAGAGTTAGTGTTTGGTAAGATTTCTACTGGAGCTCTAAGCGACTTACAGCACATAACCAAAATGGCTTATGCTATGGTATCTATGTATGGTATGAATAGCGCAATAGGTAACATTTCGTTCTACGACCCACAAAACGAGAACAGTTTCTCAAAACCTTACTCCGAGGAGACTGGTAAAATCATTGACGATGAAGTAAGAAAACTTGTAGAGATAGCCTATAGCAGAGTAAAAGCACTGCTCAATGATAAAATGGATGCAGTGAAGATTATAGCTGAAGAACTGCTAAAAAAAGAAGTACTCTTTAAAGATGATATGGAAAGATTGTTGGGCAAACGCCTTTATGAAGACAATACCCCAGTTGAAGATGACGAAACCTCTGTTTCTGAAAACAACACACCAGCAATAGCTTAGTTATTCATAGCATACAATATCATTATCAGAAATGTGAACACCCAAAGTGTTCACATTTCTATTAGAACTAATTCAACCTCATTAAATTTGCTTCTTATGCAAACTTTCAAAACGTCGAAAGCAAAGGAGAATATACTAGCTAAAATCAGGAAAAGTATTAGTGAAGAGCAACTTCCTATGCCCTACCCTGATGCTGAGAAAAATTCAGACCCCATTTACACCCACTCTAGCTATTCGCCCGAAGAGGTTTTTGCCGAAACTTTTATCAGTTTGGGTGGTAAATTTATATTTTGCGATAGCGAACTCGACCTGATGAGCAGTATTAGCATTCTTTATGAAAATAATGGATGGACTCAAATCTTATGTGCAGATGAAAAAATGCTGAAGCAATTTCACAACAACAAAATGGATTTTGTACTGCCAGCTAATCCGCCTATTGAAAGTGCAGATGCATGTATCACAGACTGCGAAATGCTAATAGCTCGTACAGGTTCCATTATGCTCAGCAGTGCACAAAATATGGGGCGAACTGCCCCTATGTACTATCCAGTACATATAGTTTTTGCTTATTTAGACCAAGTAGTTTTCGACATTGATGATGCCATCAAAGCAATGAAAAGAAAATATGGCAACAATATTCCTTCAATGTTAAATATAGCCACAGGTCCTAGCCGTACAGCTGACATAGAGAAAACTTTAGTAGTAGGTGTTCATGGTCCTGCCAAAGTTTATTGTTTTCTTATCAATGCTTATAACTAATAATAGAAAATCCGGTTGCAATACATTGCTACTATGGCAATAATTACAACCGGATAATTATAAATGTGGCAATACTACGCCATATTATGAAACACTTGCTGCACATCATCGTCCTGCTCTACACGCTCTATCAATTTAAACACATCTTCAGACTGTTCTTCTGAAACAGGTACTGTATTCAATGGTATCCACTCCAACTCTGCAGATATTGGAGTTATTCCTTTTTCTTCCAGTGCTTTCTGCATATTACCAAAATCAGTAAATCCGCAACGCACTATAATATTACCTTCACTATCCTCTCCTACCTCTTCCAGTCCGAAATCTATCAACTCAAGTTCCATATCATCCATATTCAGTCCTTCTGGTTTCAATTTAAACACACCAAGTTGTTTGAACAAAAACCCTACTGAGCCACTATTGCCTAATGCACCACCACCTTTATTGAAATGTGAACGAACGTTTGCTACAGTACGAGTAGTATTGTCTGTTGCGGTAACCACCAGTATAGCCACTCCATGTGGACCATAACCTTCATACAATACTTCATCATAGTTACTCGTATCCTTGCCTAATGCATTCTTTATAGCAGCTTCAATTCTGTCTTTAGGCATGTTCACTGACTTACCATTCTGAATCACCCTGCGTAGCATGGGGTTATTCATAGGGTCAGCACCACCTTTTTTTACAGCTATAGCAATCTCCTTACCTATTCGGCTAAACTGCTTTGCCATACGGTCATACCGTGCAAACATTGTAGACTTACGAACTTCAAATATCCTACCCATATTATCAAGTTAAAACATTAAAATCAGGGCGCAAAAGTACACAAAGATGTTACAGTTTGGGTACATATACTACAAACTTTTCTTCAAACGATGGTTCTCTAAAAATGTCATGTACCTTCCATGCTTGTACTATGCGTTTTAGTCCCGTATCATTTATTTCTTTAGTTAGGTCTCCTCCTTTTAAGCAAACTAACCCATTAGGCAGTTCTTCTCCCTTTTGCCCACGGCGTATGATGGGAGATACCCATCTCCACAAATCATTTAGAGGTGCTACTGCTCTTGAGACTGCATAATCAAATGAAATTCCTTTCAGATCTTCTACTCTTGTGTGTATCGCTTTTACGTTAGTAAGGCCTATTGCATCTGCTACCTCCTGCACTACTTTTATCTTTTTGCCTATACTATCAGTGAGTACAAATTGCACATCAGGATTGAAAATAGCTAGTGGTATGCCAGGAAAACCACCACCGGTACCTATATCTACTACTTCTGCGCCCTTATCAAAAGGGCAAATAGCAGCGATGGCTAGTGAATGCAAAACATGTCGCTCATATAGTGAGTCTATATCCTTGCGAGATATCACGTTTATCTTCTCATTCCAATCTCTATACAACTCATTAAGTTGTGAGAATTGTTGCAACTGCGTGTCAGTAAAATCATCAAAGTACTTTAAAATTATTTCCAATTTTTTTTGTTTTTCCAAGTTATGTACGGCAGAAATGCAAAGTTATATATCATCCATCCCAAATCGAATAATGGCATTAAATAAAGAGGGATTTTTTCATGAAGTTTATTCAACACTTTCTCCCATAAATACCAATAAAGTATGCACCTTACAATTAAAAGAACTATAACTGTCTTCATCGACACTAAAAACAAACAAAAAAATAAACTCATCCAAACCCCTGCATGCAGCAAAGCATAAGTTCCAAGCATGATCTTGGAACTTGTTTTATAAAACTTACCAGTAGATAAGTGCCGTTGCTTTTGGTGTATCCATTCTGTTACTGTTGATTTTGCATCCGAATAGGTAAATGCTTCTGGATTACACACCACAGTTATATTACTTGCTGTACCAGCTATCGTCACCAGCAGATCATCGTCTCCATAGGGCAACTGTCGCCACATAGGATGCGATATTGCTTTCTGCATCACTGTGCGATGACATGCCATATTGCGACCTACAGCCATGTATGGAATTCCACTAACTGCATAGGTACTGTATTGGAGATAAGTATGCATTGTCTCCCATCGTATAAAAGCATTCAGAAGTCCCGGCATCTTGTTATATCCACCATAACCAGCTACTATCTGCTTGCCAGCCATCAGTGGCGCTATCATCAATGCCAACCAATTAATACTGGCAGGTTTACAATCAGCATCTGTCATTAGTATTATATCATAACTAGCTGTTGCTAGCCCCATAGCTAAAGCTTGTTTTTTACCATTACTGTCGTCTGGGCTTACATTTACAACTTTAATATGTGGGAATTTGTGTTGTAGGTTATTCAATACATCTAGAGTATTGTCAGTAGATCCGTCATTTACTACTATCACTTCATAATTGGGCCTATCGCCAGTCGTATTATAAGATTGACTTAAAACATACGGTAGATTCAAAGCTAATTGCACACTTTCATTCTTTGCACATATTATTACACTAACTGAACACACTTTGGGAATGTCTTCAAATCCATTACTTAGTGCGTGTATGCGAAGCCAAAAAAACAGCCCATACAAGCAATTTAGTGTGATAACAATAACAAGTATGTATACAAACATCAACAGTAAAGATATGCTGGCAAAATGGTTTCAAGAAAAGACAAAAGATTACTTAAATAGCCATAGAGAACATCGCTATTCAAAACAACTAAAAACACAAAAGAAATACAAAAGAACCACATTTACTTATTGATATAGACAGCAAGTTGCCTGATTTCTTTATCTTTGGCGTGTATGCGTAATATTAAAATCTTAGAAGTAAGGTCAGAGATAGGAGCCGGAACACGTGGAGCTAGTTTGGGAGTTGATGCAATAAAAATTGCGGCTTTAGACTTTATGAGCAATCTTTTTGTCAATTTCCCATCAGAAATCGTCGAAACAGAAAACAGATTATTGTACGAACCCATTGCATCTCCATACGCAAAACGCATTGTTGGCATACATACTATGTACGAAAGGGTGTCAACAGCAGTAGCTGAAACAGTAAAATCAGGACTTTTTCCATTGGTTTTAGCTGGCGATCATAGTACAGCTGGCGCCACTATAGCCGGTCTCAAAATGGCACGCCCTAAACGTAGGTTGGGTGTAGTTTGGATTGATGCACACGCCGATCTTCATTCACCTTACACTACTCCATCGGGTAACATGCATGGAATGCCGTTGTCAATATCATTGGCAGACGACAATGTAGAAAATCAAATGCACAATCCCGATCCAAAAACTGTTGAAGTTTGGCAAAAGCTGAAAAATCTAGGCAAAATTGAACCCAAAATCATTCCGGAAGACATCGTTTTTATTGCGCTCAGAGATTTTGAAAAAGAAGAAGAAGCAATTCTCAAAAAAGGAAACATCAAAGTAATTACAGTTGCTGAACTACGCCGAAAAGGAGTTGAAAATGTTGTAAGACAAACATTCCTTCATTTATCCAATTGCGACGATATTTACGTTAGTTTCGATGTTGATAGCTTGGACAGCTCAATTTCAAGAGGTACAGGTACACCAGTTAGCAATGGGTTGAAAGAAAGAGAGGCTGAGGATCTTATAGCTTCTTTCATGCAGCACCATAAAATATGTTGCTTCGAAATTGCAGAAGTTAACCCCACACTAGACAAAGAAAATATGATGGCAGAAATTGCCTTTAATATACTTCAGAGAAGTGTAAACCTTCTCATGCTAAACTAACATTTATCTTTTTAATGTAGTAAATATAATTTGAATATCTAATTTTCGCTCGAATAAAATTTCATTCAAAACTCAGCAGAAATTATCTAATCGGTATTTCTGCTGAGTTTTTTGATTTTATAAGCAACTATCCTAAGAAAACACAATACACTTTGTGCTGATTTTTATTTTAGAAGAATCTTCCAACAGAATATCCAAACTTCACAATTTGGTTAACGAGTTTGTTAATGAAATGTCATTAACACCCCAATAAAGAAGAAGTAATCAATAACAAAAATCTATAGTTTAATTTTGCAACGTCTAAATATGCAAGTAAACCCATACCCACATCTATATGTGTCTTTTTTCAACATGGAACAATTTATTTATTTTGAATCGATTATTATTTTCTAAAATTTAGAAAGGAGTAACATCCAAACATGAAAATTAGAAAATAATAGCACTCAACAAGTTATGAATTATAAAATTAAATAAAATTAATTATCGATAGTTTCTTCAATAAAAATATCAAAAAAAACGAAACCCCTTGAAGTAAGCTATCGTAAATACCGTGCCAAAGAAATGAAGAGAATAAACAAATCAGGATTAGAGATGATTAAATTAAAAAAAACAAATAACACTATCTTACTTCGTAAGCTTTTTATTATCTCACTCATCATTATAACTAATAAATCCTTTGGGCAATCTATTACTTGGTATCAAGATAATGATAATGATGGCTGGGGAAATCCATCAGTGACTCAGTCTTCGGTCACTAAACCAACAGGTTATGTACAGAACAACTTTGACTGTAATGACAATAACACCAACAGTTCAGTATGGTCCAATGTGGGTAGTGCTGGTATTTCAGCATTTGGTGCCAACAATACAGCAATTGTAGTAGATGGCAATGGCATACCCTATGTTGGTTATAATAATAACGGAAACGGATCAGTAGTATATAAATTCAATGGGTCTGCTTGGACAATGGTAGGCACTGAAAACTTCTCAGGACAGCCTATATATAGCTCTATGGCGCTTGACAATGATAACAATCCATATTTTGCAGCTCAAAATAATAACAGCGGACAAGCCCCTACAATCATGAAGTTTGCATCTGGGTCATGGTCTACATTGGGAGGCAGTAACCCTACTTCTGATGGCTCTGCTTTTAACAGCCTGGCAATTGATGGATCCAATAATGTTTATTACGCATACAAAGAACTATACAGCACACATGCCAACAAAGCAACCGTAATGAAATATAACGGTAGTAGCTGGGCAGCAGTTGGTTCAAGAGGTTTTTCCTCCGGAAGTGTAAATTTCACGTCTCTAGCACTTACATCATCAGGTACTCCCTACTTAGCTTTTCAAGATGGAAACAGTAGTAATAAAGCTACTGTAATGATGTTTAATGGTTCCAGTTGGGTAAATGTCGGTTCAACTGGTATTTCTAATGGTACAGCCTCCTACATTTCTCTTACTATTGATAAAAGCGGGACACCTTACGTTGCTTATAATGATGGAAGTTACAGCAACAAATTAGTAGTTAAAAAATACAACGGCTCTACTTGGGTAAATGTCGGTGCGTCTACTGGATTGTCAACTGGCACCGCAAACTACATAACAATCAAAACAGACGGAAATAACACTCCATATGTAGCTTACTCGGACGCAAACAACAGTGATAGAGGCGTGGTTATATCATACAATGGCAGCAGTTGGGTGCAGGTAGTAAGTGCTAATATCAGTTCTGCTTCTGCCACCCACCTGTCCATGACAATCGACCCATACGGTATACCATATGTGGCTTTCAGAGATGGTAATAGCAGTAACAGAGTTACGGTAATGAAGATAGAAATGGTAAAAAACTTACCTTCCACTCCTATCGCTTCTTCGTCACCAGCTTTTAGCTGTTCTGCTGGAACAGCTACTTTAACAGTTACAAGCGGCACATTAAATGATGCCACTAATTGGAAATGGTACAGTGGTAGTTGTGGAGGCACGCTAGTAGGTACGGGCAGCTCTATTGTAACTACTGTTACTGCCACCACTACTTATTATGTAAGAGGCGAAAACAATTGCCCCTCTTCTAATGGAGCTTGTGGTTTCGCTTCTGTAACAATACGCAACTCACCACTTTGGTATCAAGATAATGACGGCGATGGATGGGGAAATCCTTCAGTTATCCAGGCATCTTGCACAAAACCAGTAGGATATGTAGCAAACAACCTAGATTGTAACGATGCCTCATCAAATAGCACTCAATGGTATACTATAGGTGGGGGTCCAGTATCTACCAATCAAGCATTATGGACAACTGTAGCTATAGATGCTAATAATATCCCTTACGTCGGTTACTACGACGACTACAACAAAGGTACCGTTCGCAGTTTCACAAGTAGTTGGAGTGCAGCCGGTACGGCACTATTCACACCAAGCAGAACCACACATAATGATCTCGCATTTGACCCATCAGGAGTTTTGCACATGGTCTTTCAGGATGACTTTGGTGGTGTAAGTGTAATGAAATACAGCGGAGGAAGCTGGAGTCTTGTCGGTCCTAGAAACTTCTCTTTAGGACAAGCTACTTACACTTCTATAGCTTTCGATGCTGCTGGCACTCCTTACGTTGCTTTTGTTGATGGCTATTTCACTCACACCGACAAGGTATCTGTAATGAAGTACAATGGTGCGTCATGGGTAGTTGTAGGTAGTTATGGTTTTTCACCAGGCACCGCTAACTATACGTCACTTGCAATTGACGGTGGAGGCAACCCTTATGTTGCATTCTCGGACGGAAATAGTAGCGATAGACTTACTGTGATGAAATATAACGGTAGCGCTTGGAATATTGTTGGTTCAGCCGGATTCTCTGCACAAACTGCGTCCTATTGCAAAATGAAATTAGACGCATCCGGAGTCCCTTATGTGGTGTTTAGCGACGGTAATGTCAGCAATAAGTCTACTGTGATGAAATATAATGGTAGTAGCTGGGCAAATGTAGGAAGTGCAGGTTTTTCTGCAGGCACTGCATCATTTACATCAATAGCTATCACAAGCACCGGCCATCCAATAGTTGTATATAAAGATGGTGGAAACAGCGACAAAGCTACTGTTATGCGATTTAACGGTACCAGTTGGGTCGTATATGGCAGTGCTGGTTTCTCCAGCGGATCAGTTAATTACACATCAATCGCTTTAGATGCTTTTGACCTCCCTGTAATCGCTTATCAGGACGCCAGCAATAGCAATAGACCCACAGTAATGAAAGTAGGACCTCTAGCAGTTGCCCCCAGCACACCTACTGCTGGTGCTTCAAGTTCTACAATTTCTTGTGGAAACTCAACTACCCTATCTGCATCTGGCACACTCAACGGAGCTGGTGCTTGGTATTGGTACCGAGGAAGCTGTGGAGGCACTTATGTAGGTATGGGTAATTCAATTGCTGTTGCACCTTCTTCAACAACAACTTATTTTGTGAGAGGCGAAGGCGGTTGTCTTACTACCCCTGGCAACTGTGGCTCTACAACAATAACTGTCACAGCAGCTACTCCATCATTACCTGCAATTACCGGTACGCTTCCTGAATGTGTAGGGTCTGTAAGAACGCTCGCCAATGCTACACCTGGTGGAACTTGGAGCAGTAGCAACACTTCAATAGCTACTGCTGGTGCTTCCTCAGGCATAATCACTGGCGTGAGTGTGGGCAATGCAACTATCACTTATTCTTGGGGTGGCACTTGTGGATCTACGTTTACCACAGCTACAATGACAGTTAACCCAAATCCAGCCTACGGACCTATAACGGGTACTACAACCACATCTGTAGGAAACACTATTACACTAAGCCATTCAACCCCAGGTGGCACATGGTCAAGTGCTAATAGCTATCTAGCTTCTGTAAACTCTTCTGGAACTGTAACCGGAATTGCCCCGGGTACAGTAAGAATTAGTTACACTATTAATGACGCATGTGGCGCATTTAGTGCTACTACTTTAGTATCCGTTAATCCTGCATCATCCATTCCACCTATTACTGGTACGTTTGTTATATGCTCAGGAGGTTCCTCTGCTTTGTCAAATACTACAAGTGGTGGCGTGTGGACCAGCAGCAACACTAGCATAGCTACAGTTGGCACCAATGGTATTGTTACTGGAGTCGCTCAAGGCACCGCTACTATTTCTTACACTGTGGGTGTTGAAATGGTCAATGCCGTAGTCACAATTAATCCACTACCTAATGCTGGTACCATAATTGGCACTGCCACCGTTTGTCCTTTAGCTACTACCAATCTTAGCAATGCTCAAGCTGGTGGTGTGTGGTCCAGTAGCAACAATGCTATAGCTACTGTTGGCACTGGTGGTGGTGTAACAGGAGTTGCTTCTGGGACTGCCACTATTTCTTATTCTGTTTCCAACAGTTGTGGTACTGCTCATGCTACACAGGTGGTTACTGTTAATCCACTACCTAATGCTGGCACTATAACAGGTACAGCTACTGTCTGTATTACTAGCACTACAACTCTATCCAATGCTCAGGCTGGTGGTGTATGGTCCAGCAGCAACAGTGCTATAGCAAATGTAGGCACCAGTGGAGTAGTTACTGGTGTTTCGCAGGGCATTGCAACTATCTCTTATTCTGTCACCAATAGCTGCGGCACCGCTCATGCAACTCAAGTTGTAACTGTAAACATATTCCCAAGTGCTGGCACTATTACCGGTACTGCTACTATTTGCACTGCCACTACTACTACGCTCAATAATGCTCAGTCAGGTGGTATGTGGGCTAGCAGCAACAATGCAGTAGCAACAGTTGGCACAGGCGGTGTAGTGACTGGCGTTGCAGTGGGAACTGCTACGATTTCATATTCAATTACCAATAGTTGTGGAACTGATTACGCTACTCAGGTTGTTACTGTAAATGCTGTTCCAAATGCAGTAACTGCTAATGCTACGCCAAACCCAATATGTAGCGGTTCCTCTTTAGCACTGACCAGTTCTGCCAATAGCAATATCGTGGGAGGAGGTACGGTTTGCGGTACAGTCAGTGAAAATGGGACATTAACACTGACAGCACCAGCTGGTACCGTATTTACGAGTGTCACTTTTGCCAGCTACGGTACACCTACAGGCTCTTGTGGCAGCTTTGCTACAAGCTCTTGCCATGCTGCTACAAGTTTGTCTGTTGTTCAAAGTTACTTAATTGGTAATTCAACAGCTAGTATACCAGCCACAAATCTAGTTTTTGGTGATCCTTGCTCTGGAACATCGAAATTTCTTTATGTCGAGGCAAATTATTCCTACTCAGCAACCTATAATTGGTCCGGTCCAAATGGTTTTAGTTCAACCACACAAAACCCAACTGCCTTTGCTGTCTCACCTTCAAGTGCTGGTGTTTATACAGTAACAGCGTCTAACGCTTGCGGTTCTGCTATTGCTACAAGAGCAGTTACTGTCAATCCACTCCCTAGTGTCGGTAGTATCACAGGAACTTCTGTAGTTTGTACTTCTGCTACTACTTCTCTTACAAACACCCAACCAGGTGGTATATGGAGTAGCAGCAACTCAGCTATTGCCACCATAGGCACGAATGGTATAGTAACTGGTGTTTCCTATGGAAACGCTACTATTTCTTACGCCGTAACAAACAGTTGTGGTACTAATTTCGCAACTCAGGTTGTTACAGTCAACGCCGTTCCTAGTGCAGTTACAGCAACTGCCACGCCAAACCCAATATGTAGCAGTTCAAACTTAACTTTGACCAGTTCAGCAATCAATAAGATTGTCAGCGGTACGGTTTGTGGTACAGCTAACGAAGGTGGTTCCATAACGTTGACAGCACCGTTAGGCGCTGTTTTTACGGGCATTTCTTTTGCTAGCTACGGCACACCTACAGGTTCTTGTAGCAGCTTTGCAACTGGTACTTGCCACTCAACTACAAGCGTGTCTGTTGTGGAAAGTTATTTAATTGGCAACTCAACCGCAACAATCCCTGCTTCAAATACAGTTTTCGGAGATCCTTGCACTGGAACACTAAAGAGGCTTTATGTTCAGGCAATTTATTCCTACCCAGCTGACTATCAATGGTCTGGCCCGAATGGTTTCAGCTCAACAGTACAAAACCCATCCGCATTTGCAGTCACAAGTGCTAACGCTGGCATTTACACAGTCACCGCAACCAACAGCTGTGGTACTGCTTCCGCTACTCAGGTTGTTACAGTTAATCCTCTACCTAATGCTGGTACCATAACTGGCACTGCCACCGTTTGTCCTTTAGCTACTACTACACTTAGCAATGCTCAAGCAGGTGGTGTTTGGACCAGCAGCAACGCTGCTATAGCTACCGTAGGTACCAATGGTGTTGTTACAGGCGTTGCTCAGGGCAATGTTACTATCTCTTATGCTGTAACCAACAGTTGTGGTACTGATTATGCTACTAGGGTTGTTACAGTAAATCCACTACCCAATGCTGGCACCATAACTGGCACTGCCACCGTTTGTCCAACTGCTGCTACTACGCTTACTAATGCTCAAGCAGGTGGTGTATGGACTAGCAGCAACACTGCTATTGCTACGGTAGGCACTAATGGTATTGTAACAGGCGTTGCTCAAGGAAATGCTACGATTTCTTATGCAGTCACTAACAGTTGTGGCACTGCCTATGCTGTTCAAGTAGTTACAGTTAATCCTCTACCTAATGCTGGTACCATAACTGGCACTGCCACAGTTTGTCCTTCGGCCACGACTACGCTTAGCAACGCTCAAGCAGCTGGTATGTGGACTAGCAGCAACGCTGCTGTTGCTACCGTAGGTACCAATGGTGTTGTTACAGGCGTTGCTCAAGGCAATGTTACTATCTCTTATGCTGTAACCAACAGTTGTGGTACTGCTTATGCTACTCAGGTAGTCACCGTCAATCCTCTGCCTAATACAGGCATTATTACTGGAACTGCTACTGTATGTACTTCTAGCAATACCTCTCTTACTAATGCTCAGGCCGGTGGTGTATGGACTAGTAGCAACACCTCCATTGCTTCTGTAGGTACCAATGGCGTTGTAACAGGTGTCGCTCAGGGCAATGCTACTATCTCTTATGCAGTTACTAACAGTTGCGGTACCCTTTATGCTACTCAGGTGGTTACTGTATATGCATTGCCTAATGCAGGTACAATCGCTGGCGCTAATTCTACTTGTGCTGGCACCTCTCTCTCACTTTCTAATACCCAGCCAAGTGGCATATGGACCAGCAGCAACATTGCTGTTGCTACTATCGATGCTGGAGGTGTCATTTCATCTTTATTGTCTGGCACAACTACCATTTCTTACACAATTACTAATTCCGATGGCTGTTCTTCAGTAGCTACAAAAATTGTTACAGTTAATGCCCAACCTATCATCTCCTCCCCTACCGGCTCATTTACTGTTTGTAAGTCTGGCTCTTTAACGCTCTCTACTTCTGTTGCAGGCGGTGCTTGGATCAGTAGCAATTCGGCCGCTGCTACAATAGGCGCAGGAAATGGTGTGGTAAATGGTATTGATGCTGGCACCAGCAGCATTACATACAATATAGTCACTTCTGGTTGTAGAGCTACCGTTGTTCTTACGGTTAATACTTCTCCTACTTTTATCAGCAACCCCGCTCCCCTTTGCCCAGGCGAAACCACTACAATGACTGCACTCCCCGCTGGTGGCACCTGGACTTCCAACAACCCTGCAGTTATGGCTGTTAATGCCTCAACTGGACAAATAACTGCTGTTATTAACAACTACTCTGGCAACTCTATTACTTTCATCAACTATATTACAGCAGATGGTTGCAGTGGTGCAAGAATGGTTACTGTAAAGCGCGTACCAGCCCCTATTTATGGAGGCGTACGCAACATGTGCACTGCAGAAAATACAACACTTTTGTGTGGAACTCCAGGTAATATTTGGACTAGTACCACTCCTGCCGTGGCTACAATCAATTCTTCCGGTGTAGTTTCAAGTATTGCTGCTGGGACAACTATTATCAGTTACACAAACACCGACGGCTGCGCTAGCACAACTACAGTCACTGTCAACAGCACTCTCCCTGCAAATACTGGTAGCAATACAGTGTGCACAGGACAAACAACAACACTTAGCAATGCTGTCCCTGGTGGCACTTGGAGTATCTCTGGTAACGCCGCCTCAATCAATTCCTTAACGGGTCTTGTAACTGGTATTAATGCAGGTACTGTCAATATATCATACAGAATAGGTGTAAGCTGCTTTAGTGTAACTCAAGTAACTGTAAATAGTAACGCACCTGCCATTAGCGGAACACTCTCGGCTTGCGAGGGTACTACAACTGCTCTCAATTTCCCGTCTACTGCTGGTGCATGGAGTAGCAGCAATACTGCTATTGCGTCTATCAACCCTACGTCAGGCCTTGTTACGGGCATCTCATCAGGTACTACTACCATTTCTTATATCATGACTGCCAGTTGTTTCAAAACCGCTGTAGTTACTGTCACTGCTGTACCTGCAGCTATAACTGGTACTGCCGTTATGTGTGAGGGCTCAAGTACTACCCTGAACAACTCAGGTGGAACTTGGAGTAGCAGCAACACTGCTATTGCAGTTGTAAACTCCTTAGGACAGGTAGCTGGTATAAGTGCAGGCAATGCCAATATCACTTACAGAATCGCCTCTACTAGTTGTTACACAGTTCGCGAAGTCACCGTAAATCCACTGCCTGTTATTACACCAGTCACAATGTGCGAAGGAGATACGGTTACTATGGTAGCCTCACCTACAGGGGGTACTTGGACCAGCAACAACTCCAGTGTTGCAGTACTCAATCCTACTATCGGAAATATTACAGGAGTATACCTCAGCCACACTTCAATAGGAGTGGCAGCTATCAACTATACTAGCCCTATTGGTTGCTCTAGAATATCTGTTGTAACGCTAAATCCTACTCCAGCTAATATTGTAAACTATACCGCATCTATTTGCGCAGGCAACAATGTTATACTTACTTCCAGTACCTCTGGGGCTATATGGAGCAGTAGCAATTCTTCGGTAGCCACTGTCAATTCTTCTGGTTTAATGTCGGCTTTAAGCCAAGGAACTACTACTATTACCTACGGCTTCGCTAGTGGTTGCTATGCAATAAAGACACTCACTGTAAACCCCTTACCAACTGTAAATGCTATTACTGGTACCTTAAGCATTTGTAGATTCAACAGCTCCAGTCTCAGCAACACTACAATAGGTGGTACATGGAGCAGCAGCAATACTTCTGTTGCCTCCATCACAAATACTGGTTTAGTTACCGGAAACAATGCAGGAAATGCTACCATCTCCTACTCTATCACTAATGAATTCGGCTGTACTAACAGAGTTTTTGCCACAATGTCTGTTAATCCTTATCCAGTAGTATCAGCAATAAGTGGGGCAACTGGCATTTGTATAGGAAACTCATCAAGCCTCTCCAACTCCAACCCAGATGGTATATGGACAAGCAGTAATGCTGCTGTTGCTGCTATCGGCACAAATGGTATCGTTACAGGTGTTGCCACTGGTACAGCTTCTATTTCTTATACTGTAACTAATGCTTTTGGTTGCTCTACCCAGGTATCTACTATGGTTACAGTAAGCCCACCCCCTACAGTTGCACCCATCACAGGCAGTCTAAACGTGTGTAAATTTGACAATACAATGCTGTCAAACACTACACCCTCTGGTGTTTGGGCAAGCAGTAATACATCAGTAGCCTCTGTCAATCCTGGTGGAATAGTTACAACAACTAATGTGGGTACTTCTACAATCTCTTACACTGTTAATGGTTCGTTAGGTTGTAGTACAACAGTTACAAAAGTGGTGACAGTTAATGAAATCCCTGCAATTACTTCTCCTTCAGGATTGGAAATTTGTGAAGGAGCTACTTTTACTGTCAACAGTTCAATATCCAATGGTACTTGGAGCAGCAGCGACCCGGCTAAAGCAGTAATTGGGCTATTAGCTGGCAACCTAATAGGAATGAATGCTGGTAATACAACTATCACTTTCACCGCAAATGGTTCAGGTTGTTTTACAACAGAAAACTTTCTTGTGAAAAGTGCCCCAACTAACATCACTACTGTTCCTGCACTTTGCAAGGGAAATACAATTACACTTTCCTCTTTGCCAGCTAGCGGCACCTGGAATAGCTTAAACCCAACAACAGTTTCTGTCAACGCTGCAACTGGATTAATAACTGCCATTATTAATAACCATTCTGATATCTCTTACGCAACCATCACTTACACAATCTCTAACGGTTGCTCCAAATCAACTATAGTTACAGTAAACCCGCACCCTGCAGATATCTACGGAACCACCCTCAACCTTTGTGCAGGACAGTCTACTATTGCGATTACTGGCTCTACTGGCGGCACTTGGTCAAGCAGCAATTCAGCAGTTGCTACCATTTCTCCTACCGGAAACATTACTTCTATTGCAGCAGGCACTACTGTTATCAGCTACACAAATAGTTTCGGTTGTGCCGAAACTGAAATCGTAACTGTCAATCCTTTGCTTGCGCCTAATACTGGTACTACTTCAATATGTTCCGGAACAACTACCATACTCAGCAATGCAACCCCGGGAGGAACTTGGACCAGTAGCAACAACTCAGTTGCCTCCATAAACGCTACTTCTGGGTTTGTAACCTCCACTATGGCAGGTACTACAAGTATCACCTACACTGCACCCACTGGTTGCAATACTACATCCATTATCACTGTCAATCCTATCCCAGCTATAATTGTTGGCGCCACTTCCCTATGTCAGGGTAATACAAGTAGTTTTTCAGTTACTCCAATTACCGGCACCTGGAGTTCGTCCAATACAGCTGTTGCTACCATCAACGAAACATCTGGCTTACTATCAGCTATTGCTGCTGGCACTGTTCAAGTTACTTACTCCAATTCAGGTGGATGCTTCAGGACTGCTACAGTTACTGTCAATGCCTTACCGGCAGATATAACCGGATCTCCAGTAGTTTGTGCTGGCGGAGGTATAACTGCACTCAGCAACACGTCAGGGACATGGACAAGCAGTAACAACTCAATCGCCAGTGTCAACTTCTTAGGTTCTGTTACTGGTGTCAACGCAGGAAACGCTACTATTACATTCAGAAACGCTGCAAACTGCATTACTACTCGTCTTGTTACCGTAAACCCACTGCCTAATACTTTTACTACACCTAACAATCTATGCGCTGGTAGCACTGCTACATTGGTTGGCTCTCCCTCAGGTGGCACTTGGCTCAGCAGCAACAATGCTGTATTCACTGTCAATTCTACTACTGGTGACATGACTGCAGTTGTAGTTAATTATGGCAGTCTATCTCTAAGTGTAGTTACCTACACATTACCTACAGGATGCAAAAGAACGGCACTTGTTACCGTAAATCCTATGCCTGCGCCTATATATGGCGGTACTACGAGTATCTGCACTGGCAACAATACAACTTTCTTATGTGGCACTTCTGGAGCTACTTGGAGCAGCAGTGCTCCTGCCATAGCTACTATCAATAGTAGTGGCAATATAACTGGTATCAACTCAGGCACTGCTACCATAAGCTACACTAATAGCTACGGTTGTGCTGCAAGAAGAACTATAACAGTCAACGAAAGCCCGGCAAACATCACCGGAGACAATATTGTAACTACTGGCGCATCGGTCACACTCAGTAATGCTACCATTGGAGGCACTTGGAGCAGCAACAATACCAGCAAAGCTAGTATCAATGCTACCACTGGTATCGCTATCGGCATAAGTACTGGTACCGCCAACATCAGTTATACCATGAGCAACGGTTGTTTCAAAACAAAAACTATTACTGTTGTAGCACCCAAAAACGAAATTGTAACGTCAGAAACAAATAACGAAAATAGTAGTAACTATTC
This sequence comes from Sphingobacteriales bacterium, assembly GCA_027484425.1. GTDB lineage: Bacteria > Bacteroidota > Bacteroidia > Chitinophagales > Chitinophagaceae > Nemorincola. The sequence continues at coordinate 66,162 of JAIXSZ010000072.1, forward strand.
GGTATACCCTAACCCAACTTCTGGTAGCCTAACCATTACAACCGATAATACAGGCACTTTCAAAATCTTCACTGTGGATGGCAGAATGATAGAAACGCGCAACATTACTGATGCTACAACCAACATCACCCTACCCAATACCCTAGCCGCGGGTTATTACGTCTGTCAGTTTATAGGCAATGACGGCACTCAAAAAATAGTAAGAATTTTGTACCAACCTTAATAGTACATAAAGTAAAAAAACGATTCAGCCGAAGATGATTCACAGATTATCTTCGGCTGAATTGTTTATAAAATGTCTTCAAAAAACTTTTATCAATAAAACTTTGTCAAGTAGGGATATCTCTCTTGATATAGCTTTTTCACTCTACTCAATATTGTGTTCCTAAGCCCATCCAGGTTTCTACGCTCCGTAGCTGATACAAATATGGCGGAATTGTTGGTAATACCTTGCCAACGATGTTCCAACTGTGTCAACATATCATTCTTCACTTCATCGTCTAACCAAGGGTCAAAAACCTGTTGCTCATAAAGGTCCATTTTATTGAAAATCGTAAGCATTGGTTTATCAAATGCTCCAAGTTCCTGTAGTGTTTTATTCACTACACCCATCTGATCTTCATATCCCGGGTGCGAAATATCCACAACATGCAGCAAACAATCAGCTTCACGCACTTCATCTAGTGTACTCTTAAAACTTTCCACCAAATGGTGTGGCAACTTTCTTATAAATCCTACTGTATCGCTTAGCAAAAAAGGTGTTTGCTCGTATACTACCTTTCGGGTGGTAGTATCTAAGGTTGCAAATAGCTTATTCTCGGCAAACACCTCCGACTTACTTATTATTGTCATCAGGGTACTTTTACCCACATTAGTATAACCTACAAAGGCTACTCTGATATACTCTCCCCTTTCCTTACGTTGAGTCATAGCTTGCCTGTCTATTTCACTCAGGCGTTTACGAAGCAGAGATATTTTATCTTTAACCAGTCGTCTATCTGTTTCTATTTCAGTCTCACCTGGGCCTCTGCTTCCTATACCACCACCCTGTCGTTCTAGGTGTTTCCACATACCCTTTAGTCTAGGTAGCAAGTACTGGTACTGAGCCAATTCCACCTGCACTTTTGCTTGGGCTGTTTTGGCCCTGCTAGCAAAAATATCCAGTATCAAATCGCTTCTATCAATTGTTTTCACACCTAGCACATCTGTGATGTTACCTATCTGCGATCCAGTAAGTTCATCATCAAATATAACAAGGCTTATGCCCTTAGCATGTACATACTCCTTTATTTCCTCTAGCTTACCCTTTCCCACAAAAGTTTTACTATCAGGTCGGGGTAGTTTCTGCATAAAAGTTTTGACCGCCATAGCTCCGGCAGTTTCTGCCAAAAAAGCAAGCTCTACCAGATATTCTTTTGTTAGTACCTCGGTTTGTTCTTTGTATATAAGACCCACCAGTACTGCTTTTTCTTCTTGTTGTATTTTATTGTTTTTATCGAGCAAAGTAACAATTGATTGAAAATAATTATAAAAATACCATTACTGTCACTTGCAAAACTAATTTATTGTTTTGGCATAATTTACAATGTTTTGATGACTAGGATATCTCCAAACAATCTATATTCTGTTAATGTATATCACTATACATATCAGGCGATTTCAGTATCTCCATCAGTCTATCAGGATACCGGCATTCTTTGAAGTCATATTTTCTGTACAATTCATGGGCACTGATTGTCGACAACATAACTCGCCTCAATCCTTTCACCCACGCTTGCCCTAGCAATACTTCCATCATTTTTTTGCTCAAACCCTTTCCTCTATGCGACTTTTGAACATACACATCTGCCAGATACCCAAAGGTGGCAAAATCGGTCACTAGTCTGGCAAATGCTATTTGCTTGCCTTCATACTGCACGCCTATACAGTGCGAATTCGCAATCGCATTAAACACAGTTTCATAAGGGATTCCTTTGCACCAGTAAGCTTCTTCGCTCAGCCATTTATGAATATCTGCAATAATCATTTCCGATTTATCGGTAGTTATCACATATCCGTTATGCTCTACAGTTATTGTATTCATACTGTGTATTTATCATAGTATATGATTCCAGCCATGAGTATCTGGCTCATCTCCCTTCCTTATTCCAAGTAGGTAGTTGCGCAGTCTGTACATTACAGCATCCTCGCCAGTATAGCACTTATAGTCAACGCCATTCATAGATATAACCGATATTGGTGCCACTACTGCAGCCGTACCAGCACCGAAAGCCTCAACCCGCTTACCAGCATCAAACGCAGCCACTAGCTCACTGTACTTTATCGGTCTAACATCCAATTTAATATTCTTGTCTTTTGCTATCGCTATCAGGCTATCTCGTGTCACCCCATCTAGTATAGATCCGCTCAGCGCAGGTGTTATCAGTACATCATCTATCACAAACATTGCGTTCATCGTGCCCGACTCCTCTATAAACTCATGTGTAGCCGCATCTGTCCACAATACCTGATCAAAACCTTGTTGTTTCGCCAAATTTGTTGGATAAAAAGCACCTCCATAATTACCACCGCACTTTGCAGTTCCAGTACCCCCCTCGGCAGCTCTTACATATTTTGTTTCCACCTTTACCCTCAGTGGTTGAGTGTAATACTGATAAGCCGGACTGCACACTACCATCATCAAATATTCATCAGCAATTTTTACACCTATTCTGCCCTCAGTAGCTATCATAAATGGTCTTATGTATAACGACCCGTCGTTTGGCACCCAGTCCGCATCTATACGCACTAACTCCTCTATAGCCCCATAAAACAAATCCTTAGGTACAGCTGGCATACACATACGTGCAAGTGATTTATTGAATCTATCATGATGTTTTTCCATCCTGAATACATTTATCTCACCAGTATTCATAACATACGCCTTCATCCCCTCAAACACAGTTTGACCATAATGAAGACAAAGCGCCAAAGGGCTAAGTATCAGGTCTTGAAAAGGTACGATTCGGCTATCCTGCCATGCACCATCTCTATAGCTAGCCATAAACATGTGTGTTGTAGGCACCATCCCAAATGGTACAGATTTTGTGTCAGTCACTGTGCTATTTGCACTTTTACTCACAGATATTGTGTGTCCCATATTTTTAATTTTTAAAAAAATATAATTCAAATTACCATTTAATAGACTATGCATTCCTCTACTCAACTACCTCTTTTACAGGCACACTACTGTTCTTCTGGTCCGTTTTCCGTTGTTGTCTGTACCCCATATTCACTGTAAATACACTTATGACAATAGTCAAAAAAGCCAAACCGATGAAAACATTCAAAGGCTCATGCAATAATAACGCCCCTGCCAGCACTGCTATCAACGGATTAATGTAGGCATATATTGTAGCCACCCCTACGGGCAACACATCAAGCACGAACATATATGCCGCATACGCTAGTACTGACCCAAAAACTATTAGGTAACCAAGCGAAAGCAAGCCCTCTACATTCCACAGTTGCATGCCTGCATAGTTATCTGTTATAGGGCTAATCAACAGCATAAACACCCCACCAAACAGCAACTGCAAACCCGAATTGAAAAAAGGATTTTCTGCCTTGCCGTACTTTTTATTAAGAGTACTGCCAAGTGCCCAACCAGATGTAGCAAGAAAAATACACAATATACCACTCAGATACTCAGGCTTACCTAGATCAGCAATGTTCTGTCTGAAAATCAACCCAACACCCACCACACCTAGCAGCATACCTACACCAATGGTTGCATTAAACTTATCTTTCTGCTCAGACATTAGGTTTATAAGCACAGCAAATATCGGCATCATAGCACACAGCAATGCGGCAATGCCACTAGGTATATATTGCTCAGCCCATGTCACACAGCCATTACCTATGGTAAGCATCAAAAACCCCAACCACATTTGACGCATTACATTCTGCTTGGTCAAATCATATTTCCTGTTAAACAACAGTGCAACAGACAATAATATAATGCCCGCCACTAATTGTCGCACCCCTGCAAAAAGAAATGCAGGATAATGCCGAACACCCACCCTAATTGCCAAATAAGTAGTACCCCAAGCCACACATATAAACACCAATGCTATGTAAGCCTTCGTCTGTTTCGTCATATATCATTCATATACTGCTACTTGTGTACCCTTTTGCACTTTAGCAGATTGCAATACAAATGTGTAACAAAATTCTTAATCAAAACAGATACAATTTTCGCATTTCATACCATAACAGTTCAGAAAACATAATTACCGTTCAATGAACTCATTTCTTTGAATTTGCAGCATAAAAATTATTCATTGGCAGCTACAAAATAAGTGCCATGCTAGTTCAGTGAATTTGTGATCAACCACACATTGTTCTACATATCAATTGCATCAAAAAGGCTTGCTTCCACTAACTTTAACAAATCAACTGTTGCATTGACAATTTTCATTGATCTATCTTTGAACGATTAAATGAATAACAAAACAAGAAAACTAGGTTTTTTCATAATCCTATTATTAGGAGTGTTTGTTATTAATACAACATTTGCACACCAATGCACTAACACTTGTTGCACCCAAATCACACCAATAAAATACGCGTTTACCGTTACACAATCTAACAACGACCGTTACGCATTAGATGAACAATCCCCACTAAAGAATAACGAAAACAACAGTTTGACTTTTACAGAGGTGGAAGATGAAGACGATAGTAACGATGAAACACCATCGGAAAAGTCATTAAAAGAAAACAAATATTTATCCGCCCAAAACTACTTTAGTAGTTTTATTTACGATCATTTCTTAAGGCACGCTTACTCTGGTGTCAGTCTGATTTATAACTACCATCCTTCCTTACCTCTCAGAAATCTGCACATCTTCATTCTTTTCAGTGTGATAAGAATATGATACCCGTTTCTCCTTGCGAGCTATCATCGATCTAGCTCATTACACCCCAATATGTGGTCAAATATTGAATAGGTTCGCACTTACAGCATTTCTGCCAGTGCCTATTCTACCATTTATTACATCGATTTCATTGTCCTTCCAACATCCAAAAAGTAAAATCTGTTATGAGAAAAACAATCTTATATATGGTGCTGTGTGCACTAATAGCTGCATCATCATGCAAAGAAAACAAAGAAGTAAAAGAAACTAAAAACAACTACTTGGTCACAAGTACAATTAAAAAAGATACTTCCATTACCAAGAGCTACGTATGTCAAATACACTCAGTTAGTCATATTGAGCTCAGATCACAAGAAAAAGGTTTCCTTGAAAAGATATATGTCGACGAAGGGCAATTCGTAAAAGAAGGACAATTGCTTTTTAAAATAATGCCCAAATTATATCAGGCTGAGCTCGAAAAGGCGCAAGCAGAAGCAAACTATGCAGCTATAGAATACAAAAACACTAAACGACTCGCAGACAGCAATGTAGTAGCACCAACCGAAGCAGGCATGGCGAAAGCCAAATTGGATAAGGCGCTTGCCGAACTCTCCTTGGCTAAAGTGCACCTCCAATTCACAGAAATCAGAGCCCCATTCGATGGAATTATCGACCGATTCAAAGTTAGACTAGGCAGTCTCATAGATGAGGGTGCACTGCTCACAACCCTATCTGATAACAGGCAGTTATGGGTATACTTTAATGTACCTGAAGCTGAATATTTGGAATACAGAGCCAGCAGTAACAAAGACAGCGTAATGAATGTGAACCTTCTCATGGCCAACAATAAAATATTCGAATTTACTGGTGCTGTTAAGGCAATCGAAGCTGATTTTGACAATGAAACCGGCAACATTGCATTCAGAGCTACTTTCCCCAACCCGAAAGGACTGCTTCGTCATGGCGAAACGGGCAACATTTTAGTAAATGTACCCTTAAAAAATGCAATTATCATTCCGCAAAAAGCAACATTCGAAATCATGGATAAAAGATATGTATATGTTGTTGACAATGACAAAAAGGTACACTTACGCCTAATAAACATAGCTGCAGAAATGCCCGACCTATATGTAATCTCAGATGGTCTAGCTGAAAACGAAAGAATACTACTCGAAGGAGTAAGAAATGTCAATAACAACGACAAAATATCCTATCAGTACATTTCACCACAATCAGTAATAGCCAATCTTAAGTTACCCACCGAATAATTCCTTAAAAACAAAACTCAAACATACATATGTTCAATATATTCATAAAAAGACCTGTGTTGGCTATCGTCCTATCACTGGTCATTATATTCATGGGGCTGCTCGCCATCAAAACACTGCCCATTTCTCAGTTCCCATCCATTGCTCCTCCCAGAGTGATGGTGAGTGTAGCGTATCCAGGCGCAAGTGCAGATGTACTGGTAAAATCGGTATTGATACCTATGGAAAAAGCTATCAATGGAGTTCCAGGTATGCGCTACATGACCTCAGATGCAGTAAGCGCAGGAGAGGCCAATATACAAGTGGTGTTCGACCTCGGCACAGACCCCAATCAAGCAGTAGTTAACGTAAAAAATAGAATAGAACAAGTAACAAACCGACTACCTGTATTAGTGCAGCGCGAGGGCATAATTGTAAATATTGTACAGCCTAATATGCTTATGTATGTAAACGTTTATAGTAAAGACAAAAAAGCAGATGAAAATTTCTTGTACAACTTTGCGAACGTTAATATAATAAGAGAACTGAGCAGAGTAACAGGGGTGGGAAATGCTCAAATATTGGGTAGCAGGCAATATGCTATGCGTATATGGCTAAAACCCGATAGAATGCGCGCTTACAATGTATCTACCGAAGAAGTAATGGAAGCACTTAGTAGTCAAAGTATAATAGGCTCACCTGGTCGCCTTGGCAGAAGCGATGGCAAAAGGTCTGAGGCTTTAGAATATGTACTTACCTACAAAGGCAGATACAACCAAACAGATGAATACAAAAATGTTATAATAAAAGCAAACCCAGAAGGCGAGATATTACACCTCAAAGATATTGCAGACGTAGAGTTAGGTAGCGAGTTTTATGATATCTATTCCAATCTTAATGGTCTACCCTCTGCCGCAATAGTACTCAAGCAAACTTATGGTAGCAATGCCAGCGAGGTAATCAAAAACATCAAAGCAAAACTCGATGAAATTAAAGCCAGTTCATTCCCTCCGGGCATGGACTACGAAATCAGCTATGACGTATCGGGGTTTCTAGATGCTTCTATCGAAAAAGTAGTACACACCCTTCTCGAAGCATTTATTTTGGTGTCTATTGTTGTTTTTCTCTTCCTCGGCGATTGGCGTTCTACTCTTATACCTGCTATTGCTGTGCCTGTTTCACTGATAGGTGCATTCTTCTTTATGCAGTTCTTTGGTCTTACTATCAATCTCATTACTTTATTTGCGTTGGTTCTCGCTATTGGTGTAGTTGTTGACGATGCCATAGTAGTGGTAGAGGCGGTGCATGCTAAGATGGAAGAAGAACATTTATCACCTTTCTTTGCGGTCAAGAAAGTACTCGGAGAAATAAGTGGCGCAGTAATAGCAATTACGCTTCTGATGACTGCTGTATTCGTTCCAGTAGCATTTATGCCAGGCCCAGTAGGCATATTTTATAGGCAGTTTGCCATTACTATGGCGTGTTCTATTGTACTGTCAGGTTTTGTTGCTTTAACGCTCACACCCGTTTTATGTGCTATCATTCTCAAAAACAACCATGGTCAACCCAAAAAGAAATCACCTATCGATAGGTTTATATTTTGGTTCAACAAACAGTTTGAGCGACTAACGGGCAAATATGTAAATCTACTCAATCTAATAGCCCATCGCAAAGTGGTAACTTTTGGCATATTAATACTTTTCGGACTAGGCATTTTCGGAATATCAAAAGATTTGCCTACCGGTTTTATTCCCAGCGAAGACCAAGGAATGATATATGCTATCATTCAAACTCCACCTGGCTCCACGCTCGAAAGAACCAATGATATAGCACGCAAACTACAAAACATGGCAGAGCATGTAGAGGGTATACAATCTGTATCTGCATTGGCAGGATATGAAGTGCTTACAGAGGGTAGAGGATCCAATGCTGGCACTTGCCTTATAAATCTTAAAAACTGGAACAAAAGAAAACACTCAGTAAAGGAGATAATAGAAGAACTGGAAGAAAAAGCCAAAACGATCCCAGGAGCCACCATTGAGTTCTTCGGCCCACCAGCGGTACCCGGCTATGGCGCAGCAGGTGGCTTTGCGTTGAGGCTTCTTGACAAAACCAACGCCGATGACTATAAGGAACTAGAAGTGGTAAACGACCAGTTTATGGCCAACCTCCATAAACGAAAAGAACTCACCGGACTGTTCACATTTTTTAGTGCCAACTATCCACAATACGAACTGGAAATAGACAACCAAGCTGCTATGCAAAAAGGTGTATCCATTGGCAAAGCCATGGACAATCTATCTATTCTCATAGGTAGCACCTACGAGCTAGGCTTTATTCGCTTCGGTAATTTCTTCAAAGTTTATGTACAGGCAGCACCAGAATATCGCCGGCTTCCCGACGACCTAATGAAACTTTATGTAAAAAACAATAGAGATGAAATGGTACCCTACTCGGCATTTATGCACATCAAAAAAACACATGGTCTTAACGAAATAACCCGCTACAATATGTATAGCTCATCTGCTATTCGTGGCGAACCTGCACCAGGCTACAGCAGTGGAGAAGCAATTGCAGCCATCCAGGAGGTAGCCCACAATACTTTGCCCAAAGGATATGGCATTGATTGGGAAGGTTTGTCAAAAGATGAGGCTAACAGAGGCAATGAAGCACTCTACATTTTCCTCATAGTTCTCGGGTTTGTTTATTTAGTGCTTGCTGCTCAGTACGAAAGTTTCATATTGCCGTTGGCAGTAGTACTTTCATTGCCTGCTGGCATTTTCGGCTCCTTCCTGCTTATCAAGAGCATGGGACTAGCAAACGATATTTATGCTCAGGTTGGACTGGTAATGCTGGTAGGCCTATTAGGCAAAAACGCTGTCCTCATCGTAGAGTTTGCTGCTCAAAAACACCAGCAGGGTGCATCTGTACTTAATGCAGCTATCGAAGGTGCCAAAGTTCGTTTCCGCCCCATCCTCATGACCTCTTTGGCTTTCATAGCGGGACTTATACCGCTGGTATTTGCACATGGACCCGGCGCCATTGGCAATCGTACCATAGGGGCTTCAGCTATGGGTGGTATGCTTTTCGGCACTTTCTTCGGGGTCATTATTGTACCAGGGCTATATTACATATTTGGCTCTATAGCAGCGAAAAGACAACTCATCAAAGATGAAGACGAACATCCTTTAACCGAAAACTAAACACAACATGACACAAAAAAAATCCCATATATATATCGCACTCTTTGCAGCAACAATTTACACCACTGGCTGCAGGCTGCCAGTGGTTGCCAGCAAAACTACGAACATCAACCTGCCTAAAAACTATAAAACGGTCAGTGACTCAACAAACATTAGTACGCTCCTCTGGCGCGATTTTTTCAAAGACAACTATCTTAATACACTAATAGATACAGCACTTGAAAACAATCAGGAAATGAACCGCATGATACAAGAAATTAATATTTCATCATACGAAGTAAGAGCAAAAAAAGGAGAGTATTTACCTTTCGTAAGTCTTAATGCCAATTCGGGTGTCGACAAAGTAGCCCGTTACACAAATATTGGTGCGATGGAAGCTAATACACAAATAAAGCCAGGCACTGATATGCCTGATCCCTTGCCCAATCATATGTTGGCTGCGCAAGCTTCTTGGGAGGTAGATATTTGGCGTAAGCTGCGCAACGCTAAAAAAAGCGCAGTAAAAAAATACCTGGCTACAATTGAGGGTAAAAACTTCTTCACAACCACTCTTATTGCAGAGGTTGCTAATAGTTATTACGAACTATTAGCACTCGATTATCAGCTGCAGATCACAGAAAACAACATAGATCTGCAACGAAACGCATTAAACGTAGTGAAGCAACAAAAAGAAGCTACAAGAGTTACCGAACTGGGTGTAAAGAAATTTGAGGCAGAGGTGCTGAAAACCCAAAGCAAACTATACGCCATTCAGCAACAAATAACCGAAACAGAAAACCATATCAACTTCCTGTTAGGTAGGTATCCACAGCCCATTGCCAGAGGTAGGTTAAACATCAACTCGTTGACTACACAAACCCTACCTGTTGGCTTACCAGAGCAACTGTTGCAAAATAGACCTGATGTTAAAAAAGCAGAACTAGAATTGCAGGCTGCCAAAATAGATATACAAGTAGCAAAAGCTAACTTCTACCCTTCACTTCGGCTCAATGCATCATTAGGTTATCAGGCTTTCAATCCTGCTTACCTACTTCGTAGCCCTGAATCTATGTTATACACTATTGCCGGCGACATCATGGCACCACTCATCAACAGAAACGCCATCAAAGCCACTTACTTGTCTGCTAATGCCAAACAAATTCAGGCACTATACAATTATCAGCGCACAGTGCTCAATGCATTCATAGAGGTAGCTAACCAAGTAGCAAAAATCAACAACCTAAATAAAAGCTATGATTTGCAATCACAACAAGTACAGGCACTCTCACAGTCTACAGCTATTTCTGGCGAATTGTTTAAATCAGCCAGAGCTGACTATATGGAGGTATTAATGACTCAGCGCGATGCATTAGAATCAAAATACGAATTGATAGAAACTAAAAAACAACAACTTAATGCGATGGTTTCCATCTATCAGGCTTTAGGAGGAGGATGGAAATAGGTGGTAGTTTTCCCCTAACCCTTCACAGAGTAATACTCACCCCCATCACATACCCTTTCTTTCGCTACAGACAGTAGTAGAAGAAAGGGTATGTTTCAATCGTTATCTGGCCAGCAGCCTCAGCCCATCTATCAGCTGGCTTTGAGCCTCCTCCCTTCTATTTGCTGAGCTTTGTTTAGCCTTACATATACCCAACAATATTATGATAAATCTAGCTGACTCACCCTTTTTGTCGTATCCAACTAATGCAAAGGAATGCTAAGCCCTACTATTATACTATACTATTATTCTTATTTTGTCTTATACCTTTACAGATTAGCAAACAATTTATCAAAACTATTTTGTCTTCAGCGATCGCAGAAATTGCACGGTTGTATCCAACATAGTCTAATTAATTCGATATCGAATACAGTTACCAACGTAAATAGTATTGCTAAATCTGGTAATTTGTAAACCTAAACATGCAAAAACTTGTACGCCAACACCAACCAAAACAACTGAAAACACAATAAATTTATCGATACAAATGTGCCTTATGCTTTATAGCCCTTAATAGCCTGCATATTTCTTTGTATTCCTTTCCACTTAGTGCGCTTAATCGGCGAATTTTTAAAAGTTTTACGAAATGTTTCTTCTGTCATTTCCTCCCATTCGCTTTTCGATAGGTTTAGAATTTGCGGAATAGGTGTAAACGCTGATTCCGTATGTTGTTTAGAAAACCTGTTCCATGGGCACACATCCTGGCACACATCACACCCAAACATCCAACCATCCATTTTACCGTGCATTTCATTGGGTATCAGTGCGTCTTTGAGCTCAATAGTTAGATAAGAGATACACTTGCCAGCATCTATGACTGTGGGCGAAATTATTGCCTCCGTGGGGCATTCATCTATGCATCTGGTGCAAGTACCACAATGATTGGTGTCAAACGGATTATCCGGCACCAAATCAAGATCAGTTATTAGGGTAGCAATAAAGAAAAAAGACCCATTGCTGCGTGTTAGCAGGTTTCCGTTTTTACCTATCCACCCTAGCCCACTTCGCACAGCCCAGCTGCGCTCTAGCACAGGGGCGCTGTCCACAAATCCCCTTCCTTCTACAGCACCTATATGGGCATTGATAAACCCTAACAATTCATTCAACTTATCCCTTATCACAAAATGATAGTCAATCCCATATGCATACTTAGCAATCTTCGGTGCTTCAGTTTGTTGTTTAGCTTCCGGAAAATAATTGAGCAATAACGTAATAACTGACTTAGCGCCGGGTACCAATTTTCGAGGGTCTATGCGCAAATCAAAGTGCCGCTCCATATACTCCATACCAGCATTCCGTCCGTTGGCCAGCCACTGTTCCAGCCGCCTAGCGTCATCATCAAGCTGCGTTGCCACAGCCACCCCACACAACATAAAACCCAGCCGCAAAGCCTCGTTTTTTATCAATTGGGTATTATGTGTAGCATTCAAGATTAGATACAGTTTTTGGCTTACAAATGTAGGGCTTTTAGTTCCTACAAGTCCCCGCTAGCGTGCGCACCTCCCACAATCCATTAAATAACAATTGGAAAGGACGATAGTTATAAAAACAGAAATATTGTATCAATGTTCTGATTTTACTACACTTTTTCTGATACTGAAATTATTGAAAATAGTAACGATTGACGCAATAAACTATGTAGTTCTAAAAAGCAATAAACTAATAGAGTCGAAACCCTCTCTTTTATTATTTTTGTTTTGTGCGTACTGCTATCCTGATTTTGGGCGTGATTTCTACAATATTGGCTTTAACCATAACTTATTTTATTTGGAGTATGGTTCTCCTTGTGGGACAAGGTTCTGACTTTTGGACAGTAGGGATAGTGCAATTGGATATGGTTTTGTGGCTTATTTCAATAGTTTGTTGGACGAATTTAGTATTAAAGACAAGAAGAAGATAAATTTCAAACAGTCGTGCAATACCGACAACAAAATAGTCGAGCAAACTCTTTCTCTATTATAGTTAATTCAATAAAACTACAGTTAGAATTTATCACCTTTGAGATTTGGACTTGGATAACAACACATACAATAGTTTGATAATGATGTGTAGTTATAATTTACGACAATTAAAATAGCCCAGTAAAATGAAAGACGTTAATGCACGAATAGACAAATCAATCATTATATGCATGTTGTTGTCATTCTTTGTAATTAGCTGTGCAGAAAATGATAGACCTAATTCTTACGCCAAAGAGTTGAAGACCCTGAAGGGAATGCAACTATCTCCGTTAGTTGATAGCTTATTTCAATCTTTTTTCGATAGTGAGCCAAAGAGTTCAGCATATGCCATTTTTATAGATAAAAAATCTGAAGGTCTGAGTGATTATGTTATAACTATAGCCCCTATTTCAAAAAAGTTAAACAACCTATATGAAAGTGGTGCTACTAATTACTTCTTATTTAATGATAGCATTCCAGTATTCATATACTCAGGATTAGAGGACTTTATAAAATGCGATTCTTCAAGCTATTTAATTGCAAAAAAAATATCTCCTGACGCCAAAGGGGAATTTAAAAACATTGATTTCTTTAATAAATTCATTGACTTTTCTAGAGGTTATTCATACGTTCATTATGACACAAGTACTTTCAGTGTTAAAGAAAATGGCTTCCCGTTTGCAAATATTAAAATAACACGACCAACTGTTTTTTTTGACCCTAATTTGTTGGAGTCAAAAAAGTAATTCACATTATGGTTTTAGAATTCACAACTCAAATATCTCAATATCCCGTCCTATACGGCACATAAGCCTATTTCAGACCATACCCATATTCATCCTAAGTTAGATACCAAACCCACCAAATAAACACACCTTACAAACACCAATCATTGCAACAAGTACATCTTTTCTGATAGTTCATAAAGATTAGTAGCATCCGTATTACTAAGCACAATGATTGTCTTGTTGCTACCCATAGTATGAATCCAATTAGATGTTGACCCCAGAACACCTCCAGTACGATAATAAAACTTCTCACTAAAACTTCCCCAACCAGTAGATCCCCAGAAACCATAAGCTGTATACCCCAAATCATCATGAATCTCTAATAGCTTTTGGGTTGACTGCTTGCTCAGTAATTTATTGCTAAAAATAGCTTGGTCAAAAACCAACAGATCATTACATGTAGCATACATATTACCCGACCCAAAATACATTTCACCACAATACGGCTCATCTGGTGTCAGTATTTTTAAACTATCCGAATACGTGTAAGCTTGCACCAATCCTTTCGGCTCCTTATTAGAATTAATGACGCCAGTACTCTTTAACTTAAGCGGTTTTATTATCAACTCATTCAATAATTCCGAATAGCTTTTACCACTCACCAATTCAATAATTTTATGTAAGATGATGAACTCCGTATTCGAATAGCTACTTTTTGCCCCAGGCACTTCTATCAGTCTTCCAGAGCAGTATTCCATAATAAACTTATCAAGCGTTATTTTCTTCTGGTAAGGCTTCATTGACAGTGACTCAGTCTTATTCTCAATTCCAGAGGAATAGGTGAGCAAATGGTGTGAAGTCACCTTGTCCCTACCCTCACCAGTGTACGCAGGGAAATAGGCGCCTATAGTCTTATTTAGGTCCAGTTTATGGTCCTCCACTAGCTTCATTACCATAATTGCAGTGAACACCTTAGTCATAGATGCTATCCTGAATTTAGATTCCATTTGTATAGGCTTTCTATTGCTTATATCCGCCATGCCTATTGCCTTACTTTTCACCACTTTACCGTTTACGGCCAGTAACGCTACACCATTAAACCCCTGTTTGGAGTTATAGGCTACAATCAAACTATCAAAATCTTTGTACTGTGCTTGCAGAGATAAAGAAACAAGCAATATTAATAATGCTGCTATATATTTTCTCATTGCCATAATTTAAAACAAACATCAAATAACTACTCACAATAACTAATCACCTAGCATCCGCCATGCTATTTGCAGCCTACAATCCAGTGATACTACAACACCATATCTATCGTCGCTCCAGCCCTATAATGCCTACATGATAAAACGAAAATAGGTATCTCTTTGTAAATGAGATACCTACTATGAAATAAAATCAAAACTAAAGTCTTTTCAATACCTATATTAAGGCTGGTAATTCAATCTTATTACTGAAGAGTTGCCATCAATATCCGTAAACCTACCAACATAAATACCAGAGGTTATCCCAGTTGGCAAGCTAATTGGTGTTTCCTTATCTGTTATAGCTTTATTGAAAACCAGCTTACCGTCTATGCTCCATACCGATAAAGTTCCTGCTACCTGAGTAGATATTACAAAGCTACCAGTTGTAGGATTAGGGTAAATAGTTACAGTTTTATCTAAATCCTTTACTGGATCTACAGACGTAAAACAATCAAACACTGATTTCACAGTCACTACAAGTTGTGCGGTATCAGATGCGCATTGTCCTACTAATATATATTTTATGGTTGCAGTACCAGGTGTTACTCCGGTCACCACTCCTGCAGTAGTGATACCTGCTATAAGCGTGTTACTACTACTCCACACACCACCTGCTACAGTAGCGTTTAGTGATATAGTATCCCCATCACAAACTGAATCTTTACCTATTATATTGCCTGCATCTATGGTCAACGGTATCACCGTTACTGTAGTTGTAGTGGTCGCACTACCGCACAAATTAGACACTGTGTAGGATATCAATGCTGTTCCCAACGACACTCCGGCTAGCACACCACTCGCAGATATAGTTGCTACGCCAGTATTGGCACTACTCCACACACCGCCAGCCACAGCATTACCCAGTAATCCATCTTGCCCAAAACATACATTAGTGTTACCTGTTATTACACCTGAATCAGGTCTGCTATAAACGGTTACTGGGTGTCTAGCTACATTGCTTCCACAACCAGTTGTTACTGTATATTTTACAGTATCCACACCAGGAGTAATACCCGTTACTACCCCACCAGTAGTTACTGTTACTCTGCTCGTAGAAGTGCTCCATGTACCGCCCACTACAGTAGTAGTAAGCGTAAATACTGCTGACGGACAAACACTAATTGGTCCTGACAAGCTTCCCGCTGATGCCAAAGGATTAACGGTTACAACGGTGGTATTGATACAACCAGTACCCAATCTATAAGTTATCCTAGCAGTTCCTGCTGTTAATCCAGAAACAAGACCAGTTGAAGGATTAACTGTTGCTACTGCCAAATTACTACTAGTCCAGGTCCCTCCAAATGGTGTACTACCCAACGTTGATGTGGTACCCTGACATATCAGAGTAGATCCCGTAATAGTTGTAGGATTGTTGTGTACGGTTACGTTAACCGTAGACCTACATCCCGTTACCAACATAACATAAGAAATGCTCACTGTACCAGCCGATACACCAGTAACCACACCTGCTACAGATCCTACTGTCGCCAATGCTGTATTGGCACTCACCCAAGTACCTCCACTAGTAGCATTGCTTAGTGTTGTAGTAGTACCCACACATACAGATGGGGTACCGGTTACTGTGGCAGGTGTAGGATTCACTGTCATAGAAAAAGGCCTACGACAAGTTCCTCTACTATACGATATTACTACACCGCCAGCGCTAACGCCGGTTACAGCACCTCCTGCTACCAAACCAGATACAGTCGCTCTAGCCGTGTTACTTGAAGTCCAGACGCCTCCTGAAGGATACCCTAGCAATGTTGTAGTATTTCCAGTACATACTGTTGTAGCTCCGACTATAGAATCAGGCAACGGATTTACCGTCACCACCCTCGTACGATAACAACCCGTTGCTAACCTGTAAGATATTAAAGCGGTACCTGCCGACAAACCTGCTGTTACACCAGTACCTAGCACCACGCCAGCTATCGTTGGGTGTGCGCTCGACCATGTCCCCCCTGATGTGGGCGAACTAAGTGGTGTAGTAGATCCTTCGCATACAGAGTTACTTCCAACTATTGCCATTGGAGTGGCATTAACGGTTGCTACAGCAGTTAGGCTACATCCACCAGTTGTTGTGTAGGTTATTCTAGATGTACCTGCCGATATACCGGTAAGCAACCCCGTTGTGTAACCAACTGTAGCTCTTCCTAAAAATGTACTCACCCATGTACCACCGGATATGTTACTAGACAAGGTTGCAGTATCGCCAGAGCATAGTACCAGTGTACCACTTATAGTACTAGGGGTAGGATTTACTGTTACCTCCACCACTCTACTACAACCATTTGATATAACATAGCTTATCGATGCTGTCCCCACAGATGCCCCTATTACAGTCCCCGATGTTGGCGCTGACAATGGAGCTACAGCAGTGTTACTGCTTACCCATACGCCATCAGGTGTAGCATTAGTATACAATCTGGTACTACCAACGCATACATTAGGCACACCTATGATAGGTGCAGGAATAGTATTTACCGTAACCGTTGTAGTTCTGAAACATCCTATCGATAATGTGTAACTTATTCGTGCTGTTCCTGTGCTTACACCTGTTACCACACCCGTACCAGAGCCTACTGTGGCCGTTGTATGTGCACTGGTCCATGTGCCACCCGCTGTAGCACTTGCTAGTGTTATGCTACTACCAGCACATATTGTAGATGGTCCCGTAAGCACTGCGGGCAATGGATTCACTGTCACTATGCTACTAGCGGCTACACTTCCGCATACGTTTGTTCTTGTATACGATATAGTAGTAGTGCCCGGATCAATGGCCGTCACTATTCCTGTGCTTACAATGGTAGCAGCCAGTGCATTTGTCGAAGACCAGCTACCACCACCTATAGAGTGCGACAACGTAATAGTACTACCCGCACACACAGCTGTAAATCCTGATATAATACCTGCATCTGGCAGAGCGGTTACTGTTACAATCACTGAAGTAGCAGCTACGCCACATACATTGGTTACTGTGTAAGATATTCTAGTTGTTCCAGCAGCTACACCTACTACAATACCCGATGTACCTACTGTCGCAACAGCAGTATTGCTCGACGACCATACTCCTCCTGTGGCACTACTGCTCAAGGTTCTTATATTTCCCACACATACCGATGGTGTACCACTTATAGTACCTGCCACTGGCAGCGGATTGATAGTCACAACAGTAGTAGTAAAACATCCTGTCGTTGTTGTATATCTAATTGTTGCTGTACCCGCGCCTATACCCGTCATAAATCCTGTTGACGCATTGACCGTTGCAACCGCGCTACTGCTGCTGCTCCACGTGCCACCACTTGTAGCATTTGCAACAGTGGCAGTATCACCTGCACATAATACCAGTACCCCGGTAATAGGAGTAGCTAGTGTATTTACCGTTACAATCGTAGTAGCAAAACATCCCGGTGTTGTAGTGTAGGTTACAGCTGTTGTGCCAGCGCTCACTGCTGTTACCGCCCCTGTACCACTACCTATGGTAGCTATTGCACCAGTACTGCTGGTCCAGGTACCGCCCGGCACACTATTTGTCAGTGTAGTCGACGTTCCCTGACACACCACCAATGTCCCACCTATTGATGCTGGCACCGCATTCACAGTATAAACTACCGCTCTACTGCAGCCTGTTGATATCGCATAACTTATTGTCGCAGTTCCAGTAGCTACACCAGTCACCACACCACTACCTGTACCTATTGTTGCCACAGTTACATCGCTACTAGTCCACACGCCACCTACTGTGTCATTGGTGAGGGTAGTAGCCACACCTATACACGAGGTCAAAGCCCCTCCAATGGTTGCTGGTGCGGCATTTACTGTTACAGATCTCGATGTACCACACCCCGTAGGCAAAGAATACAGCAGGATCGATGTACCCGGCATCAAGCCAGTCACTACACCACTACTAGCATCTATATCTGCCACTAGCGGATTTGTGCTACTCCAAGAACCACCTGATGTTGCATTTGTAAAAGTTGTAGTCGCTCCCACACACACGCTAGGGGCACCACTTATAGTAGCCGGAAACGGATTCACCGTCACATTCACACTTCGGCTACATCCAGTAGCAGTTATATGGCAGTCTATAGCTACTATCCCAGCACTTACTCCCGACACATCGCCTGTCAACGAGCCCACCGTAGCTATAGCTGGGTCAGCAGTACTCCAAGTCACACCAGTAGTAGCAGTCGTCAATGTCGATATCCCTGATACACATATACTCAGCGTGCCAGCAATCGCATCTGGCAGCGGATTCACTGTTACTATCCTGCTTGTCACAGCTGTAGCACAAGCGTTGGTTACAGCATAAGATATCGTAGTAGTACCGGCAGCTATACCCGTCACTATCCCCGATGTCCCTATTGTTCCCACAGCCGTGTTCGACGACGACCACACACCACCTGTAGTAGCATTGGCCAACGTTATATTGTTACCCACACACACTACACCAGTACCTGTTATGGTACCAGCAGCAGGTGCTGCACTTACTGTTACTACCGTTGTAGCCACGCCTCCAGGCAGATTATAACTCAGTGTCACAGTACCTACCGACACACCAGTTACCAATCCCGAAGTATTAATCGTAGCGAAAAAAGTATTGGCAGAACTCCATGTCCCCCCTCCAGTAGCATTGCTGAGCGTAGTATTTCCACCCACGCATACAGTAGCCACACCTGTATTGGGTTGTATCGGATTGTTCCGCAGTACCGTCAACGAACCACTCACATTCGATGTTACTATCTCTGGTTTACCATCATTGTCCACATCACCTATTGCCAGTCCATAGGGCTGATTTGCAGTTCCATAATTCACCACTGTCGCAAAAGACCCAGCAACTATACTGCCCGATGTACTCACATTTCTTAATACCGAGGCATTATTGGTATTCAAGTTTGTAGTCACCATATCTGGTTTTCCATCTCCGTTCACATCGCCCACTGCTATTATTCTGGGCGATGTTCCGGTAGCAAAATCCACCTTCGCTGCAAACGAGCTTGCATCTATCACCCCTGTCGTACTAGTGTTTCGCAACACTGACACTGAGTTACTCGTATTATTGGCCACCAATAGATCACTTTTACCGTCGCCATCTACATCACTTATAGCCACACTTGTCGGCAAAGTAGCTGTTGTATACCCTATAAATCCTGCCAGTGTACCTGCGCCTATCACCCCAGTAGTACTGGTATTCCTGTACACCGCCACCGTATTACCACTACTTCCTGTTACCACTACATCTGCTTTCGCATCACCATCCACGTCACCTACTGCAAGTCCCCATACATTAGCAGGCGCCACATAGTCCACTTTTGCAGCAAATGATGAGCTATTGATCACACCTACAGTTGATGTATTTCTCAGTACAGATACGGTCACTGCATCTTTATTGGTCACCACCATTTCTGGTTTCCCATCACCATCTATGTCGGCTAGCACTACATTGTACGGTGTTAGTCCAGTTACAAAATCTACCCTCGCACCAAAAGAACCCGATGTTATAGCGCCCGATGTAGCTATATTCCTAAAAACCGATACAGTACTCGACCCCTGATTCGTTACCACTATATCTTTTTTACCATCTCCATCTACATCACCCACAGCTACACAAAAAGGATTACTACCCGTTGCAAGCGCCACTGGCGCCGCAAACGACGATGCACTTATACTTCCCGTAGTGCTGGTATTTCTATACACAGCCACCGTGCCTGCAGTTATACTGGCTACTATCAGTTCACTTTTACCATCACCGTCTATATCTGCTATAGCTACACCTTCCGACCCGTTCGATGCTGCAAAACCCACTCCACTACCAAAATTCACCGTATTAGGCACAAAACCACTATTATCATATGTCGGCAAAAACGGATATTGCGAGTAGCCTGTCAGTGCCGATGCTGCATTGCTCACACTCACATTGTTATACGTCGCTCCCGCTGGCACATTTACGGTCAGTGCCGTAGTACTTGCAGCCGTTACCGTAGCCTTCGTAGCCCCAAAGTGTACTATGTTGTTGGCAGCAGTAGCATTAAATCCCGTTCCGTTTATCGTCACAGCCGCACCCGGGTTAGCAGCCAGTGCACTCAGCGATGTTATCACCGGTTGCTGGGCCACCGCAGCATGTAGTATCGTAAGCAGTAGTGAAAGGCTGAGTGTAAGTTTTTTCATAGACTTTGCGTTGTGAGTATGGTGTAGCAATACTGGATTTTATATGTCAAATTATATTATCAAAACGTTGAAATGATGGCTACAAAAATACTTATTATATATCAGCCTTACTAGAGTTTTACGGAAATCTAAGCGAAAAGATATTAATTTTTTATCCCCAAAAAAAACAAAAAACGACACAGGCTAGCCCGTGTCGTTTCAATATAGTTTACGGTTCGTTATTACAACCTTTCCATACTCTTTTTTATGATACCTATACACTCATCTATCTGCCCACTATTTATCAGCAGTGGTGGTGCAAACCGTATCCTGTCGCCATGGGTAGGCTTTGCCAGTAGTCCATTTTCTTTCATTTCCATACATATTTCCCATGCAGCATCTTTGTTAGGGTGGTCTACCACTATCGCGTTAAACAATCCCTTGCCCCTCACCACAGCTATGTTAGGGTGTTGCAAGTCCAGCAGCCCCGCCCTCAAGCGCTCGCCCTGCACTGCCGAGTTCGCCGCCATGTCCTCATCTACCAGCACCTGCAGCGCAGCCATAGCCACCCTGCACGCCAGCGGATTACCACCATACGTCGACCCATGCTCACCAGGTTTTATCGTCATCATTATCTCATCATCAGCCAGCACCGCCGATACCGGCATCGTACCGCCCGATAGCGCCTTACCCAGCAACACAATATCCGGCCGCACATTTTCATGGTCGCAAGCCAGCATTTTACCCGTACGTGCCAGCCCTGTCTGTATCTCATCAGCTATCAGCAGCACATTAGCCTCCTTACACAGTGCAGCAGCCGCCGCCAGATACCCATCATTAGGCACCACCACCCCAGCCTCGCCCTGTATCGGCTCCACCAGAAAACCCACCACATTCGGGTCTTGCAGTGCCACCTTCAGCGCATTGATGTCGTTATAGGGTATGATCTCATAGCCCGGTGTAAACGGCCCGAAATCCCTTCTCGAATCATTATCCGTGCTAAACGATATTACATTGATAGTTCTCCCATGAAAATTGTCAGCACAACACAGCACCTTCGCCTTGCCCGCCGGCACACCCTTCACCTCATATCCCCAGCGCCTAGCCAGTTTCAGCCCTGTCTCCACAGCCTCCACACCAGTATTCATAGGCAGCACCTTGTCATACCCAAAAAACCGGGTAATATACTCCGCAAACTCCCCCAACACATCATTATGAAACGCACGCGACGTCAGCGTCAGCCGCTGCGCCTGCTCCAGAAACACCTCTATGATCCTCGGGTGACAATGTCCCTGATTGATCGCCGAGTACCCCGACAAAAAGTCGTAATAACGTTTGTCTTCCACATCCCATACATACACACCCCTACCCTTGGTTAGCACCACAGGTAGCGGATGATAATTATGAGCACCATATTTATCCTCCAGCTCTAGTAGATGCTGCGTACGGGTCGATACACCATTTATCACTTGCATATCGCAAAGTTAGGAACTAAACTTATACAAAACCTAGAGTTAACCCCTTTTTAACCCACACCTCCACGCAACGTTATCACCCTCATTGCTCCTTTTGGGCTACAGTCTCAGCACTACTAGCAGCGGGCTTTGTGTCCTCACTTCTACTGGCAGGGCAGTGAGGGGCTTTACCTCCTAAAACCACAAAAAACAACATAAATAATGAGTGTCATTGCGAACCCCGAGCCTAGCCCTGTGCGCCAGCCCTCGGGGTGTGGCAATCTCGCGTTTTGAGGGAAAAACACAACCCACGAGCAGATATTAAGTAACTCCCCTCCTTTTTTAAGGAGGGGATGCTGCAAAAAAGCGCAGCCTTTTTTGCAGCTGGGGTGGTAAAAACACAACCCACGAGCAGAAAACACCAGAACTCCCCACCTTTTTTAAGGAGGGGACGCTGCAAAAAAGCGCAGCCTTTTTTGCAGCTGGGGTGGTAAAGGCACAGCCCACGAGCAGAAAATACCGGAACTCCCCGCCTTTTTTAGGAGGGGACGCTGCGAAAAAGCGCAGCCTTTTTTGCAGCTGGGGTGGTAAAAACACAGCCCACGAGCAAAAAACACCGGAACTCCCCGCCTTTTTCAAGGAGGGGACGCTGCAAAAAAGCGTAGCCTTTTTTGCAGCTGGGGTGGTAAAGGCTGCGCTCATTCACAGCAGCAAATACCACAACACCTCACAATATCTGCATAAACAATATGTTTATTAACCTATATTCCTACCAATAAAATGAGTATTTTTCACACTGATACAAAACCACAAAAATAAATGTCAAATCACCAAGACTTATCTAACCTAATCTGGACTACCTGCGATGATATATTAAGAGGGTTATTCAAACCCCATGAATACGGAGATGTAGTTCTCCCGTTTGTAGTTCTCCGTAGGTTAGATTGTGTATTAGAACCTCAAAAGGACAAGGTTTTAGAACTCTGGTCTCAATACAAAGACAAGGTAAAAGACCCGACCCCAATCATTCTAAACCAGATAGGAACTACCTTCTTTAATACTTCAAAATTTGACCTAAGAAGGTTGAAACAAGACCCTCAGAACATATACCTCAACTTCAATAACTACCTCAATGGTTATGACGAAGGAGTGAGGGAAATCATAGAGAACTTCCAGTTGGAGAAACCTATTGAGAAACTCCACAAGAACAATCGGTTGTTCAAACTGGTGGAAATGTTCTCTGAGGTTGATTTACACCCCAACAAGGTGGATAACAGACAGATGGGTATGGTATATGAGGAACTCCTCCGGAAGTTCTCAGAGATGAGTAATGAAACGAGTGGAGACCACTACACACCCAGAGACATTGTAAGGTTATTGGTTTCTTTACTCTTTACGGGTGAGGAAGACAACCTGAAAGGGGAAGGTATTGTAAGGAGTATGTTCGACCCTTGTTCTGGTACTGGTGGTATATTAACTCAGGGTAAGGAATGGGTAAGGGAGAACATCAACTCAAAGGTTGATTTCATTCTATTTGGTCAGGAGTTAAACCCACAGACTTATTCAATCTGTAAGTCAGATATGATGTTGTTGGGTGAGAACCCAAACAACATTAAGTTAGGTTCATCTTTATCTAACGATAAGTTTCAGGGTAAGAAGTTTGATTATCAAATAACCAACCCTCCATTCGGGGTTAGTTGGAAGTCTGAACAGGAGTTTGTGGAGAATGAGAGTTCAAATCCTTTGGGTAGGTTCTCAGTAGGAACACCCAGAGTTTCGGACGGGTCTTTGTTATTCCTTCAACACATGATTAGTAAGATGGAGGATAAGGGAGGTAGGATAGGTATTGTATTCAACGGATCTCCTCTCTTTACTGGTGATAGTGGTAGTGGTGAAAGTGAGATAAGGAAATGGATTATAGAGAATGACTGGTTGGAATGTATTGTAGGTCTCCCAGACCAGATGTTCTTCAATACGGGTATATCCACTTATATCTGGATTGTATCGAACAGGAAACCAAAGAAAAGACAGGGTAAGGTTCAGTTAATCAATGGTAGTGATTTCTTTCAGATAATGAAGAAGTCATTGGGGTCTAAAAGGAAGTTTATGACCGAAGACCACATGAATCAGATTACCAAGACATACAAAGACTTTATAGAGAACGACTACTCCAAGATATTTGATAATGAGTATTTCGGTTATACCAAGGTAGTTATAGAACAACCATTGACAGACGAGAAAGGAACGGTAGTGAAGGATAAACAAGGAAACCCAAAACCCGATGGATCTATGAGGGACTTTGAAAGAATACCACTTACCGAGGATGTGAAGGAGTATTATAACAGGGAAGTGAAACCACACCTCCCGAATAGTTGGATGGACAGGGATAAGGATAAGATCGGTTATGAGATCAACTTCACCAAGTATTTCTACCAGTATAAACCTTTGAGAAGTGTGGAGGAGATAACCCATCAGTTATGGGATTTAGAAAACAAGAGTGAGGGTCTCATGAAAAAACTATTGAACTAATGAACCTGTATTCAATAACCAACAACAAAGTAAAAAGTGTTTCTACCAAACCTTTCAAGTTGGAGAAAGAAATACAATCATTGGTTGAAAACAACCTTGAAGAACTATTCAATCTTCAACTGGTCAAATCGGAACTATCAGTAAAGAACTTTCGTGTAGATACTCTGGGATATGATAAGGACAACAAGTCCTTTGTGATTATAGAGTACAAAAGGGATAAAAACTTTTCAGTTATTGACCAAGGATATACCTATATGTCCTTAATGTTGAACAATAAATCAGATTTCATACTTGAATATAATGAGAGTTGTGGAGGAACACTTAAACGAGACGACATTGATTGGACACAATCAAAAGTCATTTTCATTTCACCACAATACACCGATTACCAGAAACATTCAATCAACTTCAAGGATGTCCCGTTTGAGTTGTGGGAGATAAAGAAGTATGAAAACAATGTCATTGGTTTGATACAACATAAAACGACCTCTGAGGAAAGTATATCCTCAATAAGTGATGATAAGTCAAATGTTGTCAATATAGTTTCGAGGGAGGTAAAGGTTTATAATGAAGACGACCACATTAAGAATAAGAACCTTTCAGATAATATCAAGGAACTTTATTATTCTTTACGGGAAAGAATAACCAACATAGGTGATGTTCAAGTTATTCCAAGGTTGAACTACATAGGGTTCAAGAGGAAGACAAACTTTGTTGATATAGGGTTTCAAAAGAATAACCTTTGGTTATGGATTAATCTCAAAAAAGGGGAAATAGACGACCCGAAAGGTATTTCAAGGGATGTAAGTGAAATCGGTTGTTATGGAAATGGTGACTATGAAGTTAAAGTCTATCCTGAAACTGATTTAGACTATGTGATGTTTTTAATAAACCAGTCATACAAGAAACAAGGATAATGAAAATAAGATACTCAAAATATAAACCCTCTGGGGTTGAATGGATTGGTGATATACCTGAACATTGGGTTAAAACCAAAATAAAACATGTAGTTCAAATATTTGGAAGGATTGGTTACAGAGGTTACACGATAGAAGATATTGTTAATGAAAGTGAAGGAGTAATCACGATTAGTCCAAGTAACATCCAAAAAGACTTGTTTGTTATTGATAATGGAGTAACATACATCTCCTATGAAAAGTATTATCAGTCTCCTGAAATAATGATTTTTCCAAATGATATAATACTCGTGAAAACTGGTTCTACAATAGGTAAAACATCAATCATTCCAGATGGAGTTCCTGAAATGACTATTAATCCCCAGTTAGTCGTTCTGAAAAATATAAAAATCAATCCGAAACATTTATATTATCAAACTCTTTGTAACTACATAAAAGAAAGTTTTGAAGTAGAACAGACAGGTTCAACCACTCCAACTATATCACAAGAAAAGATAAACGAGTTTCCTATTTTAAATCCACCCCTCCAAGAACAAGAACAAATCGTCAAATACTTAGACGAGAAGACGGGTGAGATAGACAACCTAATCTCCATAACCGAGAATAAGATTGAACTATTAAAAGAGAACCGAACCTCCACAATAAACCGAGTAATAACCAAAGGTCTTGACCCTAATGTAGAACTAAAAGATAGTGGGATTGAATGGATTGGTGAAATACCGAAAGGTTGGACTAAATCATCTATAAAATACATAAACAAAAAAGTTGGTAGTGGTGTGACACCGAGAGGGGGAAGTGAGGTTTATGTGGATGATGGGGTCATTTTTATAAGAAGTCAGAATGTTCATTTTGATGGGTTAAGATTGGATGATGTGGTAAAAATAGAACCTGATACCCATGAAAAGATGAGTGGGACAAAGGTTCTATTCAATGACGTTTTACTAAACATAACTGGGGGATCTATTGGTAGATGTTGTATTGTTGAGATAAGTGAAGAAATGAACGTGAATCAACACGTTTGTATCATTAGACCTAATAACAATATAAAACCTCATTTCCTAAACTTATTCCTTCAATCTTCTATCGGTCAAACTCAGGTTGATTTGTTTATAACAGGAGGAAATAGAGAAGGATTGAACATAGAAAACATCAAGAACTTCTTTGTTCCATTACCACCAGTCCCAGAACAGGAAGAGATAGTAAAATACCTTGACCAGATAACCCAAGATATAGACACCCTTATATCAATAGAACAACAACGAATAGAGACCTTAAAAGAATACAGACAATCACTTATCTCAGAGGTTGTCACTGGTAAGGTGAGAGTTTTTGAAAACGA
This sequence comes from Sphingobacteriales bacterium, assembly GCA_027484425.1. Taxonomy (GTDB): domain Bacteria; phylum Bacteroidota; class Bacteroidia; order Chitinophagales; family Chitinophagaceae; genus Nemorincola. Next base: position 93,294 of record JAIXSZ010000072.1, read on the forward strand.
TAATTTGTAATATATGGCAACTCATTTTTTTAGCCGTCAATTTGCTACCAGAGCGCAGCTAGTAAATTTCATGAACGGCAACGATATTTCTAAAGAAGACATCATAAACCTAAAAGATGTTACAGCACCCGACAGATACGGCAGAAGCCGGGTGGTAGCAAGTTTAGATTTTTATCATTCGGTTAATTTTTTCTATGACTTTTTTTCAAAACTACCCGAGCTTCGTCGTGAGGAGATAAAAGATAATGCTGTTCTTGAAGAAACTAGTGTTTTTGAAGAAAAGAAAAATGAAATTGAAAGGGATTATAATAAGCGTATCGAACGAAATAAAACACCACCACCAAAATCTTTTGACTATGGTGGTTTATCCATTTCAAACACGCTCTCCTACCTATTTTATGAAGACCCACAAGAGCTTGAATTTAAAAAAAACTATGCTATTGCAAATGCCCGTGTTAAGCATATAAATTTTAACACAGAAGATTTCTTGGTTTTTGTTAATTCAGCAGATGAACCAACAGATATGAACGAATACCACAATAAAATTATTTCGCTTAATGACGGATTAAAATTGTACTATATATCCACTGCAGCATACCTGTCACAGAAAGAAAACAAAAAGTGATGAACTACACCGAAAAACACCTTGAGGAACATATTGAAAAGAACCTGCAAAACGTAGGTTTTCAATCCTTACCCCATACCGAGTATCACAAGGTAAATTGTGTCATTCCCTTTGACCTCATAGAGTTCATAAAGACCACTCAAAGAAGGGAATATGACAAACTGGTAGAACAATATGGGTCGGACACCGACAGCAAACTAATTACCCGCATCAGTAGTGAGGTGGCTGGTCGTGGAGTAATAGATGTTGTTCGAAACGGCATTAAAGACCGAGGAAGTAAGTTTCAGCTCGTTTATTTTGAACCTAAAAGTGGATTGAACCCAGAACACAAAGAACTCTACCAAAACAACCGATTTACCCTCATCCGTCAGGTTCATTATTCATCCAATAATAACAACTCCCTTGATATGGTACTGTTCATCAACGGACTACCCATTATCACCATGGAGTTGAAGAACCAACTTACAGGACAGGATGTAAAGAATAGTGAAAAACAATACCAGTATGACCGAGACCCCAACGAGCCATTATTCCAGTTCAAAAGGGTATTAGTTCATTTTTGTTGCGATACAGACCGAGTATCTATGACCACCCGTCTCAGTGGTTCTAAAACAAAGTTCCTCCCATTCAATAAGGGCATTGTCAATCCCATAAACCCTAACGGATTGAAGACCTCTTACCTCTGGGAAGAGATACTGACGCCGGAAAGTTTGTTGGACATCCTTGAAAACTTTGTTCATATCTCAGTAGAGAATGACAAGGTATTTGACACCAAACTGGGCAAGGTGGTTGATAAGAAAAAAGAACTATTAATCTTCCCCAGGTTTCACCAGTTAGATTGTATCAGAAACCTAAGAAAAACCATAAGGAAAGAAGGAGTAGGACATAACTACCTCATCCAGCACACCACAGGGTCAGGCAAGAGTTATTCAATCGGTTGGTTGTCTCACCTTCTTACCTCCCTCTACCGTACCAATGACGACACCTCCCGAATGTTTGACACAATCATAGTCATAACAGACAGGAAGGTATTAGACAAACAACTACAAAACACCATCAGTCAAATTGGGGTTTCTTTCGGGGTTCAGGGTGTAGTAAATCCCATAGACCTCAACTCTACCCAGTTGAGGGAATATTTGGAGAAGGGTAAGTCTATTATCATTACCACTATCCAAAAGTTCCCAAAGATTTCGGAAGACATATCAAAACTTACCAGTAAGACCTTTGGTATAGTAGTAGATGAGGTTCACTCTTCTCAATCGGGGGAGAGTTCAAAACACTTAAAGAAATCATTGACCAAGGGAGTAGAGGAAGACTTTGAAGAGGACGAAGAAATGACCGACCTTGACGACTACATAAGGGAGGAAATAAGGAGCAGGGGACGACAGAAACACATCTCCTTCTTTGGTTTCTCTGGCACACCCAAGAATAAGACCCTTGAACTATTTGGAAGGAAGGACGACAAAGGAGACTTTGTTCCCTTTCATTCTTACACCATGAAACAGAGTATAAACGAGGGTTTTACTCTAGATGTGTTGGACAACTACACCACCTACCAACAATGGTTCAAACTGAATAAAAAGATTGAAGAGGATAAAGAACTGCCGAGGATGAAGGTAATGAGGCGACTGATAAACTTTGTGGATGACCGAGACTATACAATAACCCGAAAGGTGAAGATAATCCTCGACCAGTTTGTAAACGCTACCTCAAAGAAACTGGAAGGACGAGGACGGGGCATGGTTGTGGTGAGGTCAAGACTTCATTGTGTGAAATACAAAATGGAGTTTGACAAGCAAATAAAAGACCTTGGTTTGTCATATGGTTGTTTGGTTGCGTTTAGTGGGTCGGTATTTGACACTGACACTCAAAAGGAATATACCGAAACCACAATGAACAATCTACCACAAGGAGTATCTATACCCGATGGGTTCAAAGACCCCAAATACAGGATACTAATTGTTTCCAACAAGTTCCAGACTGGTTATGACGAACCACTACTACACTCCATGTTTGTAGACAAGACCCTGAGAGGCCTTCAATGTGTTCAGACCCTCAGTAGGTTAAACAGAACCACCACAGGGAAGACAGACACCTTTGTATTAGATTTCGTCAATACCACAGATGACATTTTAGAGAGTTTTCAACCCTACTACCAAAAAACAATACTAACCGGTGAAACTGACCCAAACCGTTTATACACCTTAGAGACCGACATAAAGAAGTATAACCTATTTGCAAAATACGACATTGACGAGTTTTGTGAGATATTCTACGATAGGAATAAAACGAAAGAAGAATACCATACAGTTATTGACAGAGTGGTTCAGAACTGGGCAAAAATTTATATTGAGGAAGACAGGGAAAACTTCCGTTCATTGATTCAATCATATGTTCGTTTATATGGCTATATCTCACAAATAGTATCCTTTGAAGATATAGAACTAGAGAAACTATATGTATTTGTCAAGACTCTGAACAAAAAGCTCCCTAAGCGTGAGAAAGATAATATAGACGACATTACCGCTCTGGTAGATTTGGATAGTTTCAGAATGGAAGAAACCTTCAAAGGAAGGTTATTCCTAAACGAAACAGATGGAGAGTTTCTACCTTTAAGCATGGGCAGTAGTAAAACCTTTGTAGAGGACGAGAAAGACACCCTGTCAGAAATAGTTAAGAAGATTAATGAAATATACGGAGACCAAATCAAGGAGGAAGACAAGATTGATGTAGAGAACATGAGGAAGAGATTAATGACTAATGAGGAGTTGAATAAAGTAATGAACGGCGACAACTCTGAAACTAACAAGAAACACAAGGTTAACGAGTTATATCAATCAATCCTTCTCAGTTATGTAAATGACAAATTGGGATTCTATAACATGATGGATGACCCTAAGATTAAGAACTTGATGGTAGATATGTTTTATGATGATTTAACAAAACAAAACCACCTTAGACTATAAAATATGGAAATCAAAAGCACTAAAAACGACAAAGGTGAATTTAAATATACACGTCAGAAAAACTTCAAGAGTTTCATTGTGAAAGATGTGAAAGTGATAAGAAGTCAAAGATAGTAGTCAAATGGACTGACCTACAGGATTTATCAAAAACAATTTGTAATAGTTGTTATGGGTTTCTGTTGATCAAAAATATTGTAAAAACTGAGGATACATCCAAAGTAGATAAATTCGCTGAAGAAGTTAGGTTAAGACGTGAAAGAAAAAAAGCTTTGCGAAATCAGTTTAAGGAGATTAATGTAGTTGAAAAGAAATTTAAAAAAGACAAATTAAAATCAGGAAATAAAAAAAATAGAAAATCAATTAATCCACTGAATCCAAACGGTTATAGATATGGTTTCACAAAAATCATTTCTACACCTATGAAATAATTTCTCCGTCCTCATTGAGTCTCCCCGCTTTTTCTGCGGGGGACTCAACGACATCAGGGCTAAGAAGCTTAATTTTCTTTATCAACCCCACTCCTCACTTGCAATAAATCCACATCCCAAATTGTGGATATCTTAATCCCTAACACACCTATTTTGGCATAAGTTGGCGCACTTTTTGCGGCATCAGTAGAGCGTAGTCTATTTTTCCATTACCCTAAAAACTCCACTATCATTATGACACTAGCTCAGTTTCAAACCACCAGCACACCCCTCATTCACAACTCCCTACACCCACCCAGAATGTACCCCACCCCACCACAAAAACTACCGGAAACACTATCTTACCGGAAAAGTGAATAGTATTGATAATCAACGACTTAAGTGCAAAAACACATGAAAACACCGGAAACAAACCGGCAAAACCAGAAATAAACAATAAACCAAATATGACCACAGCGCACCAACATATCAACCCAATTAATGTGAATCAAAAGAATCAGATAAATCAGTGGTTCAGACAAACAAATCAAACCGGCAATCGCATGCATACCGGAAAAGTGAATAGTATTGATAATCAACAACTTACATCAAAA
>JAIXSZ010000025.1 GCA_027484425.1 Sphingobacteriales bacterium
AACTACCGGAAAATGCCTACAAACCGGAAAAGTGAATAGTATTGATAATCAATGAGTTAACCCCAAAAACACATGAAAACACCGGAAACAAACCGGAAATTAACAATAAACACAATATGACTACAGGAGGACCAATATATCATCCCTAATCAACAGAATCAGATGAATCAGTGGTTCAGACAAAAACTACCGGAAAAAGCCTACAAACCGGAAAAGTGAATAGTAGTGATAATCAATGAGTTAACCCCAAAAACACATGAAAATACCGGAAACATACCGGAAATTAAAAATAAACAAAATATGACTACAGAAGACCAGTATATCATCCCTAATCAACAGTGTCAGATGAATCAGTGGTTCAGACAATAACTACCGGAAAATGCCTACAAACCGGAAAAGTGAATAGTATTGATAATCAATGAGTTAACCCCAAAAACACATGAAAACACCGGAAACAAACCGGAAAACCGGAAATGAACAATAAATCCAATATGACCAGAAATGACCACAAAAAACCAGCCGATAGATATAAGAACGCCCAGCCCTTGATGGTGCCTTTTGATGCCGAAGAAGAAAGCCCAACAGACAAATCGTAGACCCCCAAACCCTAACCCATGACAAAAAGCCAAATAGCAGCAATGCACCAGCAGAAAACCAGCACCAGGTTGCCGCCAGTAGCCGAAGGATAACAGCGTAGAGCTACTTTTTTGTCAGCGGAGCGATTGACAAAAAATTTCCTTTTCTTTTGTTACTTTTCTTTTTGAAATAGAAAGAAAAGTAATAGCCCACGGTCAGAATAACACCGAGCAGAAAATGACTACATACCGGAAAAATGAATACCATTGATAATCAACGACTTAAGTGCCAAAATGCATGAAAACACCGGAAACAAACCGGAAATGCCAGAAATGAACAATATACTAAATATGAATAACCTTACTGCTTCATAGCCTTGATAATGCGTGCTGCTCTTTTATCAGCTCGGGAGTTTTGAAGGCTTATCACAGCCCATACAGCGGCAGGTATCCAGCCAACTACAGATATCTGTAATATCAGGCATAGCAGTCCGGTAAGAATGCGCCCCCTGAGGAAAAAGGATAACCAAGGCAATAATATAGCTATGAGCGTCATGATATGGCAGATGTGTACCCACAAAAGTAGCAAATAACAAAGTGATTTGAGGGGGGCTTGTGAAAAGGTATACTCCGGAAATGTATAGATGGTTTGTGGCAGGTTGCGTAGCTTTATGGCACAAAAAAACAACATTGCCATGCACAGACCACTAGCTACCGAGCACAATCCCTACTTTGGCAGATACATAGATCTGGTACCCGAAGGCGACTTTATGGATGCGCTCAACAACAACACTGCCGACACCGCACAACTGTATGCCGAGCTGCTGGAAGAAAAGCACGACTACCGCTATGCCGATGATAAGTGGACAATAAAGCAAGTGCTGATGCACGTAATAGACACGGAGCGGGTGATGAGCTACCGCGCCCTAGTGGCTGCCAGAGGCGATAGCCAAACCATACTAAATAGCATGGACGAAAACCAGTATGCCGCCAATGCCGATGTGAGCCACCGCAGCATGGACGACCTCATAGCAGAGTTTATAGCCGTGCGCACTGCCACCGAAATGCTGTTGAATAGCCTCACAGAGCAACACTACAGCCTTACCAGCCATGTGGCGGGCTATGACACCAGTGTAAGCGCGTGGGCGCACGTTATAGTGGGGCATGCCATACACCACAACAATGTGCTGCTAGATAGATACCTGAATGAATAGCAGCTGCGAGTATACAGTAAAGGATTTAGTATTCTACAAACACCAGCGGATACTTGTGCATAATGCCTATCTGAAAACAGATGTAGGGCGTGCGCATCTCGTTGATGCCCTTACTAAGGCTGCCAGGCATAATGCCTACCTCTTGCGATAGCGTAATATTCCAGTAGCCGCGAGTGGGTATGCGCTGCGATGCACCAAAGGCTACACGTACGATAGACGAGGGCAGATTGTAAGAGGTGTTTACAGCTATAGTGTCGGCGCCATAGGGTGTGCCACCCGGCGGTGTCCAGTAGGGCAGGTGGGTATTGGTGAACTGGGTGCCACCAGCCAATATGCCCAAGCCAAGTGCAGCATGAAAATGAAAGTATTTGCGGTAGCCTACACCATAATCTACCTTGGGCGAAAAGAACAAATAACTGCTCTTGTGGTCTATGCTTATCACATCTCCATATTTTACGCTGCTATAGGCAGGCAAGGTATTAAGCATCGAAAATCGCTGATAAAATAACGATCCACCTGCATATAGCCGATGTGTTATTTTGTGCAGGTAATAGCCCTCTATAGCGGGTGTCAATCGAGATTTGTAACCAGTAGTGTAGCCGCCGCCTGTCTGTATACCAAACATACCCTGTGCCGAGGCACATATGCTGCTGAGGCATAAAAGAAGGGTAACGAAAAGTCTGGTCATAACAGTAAATGGTGTAAAAGTGCGCTACTATGGAAAGCGAGTGCGAGAAATACCTAAACGTATGGAAACATAAGTAGGATTGAGCTTGTTAGGGCTGTAAGAGGTTCTGCTTACGTCTGTGTAGTCGCTGGTTTTGGTGAGGCTACCTGGTAGGAAGCCAAAATCTTCGGTAAGTGTAAACCTCCAATGGCGACCAATAGCCATATACTGTGTACAACCAGCACCTACGCGTAGCACCATGCTGTTGATGTTCTTAGACTGATCTATAGTAGTATCGGCACGTATAAAACCACCCGGTGTAGGCACACTGCTAAAGCGGCGCAGTGAGTCGTAGCCGCCCATATTCATACCAATACCTGCATTAAAATAAAAGTGAACATTTTTATGACGGCCAGCACAAAACCTGAATTTAGGAGCTATAAAAGCATAAGCACTTTTGTGGCGAAGGATTTCGCCAGCAGAGCCGGTAGCATTTTTGGCACCAAGCGCCTCATTGTCATACAGGAGCGAAAACTGCTGGTAGAAGAGCTCCACGCCCACGAAAGAACGGAGTGCTACACCACGGGCAATATCCAGCCCACCCGACAGAGAAACGTCGTAGTTGCTACTGGTAGCAATGCCACCACCAGCAAAAATACCCACTATATTATTCCTCTGAGAATAGCCCCTGAACGCAGTAATGGATAGTAAAAGAGCCAGAAGGATTGATTTCATCACCGAAAATTAAACAAAATTTTTATTTTTCATAGCTTGTTTTCTCAATAAAACACTCGCACGGTACCTGTCTTCGTGATATTGGTGATATAAATTGTCTAAAATGCCTAGCCATTTGCCCGTACCATCATCATTGCACCATGCCAGCAAGCCCTTGGGGTAGTTCACCCCCTTGGTCATTGCTGTCTCCAGATCTTCCATGTTAGCCACGCCCAGGTGCAGGGCATCTACAGCCTCGTTGATGAGCATAGCCACTATTCTGTCTACTATCATTTTGCCCAGCTCAGGGTCTTTGTTGGGGGCAGGTGCAGGGGCAGTAGCAGCATAATCATAAAAACCTCTGCCCGTTTTTCGGCCTAGCCAGCCAGCCTCCAAAAGTCGCTTTTGCGAGAAAGATGGCTTATAACGAGGGTCGTAAAAGAAGGATTGAAATACAGTTTCAGTAACTACATAGTTCACATCATGACCTATATAATCGGTAAGGGCAAAAGGACCCATTTTAAAACCGCCTATTTCGGTCATAGCCCAGTCGATGGTGGCTATATCTGCGATACCTTCTTCATATATGCGTATTGCCTCCCCATAAAACGGACGTGCCACCCTGTTTACAATGAAACCAGGGGTATCCTTGGCTGTAACAGGTGTTTTGCCCCATGCCTGCATAAGGGCCGTAGCCATAGGTATTAGTGCGGCATCGGTCTGTATAGCGGGTATCACCTCCACCAGCGCCATTAGTGGTGCTGGATTGAAAAAGTGCAACCCCATCACCCGCGATGGTATGCTACAAGCAGCAGCAATAGAGGTCACCGAAAGCGAAGAAGTATTAGTAGCCAGTAGACAGGTGCTACTCACTACTTTTTCAGCTTCAGCAAATACTGCTTTTTTTACATCCAGCCGCTCTACAATGGCCTCTATTACTAGTCCGCACTCCTCAAAAGCTGTGAGATGCTCTGCAAACCTGAAACGACCGAGTACATCAGCCGCAGAAGCAATTTTGCCTTTTTCTTCAAGCTTTTGCAGCGTAGCAGCCAGCATCGACTGTGCCTTGCTAAGTGCTGCAGTATTGTTATCGTATACTACTATATTGTGCCCTGCCATAGCGGCTACTTGTGCTATGCCAGCACCCATGGCGCCAGAGCCTATAATGCCTACTGCAGTGTGTTGGTTGATTGTCATTTGTTACTTTTTCAGGTTCAGTATGCTCCAGTCGGTTTTTTCTGCTACTATGGTGTTGCTCAGGTGTCCCAGACCATCTATGGTCATTTCTACCACATCGCCATCTTGCAGCCATTGTTCTTTGTAGTTAGGGTCGTTTAGTTTCCCAGTGCCGTTCAGCTCCAGAAAGCAGCCTGTACCCACTGTGCCACTGCCTATTACATCGCCGGGCAGTATGTCTACGCCATAGGCGCAGCGTTCTACTATTTCGGCAAATGTCCAGTCCATGTCACCCATATTGCCTTCGCTAACTTGTACGCCATTTACGCTGCAGGTCATACGCAGGTTGTAGTTGTTGCCTGTATGGTTTGGTTTGGCGGGGATTTTGTAGGGTTCCAGTTCGTCGGGGGTTACTAACATAGGGCCAATAACAGTGCTGAAATCTTTGCCTTTAGCCGGGCCCAGATTGAGCAGCATTTCTTCCATTTGTAGGGTGCGTGCGCTCATGTCGTTCATTATCATGTAGCCACCTATATAATCGTCTGCCTCAGCAGCGGTAATGTTTCTGCCTTTTTTGCAGATAACGATAGCCGCTTCCAGTTCAAAGTCGAGCCGCTTAAAGTGGTCGGGCATACAAGGTATAGGGCCAGGACCCTGTATAGCATTGTGATTGGTGAAGTAGAAAATGGGGTATTGATCAAATTCTGCTATCATATCCACTTTACGGTTGCGGCGGGCCGCTGCTACGTGCTGCCTAAAGGCATAACCATCGCGGCAAGAAGTAGGCTGCGGCACAGGTGCCAACACATGTGCGGTCTCGAAATCGACAGATGGTATACTGATATTGCCGTTTTTAATGGCAGTATCTGCACTGTGCATTGCGGCTATATGTTGTCCCCAGCCATTGAGTAGTTGTTTCATAGTAGCTGGCAAACCACTGTCGGCAGCAGTAGTATTGTACAACTTATTGTTGATGCAAAAGGCAAGCTGTTCCGTGCCGTTTTGAGAATAGGTTACTAATTTCATTGACTGTAGTGTTTTATAACGAGCGTAAAAATAGCAGATATACGGTGTTTGAGAAACCTTTATTTTAATTAAAATCCTTCAAATATTAGCTTAGCTTCGTTATTACCGATAAAAGTGGGTACAGATGGGCAGACTTATATTGTTTTTGTTGATAAACTTCGGGGCATTGGCACTGGGCAGTGCCATGATAGGCAGTCCTGCAAGTAATGAATGGTATCTGGCAGTAAACAAAGCCCCATGGACACCACCAGGGTGGGTTTTTGGTGCAGCATGGACTACCATAATGGTTTGTTTCAGCATTTTTTTGTGGCAATACACCAAGGGTACTGTAAATACTAAAGAGTTTTATGGTTTATTTGCGGTTCAGTTTTTGCTGAATGTGCTGTGGAATCCCGTTTTTTTCAGGTGGCATTATGTGCTGCCAGCACTAGTGATGATTATACTGTTAACTATACTAGTGGCCATGTTTACAGTGTGGGGATTCAGGAGGGCTACGTTGCAGGGGGTATTGATGCTACCTTACCTATTGTGGCTTTGTATAGCAGCTTCGCTGAACGGGTATGTGCTTTTGAAGAATTGATGTAAAGTTTGGGGATTGGGAGGATTAAAAAGATGTTTTGCTAATAATTTATAATGACTCCGTACAAACAATTGTTTGAGAATAACAAAACATGGATAGCCTCTATGAAGGCTAAAGATGCTGACTTTTTTGAGAAGTTGGCAACTGACCATACTCCTGAATACTTATACATTGGCTGCTCAGACAGTCGTGTACCCGCCAACGAAATAATGGGGCTAGACCCCGGCGAGGTGTTTGTGCACCGCAATATAGCTAACGTAGTGGCTAATAACGACCTGAATGTAATGGCAGTGATTGAGTATGCAGTGGCGCACTTGGGTGTACAACATATAGTAGTGTGTGGTCATTACAATTGTGGAGGTGTAAAAGCTGCAATGCAACCCAAAGATATGGGCATAATGAACCCCTGGCTGCGCAACATAAGGGATGTATACAGGTTGCACCAAGCAGAGCTGGATGGCATAAAAAACGAACACGATAGGTATAACAAGCTAGTGGAGCTGAATGTGCAAGAACAGGCAATAAACGTCATAAAAACTGCTGTGGTGCAAAAAAGTTATCTGGAGAAAAAGTTCCCATTAGTTCATGGATGGGTGTTTAGTTTAGAGACAGGTGAATTGATAGATCTGGAGATAAATTTTACAGAAAAGCTAAAAGATATTCAGAAGATATACAACCTGACTGGTGGGTAAGTTGATGTAATAAAAACTGAAAAGAGCGTGCGTTTAGTAGTGTGAACACAAGCTCTTTTCGTTGTAACTAATTGAGATGTTTTGTTATTTCTTCCAGATATAATCGTGCAGGTAGCTGCAATTTTCTTCAGCGTTCTTGAAGAAGGCTGTGCTGCTGTAGCCTTTTTTAAGGCGAGCAAAATAGGGGTTTTTAAGAGCGTTAATGTAGTACACGTTCGGGTCGATACTGTAATATTCCAAAGAGTCATTAACAGGGCAGTTTTTCTGCCAGCACTTAGCCGCCATAAACAAGCAACGGGCTTTGACCTCTGGGTCAGTGCTGTTTTCGAAAGCCAGTTTGTAATAGCGTTCAGCTTCGCCCAGCCCAAAGAATTCTTTGTCTTGCTTACTTATGTTTTTTCTTTCCTTGCTTTGGTAGTAACCACGATAATCTGAAGAGGAACGGTAATAGCTGTATGCATGTACCGCCTTGCCATAATAGCTGATGTTGTACAAGCCATTGGCGTACTGATAAGCGGCTCTTGCATCATTGGGGTTTTCGTCGAGTTTGGCCTGCAAATCTGCCATACGGCGTGCTAGTGTTAGTTTGTTGTACAGTACACCACTGTCTGATTTGTTCCACGCGCTGCGCTCAGAAATATGACTCACCAACACATCTGGCAGTACCCAAGGGCGAAGCAAAGAGTCTGGTACTTTCTGTAACATCACAGCCGCTTTTGTAAACTGATGTTGCCTTATGTACTTGGTTCCAGCGATCTCTTGTAGAATGCCGGCGGTTATTGCTGGCTTGTTAGCAAGCCATTGTTCGTAGGGTGTTTTGGTATTGCTGTTCAGGAAGTTTTCGGTCTGTTGGAGTTGAGCAATACTCATGTTTTCCATAAGGTTCCAACCTTCAAAGTAAAATGGACCGTATACTCCATAGTTCGTATAGCCTCTAGTGCCAGAGAAGTATTTAGAAATGCAAAACAGTGCTTTGATGGTATCTTGCTGCTGCAGGTATGCCTTGCTGAGCAAATGAGCCATCATTAGGTAATAATCGGTATTGTTGTAATTCGTAGTGTTGTTTCGCGTCTCCATTTGTTTCAGGATGGGCAATAACTCAGCTTCGGTAGTAGGGGTTATTTTACCTGATTTGCGTACTAGGTAAAGGGCTGTAATGGTGTTGTGTACCAAGCTTTCCCGGGTGGTCATATTTTTTGCAGCGAGGTCTAGTTGTTTTTTACAGTTTTGACCGTCGCCACCCGCTAAATACAAGTAGCTGGCAGCAAGTCGCCAATATGTGGGAGTACCGTTTTTGCCATCTGTAGCAGCACGCTGTGCAAAGGAGATAAGCTGAGCGTAGAGGGTTTTGTTGGCAGGGTCTGGCTTCAGTATTTCTTGTATCAAGTGGTACTCCATTTTGTTGATGATGCGGGTCATTAATACATCTATGCCAGTTGTTTTGGGGTCGAGGGTGTAGGCGTTTTTAAGTGCCGCAAACATTGTTTTGGTGTCGCCATCAAAGTCATACATGCCCTTCATGAGGTGCAGCACCGCTTTTTGGTGGTTGGTGCGGCAAAGCGGAAGCACTTTTTTCAAGTTGCCGTCGGTAGCCCACCTAAAGCTGATGTGTGCTTCTTCTTTCATTTCGTCGCTGCTATCAAATACATGGCTATACAGATAGGCAGCTTCAGCTTTTTTGTTGGTTTTGTACAGTGCACCAGCCCTCAACGACAAGCAACGGTAATAGAGGAAATGGCGTGAGGGAGCCACTAGGGTATTGAACAGCATTTGGGTTTGGGCATATTCCCCACTGTAGAAAGCCATCCGCATGGATTGGTAGGCATAGCGTAGTTTCAGTTCGCTGTTTTGGGTGTTCATTACACGTTTTATGCCCTCGTGGACCAGCTCTTGCATAGTAGCAGAGTCGCGCTTTTTGGTGTCGTAACTGTAGGTGCGTTCATTCCATGTATACTCAGGTTCTGCGGCATGAGGTTCGCAGGTTTTGGCGAAAGTGAGGTACAGTGCTGCCTCGTGGTCTTTGTGGCTGATGAGCCATTTCGTGAACTTGTTGTCAGCTACTATCGCAGGCACTTTTAAGGAATAACCCTTACGAATATGCTCGTAAATGTTGTGTACATCTGCACCGCTATAGCTGTAAATAAAACTGTCTAAGTCGGCATCGGGGACAGCGTTGGCAGTATATTTTTTCCAGCTATTTCTGTTTACATTATTTTTAATGTTGGCTACGCTTTGTTCTTCTTCGGGAGAATAGGAGACATAATAGCCAGAATAATGAAAAGGAATAAAAACAGGTTTGTTGTTCACAGAATTGAGGAAAAATGACGCCTCTTCATAAGGGTCAAAGTAGCCACCACAGGCTTCTGCCAATTTTATAATGCCTACTACACCCGCAATACTACAGATAAGAATTGTAAACCGTTTCCAGTTCATTGGTCAAATATTTTGATAAAGTTAGACTATCGGATGAAAAAAGTATAATATTTACTTCGGTGTTTTTTAATCGTTTAGCGGTGTATACTGCTATCTTTTGCAGGTCGGTTGGTGTTACTGCTTCAGTGCGCAGACGGTCGCCGGTTCTTAGTTCATAGCCGCTCCATGTGGTATCTTTTAGGCAGGTATATTCGTTTTTGTTTTTCACCTCAAATAGACTGCTGTTCTTTACCATCTCGGGTGATACATCGCGTAAAATACCTACAAAACGAGCTTCTCGGAACTGTAATGTCCATGAGAACAAGGGTAGTGCAACATCTAGCGGTAGCGGGTAGCTGCCTATACCACCTAGGTATTGTTGGGCGGTTTTGGTGTCTAGGATAGAGTTGTGGTTGCCAGGTTTGCGGGTGTTGCCCATGTTGTAGCACATGAGTAGTCCTTTATCGGCAGGGGGTATGCCGCTGCTAGTAGTGTACTTTATCTGGTGCATGCGTATGGTGCAGGATAGTAGCTTGCCTTCCATGTAGGGGTGTTGCTTCAGCGCACGCAGCAGCGCAAAATAGGTGTCTTTGTTGGTGCTGGTCCAGTCGCAGTCTATTTGCACCTCAGTGGGGTTTATGCCTGCGTCAGCGCATATGGTTTGTACGATGCTGGCTATGCGCAGACTGAGGTCGGTGACTTTGTTTCTGGCCACATTGTTGAGTGTGGCTTGTGTGACAAATACTACTGGGATTATTGTAGTAGTGTTGGGTATGGTGCTGGGTATGCGCACCACAGCCAAGGGGTAGGGCTCGCCAGTTTTGTGGTTCCAGTCCATATCGCAGAGGCGCAGGTAGGTGTGTTGTACTTTTAGTTCGCTGAGTCTTTGCTGCTCGTAGTGGGTGGGTTTGTAGACGGTTTTCCAGTAGTAGAAAGCGCGTGTCACCTTGCGGTTGGGTGAATGGGTGCAAGATACCATTGCTGCTATAAGCAACAGAAATACGTATAAAATGCCAACATGCTTCATGTGATGTGGGCGTTAAGGAACTAGCACCCGCTGCGCTCCGGGCACTACTCTGAAGGTGATGCTATTGCTACAGGGGTGTGCGTCGCCATCGGTTTGCATCAGGCTCAGCGATGGGTGCGATATGGTGATCTCCTTGCCTGTATGGTGCTGCACATAAGGGCTTTGGGCTATAGTGCCCGTCATGGCTCGGAATGCTATGAGACCACCTAATATTTTGGGGAATTTGCGAATGATGATAATGTCTAGTATACCATCGTCATAACGAGCCATGGGTGCTATGCGAAAGTTGTACCCAAACTGTGTGCCATTAGCCACATTGACCATAAAGGCGTTTTCGTGCAGTTTTTTGCCATCTATGGTTATGTTAAATTTCCAGGTTTTGTAGAGCCACAGATACTTGGTCACTAACCAGCTGTATACCATCAATCCCCGCTTTTTGCTTTTTGCAAATTTTTTGGATATTAGGGCATCAAAAGCCACACCAGCATTGCTTACAAACATTCGTTCATTGGCATAGCCTACATCTATATTACCTACCTTACCACGGTTTATGAGTTGTACAGCTGCAGCTACATCTAGCGGAATGCCCATGGTTCTTGCCATACCATTGCCCGAGCCCTTGGGTATGATGCCCAGTATGGTGCTGGTGCCTACTAGCCCATGTGCGATATCGTTGACTGAGCCATCGCCACCTACGGCTACTACTGCATAGGCGCCCTTTGCGGCTGCTTCCCTTGCCAGTTCTGTGCCATGTTTGGCATATTGAGTATTCAGTATTTCGTGGGTATATAGCTGGGTGTCGAGGTGGGCTGTTACTGCCCTGCTTATTTCTTTTTGTCGCTCTACACCCGATTTTGGGTTTACTATAAACACTATATGTTTGTGGCTCATGAAAGCTGTGCTTTGAGGCTTAGATCCATACTTACCGCATGGTGGGTAATGGCGCCTACCGATATATAATCTACCCCGGTAGCAGCATATTCTTTTATGTTTTCAATAGTTATTCCGCCCGATGCTTCGGTTTCGTACCTGCCGGCTATCAGTTGCACTGCTTCGGCTATTTGAGCAGGTGTGTAGTTGTCTAGCATTATTCTGCCCACATTGCCCACTGCCAATACGCGGCGCACGTCGTCTATGTTGCGGGTTTCTACCTCTATTTTCAGGTCCAATCCGTTTTCGCTCAGGTAGTTATTAGTTTTGGTGATGGCTTTTTCTATACCTCCACAAAAGTCTATGTGGTTGTCTTTGAGCATCACCATATCATATAGCCCCATGCGGTGGTTGCAGCCGCCACCTATTAGCACTGCTTCTTTTTCCTGCATTCTGAACAGGGGAGTGGTTTTGCGGGTATCGAGTATCTTGGCAGGATATTCTTGTATAGCGTCTACATATTGGCGGGTGAGGGTGGCAATGCCGCTCATACGTTGCATACAGTTGAGCGTTAGTCGCTCTGCCTGTAAAATGGTGTGTACGCTTGCTGCTATCTCAAATGCTATTTCGCCGTTCTCCACAACGTCGCCATCGTGCTTGTAAATAGTGAAAGCTGCTGTGGGCTCCAAGTGATGAAAGATTTCCTGAGCCAGTTTGACACCAGCCAATATTCCGTTTTCTTTTATTTTTAATACAGCCTTGCCTCTGGCATCGGGAGATATGGATGACAATGTAGAGAAGTCGCCATTACCTATGTCTTCGCGGAGTGCTGCTGCTATAAATTCTTGTGTAGTCAATGATTCACTTATTTAATGGACGGCAAAGTTAGGGAATGGAGTTGTTGCTTTATGACAATTTATTATTAATGAATGAAGGGGGTGATGTCAAATAAAAATTTCGCTACTTTTGTTGGTATGTCTATACTTGACCAACATAGCAGCATCATTCAAAAACTATGTGCTAGCCACAAAGTAAAACGACTGTATGCTTTTGGGTCTGTGTTAACTGATAGTTTCAATACAGAAAGTGACATTGATTTGATTGTTGACTTTGACCCGATGGACATAGATCAGTATGCCGACAATTATTTTGATTTGAAATTTTTATTACAAGACATTTTCAAAAGACCCATTGATCTTTTGGAGGAAAAGGCTTTGAAGAACCCCTTTTTTATTCAGGCTATAAGTAAACAACGCAAGGTGGTGTATGAGCATTGAAATAAAGACATGCCTCTACGATATGCTGAACGCTATTGAAGAAATAGACAGCTTTTTTATTGATACACCTAAAGACTTTTTTGAATATCAGCGCAATATTAAAACCAAAAGGGCTATTGAACGTAATATTGAGATTATAGGAGAAGCTATGAATAGGGTTCTAAATCTTGATAGTTCAATTAATCTCACCAACTCAAGAAAAATTGTTGATACTCGAAACAGAATTATACATGGTTATGATACTGTTTCTGATGAAATCATGTGGGGTATCGTCATCAAACAATTGCCCATACTGAAGTCCGAAATAGGAAGACTATTATCTACAGGATAGAGCATTACTTACGCCTCACCCTAATAGTATACGGTGAGATGACGGAATATCCCTTTGCAAGCCTTGATGTTGGTGAGTAATCTACAGAAAAGGTGGGGAGAAATACTTGGGACGGATTTGATCCCATGTGCTGATTGTTGGCGGGGACGCTAACTACAACGAAGGAAGTTGATAGTCGTACAACAAAACCCGCTTTGTGGGCGGGTTTCAATTTCTGTGGTTTTTTTGGTTTTCGGTTAGATTTATCCAATGTAATTGGGGTCAAATTCTATGATCCATTCAATGCCATATTTGTCTCTGAACATGGCTGCGTATGTACCCCAGGGGCTGTCGCCAATTGGCCCTTCAACTTCTCCGCCTGCTGATAGTCCGTTGAATATTCTGTCTGCTTCTTCGCGGCTTTCTGCGCTCAGCAGTATTTTGGACCTGTTTTCGTTCTCGTTTACCCGCCCCATAAATTCGGGGACGTCGTTGGCCATTAACACATTGTGCTTGCCTATGGACAAAGCAATGGTCATGATCTTATTTGCTTCATGTTCTGGAACTGGGAAATCGTCGCTGGCGAGGTCGCTGAAACGAACGATTTTTGTGAATTCGCCCCCCAAAACAGATTTGTAAAACGTGAATGCTGCTTCAGCATTGCCGTTGAAGTTTATCCAAGGGTTGATTGTTCTCATAATTTCTGTTTTGGCTACTAATGTAAAATTTTCTTTTGTTGTTTTATGTGTGAGATTGAGGGTTTTAGTTGTGGAACTCATGTGGGTGAGTGATTTGGGGAAGTGGGTGGTGCTGCTTATTGACGACTAAGGTGAATAATGTGTAATCTCATGATCAATATGCATTTCGCGATTTGCGAAATGCGAAACAGAATGTATATTTGTAATTATGAGAAAACATAATGGCATGCGTCCTCAAGATATTGCAATACTATTGAAAATAGTTGCTTTAAAAGACGAGCTCTGGCAAATGTCGGGGTTATCGCACTCTCTTTTTATTAGCTTGTCAGAAATCTCGGAATCTTTAAACCGAAGCAGAATAGCTGGATTAATTGACTACAACAAAAAGAATGTCAATAAATTGAGTTTACTGGAGTTTCTAGAACACGGCATGAAGTACGTCTTTCCGCAAGAGCCAGGTGCGATGGTAAGAGGAATTGTAACTGCCCATTCACACCCGTTTATGAAAAAAATGTTTGCGTCCGAAAATGACTACGTTTGGCCCGACGGGAATGGTGACATATTGGGGTTTATGATTGAACCTTTTTATCCAAAACAAGTGGAAGCAGTGAAACAGGATGAGCTTTATTATAAGTTACTTGCGCTTGTAGATGTTATCAGAGTAGGTAGAAGACGTGAGGTAAAATATGCAATTGAAGAATTAAAAAGCGAAATAGAATGAGCCATCATACAAACATTGTAAGAATAAAGGCTGTCGCAAATCTATTAGGAGATTTGAATAAGAAGGTAGTTTTTGTTGGCGGAGCCACATTGTCTTTATAATCGTCGAGAAGGACCTTTGAAGTGAGACCGACAGATGATGTTGATGTGATAATTGAAATATTGAATTATGCTCAACGTGCGGAATTGGAAGAACAACTAAGGTCAATCGGCTTTGCAAATGATGTTGAATCGGGTATTATATGTAGATGGCATATCGAAAAGATAATCGTGGATATAATGCCGACGGACGATGCTTCGGTGGGGTTTACCAATAAATGGTATCCAGGAGGATATAAAAACTCTGTAAATTATATAATTAACGATAGATGTACAGTTAGAATTCTAGACTCTCCGTATTTTCTAGCAACAAAACTTGAAGCTTTCAAAGGTCGCGGGAATAACGATGGGAGAACAAGCCATGACTTTGAAGATATTATTTACGTTTTGGAAAACAGATCGGAAATATGGCAGGAAATAGATGCTGCGCCCAATGACGTTAAAGAATATTTGCTTACCGAATTTAGTAATTTACTAGATAATTCTAATATTTATGAGTGGATTGATTGTAATGTGGAACGAGGTTCTCCACCGGCAACAAATTACATACACCAGAAGCTTAGAGATTTTGTGAAAAAGTGAAATATATTCAAGTAAGAATGATGGAGGTTATAAAAAGCCGGAAACATCAGTTCGATGTTCGAGCAAAGTGATGTGAAAAGGAATAGAAATTGTACTTATTTTGGTTAGCCTAAATATGGAAACAGTATTTAATGATGCAATCGAAATTGATTTAACAATGACAATGCAGAAAAACTGAAAACAGCCCCCTTACTGCCCCGCCTGTACAAGGTAGTGACACAAAGCCCGCTGATGGTGTGTTGTGAATGTTACGGGCGTTGCAAACGCTGCGCCGTAGTGTACTTCCTGAAAAAAATTGGGACAGGCTGTTGCAAACGAGTGAGAGTGGCAAGCTGCGACTTTCCGAGAACGAGAGATTACTCAATAGTGATTTTGTGTGATTTGCTTATTTGGGAATCGCTGGAAATGCGAACCCAATAAATGCCTTTGGGGAATTGAGCAACATTGATTTCGGCTTGTGAATTGCCAGAAGCAAGTATGGTTTGTGTCATTTGTTTTCCCTCAATGCTCATTAATGAAATTTTGGTGTTGGTGTTATTGTTTTGCTTTTCTACGTACAATATTCCTTTTGCGGGATTGGGATATATTTTGAGCGAAAGTTCATCGTTTTCTTTGTCATTAACACCTACACTCCAAGGTGCAAAAACTGCAAGGAAAACATCAAGCGAACCGTAATTGTGAAGGGAAGTGAAAAAGCCATTATGATCATAATATGCTCCACCATGCAAAATCAAACCATCTTTTAAAGGGTATACAAATTTCCCATTGTCTAAATTATAGCTTCCCATCATTTTAGTTTGCAATAAGTTTCCTATACTATCAGTATGTACTAGAAAAATATCTTCATAGTAGTTTTTGTAAGTCCAGCCAGTTATCCATATACTCCCATCGGTTGCTTTGCATATAGACGATGGGTATTCAGTGTCTCCAGCATCATAACAGTTTTCCCATTTTATGTTTCCGGCACTGTCTAAGTTAACTACCCAATAATCGGCTTTGTGAATGTGGTTATGTACATCGCCATCTATAGAAGTAGTGGACATTGTAACCAATAATCCACCTTTACCATCGGAAACTCCATACCCTACCGGGTATGCAGCTTCGTAACCACTACCACCCAGACACCTATGCCAAAGAATATTGCCGGTTGCGTCTAATCGGGCTACATATCCATCTTGTCCACCAGCATGATAGCCAGTGCAGTCGTAGTCGCTAGACTGTGTTGCACCCACAATATAGTATCCACCGTTGGGCGCAGGTACAACATTAAAAGCAGCCTCATCATAACTGCCACCTATTACCTTGCTCCATTGCTTGTAACCATTACTGTCAACCTTTAAAACCCAAATATCGAATGATGACCAAGAGCCGTAATGTACAAGAACGTTGGTGTCAATTCTGTGCGATTCGCTCAAAATCAAATAGCCACCATCTTCTGTTTCTATCATTTGGTTAAGTACAGAACCACCTCCTTTGCTGTAATTTCGTTGCCAGATTACATTTCCATCTGCATCCTGTTTAGCTAACATACACCCCCAACCAGCTGATGAACCAAAACGTCCTCCCACAACATTAGTACCATCAATGCGAGGAAAAAAATAGACAATACCACTATCTCCATTTGCTCCATAACATTTATACCAATCTAGTACAGTTCCATCTTCATTGTATTTTAAAAAAATATTCCGTTTGTTAGTGAATGAACAAAACGAATCAACATTGCCTGTATTTGCCGCGGCTGTAGTTCCTAGCCTTATAATGAATCCTCCGTCAGTAGTTTTCTTTATGTGCGAGGAAAAATCGTCATTTCCTCCGCCTCCAATCCCTTTTATGGAAAGCATGTGCGGCTCTGGTACCTGCGCCTGTGAGCAGAAAGGTAGGAAAAGGAGGAGGAAAAGGAAGTTTTTCACGGCAAGGAATGTATGTATGCTAAAATTAGGGTATTTTTTTGCAATTCGTGATAAGTAGCTAGCACAGCCCCCTCACTGCCCCGCCCGTACAAGGTAGTGACACAAAGCCCGCTGATGGGAGTGCTAAGGCTGGGTGCACAAGGAATGAATAGATAAACAGTGGCATAATGGGTTACAACCCTCCTATCTATGGGGCTAACCTGTTACCTTTGCAGCCAAAATGACGTGCTGTGGCTGATGTAATACAACTCTTATCGGAACATATTGCTAACCAGATAGCTGCTGGTGAGGTGGTGCAGCGTCCGGCATCGGCGGTAAAAGAGTTGATGGAGAATGCGATAGATGCGGGTGCTACGGAGATACAACTGATAATAAAGGATGCAGGCAAGGAATTGATACAGGTGACGGACAATGGCAAGGGTATGAGCCCTACTGATGCGCGTATGAGTTTTGAGCGACATGCTACGTCTAAGATAAAAAGTATAGAAGACCTGTTTCATATTCGCACGATGGGCTTCAGGGGCGAGGCGCTGGCATCGATAGCGGCGGTGGCGCAGGTGGAGATGAAAACCAGACAGGCAACGAGTGAAACGGGTACACGAATAGTGATAGAAGGCACGGATGTGAAGCTGCAAGAGCCTTGCGCTATAAATCCGGGTACTACGATAATGGTGAAAAACCTGTTTTATAACGTACCTGCAAGGCGCAATTTTTTGAAAAGTGCTACTACTGAGCTGCGTAATATTCTGGATGAGTTTACAAGGATAGCTCTGGCACACCCTGCCATCAGTTTCAGATTTTGGAACAATGGTGTGGAGCAATACCGGCTAGATGGCGATAGCCTGAAGGCGCGTATAGTGGGCCTGCTGGGCAACAATCATGAAAAGAACCTGGTGCCTGTGGAGCAAAACACAGACCTGCTGAATATACATGGGTTTATAGGCAAGCCTCAAGCCAGCACCCGCACGAGGGGTATGCAGTTCTTCTTTATAAATGGTAGGTACATACGCAATGCTTACCTGAATCATGCTGTGATACAGTCGTATGAAGGGCTGATAGAAAAGGATGCTTATCCGTTTTACGTACTGTTTTTGGAGGTAGACCCTGCCAAGGTGGATGTGAATGTACACCCTACGAAGCAGGAAGTGAAGTTTGAGGACGATAGGCTGATGTACTCTTACCTGATGGCGGCGGTGAAACACTCGCTGGCGCGGTACAACATAGCACCGTCGCTAGATTTTACATTGAACCCTGAGATACAACAGTTGCCGGCAGTGCGCATGCCGTTTACAGAGCGGCAACGAGAGGATACGCAAAAGGGTTATTTGTTCAATACATTTAGCGAGAAAGGACAGGCACACGCTATAGAGCGCAATGATAGCCTGAAACACTGGAAAGAACTGTATGAAATAGCCAATACTCCGGCTGCTACACAAATAGTAGATAATGTGGCTGCGCAACAACCCGACTCAGCGCCGACCCAACTGCAAGGAACTGTGTTGACAGGTGCGGCTACCGAGGGTAAGGGCAAGGGTAGCATGATGCTGGTGCATGGGAGTATGCTGGTGGCGACGGTGAAATCGGGGATGATGCTGGTGCATATAAGGCGGGCACAGGAGCGGATTTGCTACGAACGACTGCTGAGGGGCTTTAATAATGAGTCTGCACCATCGCAACGGATACTGTTTCCATCGTCGTATGAGTTGGCACCGCAAGACGCGCTGCTGCTGCAGGAGGCTATACCTGACCTGGTGAGGATGGGGTTTGATATAGCACCGTTTGGAAAAAATACCTTTGTGGTGCAGGGGACACCCCCCGGACTACTGGCAGGAGAGGAGAAAAATGTGCTGGACGAAGTAGTGGAGCAGCTAAAACACGAATCTGCCGATGCTACTGCCAAACGAGCTGAGACACTGCTGGCAGCTATGGCGCGCCGACTGTCTATGAATATACAAGCTATGGCGCAGCCCGAAGCACAGCAGGCACTGATAGATGAACTGTTTGCCTGCACCATGCCCGAATATGCGCCTGATGGCAAAAAAACCTTTGTGATGCTGCGCAAAGAAGAGCTGGAGCAAATGCTGGGTTAATTTATATCGTAGTAAACCTTACCTTTTTTGCTGAGATGATGTCTATGCATGTAGTGAATACAATGCATGAAAGATTTATGTATTTGCACTAACAATCATTTGTAGGGATACGCCTATGAATTGTATCTGCAATAGTTACTACTATAAATTATTGTGGTTTAATATTTAATCTTTTTTCGGGAAAGCAGAGTTTTTCTGGAAATATTGTTAATTTTAATTACCCAACAATACCTTATTGATGCGTACCTTACTGTTTATACTATTGTCAGCTCTTTGTTCTCTGTCCGTTTCGGGTCAGGTGACAGCGGGTTTCACTGTCGACCTAGCCGATGGCTGCGCCCCTCACGTGGCCAGTTTTACCAATACATCTACAGGCGCCACTAGCTACTCTTGGAATTTGGGCAATGGTACCATTACCCCACTTGTTAATCCGTCTACCAGTTATTTATCAGTCGGTACGTACACGGTAGTCCTTACTGCCACCAATGGAACTGTAACGAGCACCTTTACCAGAGTTATAACTGTGCATCCGGCACCTACAGTGGTTTTTACAGCCAGTGATACCACTGTATGCCCGGGCACACCAGTAGGATTTACCAACTCTAGCATCAGTGGTGTGCCTGGACCGATGACTTATTTCTGGAACTTTGGGGATGGCACTACTGCTACGGGGCCCAGCCCGATACATAGCTACAATACATCGGGTTATTACAATGTAACGCTTACTGTAACGAATAGTGAGGGTTGTTTGCGATCGCTGACCCGCTCTGGTTATATTCGTGTATATGCGCGTCCATCGGCCAACTTTGTGGCTTCACCCACGAGTATATGTAGTCCGCCGGGCAATATAAGTTTTATCAATTTCAGTACAGGTACACCCACGCTGAGCTATCAGTGGAGTTTTGGTACGGGAGGTACTTCTACTGCCACAGCGCCCACACATACCTATACCTCACCGGGTTTTTATACGGTGAAGTTGACGGTAATAGATGGTAATGGCTGCCGAGATAGCCTTGTAAGGCCATCGTATATTTTTGTGGGGGTGGTAACTGCCTCTTTTACCGCGCCATCGGCAGTATGTGTATATAATAATGTGAACTTCGGTAACACCAGTGTACCTCATAGCACCCGTACATGGAACTATGGAGATGGCACAACGGATACAACATTTAATGGATCGCATACCTACTCAGTACCCGGCACCTATACGGTAACACTCACCATTAGCAATGGTTTTTGCACGGATGTAGAAACCCGCACCATTATAGTGCGACCACAACCAACAGCAGATTTTTCGTGTGTGCCAGTACATCCGTGTCCTGCGCCAGTAACTATTAGTTATCCGTCTACGGTGCCACCGGGCAGTACAGTGATGTGGGAGTTTGAAGGAGGCGCAACCGGTACAGGTATAACCGGGTCACACTCCTATGCCACCAACGGCGTGAAGACCATAAAGATGATAGTGACAGACCCATCAGGATGTATAGACACGGTGGAGAAAAAAGATACCATTTATGATTTGCACTTAGTAGCGTTTGGTGTGCCTACCTCGGGCTGTGTGCCGCTGACAGTTAGTTTTCACCAAGATGTCTATACATGGCAACCAGATTCTATATTCAATTTATATCCAAATCCTATTACTGGGTATGTATGGAATTTTGGTGACGGATCACCCACTACATCAGGTGCCAGCCCTACGCATACTTACACAGCAGTAGGAACTTACGTGGCTACACTGACTGCCACAACTGCCAACGGTTGCACGGTGGTAGATACGGTAAATATAAGAGTGGGGTCTCCGCCTATAGTGACGTTTACAGCTGCGCCTACTCATATATGCTACGGCGACAGTGTAGTTTTTACGGCTACTATTGTAAGCGGTCCGGTGTCTGTGTTCGACTGGCACTTTGGCGATGGTACAATGCTTACCTCCACTACTACAGCTGTATACAGGTATAACTTGCCAGGTCTGTTTACGGTAACGGTTACCCCTTACTACAATGGCTGTCCGGGCCCGCCTTATTCATTGGTAGATCTTATAAGGGTCGATTCGCCGAAGGCAATAATCAATGCCAATTTTATCTGCTCCCCACTCACTAGAGTAGCATTTGGCGACAGCTCGCTAGGCGACGATACTCACTTGTGGATTTTCGGGGATGGTACTACTTCTACTGCCGACCACCCTGTGCACGATTACCCGACTGTGGGCACTTACACAGTGTCATTAGCAACGTATAACATAGCCAGTGGCTGCAGGGATACTGCAACGATGGTCATCAATTTTGCGAGTCCGTTGGTTTCGTTTGTCGCGGATGATACTACGGTGTGTCAGGGAGATATAGTGAACTTTACCACAACGATAACTGGGGGAAGTGCATCTAATTTTGTGTGGTTTATAAATGGTGTTACCCGACCGTGGAAAAACACCCAGAATCTGACTGATACGTTTCATGTAGCTGGATTGTATACCATAAAGCTGGCATTCAAAAACCAGAATGGATGTTTTGATACCATCACCCGAGAAAACTATATAACAGTAGGTAAGCCTGTAGCCAATTTTACCGCAGCACCTGTACCGGGCTGTTGGCCGCTTACAGTAACATTTACAGATATTAGTACGGATGTGCCCGGGGTAACGCTCACCAACTTTAATTGGGATTTCGGTGATGGCAACACAGCAATAGTGTCTACCCCTGTAACCACACATACTTATACACTAGCGGGCACCTACAATGTGACCGAAATAGTTACAGACAATATAGGCTGCATGGACACTGTGACCCGACCATCGGCAGTGATTGTGTACAGACCCACAGCATCATTTACAGCCACGGAGACCCACCCCTGCATAGGAGAGGCCATAACATTCAATAACACATCGGTAGGTGCTGTAGCTGCTTACTGGCAGTTTGGGGATGGTACTACCTCCACAGCCATGGCACCTACCCATACTTACTATGCAATAGGCAACTATACAGTAAGGCTGGTAGTGACTGATGTACATGGCTGTACAGATACTGCTACCTATACTGCATTCATCAATATTACCCAGCCTACTGCAGCATTTACCGTGAGCGATTCGGTATCGGTATGTGCGCCGTTACCGGTTACCTTCACCAATGGCAGTGTGGGTGCATTTTCCTACAGCTGGACCTTTGGGGATGGTAACGTATCGGCATTACTATCGCCCAGCAATAATTATATCAGCCCAGGCTTGTATACCAGTATGCTTATAGCTACCGATTATTGGGGCTGTTCGGATACTGCTGTGCGCACTATTAATATATATGGCTATGCTGGCGCACTGACCTATACTCCGCTTACTGGATGTGCACCACTTACAGTTTACTTTCATGCAGATATAAGTAATGTACCACACATTATTTGGGATTTTGGCGATGGTACTACTAGTGTAGCCACTGCCACAGATTCTGCAACGCATGTGTACACGATACCAGGTGCATATGTGCCCAAGCTTATATTGAGCGATAACACTGGATGTCAGAGCTCTAGTATAGGTACAGACACTATTAAAGTAGATGGTATCACAGCCAAGTTTGGGGTATGGCCAGCGGCATGTATAGGTTCTGAATTTTATTTTATTGATTCGTCTACCGCATTGTGGTCGCCGGTAAATAGCCGTACCTGGACCTATGGAGGTATAACTACGACCGTCGATTCGCCAACGCATATTGTGTTTGCAGCAGGTACCTATCCGGTAATACTTCAGGTATCTAACGCATGGGGCTGCACCGCTACGCTGAATGGAGAGTTGGTAGTGTTGCCGCTACCGGTGGTTACCACCAGCAAAGACACAGTGGTATGTGTGGGCGATGCTGCATCACTGATGGGTTATGGAGCGAATACCTATAGTTGGGGACCACCAGGTACACTGGGTTGTATCAATTGTAATCCCGCACCAGCCACACCATTAGTGCCATCGACCTACTCAGTAATAGGTACAGATAGTAGGGGTTGTAAGGATACAGCTTTTGTAAGTGTAGGTCATCGAACACACACTATAGCCGCAGCCTGGGGCGATACTGCCATATGCTTTGGGCAGGAAGTTCCGATTTTCGACACGGGTGGTCATACGTATGTATGGACACCCCCGATGGGGCTAAGCAGTAATACGATATTCAATCCTATGGCATCGCCAGGCAGCAGTACTACCTACACGGTGGTGGCTCAGTTGGGTACATGTATACCCGATACGGACTATGTGCATGTAGAGGTATATTCACTGCCCAAGGTAAATGCGGGACCAGACCAGGAAGTACTGGCGGGTACACCAGTACAGCTCAATGCTACGGGCTATAATACAATTACTTATGCATGGTCGCCCAGCACTGGGCTCAGTTGTTTTAATTGTCCCAATCCAGAGGCAATAATATCTACAACTACCACTTATGTTGTGACTGGGACCTCACAATTTGGGTGTAAGCACTCTGACTCTGTTACCATTTATTTGTATTGTAACAATAGTCAGGTTTTTGTGCCAAATACATTTACGCCTAATAACGATGGAGAGAATGATGTGTTTTACCCGAGAGGTGTAGGTGTAGACGTGGTAAGTACTTTCAGGATATATAATCGATGGGGTGAACTACTGTTTGAACGTAAGAATATAGACCTCAATGATGCCAGTAATGCTTGGGATGGAAGCTATAATGGTGGCGACGCCAGGCCAGATGTATATGTATACGTTATACAGGCTACCTGTACTAATGGTCAACCGTTGCTAATAAAAGGGGATGTAACCATAGTGAGATAGTGTAGTTTATTATATTTAATCAACAAACATTTTTTTTACTCTAAAACCAACGAATTAATAAAAACACTCGTCTATTTTAACAAAGGTTTTATATTTAGGTTTTAGACCCTCTCAACAAATTACATTTTTATTAAACATGAATATGCTTAGAGCTCTATTTTTACTGTTAATATCTGTCTGTTTGTCCCCACAATTACAGGCGCAGCTCACTGCTGGTTTTACAGCTAGCCCTACTACAGGTTGTGCGCCATTGGTTGTGAACTTCACAAACACTACCACGCCAATGGCTGGTAGTACATTTTTGTGGACATTCGGCACTACTGGTACATCGGTGTTCACGAATCCTTCTACCAGTTTTACTACAGAGGGTACGCATACTGTGACACTGACCGCTACTAACGGTGGTGTGACAAGTACACATAGTGTGGTAATAACAGTATATCCGCAGCCTGTAGTGAGCTTTACTGCAAGTGATACCGCATTTTGTCCTAATACGCCAGTGACATTTACCAGTACCAGCACTGGTGGTGGTGTGCCAGGGCCATTGACTTATCTGTGGAATTTTGGTGATGGGGGATCAGCCACTACAGCTTCACCCACCCATACCTACGCTGTTTCTGGCTACTACAATGTCACATTATTTGTTACAAACGCACAAGGATGTGTAGCCTCTCTTACTAGAACCGCCTACATACATGTTTACAATAGGCCATCTGTCAACTTTACGGGCAGCCCTGTGGTGATATGTAACCCACCGGGTACTGTTACCTTTACAAATTTCACATCGGGTGCTGGTCCGTTTAGCTATGCATGGAGTTTTGGTGATGGCGGTACATCTACAGCTACTGCACCCTCGTATATATACACTGCACCTGGCACCTATTCTGTGAGGCTTATAGCTACAGATGCAAATGGTTGTGTGGATAGTATAACACGCACTGCCTACATATACGTAGATACACTTACTGCAGCTTTCACTGGTCCTACCACGGCTTGTGTATACTCAACAGTCACTTTTAATAATACCAGCGGTGGTCATACCTCACGCACATGGAACTTTGGTGATAGTAGCCCTACTACTACCACCTTCAATGGTGTACATGCCTATTCTGCACCTGGCACCTATACGGTTTCACTTACCATTTATGATGGACCTTGCTCTCATACTGTTACGAGAACAATAGTGATCACAGATGGACCCGGCGCCAACTTTTCGATATCCCCTGTCCATCCATGTCCAGCTCCACAAACTATTACTTATACGGGTTTAGGTACCCCCGGCACAGGCTACACTTGGTTTTTTGAAGGCGGATCTACTACTACCGGTGGCACATCTACCCACACGTACGGTACAAATGGAATTAAATCTGTGACCATGATAGCACAGGATCCGGTTACAGGCTGTACGGATACTGTAACCAAACTTGATACCCTCTATGACTTATACTACTATGCTACAGCCACTCCTCGTGAAGGTTGTGTGCCATTATCTGTAACTTTTGGTTCTTATGCCGAAACAACCCAACCACTTGGCGTTATTTCACCCTATCCACATGCGGTTACTGGTCATGTGTGGAATTTTGGTGATGGTTCACCGTCCGTTTCAGGGCCTTCTCCTACCCATGTATACACTGCTGTGGGAGTGTATACGGCTACTGTCACAGCTATTACTGCTAATGGATGTCCGGTTACTGCTACTGTAATTATAGAGGTGGGTGCACCGCCACAAGTTACGTTTACGGCTACACCTCGTCATGTTTGTTATGGCAGTTACACACCCATTGTTTTCACGCCCACAGTAGTAGTTGGGCCTGTAGATGAATACTTTTGGGAGTTTGGCGATGGGGGCTCACTAAGAGATTCAACAGGGACAAGTATTTCGCATGTGTATACACTGCCAGGATTATTTACTGTTACAGTCACACCATCCTATCGTGGTTGTGAAGGTCCAAGATATATACTAACTAATTACATACGAATAGATTCTCCCAAAGCAATTATTGTACATAGGGTACTTTGTTCACCCCGCAATAGAGTAGAGTTCTTTGATAGTTCGCTAGGCGATAATACCCATTTATGGATTTTTGGAGATGGGTTTACGTCTACGGCTGACAACCCGGTGCACGACTATCCTTCTCTAACAACATATACTGTAAGGTTGGCAACCTACAACACAGCTAGTGGCTGTAGAGATACTGCTACAGTAATAGTTAATCTAACACCAGCGGTAGTAAATTTTGTGGCAGATGATACAGATGTGTGCAAAGATGCTACTGTTACGTTCACGTCATGGTTTGCGAGTGGATCGGGGAGTGTGACACGTTGGTTTATCAATTCTTCGCCGACTGCACCGCCATCACCACTGCCACTGCCTGTGCCAGGTATTTTGTCTTACACTTTTTATACGCCAGGTAACTACACTGTGAGAATAGAGTCAACCGATCAGAATGGTTGCAGAGATACGGTTACAAAGCCCAATTATGTGCTGGTGGCCAAGCCCGATGCTAACTTTTTAGGATCACCTGTATCAGGTTGCCGACCACTTACTGTGACGTTTACTAATAGTAGTACACCAACATTAGGGACTGTTATTTCGAACTATGCATGGACATTTGGCGATGGTGGCACTGCCACTATGCCTGCGCCACTGTCGACCACATCTCACACCTATACCACAGCGGGCAGCTATGGTGTGTCGTTGATAGTAACAGATAACCTAGGTTGTAAAGACACATTGGTGAGGCCAGCGCATATAACGGTGTTTCAGCCCACAGCTTCCTTTACTGCATCTAATCTTAATCCTTGCGTCAATAGCCCTGTTACATTTACCAATACCTCTATAGGGGGTGTAGTGAGTTCGGTATGGGATTTTGGTGATGGTAATTCTTCAACTACGATGTCGCCAGTACATTCTTACTCTGCAACGGGTACATATTCTATCAGGCTTACGGTGACAGATGCTAATGGTTGTAGTCATACTGTGTTACTACCTGCACATATAAATGTAACCAAGCCTGATGCAAACTTTATAATGAGCGATTCTGTTTCGGTATGCCCTCCTTTGTTTGTCAATTTTACCAATACCAGTACAGGTGCAGCCGGTTATAACTGGACTTTTGGTGATGGCAACGTATCATTATTAGCTTCGCCGAGCAATATGTACATAGCCTCAGGCTTATTCACAGTGACGCTGATAGCATCCAATTTTTATGGATGTAGAGATACCATGCAACGCACAGTCAATATATTTGGGTATGCAGGTGCCTTTACCTACAGTCCATTGCAAGGTTGTGTGCCACTATCAGTAAGTTTTGTGGCTACACTTAGCAACATTCCAAGCATCACCTGGGACTTTTCTGATGGTAGCACAAGTATAGTCTCCTTCTCTGATACCATTACACATATTTATACCACTCCAGGTGCATATGTACCCAAACTACTGCTGAGTGATAATACAGGTTGTCAGACATCTAGTGTGGGATTGGATACTATTAAAGTGGATCAGATCACTCCTAAGTTCAATACTGACCCTAGTCCGGTTTGTATCAATATGGAGTTTACATTTATCGACTCTTCTTCTTCTTACTGGTCGCCGGTTTCAATATGGGAGTGGACTTATGATGGAATCACCAGCACGATAGCATCTCCTACGCACACTTTCACGGCTGTAGGTTCCTATCCTATAACGCTTGAAGTGGAGAATGCATGGGGATGTAAAGCCGCTATAACCAGAAACATTGTTATTGACCCACCACCAGTGGTGACTGCAGGTACTGACACAATAGTATGCGTAGGCGACCCTGCCGTGCTTACAGGTTATGGTGCTTTGACCTACACTTGGGCACCACCTGCTACAATAAGCTGTGTGACATGTAACCCCACTAACGCTACTCCGCTAGTAGAAACAGTATACACAGTAACTGGTGCCGATAGAAATGGATGTACAGACACTGCTACTGTAACTGTAGGGCTACGTACTCATACCATCAGTAATGCATGGGGCGATACTGCTGTTTGCTTTGGTGTACCAGTGCAGCTATATGATACTGGTGGGCACACCTATCAGTGGTTGCCACCTACAGGGCTTAGTAACCCCACTATATCCAACCCTATCGCAACACCTCCCTACACTACCATTTATACGGTTATTGCAAGATTGGGTAGTTGTATACCGGATACAAACAAGGTTACTGTAGTAATATATCCGTTGCCTACTGTAGATGCAGGGCCGGACCAAAGATTACTGGCAGGGTCTACAGCGCAGTTGCAGGCTACTGGTACAGACATTGCAACCTACAGATGGTGGCCATCTGAAACACTAAGTTGTCCAGACTGTCCGAACCCAGTGGCTAGTATGACGGTAAGAACTACGTACACAGTTGATGTAGAATCGAAATATGGTTGTAAATCTGCCGATTCCGTTACGATACTTCTTTATTGTGATAATAGCATGGTATTCATACCCAATGCATTTACACCTAATAGCGATGGTCAGAATGATGTGTTTTATCCAAGAGGAGCAGGCATAGAGATAATTAAAACTTTCAGGATATACAATCGTTGGGGTGAAATGGTGTTTGAGAAGGAAAATATAGAACTGAATGACGCCAAAAATGCATGGGATGGTAGCTACAAAGGTGGCGACCCTAAGCCGGATGTATATGTGTACATAATGGAAGCTACTTGCTACACAGGAGAAGACATAAGTGTGAAAGGCGATGTTACCATTATAAAATAAACCCTCTTATTCTATGAGTTACAGAAAACAAAGCGATTATATTATAAATAGGAACAGACAAACAGCGAATAAAATTTTGCTGTTTGCTCTGCTTTTCTGTGGCATAGCAGGCAAAGCTGCTGCACAGGCCGATATACACTTTTCACAGTTTTACGAAACGTCTATACTTAGAAACCCGGCATTAACGGGTGTTTTTGCCAGTGACTACAAGGTGGGTGTATACTACCGCAATCAGTGGAGCTCTATCTCTCAACCATTTGTAACACAACTAGTGAGTGGTGAGGGTAGGGTGCAGTTCAATGAAATGTCTAACGACTTTTTTAGTTTTGGTTTTTTAGGATTTGCCGACAAAGCTGGTAGTATAGACCATAAGATTACTGGTATATATCCTGCTGTGAACTACAACAAGGCAATGAATGTAGATCGCAACTCTTACTTATCTGTAGGGTTTACAGGTGGCTATTTGCAATACAGCTTCGACCCCTCTAAAGCAACCTTCAACAATCAGTTTCAAGGTGGTCGATTTGACCCCAGACTGCCTTCTCTGGAGAATATAGTTAACAGCAAAATGACGTTTTGGGATTTGGGTGCAGGCATCAACTACAACACCAGTGCCGGACCAGACAATAATGTTACTTATGTAATTGGGGTATCAGGGTATCACTTTACCCAACCCAAGTTTTCGTATTATG
This sequence comes from Sphingobacteriales bacterium, assembly GCA_027484425.1. Lineage (GTDB taxonomy): Bacteria > Bacteroidota > Bacteroidia > Chitinophagales > Chitinophagaceae > Nemorincola. Next base: position 28,844 of record JAIXSZ010000025.1, read on the forward strand.
AAATAGAGGGTGTAAAGCAGAACATGAGGTTGAACGCTAATGCTGCTGCTAGTTTTAATGCCACTGAAGATGTGATGATACAGATACATGCCAATGCTGCGATTCAGGGCAAGTATAAAGAAATAATAGCAGGTGGATTGATAAGCTGGACACAATCTCTTGGGGAACGTAAATACTTTATGCTCACTGGTGGTGCTATGTATCGCTTTGCCGATGCTCTGATACCAGTGGTAAGGGTAACCTATAACAAGCTGGCCATAGGTGTGAGCTATGATGTAAACGTATCTACCCTAAAGCCTGCAAGTAACATGGCTGGTGGGCTTGAGGTGACTCTATTTCACACTGGTGACTTCAGAGACAAAGGAATGGCTAAGAAAATGGTTTGTCCTAAGTTTTGATGTTTAGCTAATGCCCGCCGCACAGTAGCATGTACACACCTGCACCAGCAAAAAAGCCTAATAGGGCCAACAGGCTGATTTTGCGCAGGTACCACCCAAAAGTTATAGACTCCATGCCCATAGCTGCTACACCAGCAGCTGTGCCTATGATGAGTGCGCTGCCGCCAGCACCGGTGCTATACGCCAGAAACTCCCAAAAATAACTATCGGTAGGGTGTATGCTAAGGCTATACATGCCCTGTGCTGCAGCCACCAAAGGCACATTATCTACCACAGAAGACAACATGCCCATAGCCAACACTATAGCGTTTTCGTTGGCGATGTGTACATCCATCCATGTAGCCAAACCAGTTAGTACACCCGTTACTTGTAGTGCGGCCACACTAAGCAGTATACCCAGAAAGAACAGTATGCTAGGTGTGTCTATCTTTTGTAGGGCATAAGCTACAGATAATGCTTGTCTGTTTTCTTCATCTTTTTTGCCATGTATTAGCTCTGTAATCACCCACAGTATGCCTAGCCCTATGAGTATGCCCATATAGGGGGGTAAGTGTGTAATAGTCTTAAACACTGGTACCAGTATAAGGATTAGGATACCCGAGTACAACACTATTTTTTGCTGTGTTATAGTAATATCAGTTCCCTTGCTGCTGTCATCTTTTACAGGTCTTACTACATTCCCGTGCATGCGGCATGACAGCACCGACAACGGCACCAACATGCACACCAAACTGGGCAAAAACAATGTGCTTATTATTCTGGCTGCAGTTACTTGTCCGCCGATCCATAACATGGTAGTGGTAACATCTCCTATAGGCGACCATGCCCCACCTGCATTAGCGGCTATGACTATCATACCCGTAAAGTACATCCTGTCTTCGGGCGACTTTATAAACTTGCGCACCATAGATATCATTACTATGGTAGTAGTAAGATTATCAAGCAAGGGAGACAAAAAGAAGGTGATAAGCGATACTATCCATAAGAGTTTGCGTTTGTTGGTAGCGGTTATTCTGCTGGTTATGAGCTCAAAGCCATTGTGTGCATCTATAAGTTCGACAATGGTCATAGCTCCTAGTAGGAAGAACAGTATCCCCGCTAGTTCGCCCAAATGGTCGGTAAGCTGCTCTGATACCAGGTCTTTGTTTTCTGTGGCAGTGATGTAAACCACCCAGCACAGCACCCCAGTGATGAGGGCAGTAGCTGCTTTGTTGATTTTGATGGAGTGCTCAGTAGCTATGCATATGTACCCAAATACAAAGATTATGATCAGTGATGTTATCATCGGCAAGCTATTGACAGGAAGAAATGGAAAATGGTAGGTGGGTAAAAATACAATTTTAGTTGTTTGGTAGTGGGTTATGGAATGTTAAAGACTATTGCATGTGTGAAGTTTAAATGTGTTCAAGGGAGGTGTTTATTTTATCACCTAAAGTAATTTTGTTTTAACATATTAATGTATAAAATATTGAAAATCAATGCTTTGATAGTGGAATAATGTGTACTTGTTACTTAATGGCATATTTTTTTTGTATTTTTACTAACTTGAAGCGAAAATCTGCTGTCTATACTACTATTACTGGCGAATAGGTTACACTATTTGTCGTATTTTATGTTGCAATTGACTAGAAATTATTGATAAGATTATGAAACCTAACTTTAGTTCTTACCGAATTATCCTATTTCTCTCTCTATTCTTTATTCAGTTTCGGGCGTTAGCTCAGGTTACTGTAACTAGCAGCGATTCTCTTTCTTGTACAGTGCCTTGCACAGTGCTTTCAGCAACAGTTGTAGGTGACGCACCGACTAACTCAGGCATTACAGTAGATGATATATATTCTGGTGTATTGCCGATTGGGTTTACATTTAATTTTTACGGCACTAACTATACCAATGTAGTAATAGGGCCTAATGGAACTTTGTGTTTTGATCTTACACTAGCGGGTGCATATGACCCATGGCCCATTACCGCGGTACTGCTGGGCAACCCTAGTAAATTTAATAACATTTGTGGTCCATGGTGCGATATCGATATTTCTACACCTGACGGTGGTACTATCACTTATTCGCTGACAGGCTCTGCTCCATTCCGCAAATACATTGTTACTTTTTGCAGGGACCGTATGTTCTCTTGCACCACCCAAATTACCAGTACACAAATTATACTCTACGAAACTACCAACATCATAGAGTGCCACATAGCTACTAAGCCCGTTTGTGCTACATGGAACAGCGGAAGAGCCATAATAGGTGTACAAAATGCTACTGGTACTGCTGCTACTGTGGCGCCAGGGCGTGATTTCCCTGCAGTGTATACCTGCACTAACGAGGCATGGCGATTCACACCAGACGCTACATTGTCTTCTTATACTGTGGCGTCTATTGGCTATGCCCCAATCCCTTATGCTTCCTCTCTTATATACTGGTACAATGACAATACGGGTGCTTATCTGGGTACAGGTGCTACACAGACAGTATGCCCGACAGTAACTACTCGTTATAAAGCTGGTGCGTTAGGTTGTGCAGATACTTCGTTTGGTTATTACGTTGTTACACCTTCGCCTACGTTTACCATCAGCCTTAGTCATACCGATCCTACATTTTGCGATGCATGCGACGGCACCATTACTATCAGTGGTTTCACGCCAGGCATGTCTGATACAATTACCTATGATTTAGGTGGTGTACCTCAACCTCCGTTTATTGCTACAGCATCAGCGGCTGGTACGGTCACCATAACTGGTTTGTGTTCAGGTACTTATTCTAATTTTATAGGAAGGCAGGGTGCATGTGCGTCGCCACCTGCTGGGCCTGTAGTGTTGATAAATCCTTCAATTACGCTTACGTTAGCATCCACCAATCCTACACTTTGTGATGCATGTGATGGGACGATAACGATAAGTGGGTTGAATCCTGGTATTGCGGTAACTATAAATTACGATCGAGGCGGTGTTCCACAATCACCATTTTTAGGAATAGCATCAGCTGCAGGAACAGTAACGATAACAGGTTTGTGCGCGGCAACTTATTCCAATTTTATAGGTAGGCAGGGTACTTGTGTGTCGCCACCCGCGGGCCCAGTGGTGCTTACCAATCCACCTATAGCTATCGATAATATAATACCTGTGCCGCAATCGATATGTGGTGCATGCGATGGTTCGCTCATCATCAATGGCTTGTATCCTAGTCGCATATTCACTATTAATTACAATTTTAATGGTGTAGCTCAGCCTCCTGTTACCACTACTACTGATGCAGCTGGTAGTATCACATTAGTTGGGTTGTGCGAAGGGGTGTATGATAATATCATAGCTTCTTTTGGGCCATGTATTACCCCGCCAATGGGTCCATACACATTGGGAGGACCACCACCACCACCGGCAATAATTACATCGATTGTCAATCCTACGGAGTGTGGCTTCTGCAATGGTAGCATCACTATTCGTTCTGTAGTACCCTATTCGTCCGATACTATTCGTTATTCCTTCAATGGTTTCCCTCAACCCCCCATTATTACAGTAGCATTGGGCGATAGTTCAATATTCTTGCCAGGTATGTGTGAAGGTTTGTATTCTGGCATATCTATCAAAATAGGCAACTGTGTTACTAATGTACTCGGTAGTGCCACCTTGGCAGCGCCACCTATAGCGGCTGCATTTGATACATCAGTGAGCCTAGGTTGTAGTGGCGATACTGTTTTCTTCTATAACAACTCTACATCGCCCGGTCCGCTTCGTTATGTTTGGAACTTTGGCGATGGCCAAACAGATACTGCCACCAACCCTTACCATGTATATGCAGCAGGGTCTTATACTGTTACGCTGCTTGCTACTAATGGCTTTTGTGCCGATAGTATGAAGCGTGAAATAGTGTTGGGTCATCCGCTCAATGCTGAGTTTACACGTACGCCTGCTATCCTTTGTCAGAATGAGCCTGTTACTTTTACCAATACTTCAATAGGAGCTACTAAGTATGCTTGGAGTTTTGGCAATGGTGCTACCAGCACTATGGATGTGCCCGCATATACTTACAAAAACAGTGGTGTATATACAATAAGGCTGATAGCTGGCAATGACATACCCTGCTACGATACTACTACACAGATTATAGAGGTAGACACCATAAGTGGTATGAAAATAGAGATGACCGACACTGTGCTCTGTGCAGGTACCTATATAACACTAACAGGTCTGTATGCAGGACTGGGCAATACAGGGGTCACTTGGACGTTTGGTGATGGAGATAGTATTAAAAACGTAAACCCGGTTTACCATGCGTATGGTGGGCAAAATGTATACACTGTTACTGTCACTGCTAACTATCGTGCTTGTCCTTCAGTATCTAGCTCGCGCTCTGTCACAGTAATACCGCAGCCTACTATTAATCTGGGTAGTGATACTTCTATCTGTAAGGGAAGTGAGGCTATATTGCTATCTGACATTAATAACGCTACCAATCCGTTGGCAAGCTGGCTGTGGAGCACAGGGCAAGTATCTAAATCCATTTATATTGTATCTCCAGGTATGTATTATGCTACCGTCACTATCAACAATTGTTCAAATACAGACTCAGTGTACGTTGCTAACGATTGTTATGTGGACATTCCCAATGTATTTACCCCTAATGGCGATGGTATTAACGATTTCTTCTTCCCACGTAGTTTATTAGCAAGTGGACTGACGTCGTTTAAGATGAATATCTACAATCGTTGGGGTCAGCAGATATTTGAGTCTACGAGCTTAGACGGTTCGGGATGGGATGGCAGATTGAATGGTGTGCCGCAGCCTAGTGGTGTGTATGTATACACCATAGATGTGACCTTCAAAGACGGGCAGAAAGAAAACCACAAGGGCAATGTGACCCTGATGCGATAAGTGAAGTGCTATTGAAGTACCTATATTATGCTAAGCCGCCATACCACTGCAAAGGGTATGGCGGCTTTATTATAGGTATATAGACAGATGGCATGGTACACCACACTATGGGGTAGTGCTAATTGCCCTACCTTTGTAGCAGTATATAGTTATGGAAACGATAGTAAACAAAGTAGCAGAAAGCGGAATAATAACACTGGACCTTGCACCGTATGTAACGGGCATAGATGTGGTGGCGTTTGATCTTACACCTTTCCTATACATGGAGATGATACTGAAGGAAAAAGACTACCGAGCAGCCCTACAAACCCACGACTGGCAGCAATATGCCGGCAAACATGTAGCAGTACACTGCACTGCCGATGCCATAGTACCTGTGTGGGCGTACATGCTGGCTGCTACCTACCTGCAACCCGTAGCGGCATCTGTGTATTACGGTACTACACAAGAGCTCAGCAAAAGCCTGCTTATGCAGCATATAATGGCGATTCCGCTAGAAGAATACACCGACAAACGAGTAGTAATAAAAGGCTGTGGAGATACGCCCATACCAGATGCGGCTTATTTGGCGGTGTCGGCCCATCTGCGCCCAGTAGTGAAGTCACTGATGTATGGTGAACCCTGCTCTACAGTGCCGATATATAAGAAGCGATAGGAGTTTGTCTGAAAGACATAAAGAAGGGTGTAAGCATGGCAAAATGCTTACACCCTTCTTTGCTTTTTGTTCTTACATTTTATTATCCCTTACTTGCCAGTTGTTGTTCCTTCACCACTACTGCCAGTTGCAGTTGGGTGACGCTGCTTAGCAGCAGGAGGTTGCTGTAGTCGTAGCCCAGATGGCTAGGGTCGCTTTCCAGGACAGAATAGGTGGTTGGTATGCGGGCTGATGGGTTGGTTTGTGCAGCATTGTAGCGGCTCACTGCATTGCGCAGTTGCTGCACCAGTTTCACACCAGCTCCATCGCCATAAAAAGCATCACCAGGGCTTGCTTCCCTTATCATGGGCTTTTTGCCGGCAGGTAGTGATGGTGCATTTATTGCATTTTGTAGCACCATGCTTTTTATAGCCTCGCAAGTACCTATTATATCCTTGCTGAGGCTGTCGGTAGGGGCTGTGCTACCATAGCTGAGGCTATTCAGCAGCGCTTCTGCCTGCAAGTAGTTGTCCATGCGTGCCTGTGCCAGCGGGATACGTTGCCTTAGGTTAACCATTGCAAACATAAGCCCTATAGCCCCCGTAAGTAATATAGACACCATAATGGTGTTCATCTTGGTTTCGGGGTGACGTATGCCCGTAAAGAAGTACAGCGGCAACAGCCCGAATGCAGCTAGCAGAATGGCACTCATACCTAGTACATTGGCTCCTGGCCAATGCATGATAGTAAACAGGATGCCCAGTGAAAATACAATACCCGTAAGGCAAGCCATCGCCACTACTGCTTTTTGGCGGTTGTCGGTAGCTTCTCTTGATTTCAGGAAGTAAATGATGGGCAAAAACACCAAACTGAAAGTGACGATAGCAAGTAGGATCAGAATACTTGCGCCTGGCCAGTGCATTATTTTAAACACTGTACCAATTATAAATGCCGTTACAGAGCTGGCACCGCTCATTAGCATTACCTTTTTCATTGCATAATAGTTTTTGAATGTTAACAAATTGATGGTTTCCTCTTCTATCTCCCGCAGTTCGGTATTGTAAAACCTCCGAACGGTTTTTAGATAGAACTGCTCAAAGTCATCAGTCTCTTTGAGCTCCTGCTCCATAATGCAGCAAATATGATCCAGAAGGTTCAACTGCAGGTCCTCCATTTCAACTCCATTACGTCTAATATCGTTGAGGATATATTCTATCTGCTCATCAGTGATGCAATACATTTTAAGCTGGTTTTACTTCTATGTCCAGTAATATTTTCATAGTAGCTACAAAGTCGGCAAACTCATTGACCTTCTCGTCTTTTCTGGTCATACCGGTATCGCTGAGGCGGTAATATTTGCGCACACGCTTGCCCATGTACTCCACTTCAGTGGTCACCAGTCCTTCTTCTTCCAGTGCATGCAGGGTGGGGTACAGAGCTCCCTCTGTGAGTTGTATGCGTCCTGCGGTTAGTTCTTTAACTCGTTGGGTTATTTCATATCCATACATTTTATGGTTATCAGCCAGTAGCTTTAGCAGTATGGTTTTTAGTGTGCCCTTTATCAATTCTGAAGAAAATATCATAGTCTTATTTCGTTTGCCTAAGACAAAGATACATAAGACTTCGATGTATCATACACTTATGTAAAAATATTTTTTAGGGAAGGCGGGAAGTATAGATGTAAAAAATAGAATGAAAGGGGTTACAAAGAGTTTTTAGAGCCATTGAAGCAATGCCCTTGTTGAAAGAGCAAAGCATTAATAATTTACAATTTATGCCAAAATAAAAGGAGCAACAGACAACAAATAGGAATAGAAAAAGCGCATCTGTGTGGATAGAAAAGACCTGTAGATAGTAGAAGGAGATTGTAAACCCAAGGGGCTCTTAATTGGTTTTTAGGCGTTTTTGTAATAGGCGTGAATTATTGCCGTGTCGTGCAGGAAGTCGATACTAATAACATCTGCCTTGTACACTGCAAGCCCAGTGCGGGTGCTGAGGTCTGCGAGAAGTTCATTTCTTTTGTCGGGTGTAATAAGTTGTATGCGCTCATACACTATTTCTTTGTACACCTCTACGCCTGCATACCTGTCCAGCACATATATGGTGGCTATTATCAGTAGATTGGCGACTACTAGCAGCAGGTAGTTGTTGCTGCTTAGCACCAATGCATTCAGTATACCTATGCTAATAGACACAAACAGATAGCCCATTTCTTTGACAGGTATCATGACTGTGCGGTAGCGCATAATAGAAAAGACAGCAAACAAACCAAAAGCAAAACCCAGATTGATACCTGCACTACTTAGCAGCAGGCAGGTAACAAAAATGACGATGTTAAACACTGCAAATGAAAACACATATTGCCGCTGCTGCCCCGATGGATAGTAGATGCCCAGGGTAATAACAGAAATACTTATGAGGTTGATGAGCAGCCTTATGGCAGGCTCTATCAGCGACATAGTGTCTAGTATACCTGTGTTGTTATCTGGCAGTATCATACTTGTTTATCTTTAGTAGTGTTGGTTTTATGTTGTTGTATTTCACGGTGTTGTTGAGCATGGCTATACCAGTAGCATATTTGCTGAATGGCCCACTGTGCAGCCCCATGCGGCGCAATAGTTGCGCAGCAGAACCTATTTGCTGATGGTGCGTTTGTTTGATCTCTATCAGTGCTGTATTGGGTAGGTGCCACAGTAGCCCATTGTGTGTAGTGCTGATATCAGTGTCTATAGTCACCCGCTCAGGTATCTCTGTTTGGCTTAAGGTTATCCGTTTGAAGCAGTTGGTAGCCACATGTAGGAGTGGTCCTATTTCTGGTTGCATACTTGTCACTAGTTGCAGCTCTGGTTGGGTAAGCTTTGGGTGCAGCTGTTCAATGCTCATCCGTTCTTTACGGGTAAGTCCTGTGCCTATTTTTTGCTTTACCTCCAGGTAGCAGGTGCCAGAGTTGTCATACCGTCTTTGTCTTACCTTCATTCTATGCGCCTTGCCTGTAACGTGCTGGTGATATAGAGATAACTGGGCTGTGTCGTAGTACCAGCTAGTATACCCAAACCTTCGTTTGCCCTCTATCTCCAGAATATTGTACTGTTTTGTCAGTTCTGCCAATACCTCTTTTAAAGCACTCACATGCAACAGGTACTTGTGCTCTACACGGTGGGGCAGATGCGCATAAGCACTAATACCCGCCAGCGACACAGGCGCAAACTCATTTAGCGGTAAATCGTTCTGAGCTATTGGCATATACTATCTGTAAGGGCGCACTTGTTTCAGATACAGGCGGCCACTTTTGTCAAATTTGAATTCTATATCCAACCCATAGTTTTGCTCTTCGGTGGCATCACTATCGGGTTTGTTGTAGTAAAAATAAGACTTTACGGCCGCCAGCGCCTCATATAGTGTGTTGATCTGTTTTTTAGTAAGGACGGGTTTGTTTTGGTTGATGTTGCTCATGGTGAGGTAGTCAACGGTCACATCAAAGTTGAGCGGGTCTATGTTGTACCCCTTCATGCACACAAACTGCTCACAGATCACAGAGTCGGGCGGAGCCACTACAGGCACTTCGCCCACTTGAACATTTACAGTAAAGCCTGGAAAATTGTTCCTGTAGATATTGCGTGTAATAGCTACACCATTGGCAGCCTCATCAGGAAAACTTCTGTGTGCCAGTACACCCATCATCATAGTCCGTTCGTCTATGTTGCAAGCTCTGCGTTCGTGGTAGGCAGCATCGCTGTAGGCGCTGGCCCATACTTTTTTTATGGCTTCATCTATGGGTTTTTCGGGGTCATTCAGCTTGCCTGTTTTGCTGTCATAGAGTCCTGCTCCGCTAAAGCCAGGCGCATCTTCTGCATTACTGCTACTTCTGAATCTGTATGCGGTCCATTGTCCGTTAGTTTTTATCTGTTGCTCCACCAGCCGTAGCAGTTCGGCGTCTATCGGTTGTTTTTTTATGGCGGTTCTTACGTTTTTCAGTTGTGTATCTATTGCGGCTTTTGGTGCATTGTGGCGCTCCAGTTGTTGCAGCACACCTAGCTCTTTGTTCACCATTGGGGACCCTATATGTTGCAGGTAATACCCAAACGGTATTGCGAAGGCTCCTTCTGGTATACTAAATTTGCTATTCCACCTAGTAGCTACTTTGTGCAGCTCGCCCATGCCAGCAGCTTTGTTGCCCACTACATGTCCCCATTTAGCATTAATCGTTTTTATGGGTAGTATGCCTTTTTGTGTAGTATTATGCTTCAGTAGTACAGGTGCAGCGACGGCACTCATTTTTGAAAAGCTGTCTACCATTTGCTGGGTAGCTGGTGTTATGCTTACGCCGTGGGTAGTAACAGCAAAACGAACAGGTTTGTTCAAGTTTTCGGTTATATCTGGGCGGTTGTATAAAGTTACATCTGCCGCGGATGGAATATTACGATTGTGGCATAACACATTGATATGCGATAGTGGCGACTGAAGTGCGTCGGTTACTATGCCGGCACATACGGGCACATTTACCGGCGATCCTTTCATTAGCACAATGTATATGCGTGTATAATCGGTGTCGTTAATGGAGGTAACATCTTTTAGTATTCCATAGGTGACGCCAGCATTAAGAAGCTGGTATTTCTGCCCCTTATACAGCTCGGCAGGGTATATGCGTGGCATCGTTAGTTTGCCATCATTGTCCATAGCGAGCAGGTAGTCTGAGTTGATAAGAAAGCGCACTGAATCGTGCATACTTATGCGTTTCAGTACAGCATCTGTAAGGGTGTTTATCATTTTTGCAGTAGCTCTGTCTTCACTCGCTATTTCCAGGGTGTACAAGTGGCTTTGCTCATAATAGTTCAGGTTCGCCAGTACATACCTTCGTTGCATAGACTTGCCATAGTTGGTAGTGTTAAACAGTTCTAGTGGCATACCATCTTGCAGTATCAGCCTGCAAAAATCATAGTGAAATCTGTATTTGCGGGCATTTATAAAGTAAACAGTACTACTGTTTACATCCTGTACCACCTTCACACTCAGTACATTGTTCATCTTGGCACTTAATGGAGCGCCTTGCACTGCCAGGTAGTCGGCGTAAGAGTCTAAACGCAACAGATAATCGTCCTTACTACTCGTTATTGGTTTTGCCCTGTAGCCATACACATTGCTTAGTGAGTAGTATAGTGTGCCACCACCCAGTAGGCATGTTACCGCAAGCAGCCATATCCATTTTCTGTTGCGCATACCGGTGGGTTATTGTATTTGGCTAGGTTTTTCTTTGCTTTTGTAAATGAAAAATGCCTCCAGTAGCAGTATTACTACCACAAACATAGATACTCCTGAAAGCTCAGGTATCAGTGTATTCAGGTAAACGAGCAGTAGTACGTTCAGTGCTAGCATAGCTATGCATATAATGCGTAACAATCGCTTTTTCATAAACATATTCAAAAACACCAGCACAAAGTTGATGAGCGAATAGCCTAGAAAAATCATTGCCAGTACAGCATAAGCATTGCCTACACCATGATTTGCGGCAGCATGCTCTGGTAGCAGTATGGCTAAAATAATACCAATAACTGCAAATGACCAAGTAGTACAGCGACTTGTACGCATTGTTTAATCAGGGGTTTCGTTATCGGTTATTGTTTCGGAAGTAGGTGGCGGCGGTGGTGTGGTTTTGGGAGGAATGCTTTTGTAGATGAGGAATATCATAGCAACAGTAACCACAGCAGGGAACATAGAATAGCCATTTTGGGCTACGAAAAGCGACAATGCAATATAGGGAGCAGTAAGTACTATGCATACTATGCGAAGGGTACGGTTCTTCTTAAACACATTGATGATAGTAAGTATCAGCGTCAGCGCACCCACTAACATTATACCTACTAATATGGCAAATAAGGCACCTAAACCTTCCAAACCTTTGTTTGCAGTATTGTGTGCCGAAACTGTAGCAGGTAAAGCCGCAGCGATAAAGGTGGTAATTATTGCATTTTTATATCTATTATCCATTTATGCTAAGGTACGCAGGAGCTTTCACATATACCTAGAAAATTGAGTGTTATTCCATTTGTGTAACCGTAAGCAGATTGTTAGTATTTTGTTACACCTAACTCGACACTCACTCCTGTGTTTTTTTGCTATACGTATAATTACTGACGCACATCATCATTGGTTTTATGCAGGTAGCACTATATAGTTGGGCTATTAAGATTATCTTTGTCACCAATTATATTTATTAATTATGTTGCCCATACAATTATTCAGGCAGAACAAGGAATTGGTACTGCAAGGACTGGCTAAGAAGAACTTTAAAGAAACCGAACTGGTAGACCAGATTATAGAAACTGACGAGCGTAGACGCCAGTATCAGGCAGAGCACGACAATCTGGCGGCATCGGTGAATGCGATATCTAAACAGATAGGCATGCTGATGGCAAAGGGCGAAAAAGAACAGGCTGAGGCAATGAAAGCCCAAGTCACTGCACAGAAAGAAAATATAAAAGACCTAATAACCAAAACCAACGAGCTGGAACTACTCCTGCACGATACCCTAGTGCGCCTGCCTAATCTGCCACACGATAGTGTGCCAGCTGGCAAAACACCTGAGGAAAACGAAGTGGTGCGTACAGGGGGCAGCATACCCACCCTCCACGACAAAAATGTGCCCCACTGGGACCTGCTGGATCGTTACCAACTGATGAGCCTGGCACTGGGTAACAAAATAACTGGTAGTGGGTTTCCGGTATTTATGGGTAAGGGAGCCCGCCTACAACGAGCATTGATACAGTTTTTTCTGGATTACAACATAAAGGCTGGCTACAAAGAATACTGCCCACCATTTATGGTGAATGAAGATAGTGCCTATGGTACTGGTCAGCTGCCCGACAAAGAAGGGCAGATGTACCATGCCACAGCCGACAATTACTATCTAATACCCACTGCTGAGGTACCTGTAACCAACATTTACCGCGATGAGGTAGTGGCGGAAAATGATTTGCCAATAAAAATGACCGCCTACTCACCTTGTTTCCGCCGAGAGGCTGGCTCATATGGCAAGGATGTAAGAGGGTTAAACAGGGTGCATCAGTTTGACAAAGTGGAAATAGTGCAGCTAGTAGATCCAGCCAAAAGTTATGAGGTGCTAGAGGAGATGGTAGCCCATGTAGAGCAATTGTTGCAGCTACTGGAGCTCCCGTATCGCATACTGCGCCTATGCGGTGGTGATATGAGTTTCACCTCTGCCCTTACTTACGATTTTGAAGTGTATAGTGCTGCTCAGGAGCGTTGGTTGGAGGTAAGTTCAGTATCAAACTTTGAGAACTTTCAGGCAAACCGTATGAAGATACGCTATAAGGATGCTGGAGGTAAACCACAATTGCTCCATACCCTCAATGGAAGTTCACTGGCGTTGCCCCGTATCATAGCTTGCCTGCTGGAAAACAATCAGACACCAGATGGAATAAACATTCCAGTGGCATTGCAGCCTTATTTTGGTAGTGATAGCATCAATTAATGGTTAATAAAAGGAACAGAAGAAATAAACGTTATTCATAATAACAAAATCACTTGGAATGATACAAAGAAAACAAAGTATATGGTTGCTGCTAGCTGCGCTGCTAAGTGCAGGTGTGCTGCTCTTTGACCTATATAGAGGCCAGATAAACATAGGGGAAATAACTGAACACAAGGCATTGAGAGTGGCAGACCATTACCCGTCATTGCTGATAGCATTAGTCATGTCTATACTGCCATTTGTAACGATATTCATGTTTGCAAATCGCAAACGCCAAATAACGATGTCGGCGGTTAGTATAGTTTCTACGATATCTTTTTTGGCTATGATGCTGAATAGAGTAACTAATTTGAGTAAACAAACACCACCAGTTACCGAGGGTAGTTACTGGGTAGGTGCTGTATTGCCTGTATTGTCAATTTTATTTTTGGTATTGGCGATATCGGGTATCCGGCGCGATGAAAAGCTGGTGCGCTCTACTGATAGGCTTAGGTAATATTGTGGTTTTATTACTGCTATGAGTAGCAATAAAACTTTATTTTTGACGTTATACCAAATTGTCTCTGACAGAAGTTTCAGGGATATCATTAACTATTAGTTGCTCCATGAGTCGCATTTACAAACTTTTAGTGTTGTTATGTACATTACTTGCAGGTATGCAGGTAAGGGCTCAGACCTATTTTACTTCTACCGAAATTGGTATCTCTGTAGGTGGGTCGCAGTACTTTGGAGATCTCAATGACCGGTATGGTTTCAAAACTATAGGTTTGGCAGGTGGACTGTATGCTCGAAAGCACCTCAACAATTATATATCCCTAAAACTAGGCGCCTACTACACACAACTCAGCTACGCCGACAAACTAAATGATGACCTCTTTCAGCAGCAGCGCAACCTAGACTTCACCAGCAATGTGGTGGAGATGTCGTTTCAGGCAGAATTCAATTTTTTTAAGTTTGTAACAGGCGACCCATACCATAGATTCACACCTTACCTCACCGGAGGTTTGGGTGCGTTTATGTTCGATCCGTACACTACCTATCTGGGTACGAAGTATAATTTGCGACCATTAGGTACTGAGGGTCAGAATTTGGGCTTCGACGACCGTAAGTACAGTAATGTAAGCGCATGTGTGCCGATAGGTGCAGGTGCCAAAATGTGGCTAAAAGGAGGCGTAAACCTCACGCTGGAAATAGCTAGCCGCCTCACCTTTACTGACTATCTGGACGATGTGAGCAGCACTTATGTGGGCATAGACCGTTTTCCAGTTACCCCCAAAAATCCGGCCTATGCATTACAGGACCGCTCGGTGGAGCTAGACCCCCTGAACCCACTAGGCAGAAAGGGCAAACAGCGCGGTAACTCCAGCACGCGAGACCAATACCTTATGTGTCTGTTTAGTGTATCGTGGCACTTTACCACCTACCGCTGCCCCGAGTTTATGCGGAAGGATCTTATCAGTACGTATTAGAAGTGGGGGGGATTAGCTGCAAGATTTTATTGTAGGATTTGGTAACATAGGTTCTATGTACAAGTGTTTGCCAAAATGCATTGGAATACGCATGGACAGTAAGTTTTCGAGTTTTAATCCTCTGTCTTTATTCTGTTTTTCAGGGTGTTTTTTGTAGCCATAAGGATCTGTAACAAACAGCAATTTTATGCTCCTATACGTATATCTGTCATCATGAAACAACAAGCCAAAACGTTCGCTCATAAAATCGCCTAGGCATGTTTCAAATTTCTCAACTATCTCTTCTTTACTAAACCCGTCAGGTCTTTTTATATCCCGTAGCTCGGCAATGTAGATGCTGTAGGTGTTTTCTTCACATTGCTGCACTATGAGGCAATCGGGAGATTTGGGTTGAGGATGCACATTGGCATGGTAGTAGTCATCTACTTTTATAATAAGTAGTTTATCAGCCAGAATATTAGGGTCTATGCCCACTCCTATGCCGTTTTCGGTACAGTGGGCACAAAGGTGTGGCATAATAGTGGGTTCGTTTCGAAGGGCATCAAGCAGCATTACCGGCTTCGTTGTTTAGCTGGTCATAAATTTTCAATCGCTCTTCATATAACATTTCAGATGTATCGGCAAAGTTATCATCATTCATGCCATCAGCCTCTGCCTTCATAGCTAGCATGTCTGTTGCGCTGCCCACATCAGTAGCTCGCATAAGGTAAGAGGCTACTCTTTCGGCGTTTACTTTGCCTTCCAATAGCAGGTTACTCAATTTGTTGAACATATAATTGCTATGACTGGTCATGACTATTTTCACTCTGTTACCCGCCAGTAACGCAAACAACTCCATCAGTTTCACCTGCACCTCTGGGTGCAGATGTGCTTCTGGTTCTTCTATAAACAGCAAGCTGCAATTGGGTGATGTTCCGAAGTAATCTATTCCAGCAAAAAAAGGAGAATAGACAATGATATTATTATTTACAATGTATTTCAGATAAGCAACAATAGGCGCAATCTCAGAAACCATAGATGAAGAGAATCCCATTTCAAGCTCCTCAGCCATTTCATTGCTTTTAAACATGATTCTTTTGGTTTCATTGTTAAAGAGTACAGTGCCTTTAAGTATTTCATTTTCTAATACTGATATTGCTTCATTGAATGAATGGTTTTCAGAAACATTAATGTTTCCCAAGGAAAGAAAATAATCTGAAACTGGCTCAGAAAGGTTGGGTATTTCTAGCTTGTTTCTTAGGAAGTTCCTGCTTTTAGACAACTCTACAATTATAGAACTGAGACTACCCAACGCCTGATATAGTCCAGATCTAGAAGTTGGCAAGAAATGTACATTACTGATTTTGGTAAGAAATTCTTTTCTTGAGTTATGCAAAAAATGATCAATCGTAGATTGCAGGTCATGCAGAGAATTTTCTTTTGTAAAAAAGAAGAAAGCGTTTTCTTGGTTAACTTCTTTACTTAGAAATTCGGGAGAATTAGCCGCAAGTACTTTCTGAGATAGGCTTACGCTTTCTAAAAAAAGCTGTGATTCATTGTTTCTAATTACAATATTAAAGCTTGAAAAATTGATTTCAATTTTCAATAATTCCTTAGCCTTAGTGTTAGAAAGTGAGGCAATAGGGGGGAACGAATTCTTGAAGGAATTTTCAATTCCTTTCAGCATGGTGTAAAAATAAGCAAGAATAACCTCCTCAATTCTGTGGGTGACATTTATTTCTTTGCCATCATTTTCAGAAACCAATAATGGAATTTCTCCATGTGCTTTTGTATAAGTGGCGTTGTATTTATGATTTTGTGCATCGTATATGCTTGGCAAATACTCCAGAAGGTTCTTTAGGATGAGGTATACCGCAGTGATAGCATACGACTTGCCAATGTTGTTTTTGCCAAATATCACATGCATATCCTTGTCCACATCAAACTCGAAGTGAGCTATAGGGCCAAAGTTTTTAAGTGTGATTTTCATATGTCTGATTTGTTGTGGTTATTGCCCGAAGTTACTGCTTATTTCTTTTCTCCTATTTCCAATATCCCGTTCACCCATTCATTATCAAAGCGCACATCAAATTTTCGGTAAAAGTTGAGGGCGGGTTCGTTCCAGTTCAGTACTTGCCAGGTTATACCATTCAGGTTTCGCTCTCTTGCTTCGGCTATTAGTCCATTCATGAGTAGTGCGCCTATGCCATTGCCACGGGCTGCTTCGGTTACTATCAGGTCTTCGAGGTACATGCGTTGCCCTTTCCAGGAAGAGTAGCGTATATAGTACAGCGCAAAGCCTTGAATAAGGCCGTCTTGCTCTGCTACTAGTGCCCACCATACAGGAGTGGTACCAAAACCGCTTTCTACAAAGTGAGCCAGTGTTACGGTCACCTCATCTGGTGCACGCTCATATACTGCCAGTTCGTGTATCAGTTCCATCATTCTGGGGCAGTCGGTAGCAGTGGCTTTGCGGATATGTATAGGAGTACTCATGATGTTTAACTTTTTGTTGTGCAATACTAAAGGCTTAACAACGTTATTCCAAATACAGTTCCGAATTGTAAGTGCATCCCAATTTTGCGTTAAACTGACGAATGCATATACCAAGCCGAATTTATTTGTAATAATTTTATCTCCGTTCTCACAAAACCAACACCACAACAAGTATGAATACACAGGCCGACATATTATGGGTAGATGATGAAATAGACTCGCTGAAATCTCAAATCCTTTTCCTGAAAAACAAAGGATATCATGTAACACCACTCAGCAATGGCTATGATGCACTAGAATTGCTGAAAGAGAAAACTGTAGATGTAGTGCTGCTGGATGAAAGTATGCCAGGCCTTACAGGGTTGGAAACGCTGTCGAAAATAAAAGAGTTATACCCACAGCTACCGGTAGTAATGATAACCAAAAACGAAGCTGAAAATATAATGGAAGATGCGCTGGGAGCGCAGATAACAGACTACCTGATAAAACCAGTAAACCCCAATCAGGTATTGTTGTCGCTGAAGAAAATAATGGAAGGTAAGCGACTGGTATCTGAAAAAACAACCATTGCTTATCAGCAGGATTTCAGGAACCTGTTTATGGCGCTGAGCAGTAATCCCGACCACAATGAATGGAAAGAACTGTATAAAAAACTGGTGTATTGGGAGCTGGAAATGGGCAAGAGCGATAGCGAAGAAATGATGGAGGTGCTGCAAACCCAGAAAGCCGAGGCAAATACAGAGTTCTTCAAGTACGTATCTAAAAACTATGCTGACTGGATAAAGGATACTAACAAAACAGCACCGCTACTATCGCACAGGGTATTTGAGCGTAAAATAGCGCCACATTTGCAGCAGGGCAAACCTACGTTTCTGGTAGTGATAGACAATCTGCGACTAGACCATTGGAAGGCTTTTCAGCCCATTATTACAGAGTCGTTCAGGCTGATAGAGGATGATTTGTTTTATAGTATACTGCCTACTGCTACACAGTATTGCCGCAATGCAATGTTTGCTGGTATGCTGCCAGTAGATATAGAAAAACACTTTCCGCTGGAGTGGAAAAATGATGATGAAGAAGGTGGCAAAAATCTGTATGAAGAAACTTTCTTGCGCAATCAGCTGAAGCACCTGAACCTAGACCATCTGAAAACCCAATACATAAAAATCACCAACAACGACCATGCCAAGGCAATGGAAGACAACATACACAACTGTCTGAATAACGACCTTACCGTTATTGTGTACAACTTTGTAGATATGTTGTCGCATGCCCGCACGGAGATGGAGGTACTGAAGGAACTGGCTGGCGATGAAGTGTCGTACAGGTCGCTGGCGGTAAGCTGGTTTGAGCATTCGCCGCTGTACCGTGCCCTGCGCCGTATAGCAGATAAAGGTATACAGGTATTGCTGACTACAGACCACGGTAGTGTGCGTGTAAAAACACCCAGCAAGTGTGTGGGCGATAGAGCCACTACAGCTAATTTGCGCTACAAACACGGCAGAAATTTACAGTTTGAAAGCCGTGATGTACTATCGTTTCGCGAGCCTAAGCATGCAGGGCTACCAGTGCCCAATGTAAGCTCGACCTTCATTTTTGCTAAGGGAGATGTGTTTCTCTGTTATCCTAACAACTACAACCATTTTGTGAACTACTACAAAAACACATTTCAGCATGGCGGGGTATCGCTAGAGGAAATGATAGTGCCTGTGGTGCGAATGGAAAGTAAATAAAAATTCAAATAACGGCTGCCCCGAAGGCAGCCGTTTATCGTATCTCTGGTATGGTGATGCCGGTGATTTTGCGGTAGAGGTCTATAGCATACAGGTCGGTCATCCCAGCTATAAAATCTACCAGCGACTGCACATCGTGGTACACACTATCTGGTTTTCCGAGCACTGGAAACTGTGCTGGCACTAGCTTCAGCACCTTGCCCGATTTGCTGAGATTGGGGTGAAGCACTGCACGCACAAATTCTTTTAGTAGTCCGCCTATTACGTTGTAGCCAGCTATTTCTATTTCTGCTACAGCTTTATAGTTGTAGATGTTTTTTACGGAGTATTTATTGATCTCATCTATCAATGCAGCATACTGAGGTGGAAGGCATTTCAGCAGGTCATGCTCTAGTGTGCCCTCCAGTAGTTTGTCTTCGTTTTCTATAAATATTTCTGCTAGTTTTTCGGTCATTATACCTATCCATCGAGCCCGCACATACTGTACTTTTTGATTGTCGTCGTTAATATTGGCCAGTTTACGTTCTATATACTCTCGGCAAGTGTAGGGGTTTGTTTCGTGCTCAAAGAAGGGCAGAAACAGTTGCATAAAGGTATCTATCGTCACTATATCTAGCCGGTGCGCATCTTCTAAGTCTATCACTCGGTAACAAATATCATCTGCAGCCTCAGTTAAGTATACAAAAGGATGGCGAGCAAAAACCTGCTGATACCCTTCTTTTCGGGGTATGCCCAGAACAGCAGCTATATCTTCATAGGTGCGTATCTCGCTATCGAAGAAGCCAGATTTTTTGGTAGAGATGAGACCAGATTTTTTATCAAATCCCTCGGCTGAGCAACAGGGATATTTTACTAGTGATGCAAGTGTAGTGTAGGTAAGACGGTAGCCACCTTGTTCGGGTTCGTTGTAGTTGTGGGTGAGTATGCGCAGGGCATTAGAATTGCCCTCAAAGTATTCGAAATCTCGGATCTGATTTGTGGTGAGTGCTGCATGTATTATTTCTCTATCTTCACCACCGAGCTCGTTGAAGAATGAACGTATAGCATCTTCGCCAGAGTGGCCAAAGGGTGGGTTGCCAATGTCATGAGCCAAACAAGCCGATGCAATAACTGACGCGAGTTCGTGCTTGTAAAACTCTATGAATTGCTCACCCTCATTACTGTATTTTGCTGCTATCTTCTCGCCAGCAGCCTTGCCTAGCGACCTACCAACTGAGGCTACCTCTAGGCTATGTGTGAGGCGGTTGTGTACGAATATGGAGCCGGGCAGTGGAAAGACCTGAGTTTTGTTTTGGAGTCGGCGAAAGGCTGATGAAAAGATGATACGGTCATAGTCGCGCAAGAAAGAATTGCGTACAGGGTCGGGGTTAGCTTCCGTGCGTTCTTTAGTGCCTGTGCGTTTTGTGCTGTATAATTGTGACCATTTCATGCTGTAAATATAATGGCTATCTTCCTCATGTAGGTTTTCTGTACTTAATACACTGTTTGGTATCGGCAAAAGTAAAAAGCAGGATACAACCAATGGTCATATCCTGCTTTGTGAGGTGTGAGTAATGTTTATTCTTTGTCTTCTACCTTGCACAAGCCTATGAAGTAGTTGTTGGCTCCTTTGCCCCAGTGTGGCGTAGCTATATCGGTTACATTTGCTTCTTTCTCGAAGAGGGTACTGGCTTTCTCAAAGTAAGGTAATGCTACCTTTTTGCCACCACCAAACTGTTTTGGGGTGAAGAACTTACTCACCGCCAAAAGGTAGTACATACGTGGGTTGTCGGGGTTTATACCTTTGGCGCTTTCCAAGTTTTCAGAGAATATAGGCCCGTACTTCTGCCAGCGGTTCATGGGGTCTACACCCATTCTTGCATTAGCTATCATTGCTGCTAGTACATATGTTTCGTCATTTTCTTTTTTCAGCAGGCTTACTGCATCTTCTCTTTCTTTGTCAGCCTCGTCCAGATAAGCATCTTTCTTTTTAGGATCCTGTTCGTTGTAAGCGAGATTAACCTTGCTGTAAGAAAGATAATAGTGTGTTACCCACTCGCTGTCCCATTTTTTGGTTATCAGAGCCAGTTTGTTGCTTTGCTCTACTTTAGTATTCTGGTTTTGGGTAGTGTCAAAAGCCAGAAATGTTTTCTCCAATACTGGTTTGTAGTCTTGTGCATCTGCTGTAGTAGCACCCAGTGCTATAGCAGCCATTAGTACTAAATTTTTCATTGTTCTAAGTTGATTTTATGGTTGATGATGAATGATTATAATTCGTCTTTTTTAAACTCGCTCAGCGACATATTTACCCCAAAGAATAGTGTACGATAGAGTGCAGGTACTATTTCGTTCTTCACTATTTTGCCACTGGCATCGGCTCCATATCTGTAGCCAAACACATTGCGCTGCTTGGTCACGTTGTCAATACTGATGTAAAACACCGTGAACCACTTGCCGAAGCTATGCAGGTATGCAGCAGAAAGTGCCAGATTGTGAAATTCGGGCGTTAGGTCGCTCATAAACTTCTCTGGGTTTTTTGCATAATCATACTCGGGGTTGTAGTAAGGACGACCTGTGGCAAAGCTGTAAGTGGCACTGATGCTGGTTTTTAGTTTATCTACAAAGTACTTGCCTACCAAGTTTGCATTATGCTGCGCTATAAATGTGGGGGTGGCGCTGGTGAGGAAGTTGGCATATTTTCTGCGTGTGTCTATAAAGCTGTAAGATACCCAGTAGTCCAGGTTTTTCACCGTTTGCTTGTCTCTCCAAAACAGTTCTGCACCCTGAGCATACCCATAGCCATCATTGTTGAAAACAGTAGAAGGGTTGATGTTGCGGTAAGCGTTGGGGTCAAAGAAAGTGACTTGCTCGAGTACTAGATTTTTGTAGTCTTTGCGGTATGCTTCTAGCCTTAATGTGCGGTTGTCGTGGCTCCATTGCCAGTTGGCTATGTAATGTATGGCTTGTTGCATTTGGGGTTTCAGTCCAGCCATCAGATAAATATTGGCTGCATTTTGGTAAAACATACCACCTGCAAGCGATGCCTGACTATGCACACCAGTTTTTATGGCCATAGACAGTCTTGGAGCTATCTGACCAGTATTGAGCAAGGTGCTGTGCTCATAACGTAAGCCAGGTTTTACAGCTATTCTGTTCACTGGTGTCCACTCTAGTTCTGTATAAGCACCTGCCAGTACTTCATCAAATTGTTGCGTCCATACCTTGTTGAATTCTCTCTTTTGTCCAAAGCTTTGTACATCTGTACCTACCATGACGTTGAGGCGGCTATTGAGGTAGTCTTTTACCTCAAAGCGGGCTTGTCGGCGGTATTCGTTTTGGTCGAGCGGTATTTCTCCAAAAGAGTTTTTGGTGGTGTTGTGGCTCGCAGATGCTGCGGCATATATTTGGTATTTGTTTTTGATGTAGTTTTTGTAAGAAATGTTGCTGTATATGTTTAGGTCATTAGTCAGGAAGTTGACGGTGTCGGGTTGTCCTGCAAATGGATTGAAAGTGCTGCTATCGCCTGAAGATGGATTGGGGACACCCACACCGGTGGTGTTTTGGGTCATGTTAGCACTGGCTTTCAGTATGCTGGTTTTGGTTGGTTTCCATACATAGCGCACATTGCCACTGCCGCCCTGAGGCACTTTGTAAAATTTGAAATTGGTATTCACTAGGCTGAAAAACGGCGTTAGGTTATTGTAGCCGCCGCCACCCTCAATGCTGCTTTTCTTCCACTTTTTGATGCCCGATGCATATATGCCCCCCATATTTGCACCTAGGTTCACATTGCTTTTTTCGGGAAGGTCTACTGTGTTCAGTTCCAGTACACCCGATAATGCCTGACCATAGCGAGCACTATATCCACCGCTGCTAAATGATACCCCCTGATACTGAAAAGCCCCAAACCTGCTGCGAGTTGCCACACCCGGTGCGCCGCTAAAGAATGCATTTTGCACTATCATGCCGTCTACTATCACAGCTGCCTCGTTGGCATCTCCACCCCTCACAAACAGTCCGTTATCGGGTCCGGTTTGCTGTGTGCCGGGCAGTGTTTGCAGGGCTTTTACTACATCGGCATTGGCTCCTGCGGTAGTTACTATATCTAGTGGTTTCAGTACTGTTTTGCCTTTATCGTTGCTGGCATCAAATGCACCAGCTGTTATCACCACCGCATCTAGGTCTTTCGCTTTGTTGGCCTTCAGCACCAGCACAATATCTTTTATATCGCCTATTATTACCAGCGGCATACCAGCGGTAGTATGTGTAAGTTCGCTAGCTACTATTGTTTGGTTGCCCTGCTCAGTGGTCGTGAAGCTGAAGTAGCCCATGCTGTCTGCCGTGGCTCCGTCTATAGTATTGTCCAGGTATACGCTTGCGCCTCTTACAGGTTTTTGTTTGTCGTCTATTACCCTGCCGCTTATTCGGTATTGGGCACTAGCATGTATGCCTTGCAGCAGCAGTATACTCAGTATTAGTAAGGTTGCGTGTAGTGTTTTAAGCATTCCAATCTTAATTATTTCACAAAACTATATACTGCTACATTAAAAGCATCTACAGTGTCGGCTAATAAATGAGGCAAGTCGGTAAATGTGGATATTTAAGCGGTAAGGGACAGTTAAAATATAGTTATCTAGCAATTAAACTATTGCACTTTCCGATGTTTGTGTTTGGGGTTTCTGCTATTATGGTATATCGATGAAATGAAAACCAATTTTCGTTTTGGGAAAAAGCAGTATACTATTACAAAGGGGAAATCTTCCACTTTCACTTGTCGATAGTTGCGTAATGTTTTACTGTAGCATTCAGGGTTTGTTTTATTTGTTGAATCTTGTCGTCAACTGCATTCATGAATCTTTTGCCCAGATCAGCTTTCTCCTTCTAGTACCAGAAATAGGCATTAATGTATTCTTCATAAGCCTCATGGTGAAGCAAAATGTCAATATTCATCGGTTTATTTGGCTTTGGATTTTTCTAAAGCAGCATTTTTGGTTTCCTCCCAAGTATAGGTAATGGCAGTTTCATTCAAAAAAGATGCTTGTCTGCGGTCTAATTCTGAGATAAAATCCTCCTCCATATTACTATACTCATTTATGTTCTCTTCCAGTATAGTAAATATTGCTTTTACCTTTTTTATATCGCCATTCATGCAAAATTTTGCAAGTTTTTCTCTTAGCATTACCTCAGTCATGGTACGGATGTTTGTACAAAAATAGCCAAATTTCACATTGAGCTTTACTTCAAAACTAAGATTGCTGCTTTATTCAAACAAAAATTAAGCCCCCTGCCATTAACACGACAGAGGGCTTATTTTTATAGGTCAATATTAATATTAGTGACCGCTTATAAATTCATTGAGCTCGGTACGGCTGGCATCGAAGCTGAAAATGTTACCTATCTTGAAATAGTTACCTGGGTCTGTGCAACGAGCGTGTGCAAATTTTGCAAAATCGAGTTTTGATTCTTCGAAAGAGAACTGCTTGCATATCTGTGTGATTTGGTCAGTAGACATACAGTTTGACGACAAAACAGTTTTAGCAGTAGATAATTTTGTGTCTTCGAAGCTAGCTTTTTTTATCGTTTCTAGAGCAGATCTGAAGTCGGTAGGGTTCATAGCAAAGTTGCAACCACCGCCGCGTGATGGAGGAGGTGGAGGAGCATTATTGTATTGGTTGTCGTGGTAGCCCATATCTGTAGCTGTTGTCGTGGTGGTGGTGCGGGTAACAGTAGTACCACCTCCCATACCCATCGTAGGGTCGCTGATGTTTATGTTCATGTTTACACCTGCACCACCTACGTTGATATTGGCACCCACACCACCTACTGGTGCGCTGGTAGTTTGAGTAACTGTGGTTTGTGTAACCGTAGTGCCGCCGCCCATTACAGGAGGAGGAGGAGGTGCTGGCTGGCCATAGTGCATTACATACACATCAGGAGGCGCTACGTAGTTTGGCATAACCGGAGTAGCAGAGAAATAGCGCATCTTCAGTTCACCATTGTTAGTGGTTTTTATCTTGTACGTCACATCCGCAAATTCGCTATTCTCAGGATTTAGAGTAGGGATGTTTTTTGAAATTTCAGGTTTCGTTTTGTCTTCGAATATTATTTTCACTGCATACTGCGGTTGCGATAAACCGTCGATACGCACATTGGTCATGGCTACATTGTTTTGACGCTGACCATTCAGTACCAGAAAAAACTTATACCCATCTTCAGAGAAAATTGTAAGGCTGCTTTGAGCAAATGTTACAAACGGACACAATGCCACTAGCAATAGTAGTAACGACTTCAGTTTCATAATTTTTTGATTTGATTGCAAAATTAGTAGTTTTTTTACTTATGTTGTTCTACACTTCAATTCCTGCGCCAAAATTTAATACTTCTACTGTTTTTTACAATATTTAACAGTTTCACACCCTGGCTCATGCGTTATAAGCAACTAATAGTTTGCACATTGCAGCAGATACTTTGCTGTACACGCTACTCACAAAATAATAGTTAATTTACACTGCAATCACATACCATCCATGATCAGTATTCGTCACATTGTCAAGCAGTATTCAGGTTATCGCGCACTCAGCGATGTTAGTTTAGAGGTAGAGCAAGGTACCGTTTTTGGTTTGCTGGGCCCTAATGGCGCCGGCAAAACATCGCTCATCCGTATCATCAATCAGATTACTGCCCCTGACTCGGGCGAAATCTTGTTTAATGGGGAGCCACTGAGCCGCATACATACTGAGCGTATCGGCTATATGCCTGAGGAGCGAGGGCTATACAAAAAGATGGAGATAGGTGAGCAAATAATATACCTTGCCCGTCTGAAGGGACTATCTAGAGCCGAGGCGCTAAAACGCAGTAAGTATTGGTTTGAGAAACTGGAAATACAGGCTTGGTGGAATAAAAGCATAGAGGAACTATCGAAGGGTATGCAGCAGAAAGCACAGTTTGTAGCTACAGTGCTGCACCAGCCAGAGTTGCTGATACTTGATGAGCCATTTTCGGGCTTCGACCCTGTAAATGCTGAGCTCATCAAAAACGAAATACTAGAACTTAACAGAAATGGTGCTACCATCATTTTTTCCACCCATCGCATGGACTCAGTAGAGGAGCTATGCGACTCTATAGCGCTCATCAACTTGTCGCACAAAATACTGGATGGTAAAGTAAAGGATATCAAAAACAGCTTCAGGAGCGGCACTTACCGTTTAGATTATGAGGGATCGAAAGCCAGTATAGGAGATGATGCGCCTTTTGCAGTAGTAAACGATACGAGCTCAGAATCACACCATTCGCTAACACTGCGCACCCAAGAAGGAAAAGGACCTAACGATGCGCTGCGCTACATGCTGCCGTTAGTATCTGTTTCCAGATTTGAAGAGATTATACCCACCATGAACGAAATATTTATTCGCACCGTAAACAAACAGGCATAAGACTATGAACAAGATACTCCTCATCATTCAGCGCGAATACCTATCAAGGGTTAAAAAGAAATCGTTTTTGGTGCTTACCTTTTTGGTGCCCGTACTTTTTATAGGCATGTTTGCTATACTTGGCTATCTGGCTGTGAAAGGTGATGACCTAGGTGACGATAAAAAAGTTCAGGTTATAGACATGTCGGGCGAGTTTGCGGGCAAGTTTGTCAATTCTCCCACTATTACCTATGTGTACTCTACCGACAACTATGATAGTGCCAAGGCGCACTTTATAGACAATGGCTACAACTTTCTGCTACACATACCGCCAGCGTCATCAGGCGCAGAGATAGAGCTACTAAGCGAGAAAAAGCCCAGTGCTACCACGATAGATGCTGTGGAGAATAACCTAAGCCGGATAGCGGAGTCGCGCAGGCTGAAGCTGGCAGGTATAGATACTGCAGTGCTGGCGCAAGCGCAGAAACGTATAACAGTAAAGGCAAAACAGATAACAGCAGCAGGTGAAAAAGATGCACAAACCTATACTGCCTATGCCATAGGGTTTCTCTCAGCATTTCTCATTTACATGTGCTTGTTTATCTATGGCACTCAGGTAATGAGAGGGGTAATAGAAGAAAAAGTGAGCAGAATAGTAGAGGTAATCATATCTTCTGTAAAACCATTTCAGCTCATGCTAGGCAAGATAATTGGGGTAGGCATGGTAGGTCTTACCCAGTTTTTGTTGTGGATAGTAATATCTGTAGCATTGTCTATGGTAGGTGGTTCGATGATGGCCAGCAAGATGTCTCAATCTGGGCAGGTGCAGCAGGTGCAGCAATCAATGGCAGCAGCAAAGGGAGCTAACAATGTAAAAACGCCTGATAAAGGGATGTCGGCTATTATGGAGTCGATAGAGAGTATACCGGTAGTGTATACCATCAGCTGTTTTTTGTTTTATTTCCTGTTTGGGTATCTGCTTTACAGTGCCATTTTTGCTGCAGTTGGCTCGGCAGTAGACAATGAGACCGAAACTCAGCAATTTATGATACCCGTTACACTGCCGCTCATATTTACCTTTGCGCTAGCACAGAGTTTTATCATCAACAATCCCGATAGTTCTCTGTCGGTGTGGCTGTCTATGATACCCTTTACCTCACCTATAGCTATGATGATACGTATACCCTTTGGTGTACCAGCATGGCAGTTGGCATTGTCTATGCTGTTGCTAGTATTAGGCTTTGTTTTCACCACCTGGGTAGCAGCACGCATATACAGGGTGGGCATACTGATGTATGGCAAGAAGGCGAGCTACAAAGAGCTGGCTAGATGGTTTATGTATAAAGAGTAACAGAGATTACTTTAACACTACATGTAACAGTAGGATAGTGATAATGCCACCGATAATGGTTAAATTTGACTAAACGCAATTTACTATGTTGAGCAAAAACTTACAAGAAGCACTAAACAAACAACTTAAGCACGAAGCTATGTCTTCGCAGATATACCTTGCTATGGCATCGTGGGCAGATATACAACCTGGATTGCAAGGCGTTACAGAATTCTTTTACGAGCAATCGGAAGAAGAGCGGCAGCACATGCTCAAGCTGATGATGTACATCAATGAGCGTGGAGGTTTTGGTATAGTACCTGCTCTGGAGCAACCTATCGTTACCTTTCAGTCGCTGACGCGAGTATTCGAAGAGTTTTTGAAAAACGAAATGGGTGTATCTGAAAGTATCAACGAAGTAGTGCATCTGGCATTGCAGGAAAAGGACTATGCCACGCACAACTTCTTGCAGTGGTATGTAGCAGAGCAGATAGAAGAAGAACGCCTTGCCCGTACCCTTAACGACAAACTGGAAATGATAGGATCTGATAAAAGTGGTCTTTACTTGTTTGATAGAGATATAGTATCCTACCGCAATAGTTTGAGTAAGGGATCAAGTAGCAAAAAATAACACACGAATGAATAGTAAGCCTTCGACAGGCATTGCATTAGCTTAGTGTTTGTCGTATATTCAGAAGGGTTAGTGCAGTAACTAGTATGGTATAAAAAATAGGATGTGCATCATTTTGTAAAATATTTTGCACACTTCAGATATTTGTTCTACATTTGCACTCCCTTTCCGAAAAGGGCTTTAAAAACATATAGTTATGAAACGTACATATCAACCGCACCGTCGCAGCCGTAAAACAGTACATGGATTCCGTAAACGTATGGAGTCTGCTAATGGTCGCAAAGTATTGGCTTCTCGCCGTGCTAAAGGTCGCCACAAACTCACAGTATCAGACGAGCGTCGCCTGAAATAATATTCATACGTAATACTTCTCGCCATTCGTAATACTTTCACAGTATATGAGCGGCTCAAGCGAGAGCAGCATATTAAGACGCTTTTCCAATCTGGGAAAGCGTTTTCTGTTTTTCCGCTCAGAGTCGTCTACCGCATCCTACCAGCTACTACACAGCCCTGTGCTCCGGTTCAGGCTGGGTTTTCGGTGCCCAAAAAGAAGTTTCGTAGTTCTGTAGACCGACATAGAGTGCGCAGACTGATGGTAGAAGCATTGCGGCTCAATAAGCAACCTCTTTATGAGGCTATACCTGCAGGCACACAGATGCACTTGTTTTTCCTGTTTACCGGCAGCAAAATGCCCGCATACCAAGAAGTACAATCGGTAGTGTTGCGCGCCGTTAATAAGCTTATAAGCGTAGACAAGCAGCCACCTGCACCGCCTACTATTGAGCAGGGTGCTATGATACCCTCAACCCCAGCTACTCTGCCCCCATCCACCCCTGATATATCTAGTCAGTAGTAAAGCCATACCTTTGTGCTAGACTGTTATAGGGAAAGCTACATGCGTCAATTTCTGTCCATATTGTTTACAGCACTTATCCGCTTTTATCAAGGTGCTATATCGCCGTTTCTGGGTGCCCGATGCCGCTATACCCCCACCTGTAGCGCATATGGCTTAGAAGCCATTCGCAAACACGGACCACTGCGAGGTGGTTGGCTCACGCTACGCCGTTTTGGTAGGTGCCACCCTTGGGGTGGTCATGGTCATGACCCTGTGCCATAAGCCTCTAGGTTCGTGTTCAACTTTAATAATTGACTAATTCACTTCCTCTAAATAAAACTGGCTGCCTCATCAATGGGCAGCCAGTTTTAGATATAGTCTGTATTGTTATCGCTTATGCATACGACTCGGTAGGCTCGCAGGTGCATACCAGGTTGCGGTCGCCGTAGGTGTTGTTTACACGCGCTACGCTCGGCCAGAATTTGTTATTCTTAACATAAGGAAGCGGGTAAGCAGCAGTTTGGCGGCTGTAGCTGTGATTCCACTCATCGGCAGTTATTACAAACTGTGTATGTGGCGCATTCTTCAGCGGGTTGTCGTGTTTGTCCATTTTGCCTTCTTCTATGGCGCGGATTTCGGCACGTATACCTATTAGCGCATCGCAGAATCTGTCTAGCTCAGCTTTATCTTCGCTTTCAGTAGGCTCTATCATTATAGTACCTGCAACTGGGAAGCTCATAGTAGGCGCGTGGAAGCCGTAGTCTATGAGGCGTTTTGCCACATCTTCTGCTTCTATCTCAGCCGTTTTCTTGAACGGGCGAAGGTCTACGATAAACTCGTGGGCACAAGTGCCACCAGTGCCGGTATATAATATGTCGAAGTCGTTTTGGAGGCGCGCACGCATGTAGTTGGCATTGAGTATGGCATACTCAGTAGCAGAACGTACACCAGTAGAGCCCAACATACGAATATAGGCATACGATATAAGCAATATGCTAGCCGAGCCAAATGGAGCAGCAGATACCGCATTATGACCCGTACTCATGGTATTGGCATCTGCATTAAATACGTGTCCTGGCAAGAAAGGAGCCAGATGCTCTTTAACGCAGATAGGGCCCATGCCTGGTCCACCACCACCATGTGGTATAGCAAAGGTTTTATGCAGGTTGAGGTGGCACACATCAGCACCTATCAGGCCCGGAGCAGTAAGCCCTACCTGAGCATTCATGTTGGCGCCATCCATATATACCTGTCCACCGTGTTGGTGCACTATTTCGGTTATATCTTTCACAGTTTCTTCATACACACCGTACGTAGATGGGTAGGTGATCATGATGCCTGCTAGGTTGTCGGCATGCAGTGTTGCTTTTGCTTTCAGGTCTTCTATGTCTATGTATCCGTTTTCGAGTGCTTTTACTACTACTACTTTGTAACCCACCATTACCGCACTAGCAGGGTTGGTACCGTGTGCCGATATGGGTATCAGTATCACATTGCGATGGCTGTCGCCGCGGCTTTCGTGGTAACCACGTATAGAAAGCAGACCAGCATACTCGCCCTGCGCACCACTATTAGGTTGCAGACTACAAGCATCAAACGCGGTTATTTCGCACAGGTAAGCAGAAAGTTCTTTAGCTATTTGCAAATAGCCTTCAGTTTGGTTGGCTGGTGCAAATGGGTGCACCTTACTCCAGTGAGGCCAGCTTAGCGGCATCATCTCTGTGGCAGCATTCAACTTCATGGTGCAGCTACCTAGCGATATCATACTGGTGTTGAGGCTCAGGTCCTTGTTTTCCAGCATTTTTATGTAACGCATCATCTGCGACTCGCTATGGTGCGAGTTGAAGACCTGATGTGTCAAAAACGCACTAGTACGTGTAAGCGTAGTAGGTATGTGCGACAATGATGTATGTTCATCTATAGAGAAAGATACTGGCATATCGCTGTTCAGTACAGCTCTTATGATATCCAGAACGTCTGTAGATGTGGTAGTTTCATCGAGCGATATGCCTATTATATTGTTGCCATGGTAGCGGAAGTTGATACCCATGGCTTCAGCGTTAGCTTTTACAGCATCGCTGTCTGCTACGGTGATAGTTATGGTATCAAAGAAGCTATTGTTGTGCAAAGTCACACCAGCTTCAGCCAAGGTTTCACCCAATACCTGTGTTAGCAATGCTACACGTTTAGCTATATCTTTTAATCCGTCTGGTCCATGATACACAGCATACATTGCTGCCATGTTGGCCAGCAGCGCTTGTGCTGTACAAATGTTAGAGGTTGCTTTTTCTCTTTTTATATGCTGTTCCCTAGTGCCTAGCGCCATACGTAAAGCGCGGTTGCCGTGGGCATCAATACTTATACCTATTATTCTACCGGGTATTTGACGTTTGAAGTCTTCTTTTGTAGAGAAGAACGCAGCATGTGGTCCACCGAAGCCCAATGGTACTCCAAATCTCTGTGCAGAACCTACAGCAGCATCAGCGCCCATTTCGCCGGGAGGGGTGAGTAGTGTAAGTGCTAGCAGATCAGTGGCCATTACTACATAACCACCTGCGTCATGCATTTTGTTGATGAAATCACGATAGTCTTCTACACTTCCTTTATCGTTGGGGTATTGCACCAGTGCACCAAAGAAAGTAGCATCTGGAGTCATGGTTCTATAGTCGCCGTATACTACTTCTATACCTATTGGAGTAGCTCTGGTAACAACTACATCCTTAGTCTGTGGGAAGACATCGTTGTCGACAAAAAACTTTGGTCTGTCAGGATTTTGAGAATCTTTGTTGGCTGAGTGAAAGAACATGTTCATAGCCTCTGCAGCAGCAGTAGCTTCATCAAGCAGTGAAGCATTAGTAATAGGTAACCCAGTTAGGTCGCTTACTACTGTTTGGTAGTTGATGAGGCTTTCCAGTCTTCCCTGGCTTATTTCGGCCTGATAGGGAGTATATTGTGTATACCATCCTGGGTTTTCAAAGATGTTGCGCAATATCACACTTGGTGTGTGCGTGTCGTAGTATCCTTGGCCTATGTAGTTTCTTGACAGTTTGTTCTTCAGCGATGTTTCTTTTAGTTGTGCTAGGTATTCTGCCTCGCTCACTCCTGTGGGTATACGCAATGAATGATCCATTCGTATAGCCGCAGGCACCGTACGCCCCGTCAGCTCATCCATACTCCCCACGCCTATCACATCGAGCATCGTTTGGGTGTCACGTTCATTTGGCCCTATGTGACGGCCAATAAATTCAGCATTCTGTTTGGAAAACAAATTCATGATTTCGAAATTAAGATTGAAGCAGAAAAAGATAATAAAGGCTGCAAAGATAAAATATATTGCTGTATTTGTTGAAAATACATCGTTCAGCATCATTTATAATCACCTCTTAAAGGTTCATACCCAGTAGTTTATATTCCATTCAGTTGTTTGGTTTTTATTATGTGTCAATTATTCTTTTTGCATTACTTTATTATTCCGATATTTGTTTTTATCTTTCCCAGCTACTTAACAAAATCTTTAAGCGTTGAAACGAGTACTACTCTCACTGGCTTTGTTGCTTCCTATGTTCCTGAGGGCACAGGGTACGCACCATGAAATTGGTTTGGGCCTTGGTTTGGCCAACTATTACGGCGATATTCAACCTAAGTTTTTCGCTTCCGATGGTTATCGCCCTATGACCACAGCTGTCTATAAGTTTTTTATGACTCCTCATATTGGGTTGCGCACAGGTGTGTCTTATGCGCAGGTCACTGCTGCCGACAGCTTGGGTAGAATACCTATTAATCAGAAGCGTAATCTTAGTTTTACTTCCAATGTATTTGAATTTCACGGTGCTGTAGAGTTCAACTTCTTGCCTATTGATATTCTGCGTCGCAAGGTAACGCCTTACATTTTTGGCGGTGTAGCTGCTTTCTACTTTAATCCGTTTGCCGAAGATGATGGTGGCAATAAACAATACTTGCGTCCGTTGAGTACAGAAGGACAAGGATTGCCGATGTATCCAGACCGTAAGCAATATAGCCTTGTCAATTTAGCCTTCCCATTTGGGGGTGGTTTTAAGTTTTTTGTAGGCAAAACCATACTCATTACTCCTGAAATAGGCTTTAGGTATACCAATACAGATTATCTTGATGACGTTAGTAAGTCTTATGTAAACATGGATACCTTACAGGCATACAAAGGACAACTAGCTAGGGCTATGTCTTTCCGTGGCAATAAAGTGGCAGATTGGGATAACAACAATCCTAATTATGGTTACCAACGTGGCGACAGTAAGGCTAATGACTGGTATTGGTTTGGTAATATCACTGTCACGGTTTATTTCCGTTCTTTTGGTAACGATCGCCCTTATACCAAAACCCGCTGTCCCGGTTTTTACAGATAATTTTCATCTTAGTACATATCATAGTTCAGGCCCCGATACTTCTCGGGGTCTTTTTGTGCCTGTAATACTGGTGTCTTTGCTTAGGGGTTTGAGGCACAGTTTATGTGTTATTATTGCCCTGCAAACAGCTGAATAAAAGTGCAATAATTAGTAGAAGTATTTGAATTTAGAAGTGCGATCGTGCTAGTTATAGGTTTATTCAATGTAGTAGTGTAAGGAGAAGGCAGTGCAAATAACCCAGATAAACGAAAACAGACATACCTTTCTGGGTATGTCTGTAAAACATTAATGAATCAGATTGGCTTATTTCTCCAGCGAGGATATACCTCTTAGTAGACGTTTCCAGCGTATACCACCTTCGCCATAGCTGAGCCACACAAACCATGCCTTGCCCACCACGTGGTCTACAGGCACAAAACCCCAATAACGGGAGTCGAGCGAGTTGTGACGGTTGTCGCCCATCATCCAGTAGTAGTCCATCTTAAAGGTGTATGCCGTGCTTTCTTTACCGTTGATGAGTATTTTGCCCCCAGTTTCTTCCAATGTATTGCCCTCATAATTCTTTATTATTCTGCGATAGAGTGCTATGTTCTGAGGGGTAAGTGCTACGGTAGCACCTGCTTTCGGAACAGTTATAGGACCAAAATTATCTCTATTCCACTTATAGTTCACTGTATCGTGCGGGAATACCCAGTTGCCGGGGTCAACTTCGGTCACTCCAGCAGTAAGTCTGATATAAGGTTTTACAGAAAGAACATTAGGTGCTTTTGCTACTTCGGCTACCTGACAGTTTTCGAGGTTGTATATATATAAGTTGTTGTTCAGCCTTTCTGACAATTCTATGTTGTCTTCCACTCCTGGTGCGCTACCATTGGTAGTTACCACATAGTTAAGCTTTGAGTGTGGAAACAAAGGAGCGATTGTACCGTTAATATAGATACGGGCATCTTTTATTTCTAGCATATCGCCGGGTACCCCCACGCATCGTTTGATGTAGTTTTCTTTTTTGTCTACTGGCCGGGTGATGATGTGGAAGTTGTTATTGATATACTCTCTGCCCGATGCTCTACACAGCGTAAAGTAATCCTGATCGGGATATTCCGCTATTACAGTGTCACCAGATGGGAAGTTGAAAACTACTACATCATTGCGCTTCACATCTCCAAATCCAGGAATCCTTCTGTATTTCCATTGCACAGACTCAGTGTAAGATTTACCTCCAGTAATTGGCATTGTGTTGTGAACCAATGGCAATCCTACGGGTGTCATTGGTACGCGAGGCCCATATGCCAATTTACTCACGAACAAGTAATCGTTCACAAGCATTGTACCCTCCATAGAGCCAGTAGGTATGGTATACGCCTCGAAAAAGAATGTACGGATAAGAGTAGCTGCTACTATTGCAAAAAGTGCAGCATCCAGCCATTCTCTTCCCACCGATTTTCTTTTCTTAACCGGTGTTTCACCAGTAGCCCCAGGGGCTGCTTTTGCCTTATTGTTCCAAAATGCCATGCGGGCCTAGATATAGTTTGAACTCAAAAGTAACAACTTCCTACACAAATTATTGTCTTACCTCGCTACAGATAATATATTTAACACAATATAATGCCAAAATTAATCTAATTCACACCTAACCGTTGTATTTCCAGTCACTTCTCACCTTATCATTTTACAATTCATTCTTTTTGTCTTTAGTTATCAGTAATAAATGTTAAAATAGCGTTACAGCAACAATAAATTGACCTGAATCACATGCGGTTTTCATGTGACGAGGACTTTTTTGCCTACTTTTGCAGATTAATATTGAATATTTATCTATCTTTTATAATCAGATTATGAAAATGACAAACATTAACCTGTTGCCAGCTGTACGTCAGTCTGCTAGACGTAGATTTTCAGGTATTGCTATGCTATTCCTCAGTATTTTACTTGTAGGTGTCTCTGCAAATGCTTTTGCTACATCAACCGGTCCATTGTTTACTGGTCCCAATCCTGCTTCTCTCGCAGCTTGTCAGGGGGTAAATCCAATCAATGCACTCCTATCTGTTAGTGATGCCGACAATGGCGATGTACTAACTTGGTCTCAGCTCACTTCTCCCTCTAACGGTACACTTACTTTAGGTGGTACAGTTATTGCTACAGGTGGCACAGTTACCCCATCTGGGTTTTCATACACACCGACCTCGGGTTATTTTGGTGTAGACATGTTTGAAATATTAGTAACCGATGGCACGGGTTTCGACACTGTTACAGTAAATGTAATTGTGGGTCAGACTCCAGATGTCAACGCTACTTCTAATATTACATATTGTACAGGTGCACCTACCACATCCATAACATTTAGTGGGTCTTTGACTGGTACCGTATACAACTGGACCAACAGCAATACTTCAATAGGACTAAGTGCCTCTGGCAGTAATACTATCGCATCTTATGTTACTACTAACAGTACTACCTCAACTAAAACAGCAGAAATTATTGTAACCCCATCTCTGAATGGTTGCTTAGGTACTCCAGATACCTTTACAGTATCTGTGTTTCCTACACCTACATTGAGTTCTGATGTAACTGCCAACATCTGCGACAATTCATTGTTTGCATACAATGCTGCTGGTGCTGTAGGTGGTACTACTTATGAGTGGATTCGTAATACTGTAGTAGGAATTAGTGCTGCATCATCTTCTGGTACATCTGGTTCTATCAGCGAAACGCTTGATAATACCACCGAAAATCCTCTTGCTGTAATATACACGTTCACACTTACTGCAAATGGTTGCACCAGCACTCAGGGTGTTACAGTAACAGTAAATCCTACTCCAGTGCTTTTCCCTACACCCTTGGTAGGTTCTGTTTGTAGCGGCGACAACTTCACCTTCACACAAAATAGTCTTACTTCTTTGGCTACTTACTCTTGGAGCAGAGCAGCCGTAACTGGTATATCTCAAGCAGCGTCTTCTGGTACTGGTGACATAGATGAAGTACTAACTAATACTACCACTGCACCTGTTACCGTTACATACATTGACACATTGCGTATCAATGGTTGCACTAACACTCAGAGTGTACAGGTAGTAGTTAACCCTCTTCCAGTACTTACTAGTACACTTACACCAGCAGCTATCTGCAACAACGATACAGTCTTTTATCGTGCTTCTTCGGCTACAGCAGGTTGCACTTTTGCATGGGAGCGTGATATATTGTCAGGCATATCTAATGCTTATGCTTTTGGTTTAGATTCAGTAAGAGAGACACTTACTAATACTACTGAAAATCCAATCTCTGTTCCTTATGTGTTCACACTTACCGCTAATGGTTGTAGTAATGATCAGACAGTTAGTGTATTAGTTTATCCTACTCCAGTTCTTAATACTACTCTAACTCCAGCAGCTATCTGTGATAGTACGTTCTTCGACTACACTCCAGGCAGCAATACTACTGGTGCTACATTCACATGGGCTCGTGCAGCAGTAGCCAACATTACTAACCCTGCTGCAAACGGCACTAATAACCCTAACGAAAGACTAAGAAACGCTGCATCTTTCCCAGTGGCTGTTACTTACGTATTTACATCTACTATCAATGGTTGTTCTAATGCTCAGAATGTAGTAGTTACAGTTAACCCCAAACCTCGTTTGAGCAATACTGCCCCTACGCCAATATGCGATAGCACAGTGTTTACCTTTACACCTACCAGCACTACACTAGGTACTACATATGCATGGTCTCGCGACTTCGTAGGTGGTATAGGCGCATTAGCTGCTACTGGCGGTCCTGGTATCAATGAGTTACTTAAAAACAACACTAACACT
This sequence comes from Sphingobacteriales bacterium, assembly GCA_027484425.1. Taxonomy (GTDB): domain Bacteria; phylum Bacteroidota; class Bacteroidia; order Chitinophagales; family Chitinophagaceae; genus Nemorincola. The sequence goes on from JAIXSZ010000025.1 coordinate 66,294, forward strand.
AATATACCTGTCCCTTACGTGTACACACTTACGGCCAACGGTTGTAGTAACACACAGACAATCAATGTAATAGTTCATCCTACGCCTAGGTTGTCTTCATCTCTTACAGACAGTGCATGCTCGGGTGTAGCATTTGTTTATACGCCAGCTACAACACTTACTCCCCCTGTAACCTATGCTTGGAGTCGTGCATCGGTAGTAGGCATCACTCCTGCTAATGGTGCTGGTACAAATGGCGTAAACGAAACCCTTAATAATACTACTACCAACACGCTTGATGTAGTGTATTCTTACACCATTACTGTGGGTGCAGCATGCGCACGCACTTACAATGTAGCAGTAAGAGTAAGACCATCTGCAGAAGCACCTGTAATAGGCATCATGCCATCAGCAACCTTGTGCAGCGGTGCTATGTACCAAAACTTTGGTGCGGCCACTCCGCCAGCAGCTGGTGTAACTTATACATGGTCTGCCATCAATGCTGAGGTTTATGCTACAGGTGGTAACAACCAGAACGCTTTAGTTAATTTCAATAGCACAGGTACTGCTACAGTAACGTTGACTTCTAAAATAGGAACTACAGGTTGCATAGGAAAAGCTAACTATGCTGTAACCATAGGTAGTGGTGCGGCAAGCACACCACAAATAATATATGCTAGCAAAAAACTGATATGCATACAGGGTAAAGTAAAATCGTATCAGTGGGGATATGATGATGCTAATACCCTTGATTCCACTGCTTTTGCAGGTGCTATCAATCAGAGCTACTATGTAGCAGCGCCAGAAACTACAACACGTAACTACTGGGTGATGACTACAACTGAAGATGGCTGTACCAACAAAGCTTACTACAACAAACCAGCCGACAATACTCCAAAAACTATAGACGATACTAATGGTGAAGTAACAATGAATGTGTTCCCTAACCCTGCGTACAACAACGTAACTGTAGAATTGTCTACTGCTATAGCAGGCACAATGCGCATAGATATCGTTAACATGATGGGTCAGGTGGTAAGCACTATCAGCACTGATACGCACACTGCCAATATCGATGTGGCTAGCTTGCCAGCAGGTATTTACATAGTAGATTGCTATGTAGAAGGGGTAAAAGTAGGTGCTGCTAAGTTTGTTAAAAATTAATACGTCTCAATACTAAATAAACAATTGATGAAAAATTTATTTTTCCTGTGTATAGCCGCATCGTCGGCACTGTCGGTTGCAGCTCAGACAACTGAAGCGCCTAAGACAAAAGCGCCAAAAGCAAAAAAAGAATATACACGTGATAGCGCATTGTCGCCTTGGGTACTTGATGTAAACCTAATGGGTGGCATAATGACTAAAGATGTAACTAGTGGTACATCTACCGCTGGTTATCTGAACGGTCTTAACCTTAAAACGGGTAAGCTGACTTTTGATAATGGTACTTCGCTAGGTTTTAATGCTCAGTTCGGGTATTTCTTTGGTCCTAAGCGTCATATAGGTTTGGGTGTAGGCTTTATGTATCTTTCACAGAAAGGTGAGCTAAACCTGAGTGAGTATCACGTAGAGTATCAGGCAAACCGCCTAGATGGTAATGGTGTTTTCCGTCAGCACATCACTGGTAACAATCTTAATGAAGATTTGACCATCACCAACATGAATATACCTATCATGTTGAAATACAAAACCAGATTCTCTAAGCATTTTGGTTTCACAGCCGATCTAGGACCTGTACTAAATGTGCAAATGAAAAACAGCACTACTACTAACGCTAATTTCGATTACGAAGCTATTAATAAGTTTCAGAGATTGGCCGATGGTACTGTTACCAACACCTACATCTTCGATAATGCTATAACACCTACTGCCGAAAACTCTGAGCTAATCACTAAAGCCTACTACAACTCTATCAATCCTACTGGCAATGCTGCTCAGTGGTTAGATGGTCAGCGCACTAACTCAAACGAAAATGTAGGTCTTGCTCGCAAGCCCAACAATACTAAGAGCGATGTGTCTTATACTACAGCTTCTTTAGGTTTCATGGTGCAGCCATCTTTGAGTTGGTACTTGTCAGATAAAGTAGCGCTAAACTTTGGTGTATACTACCTCTATCAATCATTCAAAAACAACAATGTTAGCAACTACACCCTTGTGAACACTGCTGGCGATTACAGCTCTACGCTCAACAATGTGTCGTCTAGCATAGTACAGTCTTATGGTGCTAATGTGGGTGTACGTTTCTTCTTTGGCAAACCAAAAGATACCGATAAAGATGGCATACCAAACAGAAAGGATAAATGTCCGGATGTATGGGGTATAGAGCAGTTTAATGGTTGTCCTGATACTGATAAAGATGGTATACAGGATTCAGAAGACTCATGTCGTACAATACCAGGTTTGGCTAAGTTTAATGGTTGTCCAGATACTGACGGTGATGGTATTCCTGACAAAGCTGACGAATGTCCTACACAGCCTGGCCCAGCTAACCTGAAAGGTTGTCCTGACAGAGATGGCGATGGTATCATAGACAAGAGAGATCTTTGCCCTGACAAACCAGGTTTGGCACAATACAATGGTTGTCCAGATACAGATGGTGATGGTATACCAGATAACACTGACCAGTGCCCAGAAGTAGCGGGTCCTGCTAGCAACAATGGCTGTCCATTACCTCCACCTCCACCTCCATCTACACCTATCAGTACTCCTATATTGTTTGAAACTAACAAAACAGTGGTTCAAGAAGTGTCTATGCCAGTACTGGAAGTAGCTGTAAAAACAATGAAAGACGACGAAAAAGCTGTTATCATTGTTAACGGTCATGCTGATGCAAGAGGTAAGTCTTCTTACAACAAACAATTGTCGCTTAAACGCGCTCAGGCGGTTAAGAAACAGCTGGTGAAAATGGGTGCAGATGCTAAGCGCATAAAAATAGTGGCACATGGCGAAAGCGACCCAACCGGCAACAATGATACCGAAGAAGGCAGAGCAGAAAACAGACGTGCTGTGATGACGCTTAATGTAGACTAAGAATAATTTGAATTACATATTTCCATTAACAGAGTGGCTACCAGTTTTTGGTAGTCACTCTTTTTTTTAGGTTGCTTCAACTAGCATTCATCAACTATTTTGATGTAGCCATAACAACATTCATATACCTTTATACTACATTTGCCACACATCATACCATACACAATGCACATACAACAGTTATACACCTCCTGCCTTAGCGAGGCGGCATACTTTATAGCCAGCGATGGCGAGGCGGCGGTCATCGACCCACTACGCGACATAGATACATACATGCAGTTGGCTGCAGAACATAATGTAACTATCAAGTACATATTTGAAACACACTTTCATGCCGATTTCGTAAGTGGGCATATCGACCTAGCGGCTCGTACAGGTGCGCCCATAGTATACGGCCCCGATACTGAAGCAAAGTTTAAAGTGCACATAGCCAAGGATGGCGAAGAGTTTATGGTAGGCAAACTTAAGATTACTGCCATTCATACTCCTGGTCATACCTTAGAGAGTACTTCTTATCTGCTGCACAATGAGGCTGGAGAACCACATTGCATCTTCACAGGCGATACACTTTTCGTAGGCGATGTGGGCAGGCCAGATCTGTTCAGCGGCAACCTAAGCAAAGAAGACCTTGCTGCCATGATGTACGATACCTTGCAAAATAAGATTAAACCGCTTAACGATAACATAATCGTCTATCCAGCTCATGGTCCTGGGTCATCGTGCGGCAAAAGCTTGGGTCCTGAAACGCATAGTACTATTGGAGCTCAAAAAGCCACCAACTATGCCCTTCAAGAAATGACCAAGCCCGAATTTATAAAAACAGTAACTACAGGGCTAAATACCCCTCCAGTATATTTCCCTATCAATGCCCGAATCAATAAAGAAGGATATGATAGTCTGGATACTGTAATGACCACCGGCATGCAACCATTTTCTGTTGAGGCATTTAATCAGAAGTTGAGTGAAGGTGCATGGGTGCTTGACACACGTCCGTCTACTGTTTTTACCAATGGTTTTGTACCAGAGTCTATCAGTATAGGGCTCGATGGTCGTTTTGCTGAGTGGGCAGGCATTTTGTTGCCTTACGATCAGCCCTTGGTGCTGGTTACAGAGCCTGGCAAAGAGAAGGAAAGTATAGTGAGACTCGCCCGTGTAGGTATAGACAATGTACAAGGGTATCTGGAGGGTAGTTTTGAGGCTTGGCAACAAGCGGGTATGCCCATAGACCTCATCATAGATATTGAAGCCGACGAAATGGCAATGGACCTGCCACACGACCCCCTGATGGACATCATTGATGTGCGCAAACCGGCTGAGTTTGACACTGCTCATGTGAAAGGTGCACGTAGTTTTCCGCTCGATACGCTTTCAGATCCACTGAATGTAGCTATGATAGAAGACGACCACAACCTGTATGTGCATTGCGCAGGGGGTTATCGCTCCGTTATTGCAGCATCGCTCCTAAAGCGTCATGGCTACCACAACCTCCGCAATGTATTAGGCGGTTTTGGCAAAATAAAAGAAGAAAAACGTATACCCATTGTGCACCCGGATAAGGTGAAGATTTAGGGGTTGAAAAGACTACATATTGACTGTGTGTACAAATAATACAGGGTTACCTACTTGATAAACATATATAGTCCCAATAAAGAAACACCACTCTCGTACTGAAAGTGGTGTTTCTTTATAACTTCTGTTTTCGTTACTCTTCTATGGCTGGCAGTGCATTTACGCCATCATTTTCCAGATATAGGTGGAAGGTATCACCTCTCAAACCTATGCGCATAGACTCCAGCGGTATCACCTCAACAGGTGCAATATTTCCTAGGTTCACATTAGCACCCAGCAACTCCATAAAGTATACTTGTTGTGCTTTCTGAGGTGCTTCCCATATTATTTTTTCATAGGGTATCTGTGTGAGTATCTCTTGCACCAGTCCTTCGCGCACCTCGCCCGATCCACGATATATACCCACGTTGCCCGCTTCTCTTGCTTCTGCTATTACGTATGTCGATCCCGCTTCCAGCTCAGCCTTCATTAGTTCTATCCACTTGTAGGGAGGCATTATATGTGCAGCATCTTTCGATCCTACTTCTGATAGCACAGTTACATGTTTAGCTAGTTTTTCTATGTAGCCACACTTTTCGATATGGGGTATAGTTATTGAGCCGTCAGATACTTCTACGTGTTTCAGACCATAGTCTTTTATTACACTTATATAGTCATCTATCTGATTGCGAATCATAAATGCTTCAAACAGAGTACCACCAAAGTATACAGGTATTCCAAGGTTCTGGTATATCTCTATCTTTTCACGTAGGTTGGCAGTTACAGCACTTGTACCAAAACCTAGTTTTACTATGTCTACATATGGAGCGGCTACAGACAGAAAATCTTTGGCACCATCTAGTCCCATACCCTTATCCATCACCATTGTCAGGCCATGATTGCGGGGTTTCACTGTACGTTGCGGAATGTTTTTTAGTTTGAAATTCATGTATATCTGTTGAAATGTACTGGCAAAGATAATTCATTCAGGCTTTTAACGCTAATTATGCCTCTGGTGGTTGTATATTGCACCCATAATTTAATATTTATGCGCCTCAATGTACCTATTGTTGGTTTTATTGTTGGAGTTTTAATGCCTATAGTTGGTTTTACTATAGTATACTTTATGTGGTTTAGCGGGCGCGATGTCACTGCTGTCTTTAATGCCATGACACACGACCACAAAATGGCTTCTAAGGTACTGACCATGAGTTTGCTGGCTAATTTGTTGCCTTTTTTGTACTGCAACAATAAGCGACTCGATTATGCTATGCGGGGTATAGTAATAGCCACTATGCTGTATGCAGTACTTATTGTAATGGTCATGTTTGTTTGGTAAGCCCATGAAATACTATATTATAGTCGGCGAGGCTAGTGGCGACCTACACGGCAGCAATCTCATAAAAGCCATTCATCAGCAAGATGCCGCTGCAGAGGTACGCTGCTGGGGGGGCGACAAGATGCAGGCTGCTGGTGCAACCCTCATAAAACACTACCGCGATTTGGCGTTTATGGGCTTTGTAGAGGTATTGGTCCACCTCCGAACCATATTCAAAAACATCGCTTTTTGCAAGCAAGATATTACGGCGTTTCGTCCTGATGTACTCGTACTTATAGATTATCCGGGTTTTAACCTGCGCATAGCAGCATGGGCAAAGCAGCAAGGTATAAAAGTGGTCTATTACATATCTCCTCAGGTGTGGGCTTGGAAAGAAAAACGCGTACACCAGATAAAAAGAGATGTAGACAAAATGTTGGTCATACTACCTTTCGAGGTAGACTTCTACAGAAAGTGGCAGTATGATGTTCGTTATGTTGGTCATCCACTCATAGAGGTTATTAGCGATGAACGCAACAATGTGGCTATCCTTCCTATACAATCAGATAAACCACTTATTGCGCTTTTGCCTGGTAGCCGTGCACAAGAAATAAAAGTGAAACTACCTATTATGCTAGGCATGGTAAAACATTTCCCCCATTACAGATTTGCAGTAGCCCAAGCACCCTCTTTACCCGACGAGCTCTATAACCAGTTGATAGGTAATAACGATGTGCTATTGGTAAAGGGTAATACCTACAATCTGCTAAAGCAAGCTACAGCCGGACTCATCACCAGTGGTACAGCCACACTCGAAACAGCACTATTTGGTGTGCCTCAGGTAGTATGTTACAAAGGCAATGCACTCTCGTTTTGGCTAGCTACAAAGCTGGTAAAGGTGAAGTACATATCACTGGTCAACCTTATAATGGATAAGCTAGTGGTTACAGAGCTTATCCAGCACCAGCTTACAGAAGATAATCTTAGAGCAGCCCTTACACGTCTCTTGGCTGACGAGCAATACAAGACATCGCTTCGTGCCGATTATGCATCCCTTTGGCATAGCCTAGGTAGTAGCCATGCATCCAGCAATGCTGCTGCCGAGATTATTGCAATTGCCTCCCTAACATAACCACATTATATCCTTCACACAAGCACTTGTAGCTAGTGCATTAGGATACATAAAGTAAGAAACCGGCATTGGTTAGTGCCGGTTTCTTACTTTGAAAGTAGTATGATGTTTTGAGTAAGCTCTTATCTGTTAAATACCATTCAGAAACAGCTGAGGTGCTACACCTATCAATATCACCAATGCACAAGTAATGCCCAACATTAACTTGTCGCCAGTGGTGAGTGTACTGCTCATTTCTGGGTTGCCGGGTTTGAAGTACATTGCTATTATTACCCTGAAGTAGTAAAATACGCTGATGGCTGCCATAAGCAATGCAAAGATCACGAGCCACATAAGCTGACCTTGCTGCACCACTGCCAGCAAAACATAATACTTTGCCATGAAACCACCAGTAAGTGGTATACCTGCCAACGAAAACAAAAATATAGAAGCAGTAAAAGCTAAAAAAGGTTCTTTTTTGGCAAGACCGTTAAAGCCATCGTAGGTAAAATCTTTTAGCTTCACCAGTACAGAGAACAAACCTATAGTAGCTACACTATAAGCAGCGGCATAGATGATGATACCTTGCCATGCAAATTTGTTGACAGCAAGCACTGCAAACAACATAAACCCGGCCTGTGCTATAGATGAATAAGCCAACATACGCTTCACACTTTGCTGGAAAACAGCTGTTACATTACCCACCAATAGGGTAGCGGCTGTAATTATGGCCAGAATGAGCGTCCAGTGTGCGCTAAGCGTATTGAACGACACTTGAAATAAGCGTAAGAATGCAAAAAATGCAGCGGCTTTAAGCACTGTAGACATGTAGGCTGTAAATGGTGTAGGAGAGCCATCATATACATCCGGTGTCCACATGTGCATTGGTGCTGCCGATACTTTGAACGCAAATGCAATCATGATAAATAGTATGCCAGCTAGTGCCAACGGATTGAGCGCGTCAGAGTTAAGCATGCTTGCAATCTCCATGATATTGAAACTTCTGGATGCACCGTATAACAACGTAATACCCATCAGTAGTATACCGGTAGTAAAGGAGCCCATCAAAAAATACTTCAGAGACGCTTCACTGCTTTTAAGGTTCCTTTTATCGCTACCTGCTAATATATATTGAGGAATAGACAGTATTTCAATGCCTATAAACATCATCAGCATATTGTTGTAGGTAGACAGCAGATACAAACCACATAGAATAAAGAAGATAAGAGCAAAATATTCAGCTACATGCATACCTACTTTTATTATCTCCTTGCCCATAAGCAACGCATAAAGTAGAGTGCAGCCCGTCATCAGTGTGTTGAACCACATTGAATAATGCTCTATGCGCAGCATGTTATTAAAGTAAAGATTGTTGGCAGCATCGGCAGATGTAGCAGTAAGATCCCAGATATTAACGCCCAATAGTGCAGCGAAAAGCATTGTAGCGATAGCGACAATGCTCTTCTTGTTGCTTACCATCAATCCGGCAAACATCATGATAACACCAAAAATTGTAGTAGCAATAATTGCTTTCATGTTTCTATATCAAATGTCAATAATCAAATAATTCAACCTATGCCTTTCGGAATGGTTTTTTTAACGCACTATCATTTCTGCTACACCAGCTGTAAGGTCTAGCAATGGTTTAGGATATACACCTAAAAACAGTATCAAACTAATGATAATAGCCAACCCAGCATATTCGTTGATACTTAGGTCCTTTTTAACCACCATTTCTGTAACATTCCCATAAGCCGATTTTTGAATCATATTAAGTGTGTAGACAGCACCTAGTATTATACCCAAACCTGCCACTACCATTACACCTATGTGCATAGCACCACCATCGCCAGTAAATAATCCATTGAACAACATGAACTCACCCACAAAACCATTGGTAAGAGGTAGCGCAATATTAGCAAGAGATATGATAACCATTGCTATAGCCATGCGAGGAGCTACCGTAGCCATACCGCCCATTTTGGTCATATCGCGGGTGCCCCAGCGCTCTTCTACCATGCTTACTATCAGCCACATACCAGTAATGTTAATACCGTGATTGAACATCTGCACCATGATGCCATGCATGCCCACACCACTATGCATAAATGCTACAGCACTCATAAGGCCCATGTGTGCAATAGAAGAGTAAGCAATAAGACGTTTGATATCGGTTTGTACAATGGCTATGCAAGATGCATATACGATACCTATTACAGACAAAAGTACTACTGTGTCTGACCAATAGGCTACACCTTTTGGCAACACAGGCAACAACCAGTGTAATACCGCAAAAAGTCCCATCTTCACCATTAATGCGCTTAGAATGATAGTAACCGGTGTGGGAGATTGTTCGTAAGTATCTGGCTGCCATGTATGGAATGGGAAAATAGGCATCTTAATGGCAAAGGCTATGAACACTAACCAGAACAGTCTGATCTGCACAATTTCTGGCAATGAAGCACCAGCCCGAGCGATATCAGACCATGCATAACTGCTGAGGCCTGGCGTCTGCAACGATAAATAGATCAATGCAGCTAACAACATAAGGCTACCGACAAACGTATATACAAAGAACTTGAAAGTTACTGCTATGCGCTTTTCGCCACCCCAGCGCGAGCAAAGGAAATAAACAGGTATCAAAGCCAACTCCCAAAATACGTAGAATACCAAAGCATCTGCTGCCAGAAACACACCCATCAGACCTGCCTGAGAAAGCAGCATAAATCCGTAAAATGCACCCGCATTTTCAGTTTCTTTATTGGCATTGCTTATCATCACCACCATAGTTACAATCGCAGTAAGTAATACCAGCATTCCGCTCATACCATCGGCCATCAGGCTGAATTGTGTACCCAACATAGGAATCCACTCATGTGAATAGGAGATGGGTTGCGAAAAGTTTGTACTACTGACATAAACAGCAAGTGCCAGCGAAATAACAGAACTGATAATGCCAAGCGTTTTGGCTCCATCGCCCTTGATGGCGAAGGACAGAATGCCCGACAACAGCGGAATAACAATGAGTAATATCAGAATCATAAAATCAAAAAAATTTAACCCCAAAACCCTTGTGAGACCCTCCAACTTTGCTACACCACGCAGCCAAGTAGTGACCCCCATTTACAGAGAGCAGGTTTATTATTTTACTCCAAAAAAGCTAATCATGAACAATAATACTATACCTATAACCATAATAAAGATGTAGAAGCCCACCTGGCCACTCTGTAGCAGTCTTAGTCGGTCACCACCCCATCTTACTGTTTTACCTACACCATTCACTACACCATCAATACCGCGTTTTTCTACATATTTGTCAAGTATGTCAGAAAGTGCAGCGATTGGTTTCAATACTATTGATTCATACAATTCGTCTACATACCATTTGTTCTCCAGCACTTTTGCTAAACCCTTATTTTCAGCAAAGTTTGGTTTTTTGTTTACTGACCATGCTACTATTATCATAAGCACTGCTACTGCCACCGATACTCCCATAAGTGCCCACTCTGTACCATGCGATAAATGATGAGTACCAAAGTTGGTAACTACAGGACTTAGGAATGATGCTAGTGCATTGTGCTCGCTGATTACTGCTGGCAAACCTACGTAACCACCTACTATCGACAATATTGCCAACACTATAAGGGGTATAGTCATTGCGGCAGGGCTCTCATGCAGGTGATGATGCTGCTCTTCAGTACCGCGGAAACTGCCATTGAACGTAAGAAAGTAAAGGCGGAACATGTAAAAGGCAGTCATCATAGCAGCTATGATACCTAGTACATACAGCAAAGGGCTATGTACAAATACATTCGCAAGTATTTCATCTTTGGAGAAGAAACCAGATAAGCCTGGAATACCAGAAATTGCTAAACAACCTATAAGGAATGTAGCGCGTGTTATCGGCATATGTTTACCTAGTCCACCCATTTTGCGTATGTCTTGTTCGCCACCCATTGCATGTATCACGCTACCAGAGCCTAAGAACAAAAGCGCCTTAAAGAATGCATGTGTCATAACGTGGAATACTGCTGTAGTATACGCACCCACACCCAACGCCAAAAACATAAAGCCCAACTGGCTTACGGTAGAATATGCCAATACTTTTTTGATATCGTACTGAAATATGGCAATGGTAGCAGCTAGAATAGCTGTTGCCAAGCCTACTATTGCTACTACATGCAGTATTGCAGGGGTAATGCTATACAATGCACCACTACGTGCTATCATGTAGATACCAGCTGTAACCATGGTAGCGGCATGTATAAGGGCAGATACAGGCGTTGGACCTGCCATCGCATCTGGCAACCAGGTATACAAAGGTATCTGAGCGCTTTTACCGGTAGCACCTATAAAGAAACAAAGTGCTATCCAGTTGTATATAGAAGAAGGTACTGCTACATCTGCGCCGTTTAGTTTGCCGAAAAAGTCGAGGTAAGAAAGGGTGCCAAAATTGAACAATACCAACAACATACCTACCAAGAAGCCTAAATCACCTATACGGTTCATTACAAAAGCTTTCTTGGCAGCATTGGTATAGTCACGATTTTTGAACCAAAAACCTATAAGTAGGTAAGAGCAAAGACCTACGCCCTCCCAACCTATGAACATAATAAGATAGTTGGCACCTAGCACTAACAGTAACATTGAAAACACAAACAGATTCAGGTAGGCGAAATATTTTACCATCCCTTCATCATGGTGCATGTAAGAGGTAGAGTAAACATGTATCAGGAAACCCACACCAGTAATGATAAGCAGGAATAACGACGAAAGTGCATCAACCTGAAATGCAAACGGTATGTGCATATTGCCTGAACTGATGAAATCGAACAAGGTAACTACCAACGGGCCTTGAAAGCTAGTGCTTTTGACCTCAAAGAATATGCCGAGCGATACTACAAAAGAAGCTAGTATTGCTACAGTACCTATCATACCCCCAAGGGACTTAGGCATTTTTTTCCAGAAGATACCATTGATCAAAAAACCTATCAATGGGAATAACGGTATTAAGTAAACGAGGTTAGCCATAACGCCAATCCCGCAAGTGCGGGTACTTTAGTGTTTTAATCTGTTTAGAATATTGATGTCTACTGAATGTACTTTACGGTACATCATTACTATTATTGCCAGTCCCACGGCTACCTCTGCAGCGGCTACTACCATTATAAAGAATACAAAAATCTGAGCATTGGGGTCAGCAAATAATTTTGAGAATGAAACCAATAGCAGGTTCACTGAATTGAGCATCAATTCTATGCACATAAATATGATTATTGCATTGCGCCTCATCAGCGTACCCATAATACCTATTGAAAACAACAATAGGCTTAGAAACAAATAATGTGTTGAATTTACTGGCATCTTATCAAAGTATAGATATACAACAAAATAATATAAACGTCATTCTTAGTTCCCTATAGCCATTGGGTATAGCATCTACTACTCTCCACTGGGCAAAGGCGTACTTTCTTCTTTTTTACCGATCACCACTGCTCCTATCATAGCACTCAAGAACAAAACACTGCTGATCTCGAATGGTAACACAAAATCCTTGAACAACACCTTCCCCAAATTGGTAATAAGACCAATGTCGATAGAAGCCTTGTCAATAGGTACAGGTGACGCTGTTTTCACTGCTGCTAGTAAAACTAGAAATAACACACCACCAGATACCACACCTGCTAGCTGCACTAATTGCCCCTTTTGGGGCTCTACGTCCGCATTGAGGTTCATCAGCATGATAACAAATAGAAACAGTACCATTATAGCACCTGTATATACAATCAGATTCACTATAAATAGGAATTGTGCATTCATTAGTATGTAATGACCAGAAATGGATACAAAGGTCAGTACCAGAAACAATACACTGTTCACAGGGTTACGACTGAGAATAACACCCAGCGCACAGCCCACTGACACTGCCGATAGAAACCAGAATAAAGTATCGTATAGGTTCATGTTTATTTATTGTCCTTTTTGTGCGGGTTAGGAATCAGTAGATCTTCTTTTTTGTAGATAAACGAAGCTCTATTGTAGTTTGATGGCATTACCGTTTCAGACAAATACACCGCATCTTTAGGGCAGGCTTCTTCGCAATACCCACAAAATATACAGCGTAACATATTAATTTCATATTTAGCTGCATATTTTTCTTCGCGATACAGATGCTCTTCACCTGCTTTTCTTTCAGCAGCTTCCATTGTTATTGCTTCTGCAGGGCAGGCAAGCGCGCACAAACCACATGCAGTGCAACGTTCTGCTCCTTCCTCATCTCTGTTCAATACATGCAACCCTCTGAAAACTGGACTGAATGGTCGCTTCACCTCTGGGTAACTAACAGTGGCTTTTTTCTTAAATATGTGACTGAGTGTAGTACCCAATCCTTTGGCAATAGCTGGCAGGTAGGAGCGCTCCGAAAATGTCATCGGGCTACGGTCTATCTGTAAAGCTCTATTTGTTAAGTTTTGCATTGTTTTCTATTTCAAAAACGTCAATAATATTTTTGGTCTCTAATCGCTACAGTTCTAACTGTTCGCTTCTAACAACTTCAATTTCAACTTACAATCCTGACAAATATACTCTTTTCGTCGGCTTATGTGTATTGTTACCAACCACAGAGATCAGGTTACTATACAAATATGTTCTTAATATCGTGAACTGGTATATTATTTATTGAATACCCACAATATCAGCACGCCAGTTACCAGCATATTACCCAATGCTAGTGGTATCAATGTTCTCCATCCTAGTTTCATAAGCTGGTCGTACCTAAACCGGGGCAGTGTCCACCTTACGAACATAAAGAACAATATCATGCCTACTACCTTGGTGATAAACACCAGCATACATATAATACTGAAAACAAGCGGATTAGCTGCTTCTGCTATTTTATCCATAAATGGGAAATTATACCCACCAAAGAATAAAGTAATAATGATTGCAGAGCTAATGAACAGATTGATATACTCAGCAAACAGATAAAAACCAAGTTTCATAGAGGAATATTCCTGATGATAACCCATATTCAGTTCACTCTCGCACTCTGGAAGGTCGAATGGTGCGCGATTGAGCTCGGCAAACGAACAAGTAAGGAATATGATGAAACCTAAAGGTTGTTTGAAGATGTTCCAAGTGAAGTAGCCTGCATCCCAAAAGCCATGTTGCTGCGCCACTATATCTCGCAAACTAAGTGAACCCGTCATCATGATCAATGCAATCATGCTCAGACCCATTGCCAGCTCATAAGATATCGCTTGCGATGCGGCACGAATACTACTCAGCAATGAAAACTTATTGTTCGACGCCCAGCCACCTAGCATTACGCCGTAAACACCTAAGCTAACCACACCAAACACAAACAAGATACCCACATTGATATCTGCTACCTGAAATGCCACTACGTGACCAGTTGACGTTACATAGTCTGGAGCCCATGGCACCACAGCACTTGTGAGCAATGCAGTAAGCATCGCCAAACAAGGACCCAATATGAATATGAAACGTGTAGATTTGTCTGGTATGATTTCTTCTTTGAAGAACAGTTTCAGACCATCGGCCAACGGCTGTAACAACCCCATTGGGCCTGCACGGTTAGGACCAATACGATCTTGCATAATAGCAGCAACCTTTCTCTCTCCCCATGTAGCATACATGGCTATCCCCAGCGACCCCATAAGGATAACTGATATAAGCAGTACCTTTTCTATAATAAGGGCTGTGTCGATCTGTAGTAACAGCATAATGACGCAAAAGTAGTTTAGTTAGTTAAAAAATGATGGTTTAAATAGGTTTTATTGTTTCTAATCCTTTTTTTAATTCTACACTTAATTAAGCAGTGACTTTTAAAATTAATATGGTTGTCTGTTATCGAATTTTACCTTTCATAAATAACAAACTTGTCTTTATCTATAAACGGTTTTATTAGTTTGTTTTCGTAGCCTGCGCTTACAATGTCAATATGTTTGTGAAGTAGATCTTCCAGATCTAAATTCCATCCAAAATAATCAAGACCTACCAAAGCATTATAATCTACTTCCACTAATACATCTACATCACTATTTTCATCAGCATCGCCACTGGCATAGGAGCCGAACAACCATACTTTCTTCACTGGTTTTTTAGAGAAAAATCCAGTGATAACCTGTTTGATATGTTCAGTTGTTACTACCATTATTCTATAAAAATCATTAAGCGTACATCAATCGTCCTTTAGGCTGTGGTATTTCCCAATCATTTTCTTTAGCCAGTTCAAGCCATTCCTCAGCCATAACCGATACTTCCTTTAAGGCTTCATCAGGGGTATTACCATGAGCCATGCAGCCTTTTAATTCTGGTATTTCTGCAATAAATGCTTCATCTTCTTTGCTCCAAAAAATTATTACTTCATATTTGGTCATCGCTCACTAATTTATTTGTTACTAGATATTCGCGAACCTGTCTTACTTGAAACGGCTTAGCTTTTCCTTTAATTGGCTGAAGGTTTATCATTTGATTGATCCCAATCTTATAAAAAACTCTATGGCTTCCTTTTCCTTTTCGTTCTATAAACTCATACCACTCTAAAATCTTTATCAAATCTTCAAAATCAAAATTGGCATCTGCTGTCCCTGCAAGTAGTTTCAACATCAACTTCTCTTTTCTGCTCATTTTTTACTTTTAAAATCATCTGAGTGCGCAGGTCCATCAATTTTAGACAATTCTACTTCTGGTCGGTTTACATCGCTCACAGAGTGTATGTCTAGTGTGAATTTTGGTTGTTTGCCTATCACTTTGTCGATAAGTACTGGTGTAGGTGCAGTACCTACATTCCCAGCATAGTGACCTTGTGATATTACACTGCTGCGGGCTATCATAGATGGACCTTCTATAACCCAGTCTTTTACCGACTTTTTATGAAAACGGCAGTCGTTGCATATCCAGCTTTCTACCTCTCCCCATTGGTCTTTCCGAGCCGTTACCCTGTACACCTCTTCACCACGCATCCATAGGCGCACCTTACCGCTACACTTATCGCATTTGCAGTGTGCATCTACAGGCTTTGTAAACCATACACGGTTTTTGAAGCGGAATGTTTTGTCAGTCAATGCACCTACAGGGCACACATCTATCACATTGCCTATAAATTCATTGTCCAGCGATTTGCTGAGCATCGTGCTTATCTGTGCATGATCGCCACGCTCTAGTATGCCGTGCTCTCTGCGCTGTGTAAGCTGCTCAGCAGTAAACACACAACGGAAACACATGATACAACGATTCATGTGCAGAGAAATAAACGGACCAATATCTTCTTTTTCGAACGTGCGGCGCTTAAATTCGTAGCGGGTAGCCTCATTGCCATGCTCGTAACTAAGGTTTTGCAGGTCGCACTCACCAGCCTGGTCACATACTGGGCAGTCCAGCGGGTGATTCAGCAACAAGAACTCTACCACACCCTTACGGGCATCTACTACTTTTTCAGAAGTAATATTTTTTACTTCCATACCATCCATCACAGTGGTACGGCAGCTAGCCACCAGCTTAGGCATAGGGCGAGGGTCTTTTTCAGAGCCCTTGCTCACCTCAACTAGGCAGGTACGGCATTTGCCACCACTACCTTCCAGCTTGCTGTAATAGCACATAGCTGGTGGGGTTACATCACCACCTATCATTCGTGCGGCATTGAGTATAGTAGTGCCAGCCGGTACATCTATACTGATGTTGTCGATGGTTACTTTGAATTTTGGAGTCTGTTCTGACATATATTTTCTAATTCCTTAGCCGCAAGTTAAGCACTGTTGGCATGTTTGTGAAATAGTTCAAATTTATACCTACACGTGTTACTTATCCTACCGGTACATGTATCGGGTCTGCATAATGTGCCAATCCGAAGTTACGTGTTTGTGCTTCGTCTGGGTGGGTTATATGCCACTCAAACTCGTCGCGGAAGTGACGGATAGCAGCAGCTACAGGCCATGCAGCAGCATCGCCAAGCGGGCATATTGTATTGCCCTCTATGCGGCGTTGTATATCCCATAGCAGGTCTATATCGCTCATTTTGCCTTTGCCGTACTCTATGTTTTTTAGTATCTTGTACATCCAGCCAGTACCTTCGCGGCATGGGCTGCACTGTCCGCAGCTTTCGTGGTTGTAGAAGCGTGCCAGTGTCATGGTATGGCGTACTATACACTGAGAGTCATCTAGCACTATAAACCCACCCGATCCCATCATGGTACCTGTAGCGAACCCACCGTCCGACAGGCTCTCGTAGTTCATGTAGCGAGTTTCGCCTTTCGCTGTTTTGAACAGCAGATTGGCTGGTACTATTGGCACTGATGAACCACCAGGAATACATGCCTTCAGTTTTCTACCCTTGGGTATGCCACCGCAGTATTCATCGCTATATATAAACTCTTCTACTGAGCAGGTCATGTCTATCTCATACACACCAGGCTTATTCACATTCCCACATACCGATAATAGTTTGGTGCCTGTAGATCTGCCGGCACCTATTTTGGCATACTCATCTCCTCCCATATTTATGATAGGCACTACGGCTGCCAGAGTTTCTACATTGTTCACCACTGTAGGGCGCATCCACACACCCTGTATGGCAGGGAAGGGGGGCTTCATACGTGGGTTGCCACGTTTACCCTCTAGCGACTCTATCAGTGCAGTTTCCTCGCCACATATATAAGCTCCAGCACCTCTGTGCACATATATCTCACAGTCAAAGCCTGTACCCAATATATTTTTACCGAGCCAGCCATTATTTTTTGCTTCGGCTATTGCTTGTTCAAGTATGTCTGGTATCCATGCATATTCACCACGTATATACACATAGGTAGCATTGCTACCCAGCGCAAAACTGCTGATAAGCAAACCCTCTATAAATAAGTGCGGGTGAAACTCCATCAAATACCTGTCTTTGAAGGTACCTGGTTCCGACTCATCAGCATTACACACTAGGTGGCGTGGCACACCCTCAGGCTTGGCTAAAAAGCTCCACTTCATACCCGTAGGAAACCCCGCTCCACCACGACCTCTAAGGCCGCTTTTCTTTACTTCTTCCACTATATCTGCTGGCGACATTTTTAATGCCTTCTCAGCAGCACGGTAGCCACCATTCTTGCGATAAGTATCATAATACCTGATACCTTCTATGTGGTCGTTTTCTAATAAGAGTTTTATTGCCATCTTAAAAATTTCAAAAAAATCAGTTTCTCACAACTGAGTTAGTAATTTATTTTTCTTTCCCTACCGATACACTTTGCCTCGCAAACAATACCCAATGTCCTTCTTCCCACACCCACACCTGTAGCACTTTCAGCCTGAACGACATCAGCTTACCATCCATCACCGCATCTATGTTGGCTATGCTGCGAGTTGCTACTGTATTGCCGCTACTAGTCATTTCTGGTTTGGATGCATCAATTTTCTTGTATATCAGTTTGCCATTATACAGGTCCTCTATCAGTTCTCTTTTAGTTTCTATCCATCCGTTAGAATGTCCATACTGTAGTTTTTCGCTCAGTAGCCACTTCAGCGCCACACTATCTCTGGTTTCTAGCGCTTTGTCAAAGTCAGACACAGCATGGCTCAAACTGCCATAGTCTGGCTGCTGCGCCCATAAAGCACTACTGCACAAAGACAATATGATGGATAATAGTAGCCTCATTTTTTCTGTTCAAAAATCATTATATAATCTTCCAATGGATCAAAGAAATAATCAGTCCAGCCATTTCTATGGTTTTTCATTTCATCTTCCGTCAGGAACCCTGTGTGCTTTACCGTCACTTTAGTGCCACCATCACTGTTCTTTAGCAAGTAATTAACAGTAGTAGTGGGTATTTCTATACTCCAGTCTGCAATGTGCCAGGTATATGCCAATTCAGTTTCAGTTACTTTGAGCACTGTGCCTGTCGCCCACCCATCAAACATTGAAAACTTTCCTCCTTCCTTAGCTTCTAGTACTCCCTCTTCTCCACTCCATTTTCTGATCAGTAGTGGGTCAGTAAGAAGTTGCATCACCCTATGTGCTGGTGCGGATAACAGAAACTCAAGTGTTAGTTCAAATGTCATCATGTTTAGTTGACAGATGCCCCCCTCAGTTCTATTATCAGTTGGTCTATTTTCTCCTTGGTCAGGTGCTCCCTATAAGTTTTTCCCAGCTGCATCATAGGTGCATAGCCACATGCTCCTAAGCATTCAGCAGGCTTAAGCGTAAACAACCCATCAGGTGTCGTTTCGCCAGCACTTATGCCTAGTTTCTCTTTTATATAGTCTATTATATCATCGCTGCCGTTTAGCATACATGGTCCGGTATGGCATACCTCTAGCAGGTATTTACCTACAGGTTTGGTGTTGAACATGGTGTAAAATGTAGCCACTTCATACACTTCTATCGGCAAAATATCAAGTATAGAAGCTACATAGTCCATAACAGGTGCATCTAGCCAGCCACCAAATTCATCTTGAGCAAGGTGCAGCAATGGTATCAACGCACTTTTTTGTTTCCCTTCCGGATAACGTGCGATGATCTCCTTCACCTTGGTCATTTTTTCTGCACTAAATTGTATGTTCATCGGTTATTATTAGCATTATTTTAAACCTACTTTTTACTTACTCCTATCTGTAAAGTACAGTTTTTGTCTTATCAAGTGACAAAAACCATCTTACAATTACGCATCTAGCTCTCCAGCTATCACATTCAAGCTACTCAATGTGACTACCGCATCGCTCAGTAATCCATCTTTTACAATCTCTGGATACGCCTGATAATATATAAAGCAAGGACGGCGGAAGTGCAGACGATAGGGTGTACGACCTCCATCGCTGATCAGGTAATAACCCACCTCTCCGTTTCCACCCTCTACAGAATGGTAAACTTCGCCTGCTGGCACATCTATTTCACCCATTATCATCTTAAAGTGCCATATCAATGCTTCCATTTTTGTGTACACATCTATTTTTGGTGGTATGTGGTACTTGTCAGCATCCTTGGTATAGAATATCTCTTTCTGAGATGGGTCTTCTTTTTCTATTTTGGCTATTTTTTCTATCGCCTGTTGTATGATGCTGTAACTCTCCCACATCTCCCCATTGCGCACCATAAATCGGTCATATACATCACCAGTGGTGCCTACAGGTATCTTAAAGTCAAAATCTTCGTAGGATGAGTAAGGCTGTGCTACACGTACGTCATAGTCTACACCTGCAGCACGCAAGTTTGGACCAGTAAAGCCATAGTTCAGTGCACGCTCTGCATTGATAGGTCCTGCACCTATACAGCGGTCCATAAATATGCGGTTCCTGTTCAGCAGCGATTCAAACTCCTTCAGCACTTTCGGAAACTGCGCCATAAAAGCATGCAGCTTAGTAAAGAAAACATCCGAAAAGTTGCGCTCAAAACCACCTACTCTACCAATGTTGGTAGTGAGGCGCGAGCCACATACTTCCTCAAACAGCTCGTATATCAATTCCCTTTGCTGAAACACATACGTAAACGGCGTAAGCGCACCTGTATCTACTGCTATTATCGAGTTACACACCAGATGGTCTGCAATACGCGAAAGCTCCATTAGTATCACACGCAGATATTCCACGCGTTTAGGTAGGGTAAGTTTCAGTAGCTTTTCTATCGTCATATGCCAGCCCATATTGTTGATAGGGGCTGAGCAGTAATTTAACCTGTCAGTCAGGGTAGTTACCTGATAGTAAGGCCTACGTTCTGCTATTTTCTCAAATGCACGATGTATATAACCTATGGTAGGTACTGTTTCCAATACACGCTCGCCATCTATCTCCATTATGTTCTGAAACACACCATGCGTAGCAGGGTGTGTAGGTCCCAGATTGAGCGTGGTTGACTGTTTCTGAAGCGATTCTTCAGAAAGTTTTATATGCTGCTGTTGATGTGTCTGTAATTCCATATACCCTGAATCCCTTTGGGGATTTCCCCTTGTTTTGAAATTATTACTAAATATTCACTTTGCTCACTTATTCACGTTCACTATTGTACTTATTGATAATTATAGTTTCTTAATGAAGATTTTTAAAGAGATTTTCCAAGTTCAACGAAAAGCCTTCCAGTACAGATGATTCTACAACGTCTCCCGCCACCATCGGCCTTGATGGGTAGTAGCGACCGTCAACCAGCGTATACTTTATAAAATACTCATTCTGTGGCGACACTATCCAATACTCTTTCACTCC
Organism: Sphingobacteriales bacterium; assembly: GCA_027484425.1. GTDB lineage: Bacteria > Bacteroidota > Bacteroidia > Chitinophagales > Chitinophagaceae > Nemorincola. Next base: position 87,476 of record JAIXSZ010000025.1, read on the forward strand.
CGCATCTTCGTAAATATTGCATTTGTCTTTTAAATCCTTACTGTTATTACCAAGAGATAAAACCTCAATTACTATGTCTGGCGCACCCACACACCCTCTATCATCCAGTTTATTAGCGCCGCATATCACACATATGTCAGGTTGCAGTACAGTAATTAGGTCTCTATCGTCATTAGATCCGTGAGGAAAACGCACATCAAATGGGGCAGTAAAAACTTCTATGCCTTTGTCAATAAGAAAATTATATTGTTCAAAAAATAAGCTACCAACAATTTGCTGATGATGTCTATTAGGCATAGTCATACTGAAAATACGACCCTTTATCAACCCCACCCGCTCCTCAAATTTCCATTTGAAGTAGTCAGCGTAAGTGTATGTTTTGTTTATATCAAGGTCTGTAAGAGTCATACCTGCATTGCTTTGTGCTTATCTGCCAAACATTTCATCGTCTTTGTCTATTCTCGTTGGGTCTTCCATCTGGTATTCTTTACGCATAGGGAAGTAGTCCATCTCATCCACATTCAGTATCCTCACCAGATTCGGGTGACCCAGAAAGTTGACACCAAAGAAGTCATAGGTCTCGCGTTCCATCCAGTTCGCAGCAGAAAACAGGCTTGATGCTGTATACACATCTGGTTTTGCCACAGGCACATACAGTTTCATTCTTATCCGTGCATTATCCATCAAGTTGTGTAGATGATACACCACGCTTAGTTCCTCGTCTTTGCGGTCTGGGAAATGCACCCCTGTTAGGTCTGTAAGAAAACGGAAACGCAGTTGCTCATCATCATAGAGAAACTGCATTACTTTCAGATTCATATCTGCCGGACATCTGAATGTGAGCATACCATACGGCTCTTCCCACTCAGTCAGCTGTTCGCCAAATTTCTCTGTAAGCCTTTGTTTTAGTATTTCGTTCGATAATGCCATAATCTCTAAAACCCTGAATAAATATTTTTGCCTGCAAACAACGTTATTCGGCAAATATTAATAATGTATTTGTCTTAACTTCCTTCCACAATAACACTGCTTATTGTATACCATAGCTGGTCATCAGCTCTTTATACACATCGCTTGTTCTGCGTCTGAGGCTTTCGTTTTTCACTATCTCTTGCAGTTTTAGTATGCCATCAATAATGCCTTCCGGACGGGGAGGGCAACCCGGCACATACACATCTACTGGTATTACTTGATCTATTCCCTGCAGCACAGAGTAAGAGTCAAATATTCCACCACTACTTGCACAGGCGCCTATAGCTATTACCCAGCGTGGTTCAGCCATCTGCAGGTATACCTGACGCAGTATTGGTCCCATTTTTTTAGATATTGTACCAGCTACCAGCAGCATATCGCATTGGCGTGGGGTAAATCCCATACGCTCAGATCCAAAACGCGATAAATCGTAGTTGGCACCCATGGTAGCCATAAATTCTATGCCACAACACGAGGTGGCAAATGGCAACGGCCATAACGAGTTGGCACGTCCCAAGCCTACTACTTTATCAAACGTAGTAGCGTAAAAACCTTCACCGGAGTAGCCTTCTGGCATCTCCACCATCTTAACATTGGTATTGTATTGTACCGGCCTTGGCATAAAAAATCAATTAATAATTTAATAATTAAAGAACTCTTTTTATCACCTTCCACTCACTACCTGTTCTGTATTATCGCTGTTGCAAATGGTAATATCTATTATTCGTCAGCTTTTGTGCTTAGTCTTCCCAGTCTAATGCACCCTTTTTTACTATGTATATAAATCCACACAAGAAGAATGCAACAAACATTACTACTGCAAGAAACCCTTCCTGCCCCAAATACCTGAAATTCACAGCATATGGGTAGAAAAATATCACCTCAACATCAAACAGCACAAACAAAATCGCTACCAGAAAGTACTTAATACCCATTGGCTGACGAGCATTACCTACAGAGGGTATACCACTTTCAAAGTTGATAAGCTTATCAGTCGTTCTTCTTTTCGGCCCCAGCATATGTGTGCCCACCATCATTACCACCACAAATCCTACAGCTATTACCACCTGCAGTGCCAGCGGAAAATAATTCATAGGTGTGTTGGCTACAGATGCCTCTAATAATAAATTCATATTCTTATTCAGTTGCTTTGATAAAGTATCATTAATAGAACAGACAAAGTTACAGTTATGCAGCGAAAATACAAGTTGGCAAAAATGGCTTTTGTTAATAGGCATATTGACATCTACCATTATTTTTAAACCTACTAATTATTTCCACGCTATTGCAAAATGTTTCCATGTTTTTGTGTTGTCATATAGTCTTTGTGCTGGATTTTCTCTGCTTCCACCGGCACCTGCAGCGCCTGCCATTGGCATACTGTTACTTCTACCTCCGGCACCCATGCCTCCACCCATCGCCCCATTGCCATTATTCATAGGCATAGGTGCATTTTCACTGGTTTTCCCATTGGGGTTCTTAAAACCCTTTACTGCATAACATACACTTATACCTTTGCCGGCATATGCTGCAGTAATGTTTTCAGTATTGTAAAGAGCACTGAAAGGAATCTTTGCTTCCCACACCAGTTGTTTGTATTCATCTATACTCAGCTTCACCACTATTCCACATGGTGTTGTCTGCGACACCATATACACACCATTACACTTCCCAAAACCATCTATCGAAAACTGATTGCTACTTTCAGCACTTTTTTTTAGTTTCTGAAACACCGATCTGCTTAATTGTGGCGGTCCGCTGTTCTTACCGTCTTCAGCATGCGTAAACAACTCCGATACATCTTCATTGTTCTGAAGCGGAAAGCTGATGTTAAATTTAGGGTCACGTTTTCCTCCTGTGTCTATCGACACTACCATGCCTTGCTTCAGTATTTTTATTTGTGTCAGCGGGTCGCCAGTCTGCATCGTTATATACAGGTTCTGTTGGTCATTCGAGGTTGCATAGGCTACCATTGCCTTCGCATCATAATTAGGGTACGGAGACGGCCAGTCAGTGCATTCACCATCTATCACTATAGGCTGCGATTGCCAGGTGCCAGGCATCAATTTCAGTGCTTTCCCACCTCGTTTCGTACTGCTACATGCCATACAAAACATCAACAGTGCACATGTGCCTGCTGCTTTTTTGATTTGTGTTATCGCCATAGCCTGCAAATTAATGATGAAAACTGTTAATAAAACAGTTGTGCCTTTTTTTAATGCACATCTAATGATGGGCAGCAGAAAAAGAAGGATATTCAATTCGTTTTTGAAGGTGTAATTTTAATTCCAAAATCAGGAGTATATTAATGCTAATCGCATATGTATTATTGACGATTTGGTTTCGCCCCAAAAGAAACGGGCTCATGATTACTATCACGAGCCCGCAGCTTCTTTCACAGTAGTATACAGCTACACATTATTGTCAAACTTTTCCCCTATGTACTCCTCAAACCTTGTTATCCCTATCAGGCCTGCAACTGTGGCTATCGCTGTGATGGTTTGTGCGTCTACCGAGTTGCCAAAATAACTCAAGCTAACAAATGCTCCGCTTAGTAGAACTGCTACGCATAATACTTTCTTCAATTTGCTGTTCATATAGTGTGTTGTTTTTTTACTTGTCAATAATGTTCATTTCACTCAGATACATATAGTTTCCCTCATATTGTCAGTCGTTGAACATAAAATAACAAACAGCAATCATTGTGCCGATGGCTTGCAATAAGATGTTAAAAACCTTTTTCTGCCATAAATGCAGGTATGTACATCTAAATTATTTTTTATAAAACCAACCGCTTGGCACAATTTATGCGTCTATACTATTAGAGTACTATTGTTCACCTTTAAAAACATGTTTTATGTTTTTCACTAGAACGCAGAAGTATCAGTTCCCTGTCCCAAGGGAAACATTCAAAAGCCGTTTAATCGGCAATCATCTCACCATTCACAATCTAGACTTCGAAATTTACGAGTATGGGCACAAAATTACCATTGTACCACATGCCGAAAATGTAAAAGACCTCACTACGTTGCCTATTACTGATGTAGCTATACAAGAAGATGGTAATGATACCCGCATCACCATCACCTCAAAAATGAGGAAGATTGATTATGGAGGACCTTTACTAGTTATTTTGTTTTGCGTTTTCTTATTAATTGCTGGTATTATTCTGTTTTTTGTTGGCGGCGAACCTCAAATCTCCTATACCATGTTGGCGCTGTGCACATTAGTATTCACCATCTTCTGGGTCAGGCTAGAAATGGGCTACTTCGATTATATACGCAAAATTCGTAACTACATTAAAAGCAGAGTTTAGGTCTTTTTGCTAGCAGATAACAACATAAAACACAGAAGATTTTTTGCTGTTTTTTAACACACAATAGTTAAGTGGCAATCATAGTTGGGGCATTGCAGTATAGACCGGATGTATTACAGTTGATCGTAGCATGTTAGCTTTTTTAGAATTACAGTGATTACAGCACCATAGTGCGATACTTAGTAGTTTTTGCTTGTTTTTTTGAGTGTTTAATTTGGTATACCTAACCCTACTAAAAGATAAAGGATTCCGTAGTTGGAATCCTTTATCTTTTTTGCAAAAGCAATGTTTATTTTACTTCACTATACTTAGTTTGTTTACGATATACTTCACATTGTTATTGCCCATCTGCACAAACAGCATTGATGTTGGCATTGCTTTTGGGAAATCAATGTTTACACTATTAAAACCTTGTATCGCCCGCACCGACTGTTTGTATACCAGTTTTCCAGTCATGTCCGTAAAAGTCAGATCCATATCTCTTGCTTCCTCACTCACAAATTTTATCTGAAAGGCTCCGGTTGTAGGGTTGGGAGATATGGTTAACTCTTTCGATAACAAAGCCTTTATGCTCTGTACAGCAGTAGGTGAAAATGATTGTTCGTCTGCAAAAAAGTCAAACTCAGTATTCACTCCATTAAACTCAAAAGTATACACCACAGCTTTCACATCTTTCGGGTCAAAGGGTGCTTTTATAAAGTCAGATGTAAAGTCATCAAAACTTATCTGATAATCACTTCCTGCTGCATACAAGGGGATAGTGGTTTTATATTGATCGGCAAATCTTACAACCGATTCTTTAATCATTCTTATGATCATTTTGCCCTCGCCCTTAGCATAAAGTTTGTAAGACTTATAGGCCGAGAGATCAACCGGTGTGTGTCCTCCCTTTACAAATTTGTATATAGAAATGTAGTCGGTTGTTTTGGCTTGTACTCGCACATTCCTATACAGCGGAAACTCATCATCACGATAGATCCTGTTATCATTATTGTTCGGTTTGAAATTCTGAATTTCAGTATAAGTCTTATCAAAGTCTAAACTCCATCCGCCGTCTGCCATATACACATCATCAGTAAGGGTGTCATCCATATAAAAATGACCCTCATACTCATATCCATCATAGATGGGTATGCTGAATTGATTTGTTTCGCCTGCTGCAATATTGAATGGGATAATCAAGGAGTCTTCTGCAGCTTCTTCATTTATTTTTCTGATGAAGATAACTTTAGCATTGTTAGAAGCACGTACACTCGCAATGTTTATGTTCAGTAGCTCTTTGTTACGTTTACCGTAGGATAGGTAAGCCTGAGGTAACACAAAGTTGTTATCTGCTTGTTGCAGTGGCATCACTGCTGCTAATGTATTCAGTATTTCGGTAGCTAGTTTTTTAGTGTTATCAGGATTGGTAGACCATACCTGGAAGTTGAATATTGAGTCATCAGTGCTATACTCTGATATCAACCATTTACTTTGCAATTTGTAAGTATTTCTACCTACAGTTTTGCTAGCAGCAAATGCTATTGAGTGTTCTACGTGACCATCGTCTTGTTTCAGCGCAAACTCTACGAAATCATAACCATTGATTTGTACTTTTTTAGTCCCAATCAGTGTTGCACCTCTAAAACGATCACATATCGATTTTGTATGGTTATACGGTTTTCCAGTAGTAGTTATAGCCAGCACTACTGCCTTCGATACATCATTTTTAGTGTAGTCTACAGAGTAGGCATCCACAGCAGCTGTAATAGTCGTTAGGTCGCCGGGCGTAGTGATTTTAGGTACTGTATTTGCGTCTAACGACGCTGGTATAAATCGCGCCAATGAGCTTCCTACAGCGGTCGACCGTGCTGCCATCATCGGGCTCGGCTTGCTAAATACAGGCAGCGTACTGTAGTCAATTTTGGCTGGTATGCTGTTCTTAATTCTGTTGTAGTCTCGCTTGCTTATCAGATCTCCCATACTATGGCTTTCTAGTCCTCCACCATCACCACTCCCCACGCCATCGCTTTCTACTACCACTATTTTTGCCGTGGTCATGTAGCAATTATTGCTGTTTCTCACTCTTTGTGTTATCACATATATACCCGGTGCAGTATAGGTATGGGTTGGGTTAACGTCTGTTGAGTTGGTGCCATCACTGAAGTTCCAAGAGTATTCGTTTCCAGCAGTAGGGGTAGTGCTAGTGAGCACAAAACTGTTGCCTGTCAGTTCTTGCAATGTGTCATTAATTGTAAACCCATACACTGGTTGTGGCGATACTAACACAGTCCTTGTTATCGAGTCTACATTACTAGGTCCTGTTACTTTTAGTTTTACATTGTAGGTTCCTGTAGCACTATACACTTTTGTGGGATTGGCTAGGGTAGATGTAGTGCCGTCACCAAATGTCCAAAGATAGCTAAGGGGCGCTGTACCCGTAGATGCATTGTAAAATTCAAAATGATTACATGCAAGACACTGGTTGATAAGATTTATGTTGAAATTGGCCACAGGCGCTACTGCTGTGTCACATCCAGGTACTGATGGCTCAAAAAGGTAGTAGTGGTTTTCACCACCTGCATGGTGGTAAGATTTGGCAATTATTTGACCATCGATATTTGCCATGTTGGCAGTCTTTACAATGTCAGCATTTGGGGCAAACAATGTACCTGCTACAGCTCCAGATCCTGCTACAGATAGTGCTGTAGTGTTATAGAAATTGTACAAAATATACTTGCATACCGACGGTCCTATACCTGCTGAGTTATGTACATTCCATGTAAACGAACCCGGTGCGTTCACATTCACTATCAGGTATCTCGATGAGTTAGGTGAGTTATTAAATGTCAGTTCACTCATTGCATTTAGGTCTGCTCCAGATATGTTCAACACATTAGCACCCGGATTCAGTGTTATCTTTACTTGCGATGGCAACCCAGTATGAGGTATTGGTGTGCCTCCCGAGTTGGTTATGGTAGCATTGTCAGTAAGGTTCTTCATACTAATTGCATTTGACCTCAGTATCGTAAATGCAGTTATGAAGTCAATCACATTCGGCTGGCATACAGGTTTTACAGATGCACTCACACCTAGGGTGTTTGCACTTGCTTGCAGATTAATGCGTGGTATTGCATTATGATTACTATTGGGCGTTATTCTTATAGGAGGGTAGGCGCCATTAGGATCTGTATACCACACGGTAGAGCCCAAGCAGTCGCCTATTTTCACATATCCATTTTGGTTTACTTGCAGTGTGCCGCTTTGATACAGTACCCTGCCGCCTATCACTAGTGTCACTCGAACTCCATCTACATAAAAACTTCCAGGATTATTGGTAGATACCTGATAGCCACCATCTACCGTTAAGTTTCCCCCCATAGCCACAGGTCCTTCTGTTTCGTTATTTACGAGTCTGGCGCCATTCTCCAAAAACACATTAAACCCCAGTGCAGGGTGTGTTGGGCTTTGGCAATAACTCTTCATAGGACAGAAAGCTATGAGTAGCAATATTGCAGAATGTTGTAGTAGTGTACGCATGTATGACAACTTTTTAAATTGTGCGTTGAATTAACTTTCCAAAAACACTATACAAATCTAAAACAAAATATTTACTGCATACAAAATGTATTGACCACTAACATCGCAATAACTTTTGCCGTCACATACGAATATACTCTTTTTTGTGTTTGCTATCAATTGTAAGCTACACGACAATTCAGCGAAATTCGATCTTATAGCTTTGTATCAAAATTTTATAATCATGTACACAAAGCATTTTTTGCATGTCCTTGCTGCATTTTTCATCTTCCTAGCTGCTCCCAAAGCTCAGCCAGTAACTAAAACAGTCGTCGCTGAGCACTACACCAACACGTATTGCAGTATATGTGCTTCTAGGAATCCTGGTTTATACACCAACCTACGCAATCATCCGCAGGTTTTACACATTGCTTACCATCCTAGCGCTCCCTATGCCGCATGTCCACTTAGTATGCACAATGTGGCCGAAAACAATGCTAGAACCAACTATTATGGCATTTTTGGTGGTACACCTAGGTTGGTCATACAGGGTGATGTAATCGGTGCCAGCTTTACTGACGCTACTATATTCTCTTCTGTCCTTGGGCAAACAACTCCATTTAGCCTTAGCGTTACCCTCACGCCTTATGGTGCAGATTCAGTTGTCACCAAAGTGGTGGTTAAAAAAGAAGATGCAAGCACACTCACTGATCTTCAGCTCTACGGTGCCTTGGTAGAAGACACACTGTTTTTTGCAGCTGCAAACGGCGAATCTCGCAGTTATGACGTCTTTCGTAAATCTGTTTGGGGATCTTCATCTCTCAGCATCACTGCGCCCCTAGCAGTAGGCGATTCAGTAGTATACACCCGAATCTCAGCGGTCAATGCTGTTTGGTTACGCAGCCGCATGTATGCCTTGGTAATGTTGCAAGATGCCGATAAAAACATGGTACAGGCAGCCCGCTCAGCAAACTTGCCGTCTGCAGCAGGTACACCACTAATGGCTGCCGTTACTAGCATTAACGTCTATCCCAACCCAGCCAATGACAAAATCTGGATAAAGGCTGCAGACTCTGTTTTTCCGCTCGTTTTCTCTCTCTATGACGCCACTGGTAGGCAAGTAAGAAATGCTGTAATAGAAAACAATCAGTCATACATCGATATAGCATCGCTTCCCCAAGGTGTATACACATTGAAGCTTGCCAATAGTGCAGCTTATCAACTCCTGAAAAACTAATCTTAAGTAGTTCATTTTTTCAATTGCACGACCTCTTACATATTCGTTTTGAGGTCGTTTTTTATGTTTTTTTGTTAGTCGTTTTTGCCTTTTCTACAACCTCACCTGTTTTGTTTTCATGCCCCTATTATGCAAACCCACCACTATCCTTTATTTTTGAAAAATGTTATCTACAAACTTAACAGGAAAAACTGCCCTCATAGGTGGCAGCACACAAGGTATAGGGCTTGCATCGGCGCAGGCTATGGCGGCATTGGGCGCTCGTTGCGTACTAGTCTCTCGAAATGAGGAAAAGCTAAAAACTGCCGTAGCCACTCTCGCCACAAATTCTGGTCAACATCACACCTTTCTAGTGGCCGACTATGCACAGCCCGAACAGCTAAACAACGTTGTAGCACAGTTTATAGCCACAAATCCGGTACATATTCTTATCAACAATACAGGTGGTCCAGCAGGTGGTCCTATCACAGGTGCTCTGTCTGCCGAGTTTTTAGCTGCTTTCAATCAGCACCTTATATGCAATCACTTATTAGGGGCACTTGTGGTGCCGGGTATGAAAGAAGCCGGATATGGGCGCATTATCAACATTATCTCTACCTCTGTCAAGATACCATTGAGCGGACTAGGCGTTTCTAATACCATTCGTGGTGCAGTAGCATCTTGGGCAAAAACAATGGCTAATGAGTTGGGTCAATTTGGTATTACTGTCAATAACGTACTGCCCGGAGCCACAGCTACCGAGCGTTTATCAACTATAGTAACCAACAAGTCTGCTAAAACAGGCAAAAATGAAGAAGAAATTGCTGCAGAAATGATGAACGAAATACCTGCCCGGCGCTTTGGTAAACCAGAAGAAATAGCTGCTGTTGTTGCTTTTCTCGCCTCTCCTGCTGCAGCTTACGTTAATGGCGTTTCTTTACCCGTTGATGGTGGTCGAACTGGTAGTATTTAGCCCAATCGAAAGCCAATTTTTGAAAAAAATCGCAAAAAATAGCTACAACAGCCAATATATATATGATTGTGATTAAATGACAATATAAGTCTTGATTTTTAGCATTTACCCTCAAAAAATAGCTTTATGCACGCAAATTTTAAACAAAATAGCAAAACTAGCACCATGAATATGTTTTCTGTTTATACAATCAGAAAAAATTGTTTGCAAAATGGGGAAATCTTCAAACTCCCCCTTATTTTTGTTATCCCGAATATTAAGTGAAGCAGAGACATAACATAGTATTTGCAGGTAATTTGGGTCATTTTTGCTGACAATAAAATGACATTACAAATTGTGATATAGTAAAATATCGGCTGAAAGCCGCGCCAGTATTGAGAAACATTTTTTACTAAATGTGTGTGAGTTTTGCAGATTGTGTTGTAGTTTTGCGTCGCTTTTATATAAAGGAAAGTTAATTTTCAAATTTATTCCTGTGCCAGAATCAATAAAGCCAATGTTCAGAAAATGCTTCCGTAGTGTACTATCGTTCATCGTAGTTATGCTACTTAGTAATGCCGCAGTAATGGCAGCTCCAGATGGAAAAGCGCTGTTTATGTCTAATTGTGCCTCCTGTCACAATCCTATAAAGGAATCTACAGGTCCAGCACTTCAAAACATCGATAAAACATTCCCAAACAAAGAGTGGGGATACAAGTGGGTGCGCAACTCCGCCGCTCTTATCGCTGCTGGCGACAAAACCGCTGTTGATATCTACAACAAATACAACAAAACAGCGATGACCGCATTCCCTAACCTCTCTAATGAGGAAATTGATGCGATTCTAAAATACGCTAACGAATACAAAGCTCCTGTTACCGCTGCACCTACCCCTGGTGCGGCTGGTGGTGCAGCTCCGGCAGAAAGCAACGGCTGGTTGTATACTGTTATCACTCTATCATTAGTGTTGTTAGTTATCATCCTTTGGCGTGCTAATCAAGGTCTACAACGTGCAGCAAACGAAAAAGATAACGTTCCTACTGAAAAGGAAATACCATTATACCGTAGCAAACTAGTTATAGCTGTTACTGCAATACTTATTTTCATATTCTCTGGTTATTGGTTAGTGAATGGTGCTGTTAACGAGGGTCGTCAGCAAAACTATCAACCTCTTCAGCCTTTATACTACTCACACAAAGTACACGCTGGTATCAACCAAATCAATTGTTTGTATTGTCACGCAGGTGCAGAAAAGAGCCGTCAGGCTATGATTCCTTCATCTAACGTATGTATGAACTGTCACAAACAGATCAATGCATACACAGGCGAAACAGATCATCCACTGAAAACTGCCGAAGGAAAAGTAATTAACGGTACAGAACAGATACAACTCCTTTACAAATATGCTGGTTGGGATCCAGTTAAGAAAGATTACAACCGCGACGCAAAGGGTAACATCCTTGCTACACCAATACAGTGGGTAAAAATCCACAACCTTCCTGATCACGTATACTTCAACCACGCTCAGCACGTGAAAGTGGGTCAGGTTCAGTGTCAGCAGTGTCACGGTAACATAGAAGAAATGGATGAAGTTTATCAGTTCTCTCCATTATCTATGGGCTGGTGTATCAACTGTCACCGCCAAACAGAAGTACAATTTACTAACAACAACTATTACAGCATCTTTACAAAATACCACGAAGAATTGAAGTCAGGTAAGCGTACAAAGGTTACCGAAGCTGATTTGGGTGGCTTGGAGTGTCAGAAGTGTCACTATTAATCGTAAAGTTTGCTTCTCATAGTAATTGTGAAGCATACAAATAGCACAAAGTCAGAAGTATGCATGGATTTCCCAATCATACTGAGACAACAGGTGGAAAGTATCATGTAAAATTGATAGAGCCTGATATTATTATTGGAATTTGAATTTGAATTTGCTTTATGAGTCAAAAACAATATTGGTCGGACCTGCAGGATCTCAAGAATATCGCTACTAAAACAGAAGTAGCGGACAATGAGTTTAAGGAAGAATTACCTTTCGACTTGAGCGACAGTGTATTTGGTGCTACTACTCCCCGCCGCGACTTTTTAAAGTTTCTCGGCTTCAGTACACTAGCAGCAACCCTGGTTTCTAGTTGCGAAATGCCTGTTCGTAAAGTGATTCCTTATGCTATCAAGCCAGAAGATATCACTCCAGGTATCCCCAATTATTACGCTTCTACCTTCGTAGACGGTGGCGATTATTGTTCTATCGTTATCAAAACAAGAGAAGGTCGCCCAATAAAAATTGAAGGCAATGAAATGTCTGCAATCACTAAAGGGGGTACTTCTGCTAGAGTACAGGCTTCTGTACTAGGTCTTTACGACAAGGCGAGACTCAGACACCCAATGGCTGATGGTAAAGAAGTTACTTTCGATGCTATCGACCGTGTTATCAAAGAAGGTATTGCTGGAAAACCAGGTTACTTGGTTACTGGCTCTATCATGAGCCCTTCTTCTAAAGAAGTAATCAACCAGTTCTTAGCTAAATATACCAACGTTAAGCACGTGGTATACGATGCAATATCTTATTCAGGTATGCTTCAGGCCAATGAAGCATCTTACGGCAAGCGTGTACTACCAGGTTATCATTTCGAAAAAGCACAAACTATCTTCAGTTTGGGTGCCGACTTCTTAGGTACTTGGTTGTCTCCTATCGAGTATTCTAAAGGATATTCTGTGGGTCGCAAAATCAGCGCTAAAAATCCTACATTATCTAAGCATTATCAGGTAGAAGCTATCCACACTATTACTGGTGCTGCTGCCGATGAGCGTGCTACTTGCCGCCCCTCTGAGATGGGTGCTGTAGCCGTTGCATTATACAACGCCATAGCAAATGGCACTGAACCTGCTCTAAAAAGTGCAGCGCTCAACAAATTAGTAAAATCTGCTGCCGCCGACCTTAAAAAAGGAAACGGTATGGTAGTTTCTGGTAGCAACGATGTTAATGTTCAAATCGTAATCAATGCTATCAATGATAAAATTGGTGCTAATGGTGTAACTGTTAACTGGGTTACTACTAGCAACTACAAACAGGGTATAGATAAAGATATGGCAGACATGGTAGCAGCAATGGAAGCTGGTACTGTAGGTGCTGTTATGTTACATGGCGTTAACCCTGCTTACGACTATCTTGATGGCAAAAAGTTCGCAGCTGCTCTGGCAAAGGTACCTGTTACAGTTTCTTTCGCTGAGCGTCTCGATGAAACTGCGCAAAAATGTAAGTACATCATTCCAGATCATAACTTCCTCGAAAGTTGGGGCGATGCTGAGCCAAGAGCTAACTATTACAGTCTGATGCAGCCAGGTATCAGCCCTCTGTTCAAAACACGTGCTTTTCAGGATTCACTGATGGTTTGGATGGATGCTAACCAGACCTATGCTGACTATTGGAAATTATATTGGGTTACACGTATCGGCAGCCAAGCCAACTTCGACAAAGCATTACAAGATGGTGTTATTGAGCCAGCAGGCGAAATGGCAAACGGCACCCTTGCATTCGTTGGTAATGTAGGTGCAGCTGTTAGTGCAATACAAGCTATGAAGCCAGCTTCTGGTGTTGAAGTAGTAGTATATCAAAAGGTGGGTATAGGTTATGGTGGTGCATGGAGCAACAACCCCTGGTTGTTAGAAATGCCAGACCCTATAACAAGAGCAGTTTGGGATAACTATCTATGCGTATCTCCTAAGCGTGCTAAGGAGTTGGATGCCGAACTTAATGGCTTTAACGAAGTAGAGACTAAAAAGAAAGTGGCAAAGGTTACAGGTGCCAATGGTTACACTGTCAATCTTCCCATCATAGTAGTGCCAGGTATGCACAACGATGTGGTAGCTATCGCTACAGGCTTTGGTAGAGATGCTAAAGTAGGTCGTGCTGCTGCTAGTGATGCTACAAAAGGTGGTAAAAATGCCTATCCTTTTACTGCGTTCAATGGCAATACTGTAGATTTTTACTCTAATGTAAAAGTTGAAAAAACAACTGAATTATACGAAGTAGCTATTCTTCAAACACACAGCAGCTACGAAGGTCGTCCAGTTATACATGAATTTACACTTGCTAAATTCAAAGAAGATCCTAAAGAGTTGCAAAAAGAGCGTGGCGCAGAAATGTCACACTTTGAGCATGAGCCTTGGGATAAAAACGCACACCATGGTGGCGAAGCATTAGCTACTCCAGAAATGGAAGATGGCTATCGCAAAAATGGTACACTTTATCCGGTTCAGCCTTTCGAAGGTCTGAAGTGGGGTATGTCGATAGACCTTAATACTTGTACTGGTTGTGGTGCTTGCGTAGTCGGTTGCATGGCAGAGAACAACATTTCTGTGGTAGGTAAGTATCACGCACTTAGAAGTCACGAAATGCATTGGTTGCGTATCGATCGTTACTTCAGTGGTATGCCAGACGATCCAGATACTATCCAAACAGTTTTCCAGCCTATGCTTTGTCAACATTGCGACAATGCTCCTTGCGAAAACGTTTGTCCAGTATCTGCTACTAACCATAGCTCAGAAGGGCTTAACCAAATGGCTTACAACCGTTGTATCGGCACCAAATATTGCGCTAACAACTGTCCTTATAAAGTACGTCACTTCAACTGGATGGACTGGAACGGCGCAGATGCTTTTGCTGATAACCTGTTCGAAGACGATCGTCGCGATGATATCAACGATGATCTCACTCGTATGGTGCTCAACCCAGATGTTACTGTGCGTAGCCGTGGTGTAATGGAAAAATGCTCTTTCTGCGTTCAGCGTCTGCAAGATGCTAAGCTTACAGCTAAAAAAGCAGGTCGTCCATTGATAGATGGTGAGGTGCGTACTGCTTGCCAGCAAAGTTGCCCATCAAACTCTATTACTTTCGGTAACGTTAATGATAAAGAGAGCGAGATATACAAACTCAGAAGAGAAGAGCAAGTGGAGCGTACGTTCTATGTACTAGAGCATATACACACTATGCCTAACATCAACTATCTGTCTAAAATCCGTAACACTGGTGCTATAGTAGCAGGCAACGAAAAATTAGATGGTATGTTCTCTGAGCATATTTAATAAAGAGCAGTTAGCAACACTGTTTGTATTGCTACACTCAACATAATAGTAGAATAAGAAAGATTGTTCATAATTATTAAAGGGTAAAAAAGAGATAGATACCGAAAATAATAGGCTATACACAGATCATCGTACACAGTCAGTCATTTAAGTTATTTACTCTTTCTATCAATTAAAATACCAATTACGTGCTATGCATATTAAGTACGAATCGTTTGTAAGGGAACCACTAGTAGATGGTAATAAGACTTATCATCAGGTGTCGGAAGACATCATTGCGCCCATTGAGCGTAAGCCAGGTCGTATGTGGTACATCGGATTCTTTTTCTCCATTATCCTCCTTTTGTTCGGAGTATTCTCCGTCTCTTGGTCAGTGTATTGGGGTCTGGGAACATGGGGTGTAAACCGTACTATTGGTTGGGGTTGGGATATCACTAACTTCGTTTGGTGGATCGGTATCGGTCACGCTGGTACACTTATCTCAGCTATCTTGTTGTTGTTCCGTCAGGGATGGCGTACTGGGGTAAACCGTGCTGCAGAGGCAATGACCATATTTGCGGTAATGTGCGCTGGTCAGTTCCCTATATGGCACATGGGTCGTGTATGGGATGGCTTCTGGGTGTTACCATTGCCTAACACTCGTGGTCCGCTATGGCCTAACTTCGATTCTCCTCTTCTTTGGGACGTGTTCGCGATATCTACTTACTTCACAGTATCATTGTTGTTCTGGTACTCTGGTCTTGTTCCAGACTTCGCACTCATCCGCGATAGAGCAAAAACTAAGTTACGTAAAAGACTATATGGTATCGCTTCTTTCGGTTGGACAGGTACTGCTAAAAATTGGCAGCGTATGGAAGCTCTCGCACTAGTTCTTGCCGGTCTTTCTACTCCTCTCGTACTTTCAGTGCACACTATCGTATCTTTCGACTTTGCTACTTCGGTAATACCTGGATGGCACACTACTATCTTCCCTCCTTACTTCGTAGCTGGTGCGGTGTTTTCTGGTTTCGCTATGGTGAATACACTACTTGTTATTACTCGTAAGATTCTAGGTCTTGAAGAGTATATCACTATCGGTCACCTCGAGGCTATGAACAAGATCATCGTTCTTACAGGTTCTATAGTAGGTGTTGCTTACCTTACTGAGTTATTTATGTCTTGGTACAGTCAGTCTTGGGGCGAAATGGAAGCATTCAAATGGCGTATAGTTGGTCCTTACTGGTGGAGCTATTGGGCTATGATGACTTGTAACGTGGTATCTCCTCAGTTATTCTGGATCAAGAAATTACGTCGTAACATCCCATTTACCTTCATCATGTCAATCGTTGTTAATATTGGTATGTGGTTCGAGCGTTTTGTAATCATTGCTACCTCTACTTACCGCGATTGGATACCAGGTAGCTGGGCATATTATAGCCCTGAGTGGCCAGAAGTTGGTTTCTACCTTGGTACGTTCGGTCTGTTCTTCACTTGCTACTTCTTGTTTGCTAAATACTTCCCTGTAATAGCAGTTGCCGAAATCAAGTTTGTATTGAAAACTTCTGGTGACAACTACAAGCGCGAAATGTTGGCTATAGAAGAAAAAAGTGCTGAAGAATTTGTACACGAAGTAGAAGCGTCGCATCACGAAGATCACGCTGTTGCACATCACTAGTAGGTTGCACAAGTGTAAGTTGACGAGGTAAAGTATATAATTGAATATTTACTTAAGAATTTTGTAATAAAATGGCTATTAAGAAATTTGCGGTAGCAGCGTACGATGATGAAGCAGTCTTATTTCCGGCTGTAAAAAAAGTGCGCAACAGCGGCTATAAACTGCATGATGTTTACACTCCCTTTGCCGTTCATGGTCTCGATCAGGCTATGGGCTTGAAAGAAACAGACCTGCACATCGCCGGCTTTATTTATGGCATCTGTGGCACCTCTACAGCAGTGGGTTTCATTTCTTGGATATTTACTTCTGATTGGCCAATCATTTATGGTGGTAAACCTCACTTTGCTTTGCCAGCTTGGGTACCTATTACCTTCGAGCTTACGGTATTGTTTGCTGCTGTCGGTATGACCCTTACATTTTGCTACCTCAATCAAATTATGTTTGGTGTGAAGAAGCACGTCTTCCATCCACGTCAAAGCGACGATTTGTTTGTAATGGCTATAGAAATTAACGACAAAACTCCTCAGGATGAAGTAGTGAAGTTTTTAAAGTCTACAGGAGCAGTCGAAACTTCCGTACAAATGGCTGAAGAAGGCTGGTGGTATGGTCGTTGGGATCAAAAAGAAGAATACGAGGCACTTAATGCTGGATAGTTTCCAGTCATTGAAAAGAACAACAAAACAATTTTTCAGTACTAAACTAGCTTTCTATACTATTTCAGGTAACAGAAAGCATTTGAATTCGGACATTGAATATGAACAAGATTAAAAGCATAGTAGTAGCAAGTCTGGCGTTGGCAGTGGGCCTTGTGTCCTGCGACTCTGGCAATATGCGTCGTACTCCGGGTCATATATATGCACCCGATATGACCTACTCGCGCGCATATGATGCTTATACGTCTAATCCTAACTTCGAGGATGGTCTCACTAGTCGTAAGCCGGTAACTGGTACAATACCTCGTGGTCAGGAAATGCCCGATCACATGGTAGAAGGCGATACTTCTTACTACAAAACTTTCAATACTTCCCTTCGTTTCACAGACAACGATATAGATGAAGGTAGAAGGTTGTTCAATATTTATTGTGGAATTTGTCATGGTACAGGTCTTGATGGTCAGGGGCCATTGTATACTAATGGTAAATTTGCATCTATGCCTGCTAATCTAAAAGATGCTAAGTACCTGCATATGCCCGTTGGGCAAATGTACGCAGCCATTAAGTATGGCAAAAACATGATGGGTGCTTATTCATCGCAACTTGATATCAAACAACGTTGGATGGTGATAGCATACATCAAAAAGGTTCAGTCTGAAAATGGTGGTGACGCTTACACTTATGCTGCTACTACCACTACCGCCCCTGCACCTGCCACAGATACTGCCACAAAATCTAACTAGTTTCAGCAGTAATAGTAGTAAAATAGACAGTAATTAGTATAAAACGAATTTTAATAAAAGTTGCAAACAATGAATGATCGTTTTGAGATACCCGCACGATTGAGAAATACCAGTATCGCACTTATTGCGATAGGCGTTCTTACGCTGATAGGGGGTATTGCTTCTTTGCTCACTAGCAATGTCGATACAGATAGGGCTCGTTTTTGGACAGTATTGTTACACGATAGTGTGTTCTTTACACTTATCACAACTGTGAGTATATTTATTCAGGCTGCTGTGTCGCTTGCGCAAGGGGCTTGGATAGTTGCCTTCCGTCGTGTACCAGAGGCTATCGGTGCTAACGTTTGGATTTTTGGTTCTATAGCATTGTTAGTACTGTTCGGTATTGTATTCACTTTCACTGATTCTCATGGCATGAACACCATCTTTCCATGGGTTACTATTCCTGAAGGCGATGAAATACTAAAAGGTAAGTCTGCCTTCCTTAACAAAGGCATGTTTGTCGGTTTCAGTTTAGTAGCTGTTGGCCTTTGGTCATATTTCGGAAGGAAATTCCGTGCAATGTCTATCGCACAAGAAAGTGCTCCTAAAAACGACACTAAAATTTATTGGAAGGTGTTCCGTCTTTCTGGTGTTTTCTTGTTGGTTTATGCTCTTACACAAATGAGTACTATTCCTTGGTTTTGGGTCATGAGTATCGACGCCCACTGGTTCTCTACACTTTTCAGTTGGTATACTTTCGCTAGTGCTTTCGTTAGTGGTATGTCGCTTATTATGTTGTGGATAGTGTATCTAAAAAACCAAGGTAATCTAGTTCTGGTTACAACCGAGCATCTTCATGATGTTGGTAAGTTTATGTTCGCTTTCAGTGTATTCTGGACGTACCTTTGGTTTTCACAGTATATGTTGATATGGTATGCTAACGTACCTGAGGAAACAGTTTACTTCAAGATGCGCCAGCAAGGTCCTTACAGCATAATTTTCTATTCTAACTTCATTATCAACTTTGTTATGCCAATAGTTATCTTGATGGCACGTCCTAGCAAGCGTAATTATTTCACAGTTACATTTATGGCCATGGTTATAATATTCGGTCACTGGCTCGATTATTTCCAGATGATCATGCCAGGTCCATTAGGTGCAGAGTGGCATATAAACTGGTACGAAATTGGAATATTTATGGGTTTTGCCGGTATCCTGATATTCACGGTTTCTCGTACCTTGTCTAAGGCGTCGCTTATCACACACAATAACATATTGCTGAAGGAAACTGCGATACATATTGCATAATCCTTATAAAGGAATCGAGTAAGAAAAATTACATTTAACAAGTAAATACAAGCTGATCGACCATGTCGGGATTTATAATGATATCATTGATTATTCTGGTTTTTGTAATCATCTACCAGATAGGTAAAGCAAGCGAATACGCAGCAATCTTGCGTGGTGAAAAGAAAGTAAATGCTCAGGTCAACAGAGCCATTGCTTTCCTTTTGGTAGCCATGTTTGTGTTAGGTTTGTGGGGTATATGGGAGTGTCATAACTACTTCAAGGATATGATGCTACCAGTAGCAGCCTGCAAAACAGGTGAGAGATATGATGCTATGTTCAATACTACACTTGTTGTTACTGGAATAGTATTCTTGCTTACTCAAGCTATATTATTTTGGTTCTGCTTCAAGTATCAAGCTTCTGATAAACGCACAACTTATTTCTTTGCGCATAGCAACAAACTAGAGTTGATTTGGACTACTATTCCTGCTATTGCTATGGCTGTGCTAGTTGGTATTGGTCTTCGTAATTGGTACGAAGTAACTTCGCCAGCTCCTGCTGAGGCTACAGTAATAGAAATTGTAGGAAAACAATTCAACTGGTTGATACGCTACCCCGGTAAAGATAATGAGTTAGGTAAAAGAGATTTTCGTAAAATCAACGATGCTAATAACGTACTAGGTCTTGATTGGTCAGATCCACACAACTCTGATGATATCATTGCTCAAAACGGTGAGATGCACGTAGTTGTAGGTAAACCAGTAAAGCTTGTTATCGGTTCTCGTGACGTAATCCATGATGTTGGTCTACCTCACTTCCGTATGAAAATGGATGCTGTGCCAGGTATAACCACCACACTGTGGTTTACACCTACCATCACTTCAGATTCAATGAAAATTATCACTAAGAACCCGAATTTTGTATATGAGATAGCCTGCGATCAGTTGTGCGGTAAAGGTCACTACGCTATGCGTGGTACCATTATTGTAGAAACGCAGGCTCAGTATGACAAGTGGATGGCGAGTCAATCATCTTATTACGCTACTGCCAATCCGGCTGCTGCTCCTGCGGCACCTGCAGTAGACGCAAAGGATGCACCCGCCGCAGATACTACAAAAGTAATTTCGATGAAATAATCGGCTAAAAACATTTATCAAGCCAAAAAAAGTGCAACAATGAACAACGAAGCAATTATAATTGAGGGGCCACAGGTAGCACATGGGCACACAGCTGCAGATCATCATGGTCATGAGCATCATGAGCAGCATTTTATCTGGAAGTATATTTTCAGCCAGGATCATAAAATGATCTCTAAACAATTTCTTATTACGGGTATCATTTGGGCTATCATTGGCGCATTGTTCTCCGTATTATTCCGTTTCCAATTAGGTTTCCCTGACACTAATTTTCCGTTTATGGAAAGTTTATTGGGTGAGTGGGCCAAAGGCGGAAAGCTTTCTCCTGAGTTCTATTATGCATTGGTAACAATGCACGGTACTATATTGGTATTCTTCGTTCTTACAGCTGGTTTGAGCGGTACGTTTGCCAACCTTCTTATACCTCTACAAATAGGTGCACGCGACATGGCATCTCCGTTCATGAACATGTTGTCGTACTGGTTTTTCTTTGCTGCCAGTGTTATAATGCTGATTTCTTTGTTCGTTGAAACTGGGCCAGCATCTGGTGGTTGGACAACTTATCCACCGTTAAGTGCACTAAAAGAAGCTTCTCTTGGTTCTGGAGTAGGTATGGATCTTTGGTTAATGGGTATGGCGTTGTTTGTGGTTTCTTCATTGTTAGGTGGTCTAAACTACATCAGTACTGTGTTGAACATGCGTACAAAAGGTATGACTCTTACACGTATGCCACTTACAATATGGGCATTGTTCTTTACTGCTGTGTTGGGTGTACTGTCATTCCCAGTATTGTTCTCTGGTGTTATTCTTCTGATATTTGACCGTAACCTTGGTACAAGTTTCTACCTTTCTGAGATATTTATAGGTGGTAAAGCGCTTCCACACATCGGTGGTTCAGCGATATTGTATCAGCACTTGTTCTGGTTCCTAGGTCACCCAGAGGTATACATTATCATGCTTCCTGGTATGGGTATGGCATCAGAAGTGTTATCAACAAATAGTCGTAAGCCTATATTTGGTTACTTTGCGATGATTATATCTTTGATTGGTATCACTTTACTCGCATTTTTGGTGTGGGCACACCATATGTTTGTAACTGGTATGAGTCCGTTCCTTGGTTCAATATTTGTACTGTTAACGTTACTTATTGCGGTACCATCAGCAGTAAAAGTATTTAACTGGATTACTACTATTTGGCGTGGTAATCTGAGGTTTAATCCTGCCATGCTGTTCGCGTTAGGTTTTGTTTCATTGTTCATTTCAGGTGGTCTTACAGGTTTGTTTTTGGGTAACTCTGCCTTAGACATCCACTTGCACGATACCTATTTCGTTATCGCTCACTTCCACATAGTAATGGGTGTGTCTGCTTTCTTTGGTATGTTTGCTGGTGTGTACCACTGGTTCCCTAAGATGTTTGGCAGATATATGAACAACACATTGGGTTACATACACTTCTTCATTACTTTCATAGGTGCTTATCTTATCTTCTGGCCTATGCACTACGAAGGTATCGCTGGTATGCCGCGTCGTTACTATGATTTCTCTGCGTGGGAGTCTTTCAAACAGTTCCAAAGCATCAATGGTTTCATTAGTATAGTTGCGCTGGTGGTTTTCTTGGTTCAGTTGTTGTTTGTGTTCAATTATATAGTGAGTATGTACAAAGGACGCAAACTTACTACTCAGAATCCTTGGGGTTCTACAACGCTTGAGTGGACAACTCCTATCAATCCTGGTCATGGTAACTGGGAAGGTGATGTGCCAGAAGTACACCGTTGGCCATATGATTACAAAGACAATGGCGAAGGTGGTGACTTTATACCACAGACTACTCCGCTCAGACCAGGTGAGGAGTCACATTAATTATCTGTTTTTCAAATAATAAATTACGAAACCGTCCACACAGTGGGCGGTTTTTTTATTTCATCAGTTCGGTGCTACATGCAAAAAGGGCTATTCACTGCTGAATAGCCCTTTTTAAAACTTTTATACTATAGAGGGTAATTACCTCAATAGAATGTAGGTTTCAAAGTCTTTTTTCGTGATTTCTTTATCTGAAAGTATTATAAGGCGTTCCACAACATTGCGGAGTTCACGTATGTTACCAGTCCAGTTGTGTGTTTTTAGCGCCTCTATAGCGGCTTTTTCTATCACCTTTTGTGGTTGTTTGTATTCCTCACAAATATCTTTCATGAAGTGCTCTATGAGGGCTGGTATATCGTCTCTTCGGTTGTTTAGCGCTGGTACTTGTATCAGTATCACGCTCAACCTGTGATAAAGGTCCATTCTGAATTTTTTGGCTTCTACCTCGTCCATTAGGTTTTTATTGGTAGCTGCTAATACTCGTACATCCACCTTTATTTCCTTTTCGCCACCTACTCTGGTTATTTTACCTTCTTGCAGTGCTCGCAGCATCTTGGCTTGTGCATCAAGGTGCATGTCTCCTATTTCGTCCAGAAACAAGGTGCCGCCACTAGCCTGTTCAAACTTACCTATTCTTTGTTTGATAGCGGACGTAAACGAACCTTTTTCATGACCGAAAAGTTCACTTTCTATGAGCTCGCTGGGTATGGCAGCACAGTTTACCTCTATCATTGGTCCCGCTGCTCTATTGCTGAGTTCATGAATTTTGCGAGCTACCAGTTCTTTGCCCACACCATTTTCTCCGGTAATCAATACACGGGCGTCAGTGGGTGCAACTTTGGCTATCGTTTCTTGTATGCGCATCATAGGGTCACTGCTGCCTATCATTTCAAAACCTCTAGATATACGCTTGCGTAATTGTTTCGTTTCTACCACCAGCGATTTCTTATCCATTGCATTACGGATGGTTATCAGTAGTCTGTTAAGATCTGGTGGCTTAGAGATGTAATCATATGCACCCTTCTTTACAGCATCTACGGCTGTTTCGATAGTGCCATGTCCAGAAATGACTATAAATGGGGTGTCTGGTTTTTCTTGTTTAGATAATTGCAATACTTCCATACCATCCATTTTGGGCATTTTTACATCGCAAAGTATGCAGTCATAATTGCCTTCCTTTATCTTTTTGGCACCTTCTGCGCCATCTGCTGCTTCATCTACGATGTAACCCTCGAAGGTGAGTATCTCATTGAGTGCTTTTCTGATAGCACGTTCGTCATCTATTACCAGTATGTTCTGAGCCATGTATGTGTGTGAGTTATATGCTGTAAAGTTAATAATGATGGTGCTAATAGAGTGGCTTATTATTCCACACTATTTATGCTACAATGCCACTATTTCTGCTACTTTGGCAGATGGGTAGGTTGGCATATGCTTTGCATGTGTGTAGGTACATCTAAATTCTTAAAACAAACAATTATGGCAAATATAGTTTTTCATCCGGCATCGCAACGAGGACATGCAAATCATGGTTGGTTAGATGCTTATCATTCTTTTAGTTTTGCTGGTTGGTACGATCCTTCCAAAATACACTTTGGTGCACTGAGAGTGCTCAATGATGACACTGTGGCTCCGGGTAAAGGGTTTGGTGCACACCCACACGACAATATGGAGATAATAACCATAGTGCTTGAAGGGGTGCTGGCTCACAAAGACAACATGGGTCACGAAGAAACCATACAGCCCGGAGAAGTGCAAGTAATGAGCGCGGGCACAGGGGTGTATCACAGCGAGTATAACCACAGCGCTGACAAAAAAGTAAAGCTCTTTCAAACGTGGTTGTTCCCCAATAAAAGGGATGTGCAACCACGCTACGACCAAAGAACATTTGTGGAGGCAGACCGCATCAACCAATTGCAGACGCTGGTATCGCCTATAGAAAATGACGACCAAGGGCTGAAAATACACCAAGATGCATGGATATACCGTACTACATTAGAGGCTGGTAAAAGCCTGACGCATAGCTTGCGCAGCCCTATGCATGGTGCCTACATCCTAGTAATAGATGGCAAACTAGACGCTCATGGCAAAACACTGAGCAAAAGAGACGCAATTGGCATTTCTGAAACAGACAGTATCAACATAAGTGCTGTAGAAACAAGCGATGTGCTGATATTTGAAGTGCCTATGCTAAAGTAGGCAGTAGCTAGTGGTTTTGTAGTACTAAATATTATCTTAGTACTACAAAACCACTGTACTTATGACTGAGAAAGTAATAAAATATAAGCATGATAATGTAACCGTGTTGTGGAAGCCTGACCTATGTATACACTCTAAAAAGTGCTGGCAAGAACTGGCTGAAGTATTTAACCCGCAAAATAGACCATGGGTAAACATGGAAGGTGCTCCTATAGACCGCATCATGGAGCAGGTGAGTAAATGCCCATCTGGTGCGCTGAGCTATATACAAACAACGACTGAAGCCACACCGACCGACCACACTACCACTACCACAGCTGTAGAAGTACTGCAAAATGGACCCCTGATGGTATATGGCAATCTGACGGTAAAAGACAAACATGGTAATGAAACCACCAAAAACAAGGTAACAGCATTCTGCAGGTGTGGTGCATCTGCCAACAAACCGTTTTGTGATGGGTCTCATATAAGAGTGGGTTTTAGGGATGAATAGTGAATGTAGTAGAGGGATGTTTTCCTGCACTGTAATGGTTTTAATAATTCTAGGTTTGGGCAGTGGGTAGAGTTGTAAAGTATTGCATTTTTAATATCCTGTAAATATGGATAACTTGCAGGTCTGTAGTATATGTTAGTAGCCAAAAACCTTGTAAAGAAGTATGCTGCCTTGACGGTGGTAAATGATGTGTCGCTGACGGTGCATAAGGGCGAAATAGTGAGTATAGTGGGCCCATCAGGTGCGGGTAAAAGCACTCTGCTGCACCTGCTGGGTGGGCTGGACAAAGCCGATAGTGGTAGTGTGCTGATAGACAATACTGATATGCTGCAACTGCCTGCCCGCAAACAAGCTAAATTCAGGAATACACATATAGGGTTTGTGTTTCAGTTTCATCACCTGCTACCAGAGTTTAGTGCCATAGAAAATGTATGTATGCCACTATGGATAAAGGGTACAGACAAAAAAGAAGCAGCGCAACAGGCGGCTGAAATGCTGGCGGTAGTGGGGCTGAGCAGCAAACTGAATAACAAACCATCTGAACTATCGGGTGGGGAGCAGCAACGGGTGGCGATAGCGCGCGCTTTGGTAACCCGACCATCGGTAGTGATGGCAGATGAGCCTACGGGCAATCTGGATAGTGAAAATGCCCATCTGGTTCATAAGTTGTTTCTGGAGCTGCGCGATAAACTGGGGCAGACATTTGTGATGATAACCCACAATGACAACCTAGCCAAAATGACCGACCGCACCCTGGTGATGCAGGATGGTAGGATAGTGACTCAATAGCCACCGCCCTTACGAGGACAAACAACTAAATATATGAGTAGGGCTGTGATGGCCTTGATGTGAGTCTTACAATATTTTGTGTGTGGCCGCACATTGTACTGTTGGTGATAGCTGGCTATCTGTTACCTTTACAATCAGTTATCGATTATAATTATGAAGTATTTTCGTGCCTACCCGTGGGGAATGCAATTGTTGTTGTTTTTGTTGATGTCTTTCACTTTTATGTCTAGCATAGGTGCTATAGTGTTGGGCGTGTTTCCTAAGTTGACGGGTTTTGCTATTGCCGATCTGGCTGGTATTAATGCACAAAGCCCAGCAAAATTGATACAAGCGAGCCTGCTGGTGCAGGGTATACAAAACCTATTTATCTTTTTGCTGCCAGCTGCTACATTTGCCTATCTGGCTCACCCTGGGCCAGCTGGCTACTTGGGATTGCGAAAGCCTGGCAAACCCCTGCAAATGCTACTAGTTGTGATGGTAATGGCAGGTGCTATGCCGGTTCTGATACTGCTAGAAAACCTGATAGGTCAAATAGACTTTGGGGCAAAGGTGAAAGCAGCACAAGCTGTAAATGAAAACATAATGCGCGCCTACCTGAAAATGCCCACACTAGCCGATTTTCTGCGCACTTTTGTGGTGATGGCTATAGTGCCTGCTGTGGGTGAAGAACTGTTCTTTAGGGGGTCGCTAATGCGGTTTGCACGCAAGCGTAGCCGCACCATGATATTCCCCATACTGTTTACAGCAGCGGTGTTTTCATACTCGCACACCAACATTTATGGCTATTTACCTATTTTCCTTGCGGGTGCCTTGCTGGCCGTTATATATCAGCTTACGGGCTCATTGTGGTGCAGTATAGTGGCACATATGTTTTTTAATGGTGCCCAGATAGTGCTGCACTATATAGGTGGCGATGGCATGGACAAAATAACAGAACAAGGCGGTATGTTTTATGGCATAGCTGCTGCAGGTGCGTTGTTGTTTGCTGGTGCGTTTTATATGCTGCTGAAACATAGCACCCCACTACCCAAAGACTGGGCTGAGGACTATACACCAGCGGAGCTGAACTACCTGAAAGAAAACAGGGACGCTAACAGATAATAATCTTATTTTTCCGAATCGCACATACCACAACCCCTAGTAAATGGATTTAGAAAAATTTGCAGCCAATGCAGCCCGTAAGAAAAAGTCGTTGTCGAAATTTCTGGACCAACTGGATGAGCTGCTACCCCCCGATCTGCAAGAGATAGTGGACAAAGCTGATGCTAAAGTGTGGGCCGAAACCGACTGCACCACCTGTGCCAACTGCTGCAAAACCATGACGCCGACCTTCAGTAAAAGAGATATAACCCGTATAGCTGCGCACCTGAATATGACAGTGCGGGAATTCAGAGACCAATGGTTGTATAAAGAAAAAGAGTCGGGCGACTGGGTGAATACCACGCAGCCCTGTCAGTTTCTGGCAGACAACAATATGTGCAGTATATATGAGGTGCGCCCGGCTGACTGTGCAGAATTTCCACATCACAACAAGCAACCGTTTGACGACTACAACGCCATGTACAAAACCAATATGATGCACTGCCCTGCCACACTATTGCTAGTATATAAGGTGAAAAAGGCGGTGCAACGTGAGTATGAATGGCCTGAATAAAAAAGCCAGATAACACTCCTAAAATGCCCTGAAAATCGGCTTATTTGGTGAACTTGTAGCCTATGCCCCTTATAGAGTGAAAGTGGCGGGGATTGCGGCTATCGCGCTCAAAAAACTTGCGAAAGTTGAGGATGAAATTGTCGATGGTACGGGTGGTGGGGTATACGTTGTAGCCCCAAACTATCTGCAATATCTGCTCGCGCGATACTACCTCGCCTTCGTGCTCTGTGAGCAGACGAAGCAGTGCTGCTTCTTTTTTGCTGAGTTCTCTTTTCTCGCCGTCTTTGTCGACACATTCGTGTGCGCCAAAGTCTATGACACAGCCATCGAACTCATATACATCGTTGATGGTTTGTGGTTCTTTAATTTTTTTGTTTTTGGTGACCAGCTTATCGACCCGCAGCAATAGCTCCTCGAGATTGAAGGGCTTGGTGAGGTAATCGTCGCCACCTTTTTTTAGTCCCTCAACTCTGTCGGCGCTGCTGTTGCGTGCGGATAGGAACAGGATAGGCACATCATTGTGCTGCATACGTATGGTTTCGCATACGGTGATGCCGTCCATATCGGGGAGCATGATATCGAGGATAATGAGGTCGAAGTATTCGTTTTTTACTGCTTTGATAACTCCAGGACCGTTGTCGACGGTGGTAACTTCGTAGCCTTCCAGCTCCATATTCAACTTTAGCGCTTCTCTCAGGCTCTCTTCGTCTTCTGCTATCAGTAATGATGCTTTGTATTGCTTGGCTACCATTTGTGTTGATTTTGGGATGTGAAATTACTGATTAATGAGCAGGAATGTGATGTGTTGCATTTATAGGTGTATATGTAGTGTAAATGAAGTGTAGCAGTTTCCGGTTTGTTTCCGGTTGTTTCATGGGTTTTGATAGATAAGTATTTGATTATCAATACTATTCACTTTTCCGGTATGGTGGGTGGTTAGTACTTGAATTTGTTGCCACGGGGTTCTTCGCGGAAGGGCCAAGAAGGGGTAATGAATACTGGACGTGAGAATACTTCGCCCTGACGTATGAGGTTGTCTTTGGGCGGAGTGGGTGTTGGATTTTCCGGTTTGTTTCCGGTTGTTTCATGTGGTTTTGGGTCTAAGTCGTTGATTATCAATGGTGTTTCATTTTCCGGTATTGTGTCAGTATTTGGGAGGTCAGAGGGATTTTCAGAGCGGGGAAGAGAGCGAGAGCGGGGGGACAGCCGAAGGGGCTGTATTTCCGGTTCGTTTCCGGTGTTTTCATGTGTTTTGATACCTAAGTCGTTGATTATCAATGAGGTTTCATTTTCCGGTAGTGATGCGGTTTTGCTAGTTGTTTTGGGTTTATCATAGTCGGGATGGACGGGGTGATTTTGGAGGAATGCCTTTCTGATACGTGTCAGCATGGTTTCCAGATTTTCCGGTTCGTTTCCGGTTGTTTCATGCGTTTTGGGGGCTAAGTCATTGATTATCAATGGTAATCTACTTTCCATAACTGGCTTTAGAATTTGTGACAATTCGGCATAGGTTTTTTGTTGTTCGGGCGGCATGTTTTTGATGGCTTCGTGGTTGCTGAGTTCTTTGTTGATGGCAATGAGCATGTCATCGGTCCAGGTACTGGTATCGATGACGTGCGTTCTTTTGCTAGTTGGCGGTGGAGTGGTGTTTGGTGGTTCGTAAAATCTTGGGATTACGGGTTCGGTGGTTTCTTTGGCTATGGTGTCGACATAAGGACTGTAGAGTGGGTCGATGTGTTGTATTTTTTCTACACCGAATTCTAATTCGAATGGGGAATAGCCGAAACGGGAACGTGCCTCGATGAAGCCGTCGATAAGGTCGGC